>CAJXTI010000043.1 GCA_913061185.1 uncultured Oceanobacter sp.
GATTTCCGATTTCCGATTTCCGATTTCCGATTTCCGATTTCCGATTTCCGATTTCTTGCTTCTGGCCCATTTATTGCGATCCCCCTGTCTGATAACGGTTTTTTGACAGGTAGGGTTATGGCATTGGCCACATCTCAAGTGTTTTCTCACGTCAAGCAAGGTATGTCGCTGCTGTCCCAGGGTAACCTCAGTGTGCCATTAATGGTGGTGATCCTGTTGGGGATGATGACGCTGCCGCTGCCGCCCTTGCTGTTGGATACGTTTTTTACCTTCAACATTGCTCTGTCGATTGTTGTGTTGCTGGTGAGTGTGTATGCCCTGCGGCCACTCGATTTCACTATTTTCCCGACCATCCTGCTGGTGGCAACCTTGTTGCGGCTGGCGTTAAACGTTGCCTCCACTCGCGTGGTGTTGATGAATGGCCATGAAGGGGGAGACTCTGCTGGCAAGGTGATCGAAGCCTTCGGCGAGGTATTGATTGGCGGTAACTACGCCGTTGGTCTGGTGGTCTTTATGATCCTCATGATCATCAACTTTGTGGTGGTCACCAAGGGTGCCGGACGGGTGTCCGAAGTGAGTGCCCGCTTCACTCTGGATGCCATGCCGGGCAAGCAAATGGCCATCGATGCGGATCTTAATGCCGGTTTGATTGATGCCGACCAGGCCCGCAGTCGGCGTAACGAGGTCGCGGCGGAAGCCGATTTTTATGGCTCGATGGACGGTGCCAGCAAATTTGTCAAAGGCGACGCCGTCGCCGGTATTCTGATTCTGATCATTAACGTTGTTGGTGGTTTTGCTATCGGCATGGGCCAGCACAACCTCAATTTTGCCGATGCCGTGGAGGTGTATACCTTGCTGGCTATTGGTGACGGTCTGGTTGCCCAGATTCCGTCGCTGCTGCTGTCGACCGCGACTGCCATTATGGTGACGCGTAATGGCGGTGATGAAGGCATGGGTGCGCAGGTGTTTGGCCAGATGTTTGCCGCCCCCCAAGCACTGGGGGTTGCTGCCGGATTGATGTTCCTGATGGGGGTTGTGCCCGGTATGCCGCATACCATCTTCCTCAGTTCCGCGCTGGTGGCGGGCGGTCTGGCTTATGCCATTCGTTACAAGAAAGAGGGCGGCCAGTTGGGGGATGCGGTGGTGAAACGGCTGGGCGGCAAGCCCAAAGCCCAGGAAAAATTGCCGGTGCGGGGCAGTGGCGGGGCGCTGGAAGCACCGAAAGAAAAAGCCGAACAAGCGATCAAGCAGCTGGAGGTCAAGGAGCTGGGCTGGGACGACGTGGAACCGGTGGATCGCGTCGGTCTGGAAGTGGGCTATCGTTTGATTCCGTTGGTCGACAAACATCAGGGTGGCCAGCTGTTGAACCGGATCAAGGGGGTGCGGCGCAAGCTATCGCAAGATCTGGGTTTCCTGATGCCTTCGGTTCATATTCGCGACAATCTCGATCTGTTACCCAACCAATACCGCATCACCCTGATGGGGGTTACGCTGGCTGAAGCCGAAATTTACCCGGAACGGGAAATGGCGATTAATCCCGGTGAAGTTTTTGGCAAGATTGACGGCATCGCGGCACGTGACCCGGCATTCGGGATGGATGCGTTCTGGATTGAATCCAGCCAGAAAGACCGCGCCCAGACACTCGGTTACACCGTGGTGGATGCCAGTACCGTTGTCGCGACCCATCTGAATCAGAAACTCTATCGTCACGCCCACGAATTATTGGGACACGAAGACGTACAGAAGCTGCTGGACATGCTAGCGACTTCCTCCCCCAAGCTGGCTGAAGAGCTGGTACCGAATAAAGTCTCGATCAGCCAGTTACTGACCGTACTGCAAAGTCTGTTGAAAGAGCAGGTGCCGATTCGGGATCTGCGCTCAATCGCCGAATCTTTGGCGAATAGCCCCGCCAATAGTCAAGATCCTGCCGCTCTGGTGGCATCGGCCCGTATGGGTCTGCGGCGCCTGATCGTCCAGAACATCTATGGCCACGGGGATGAGCTGCCGGTTGTCACCCTGGATCCAGGACTGGAACAGTTATTGCTCAAGTCCTATCAACAGTCATTACAGCAGGCGCAGCAAACGGGTGGGCAAGCCGGTTTGATTCTTGAACCGGCAATGGCCGACACCTTGCAACGCTCGTTAGCGGAAGCCGTGCAGGCACAGGAAATGGCGGGCCACCCGGCGGTATTGCTGGTGACCAGTCAGATACGGGCAGCGATGGCGCAGTTTGTTCGTAACACCCTGGAGCAGCTTCATGTGCTGGCGTACCAGGAAATACCGGACAACAAGAGTATCAATATTGCGGCTGCTGTCGGCAGTAAACGTTGATAAAAAACACCGGGTGGCAAGGGTTGGTCACTGGATAACCGCATTGGGGAAATCCCTGATGATTCAGAGCGAGATGTGGCTATGAAAGTAAAACGCTTCATGGGAACCAATATGCAGCAGGCGTTACGGCTGGTATCCCAGGATCTGGGGGCTGATGCCGTCATTCTGTCGAGCAAGAAAGTCGCCGAGGGGTTTGAAGTGGTCGCCGCGCTGGATTACCAGAGTGAGCAACAGAATCCGGTCGAGGTTGAACGTCAGCTCGAACTGCAGCGGGAACTGGAGCGCGCCAAGGATATGAGCCGTGAACGTCAGCGTGCCCGCGCTGCTGGAGAGCCATTACCTGAATTTACCCCCGTAAGCATGCCGGACAGAGCAGGAGCACAGCCGTCAACACGATCGTCATCAACACCGGTGTTGGAAGACGGCAGGGAGCAATCGTCACGGCCGTCTGCCAGCAGTAATGACAGCCAGTATCACCAGATGATGGAACGCATGAGTGGTGAACTGAGTGAATTAAAAAACTGGATGGTCAGCCACGGTGGCAGCGCCTGGGATACTGGTCGTCCGATCACTTGGAAGCAAAGCCAGCTGTGGCAGCGTTGCCAGGATGTCGGGCTGGAACCATCCTGGTCGGATCGGATCGTCTCGCAGGTCACAGAACAGAACGACATGGGGCTGGCCTGGAAGCAAGTGTTGCGGCAGATGGCGGTCGATTTGCCGGTCGCCAAACAGGGCAGCCTCGACAAGGGTGGCGTCTTTGCCCTTGTGGGTCCGACCGGTGCCGGAAAAACCACCACCATTGGCAAACTGGCCGCCCGCTTTGTTATCCAACACGGTGCTGATGCCGTCGCGCTGGTGAGTATCGACAGCTATCGCGTTGCCGCGCATGACCAGTTGCGTTCAGTGGCCCGGATTTTAGGCGTGGAATTACACACCGTGGCCCCAGGCGAAGACTTGGCGGCGACGCTGGAAACACTGACGGGTAAGAAAAAGAAGCGCCTGGTGCTGGTCGATACTGCTGGCCTGGCGAGTCAGGATCCATCGTTTCAGGGACAGTTATCGATGTTGAAGCAGGCCTGTACCCGCAAGGGCAGTGGTCCGCGCATGCGCTGCTTGCTGACCTTGCCGTTGACCAGTCAGGGACGTTGCTTGCAGGAAAATTATGAACACTTCAAACCGGCCGGACTGGCGGGCTGTATTTTTACCAAACTGGACGAGTGTTTCAGTCTTGGGCCTGCCATGAGTGTGGCAGCCCTGACCCGGTTGCCATTAGTGATGATTGCGGATGGCCCGAAGATTCCCGATGACCTGCATTATCCGGATGCAGGCAAGTTAGTCAGGCTGGCGGAGCAAATGGCGCGTATGGCGCGTACCCGCTGGCAGGCCGCAGAGGCCATGAGTCTGGCCAATCGTCGCCAGACCGGTTCCCAACAAGGAGTTCATTAATATGGCAAATCATCCTGTTCAAGTCATTGCAGTCAGCGGTGGCAAGGGAGGCGTGGGTAAAAGTAACGTCTCCGTCAACCTGGCGATCGGACTGGCTGAGCTGGGGCGTCGTGTTGTGGTATTGGACGCTGACCTTGGATTGGCCAATATCGATATTCTGTTGGGTATCAGTTCCGCCCGCACCATTGAAAATGTACTGGCAGGGGAGTGTGACCTGCGCGACATCATGGTTCGTGGCCCTGGCGGTATTCGTATTGTACCGGCGGCCTCTGGTACCCAGAAACTGTCGCAGCTGAACAATAGGGAGCATGCCGGGTTGATACAGGCCTTCAGTGAGCTGGGCGACGATATCGACGTCTTGATCGTTGATACCGCAGCGGGCATCTCCGATACCGTGCTCAGTTTTGTGTGTGCGGCTCAGGAAGTATTGCTGGTAGTGACCGACGAACCCACCTCGATTACCGACGCCTACGCCCAGATCAAGTTGTTAAGTCGGGATTACGGCATGTTCCGCTTTCGTATCGTCGCCAATATGGTTCGTACCCCACAAGACGGCCATGCGCTATTTGCCAAACTCACCAAGGTGACGGATCGCTTCCTCGACGTGGCCTTGCAGTATGTCGGCGCGGTTCCCCAGGACGACGCCGTCAAACGGGCGGTGCAGCGTCAGAAAGCGGTGATTGAAACCTATCCCCGTTCCCGTGCGGCGATTGCCTTCCGGGCGCTGGCGAAAAAAGTGGATGCCTGGCCATTACCAACGACACCACGGGGTCATCTGGAATTTTTTGTTGATCGGCTGGTGCAGCAACAGGTTGGAGTGTGAGTTGTGAATCGGAGCAGTTGCCTCGCCTATACCGAGGTTGAAAAACACAAGGTGGATGAGCGTGTGCACGAGCACGCGACTCTGGTCAAGCGTATCGCCCATCACATGATGGCACGGCTACCGGATTCGGTGCAGGTCAATGACCTGATCCAGGCTGGCATGATTGGCTTGTTGGAAGCAGCGCGTAAATACGATGGCGACAAAGGCGCCAGCTTTGAAACCTATGCTGGCATCCGTATTCGGGGTGCCATGCTGGATGAAATTCGTCGGGGCGATTGGGCACCACGTTCGGTGCATCGCAACAGCCGCCGGATCAGTGAAGCGATCCAGCAAATAGAAGGTGAAACCGGCCGCGATGCGGAAGACAGTGACGTGGCTGAGCGTCTGGGACTGAGTGCCGACGACTATCACGCAATCCTGCGCGACAGCGCTGGATGCCGACTGTTCAGCTATGAAGAAATGCTCGAAAACAACGACGGTACTGATGGCGTTGATGCCCTGTTGTCCAGCAGCGATGATCCGTCCCACAGTATCGAACGGAGTGCCTTTCAGCAGCAGCTGGCGGATGCCATTCGCGGCCTGCCGGAGCGGGAACAACTGGTGTTATCGCTCTATTATGATGAAGAACTCAACCTCAAGGAAATAGGCGCCGTACTGGGAGTGAGTGAAAGCCGGGTGTGTCAGATTCACAGTCAGGCGGCCCATCGGTTAAAGGCTCGACTGGGTGGCTGGGCAAGCTGAATCGATAGGACGCATTGCCATCGGGACTGTACGACGTTGAGTGCGCCCGACACGGAGTCAATACGGACTTGAGTTCATACAACGGGCGGGTTCTGCTCCCGTCTTTTGTGCTTGTTTTTTCAGTTTTCCCCTGTCTGGCCGATACCCTTGTTGACAGTATGAAACCGCAGGGATTGCGGTTGTTAGTGGTTGGCCATGGCGACAACAGGAAACTCTCCAGGCTTGCTGGATAACCGTCAGACTGGGTCTACACTTGCAGTAGAGTCCTTGAGTACTACGGGTATCAATGGGCATCAGAAACGGCTTGTTAGAAAAGTCGACTATTGGAGGTCGTTTTGGACAAGAACATGAAAATCCTCATCGTTGACGATTTTTCCACGATGAGACGCATCGTTAAAAATTTGCTGCGCGATCTGGGATTTACCAACACCGCAGAAGCAGATGATGGATCAACCGCCTTGCCGATGCTGCAGCAAGGTGACTTCGATTTCCTGGTAACAGACTGGAATATGCCAGGTATGACAGGTATCGATTTGCTCAAGAAAGTGAGGGCAGACGAGCGCCTGCGAAGCTTGCCCGTATTAATGGTGACAGCAGAAGCCAAGCGCGAGCAGATCGTGGCGGCTGCTCAGGCTGGTGTTAACGGTTACGTCGTGAAGCCATTTACTGCTGCAGTGCTCAAGGAAAAGATTGAAAAAATCTTTGAGCGTGTCGAAGGCTAACTCCAGGGTTTACCCATGTCCGAGAGTAATTCGCAACAACTGGCGCAGTCGACCAGCCTGGCAATGAAAAACCTGGCGCAGTCGATGGTGGAAAGCATTGAACGCGGCGAAATCAGTCATGCGGTGTCCCTGGTGAATCAGCTGAATGATGTACGGGATAAGACCCTGTATGAAGAAATTGGTCGACTCACCAGAGCACTGCACGAAGCCATCAAAAACCTCAACATCGAATCGCCGGGTGCCGGGTCAGAAATCGAAAGCGCGACCGACAAACTTGAGTACGTGATCGAGATGACCAACAAGTCGGCTAATCGGACCATGGATCTGGTGGATGCCGGCATGCCGTTGGCACTTGCGATTCGGGATCGGGCCGGTTCATTAGGGCAACAATGGCAGCGATTTCTCAACAAAGAACTCAAGCCGGATGAGTTCCGGGTATTGTCGCGGGATATCGACGCTTTTTTGACCACTAGCCAACAGCAGTCCGGCGAGTTGAAAGATCAGCTCTCCGACATACTGCTGGCTCAGGACTTCCAGGATCTGACCGGCCAGGTGATTCAGAAAGTGGCCACGCTGGTTCGGGATGTGGAAAGTCGGCTGGTTAATCTGGTGGTGATGGCGGGTACGGTCGACTCCATTACGGGTATTACACATGCAGATCTGGAATTGGTTAAACAAGACGAGGTCTCTGCGATTGCTGCTGAAGGCCCACAGATTGATAAAACGGTGGATGGCGTGGTCGCCAGTCAGGATGACGTTGATGACCTGTTGTCCAGTTTGGGTTTTTAAAGGGGCAGATGAATGAGCTTCGATGCTGATGAAGAGATCCTCCAGGATTTCCTGGTAGAGGCTGGCGAGATTATCGAGCTGTTATCTGAACAGCTGGTCGATCTCGAGCAGCGTCCGGATGACAAGGATCTGCTCAATGCTATCTTTCGCGGTTTTCATACCGTCAAAGGGGGAGCCGGATTTTTACAGCTATCGCCGCTGGTAGATTGCTGTCATGCCGCAGAAAACGTGTTCGATACCCTGCGTAACGGCTTGCGTCGGGTTAATGCTGATCTGATGGATGTGGTATTGCAGGCGCTGGATTGCGTGAACGAAATGTTTGATGACGTCCGTGCCAGCCGCCAGCCCCAGTCTGCCGATCCTGAACTGATACACCAGCTGCATCTGCTGGCGGAACCCCAGTCCGGGGACGCTGAAGTTGTGGGTGGTGTTGCTGAGTCTGTGAATGATACCAAGGCCGCAGAAACGATGACTGTCGGCGGAGCAAATCCTGCGACTGGGTTGGTCGACGACCACGATATTACCGACGATGAATTTGAACAGCTGTTGACGGCGCTGGATGGTGACGCCGCTACACCAGTAGCAACAGAGCCAACCTCATCTGTGTCAGAGCCAGCGGCTGATGATGACGACCTGTTTGACTTGCCGGCGGTATCGGCGGCGAGTGGCGATGAAATTACCGAAGATGAATTTGAAGCCCTGCTGGATCAGATTCATGGCAAGGGCAAACACAGCAGCACTCCGGCGTCGCCAGCAGATGACGCATCCGGTGAGCGGGGAACAACATCAGAAAGCAGTGAGCCGGAGGTTATGCCCCGGTCTGCGGATCTAATAACGGATTCCGAATTCGAAGAATTATTGGATCGTCTGCATGGCAAGGGCAAGCATGCGTTTGCTGGAAGCGTTGAGAGTGAGACGGACTCAAACTCAACGCCAGAGGCGACTGCTGCCGCTGTAGAAACAGTGGCTCCTGTCGCCCAGCCTGAGCCGGTCAAGGCCGTTGCGCCAACGCCGATCAATGCTGCTGCCACACCGGCGGCAAAAGCCGCCGACAGCGGACGCAAGGCAGTAGAGAAAGACGCAACCTCTGAAACAACCGTGCGAGTCGATACCAAGCGCCTTGACGATATTATGAACATGGTTGGCGAGCTGGTGCTGGTGCGTAATCGTCTGGTACGGCTGGGCCTGAAGAGCCAGGACGAATCCATGGCCAAGGCGGTGGCTAATCTGGATGTGGTGACGGGCGATTTACAGTCGTCGGTGATGAAAACCCGGATGCAGCCGATCAAAAAAGTGTTTGGCCGTTTTCCTCGCGTGGTGCGTGATTTGGCCCGGCAGCTGAAAAAAGAAATTAATCTGGAATTGCGCGGCGAAGACACAGATCTGGATAAAAACCTGGTTGAAGCGCTGGCGGATCCACTGGTTCACCTGGTGCGGAATTCTGTCGACCATGGTGTCGAGACACCCGCAGAACGGGAACACGCAGGCAAACCACGGGTCGGGCTGGTGATTCTGTCGGCGGAGCAGGAAGGCGATCACATCCTGCTGCAGATTCAGGATGACGGCAAGGGCATGGACGCCGAAGTACTGCGCAGCAAGGCGGTGGAAAAAAATGTCATGGATCAGGATGCGGCTGACCGGCTGACGGAGCAGGAGTGTTTTAACCTGATCTTTGCGCCCGGCTTTTCGACCAAGGAAGAAATATCCGATGTCTCGGGTCGTGGCGTGGGCATGGACGTGGTGAAAACCAAGATCACCCAGCTTAATGGCATTATCAGTATTGATTCCAAGCCAGGCGTAGGCACGACCATCCGTATCAAAGTGCCGTTGACGCTGGCGATTATGCCGACCTTGATGGTGATGCTGAAAAACCAGGCGTTTGCCTTCCCGTTGGTCAGCGTCAACGAAATTTTCCATCTCGATCTGACCCAGACCAATATTGTTGATGGTCAGGAAGTGGTAGTGGTGCGTAATCGGCCGATTCCGCTGTTTCATCTCAAGCGTTGGCTGATTCGTGGCGAGGCCAGTTCTGGCGCGGATGCCAGTGGACATGTGGTGGTGGTCTCGGTGGGCACCAAGAGCGTCGGATTTGTGGTGGATCAGTTGATTGGGCAGGAAGAGGTGGTGATCAAGCCGCTTGGTAAAATGCTGCAAGGCACGGCGGGTATGGCTGGAGCCACCATTACTGGTGATGGTCGTATTGCTCTGATTCTGGATATACCCAGCATGCTGAATCGTTACGCTGCTCGTCATTCTTCGGCGGCTTGACCGCCGCATTCTCTTTTGCAGAGGCCCGGTATTGGCCGGGCTAACGGGACTTCGCGATTATGGCCATTCGTGTGCTGGTGGTAGATGACTCCGGCTTTTTTCGCCGCAGGGTTGCCGACATTATAAATGCTGATCCGCGTATGACGGTTATTGGTGATGCTTCTAACGGTCGTGAGGCCATTGAGCTGAATGATTCCCTCAAGCCTGATGTGATTACCATGGATTACGAGATGCCAGTGATGGATGGCATTACCTCGCTGCGTAATATCATGATACGGCGACCGGTGCCGGTGTTGATGTTTTCGTCTCTGACCTTTGAAGGTGCCAGGGTCACTCTGGATGCCCTGGATGCGGGTGCTCTGGATTATCTGCCGAAAAATTTTGATGCGGTGGCCAAGGGCACCGCAGATATGCGGCGGCTATTGACTGAAAAAATTGTCGCGGTGTCTGCCTGCCGTATGGGTCGACAGGACAAGACGACCGAACCGCCAGTGACAACCAGCAAGGCGGTAACGGACGTGCCGGTTACGGCAGCGCCGCTCGCGACAGCTTCTCCTGCGGTAACGGTGGCATCCGGTACCGTCCGGGCTGACCGGGATCAAGCACCGGTGCCTGCCGTCAGAGAGGCTGCTCGTAAACAGTTGAAGGGTATTGAGCTGGTACTGATCGGTACTTCTACCGGTGGCCCGGCGGCGTTGCAGACATTGTTCAAGAGTTTGCCAGCCAACTTCCGTAAACCGGTGATTATTATTCAGCACATGCCAGCGTCATTTACCCAGGCATTTGCCGAACGCCTTAACAGCATCAGTTCCCTCAACGTCAAGGAGGCGAAGGATGGTGACCGGATTGTTCCCGGTCATGTCTACGTTGCACCGGGCGGGATGCAGCTGATGGTCGAAAGCCGTGGACAAGCGGCTATCCGTATTCGCGAAAGTGACGAACGAGTGAATTATCGTCCCAGTGTGGATATTGCCTTTGCATCGGCAGCCAAGCATTTTGGTGCCAGTGCCCTCGGCGTTGTGCTCACCGGGATGGGTGCAGACGGCAGAGAAGGTGCACGGCTGATGAAAGCAAGCGGTGGCCATATCTGGGCCCAGGACGAGGCCAGCAGCGTGATTTATGGCATGCCAATGGCGGTCACCAAAGCTGGCTATGTGGATGATGTTGTTGCGCTCAAGGACGTTGGACTCAAATTGGCCACCGAGCTGGTTTGATTGCATCCTGCTTTGGAGGCTGGCATGGCTTATTGGCGTATCCCCTTGTTACTCCGGCACCCGCGAGCATCATCAGGCAGCGGTATTCCTGCTGCATTATCTACCGTCATCTACCGTCCGAACATCAATATCAGGCTGAACGGCTGTCTGAACGGCTATTCATGGGCGGGTTCTGGAATGTTTTTTGCCGCACAGAATAACGGGGGTGTTTTATCCGTTCATCCCGTTCATCGTTATCGCTTCGTGGACGTTTTATTGCAGGTTGGTCGACATCTGTGCGGCATCCTGAAACGACGAATTGGCAACCGGCGGCAACTTGTTGCCGTATTGCCGTTAACCAGAGGTAATCAGAGTGCGAGTCTGGTCGATTGCAAATCAGAAAGGTGGCGTAGGTAAAACCACCAGCGTGGTAACGCTGGGTGGCTTGCTTGGTCAGCGTGGCCACCGGGTATTGCTGGTGGATCTGGACCCTCACGGCTCGCTGTCGAGCTATTTCAAACTCGACCCTGACAGTCTTGAGCACAGTATGTATCAATTGTTTTTTAACAATAATTGCAAGAATCGCGATTATATCGGCCAGGTGATCCGACCGACGAGTTTACGGAATGTGCATTTATTGCCTGCGGCGACGTCGTTGGCAACGCTGGAGCGCCAGGTCAGTGGCCAGGAAGGCATGGGTCTGGTGTTGTCACGCTCACTGGCTCAGGTGTGGGATGAGTACGACTATGCCTTACTGGATACGCCACCGATTCTGGGAGTGCTGATGGTGAATGCCTTGGCGGCTTGCCAGCAGCTGGTGGTTCCGACCCAGACCGAACATTTGGCGCTGAAAGGGCTGGAACGTATGGTGCACACCTTAAAAATGGTGATGCGTTCACAACGGCGGGAATTGCCGTACCTGATTGTACCGACACTGTTTGACCGTCGTACCCTGGCTTCGGTGACGACGCTGAAAGAGATGCGTCGTATCTATCGTGACAAGCTGTCACCGGAGCCGATCCCGGTGGATACCCGCTTGCGTGATGCCAGTCAGCTGGGTCTGTTTCCTCATCAGCTGGAAGACGAAAGCCGGGGAGTTCGCGCCTATCGCCATTTACTCAGCTTGCTGGATAACGAGATTGAGAAGGCGAACCATGGTTGATACGAGCCGGTGTGTTGATGGTGTGGTGTCGAGTTACCTGGATACTTTGCTGGCGGACAGCGCAACGGTTGAAACCGATTGGGACAGCTTGCTGACGCAAGCCACATCCGTGCCACACGATAAGGTGAAGCCGGTCAGTCTGGTGTGCCATAGCAGCTCGCTGCGTCCGGGGATGGCACTGGTGCCGCTACAACCTTGTGGTGACAGTCGTCCACAAGGGCTGCCGCTGCAATTGCTGGACAGCTTGTCATTGTTGCGCCAGTTGCCGCATGGCACCCGCTTACAGCAGCAGGTACTGCAGTCTTGCGGGCAGTTGATGCTCCGGCTTGATTTGTGCGGGTGATGTAAATGGCCATTAAAAAACGACAAAACCTGGTTGATGGTGTGCTGCAGGGTTATCTGGATGACCTGCTGGGGATGGCTGATGTGTTTGTCGATCAGGCTTTCACACCATCCGGTGCTGAGTTGTCCGATTACTCGTCTATTCCTGCCAGTGCGGAAGCATGTGGCCATCGTGATCCGGCTACGGCAGTGGTTACTGTTACGAGTGTTGCTGCAGTTGCCAGCAATACCGAAGCGTCCCCCGCCGCTGCCTGGCCACGGTTTGCTGAACCGCCGGTCAAACTGAAAGCACCATTACCGAATGTGGCTGTGGAGGAAGTTAAGGAAGTTGCCAGGGAAGCCGTGGTAACCCCGGACGACGTTATCAAGCCGGTCAACGTGGAGCCAGAAAATGTCGCCCTGAATCCAAGCCGATCCACTGAGGTTGCTGACACGGAACATCGTCATGAACTTGACGGAAAATCCGATCTGGCGTCGTTAAATTGGCAATCAAGTAGCGGCGTCGACTGTCTGCTATTTACGGTATCCGGATTAAAACTGGCCATTCCCCTGCCTTTACTGGGTGGGGTTCATAAGGTGAATGAGCGTGTGACGCCTCTGTTTGGCCAGGCCAGCTGGTCGCTGGGGGTGTGGCAAGGGGATGATCTCAAGCTGACCATCATCGACAGTGCCCAGCTGATCATGCCGGAGCGTGGCACTCGACTGGCCGACGACGGTTACGATTATTTTATTCAGCTGGATCGATCCCCATGGGCTTTGGCCTGTCAGGATATTCTCGATACCGTCAAACTGGATAACAACGCCATCAAGTGGCGCGGAGATGCCAGTAAACGCCGTTGGCTGGCAGGTACGGTAATCAAGGAAATGTGTGCCTTGATCGATGTGCCCGGGCTGTTGCAGTTACTGGAAGACAGTCGTCGTAAAGGTTCTCTCAAACCAGGTCGCCACGCCTACTGAGCCAGCCGGTTCTCTTGCTGTGTGAGTGTCACAATATTTCTTTCCTGCTAACTGGTACACATTGTGCTCTGATCTATAGTTAAGAGCGGTTCGTCATGTTTACGTCAGACTGCGGCCTTTCTTTGTGAGGATGTTTTTATGTCAGCGATTGCCGGAAATAAAAGTGCAGAAGATCCCGTACTGCAGTGGGTCACTTTTCGATTGGAGAACGAGACCTATGGCATCAATGTGATGCAGGTGCAGGAAGTGTTGCGCTACACCGAGATTGCCCCGGTACCGGGTGCGCCGCCTTATGTACTGGGCATTATTAATCTGCGCGGGAATGTGGTGACGGTCATCGACACCCGATTGCGGTTTTCCCTGCCAGGTGCCGATACCACGGATCAGACTCGTATTGTGATTATCGAGGCCGAAAATCAGGTCGTGGGTATTCTGGTCGATGCCGTGGCCGAGGTGGTGTATTTACGTCAGTCAGAAATAGAAACCACCCCGTCTGTGGGAAATGAGGAAAGCGCCAAGTTTATTCAGGGTGTTTGCCATAAAAATGAAGAGCTGCTGATTCTGGTCGATCTGGAAAAGTTGATGACCGATGAAGAATGGTCAGAGTTACAAGGCCTGTAAGGTCTGAAGGAATTCATCATGTTGCCTATGTCACTTGAACAGGCCGGATTGTCGGCCGCTGCCGTTGCACTGGTTATCGGACTGGTAGCATTAGCTCGCTTGCGTTTGATGCTGGTACAGCTGCAGCAAGGTTACACCAGCCAGCACAGCCAACTGCTGCTGTTACAACAGAATCAGCAAGCCATGAATCAGAGCGTGGTGGGCATGGGCAAAAAAATTCGTCACTTGACCCAACGGTTGGGTGAGGCCGAACAACGTAATCTGTTTACGCCCGGAGATGAAGCCTCTTATCAGCAGGCGGCCCGGTTGGTGAGCCTGGGTGCCAGTGCCGGAGAGCTAATGGATCATTGTGGTATGGCTCGTGCGGAAGCGGAGCTGTTGGTGACTTTGAAAGGGCGTGCTCATTAATTAAAAGGCAATTGCAATCGAATTGATGTCGTCAGTATGCTGCCAGTGATACTGATCAATACAACAGGGGAGCGGAACCGCAGGAATGCATATTCACAGGAAAGTGAAGTCGACAGGGATGAGTTATTACCCGACCAACCCCGTAAAGGGGACAGGAGGCACCATGTTGGCCATACTGACTTATCTGGTTTTGGGATCGGGCGCGCTGCAGGTAGTACCTGCCAGTACCCATGAGCATTGGTTTGCCAGTCGCATTCTTGATGCCACGCAGATGGAATACTCACCGGAGTTTACCGATTTATATCTGATTGAAACGTTAGACAAGAGTCGGCTGATTTATATCTATTGTAATAGCAGCAGTTGTTACAAGGTGCGTGGGCAACTGCAGTTTGTCTGACAGGGGATGATCACCTGTTTGGTTGGATGACTGCGGTGCGAAGATTGCCTTGTTTTTTATTTTCGTAATACTCGAGATAGATGTACTCGAGATAGATGTACTGCGATTTTTCAGATGCCTTCGCGCCTGTCCTGCGGTTCAATCGAACAGCAGGACAGGCGCGAACGAATGCGTGTGTCTTACGGGCGGCTTGCCAGTAACGCAATGACGTCGTCGTGGTGAGTTTTGGTTTTCACCTTGGGCATCACCTGCTGGATCAGGCCGTCTTCACCGATAATAAAAGTGATCCGGTTAATCCCCATGTATTCCTTGCCCATGAATTTCTTGAGTCCCCACACGCCGTAGGCTTCAGCAATCTGGTGATCTTCATCGGATAGCAGATCGAAGTTGAGCTGATCCCGATCAATAAACTTTTGCAATCGAGCGGGGGCATCCGGGCTGATGCCGACAGCGACGGCGTTGTGTGCAGCCAGTTCAGCCTGGCTGTCACGCAGTCCGCAGGCCTGTGTGGTACAGCCTGGTGTCATGGCTTTGGGATAGAAATAGAGAATCAGGGTCTTGCCCTGGTAATCACTGAGTGACACGGTTTCACCACGCTGATTCAGGGTGGTGAATGCTGGAGCCTGGGTGCCTGCTTCCGGTAAGACAAGTGCGCTGCTCATGGTGCTCTCCTTATGCTCGTTGGGTTCGTTACTGCTGGGTATTACAGCTGGATGGTGACGTTACTGCGTGGGATGCAGCAACATAGCAGAATTTCGCCGTCATTCAGCCAAGCCATCGGATCACTGGAGTAATGCACTTCGCCACTGATCAAGCGGGCACGACAGCTGCCACAATAACCTTCCCGGCATTGGAAATGGACATCAATCTGTTGGGCTTCAAGTGATTCCAGCAGATTGCTGGCGTATTGAAAACGGGCTTGGCGGCCATCACTGAGGGCAACGGCAAAGACCGGCGGTGCCATGCCTTCCAATTCCAGCTGTGGCGTTTGCTCCGGGTGTTCCGGGTCGCTTTCAGGCAGGTACAACTCGGCCTGTTGCTCGCGGCTGTCGGGTTCGGCTACCGGTGCTTCGAGTTCGAATGGGAGTTGCTGTTCAATATTGCCATCAAGCGCAAAGTTGTCTTCTGCTGACGCAGGTTGCGGCTGGCTGGCGGGAGCGCCAGAGGCATGCCTCTGGCGTAGATCTGTACGACTCATCAAAGATCGAAGTCGCCGAGGTCGTTGGTATCTACTTCACTGTCGAGGGCACCAACCAGATAGGAACTGATTTCAGATTCCTGCGGGGCAACCTGGACGTTGTCGCTGTTGAGCCAGGAATTGATCCAGGGCAGCGGGTTGGAGCGGGCGTCAAAGATACGGTCAAATCCCAGGGCTGCAATACGCTGGTTGGTGATGTATTCAACGTACTGGCACAGAATGTCCTTGTTCAGACCAATCATGGAGCCGTCCTTGAACAGGTATTCGGCCCATTCTTTTTCCTGTTGCGCTGCTTCGGCAAAAATACGAATCACATCGGGCTTGCACTCTTCGGCGATGTTGGCAAAGGCAGGATCATCCTGGCCACGGGCAATAATCTGCAGCATATGCTGGGTACCGGTGAGGTGCAGCGCTTCATCACGGGCAATCAGTTTGATGATTTTGGCATTACCTTCCATCTTGGCACGTTCGGCAAAAGCAAATGAACAGGCGAAGCTGACGTAAAAACGGATGGCTTCCAGCACGTTGACGGAAACCAGCGTCAGATATAGGCGACGCTTGAGTTCGTGCATGTTGACCTCAACGATTTGGCCGTTGATGGTGTGACTGCCTTCGCCCAGTTGCTGGTAGTAGTTACTCAGCTCAATAAAACTGTCGTAGTAGCGGGTGACAGAAATGGCGCGGCGGGTGATGTGCTCATTACGGGTGATGTCGTCAAAAATAGCAGCCGGGTTGGGGACGATATTACGGACGATATGGGTGTAGGAGCGGCTGTGAATGGTTTCGCTGAACGACCAGGTTTCGATCCAGGTTTCCAGCTCCGGCAGTGATACCACGGGCAAAAAAGCCACGTTGGGGGAGCGCCCCTGAACCGAGTCCAGCAAGGTCTGATATTTCAGGTTGCTGATGAAAATATGTTTTTCGTGTTCCGGCAGGTCGAGAAAATCCTTGCGATCGTTGGTCAGATCCACTTCTTCTGGACGCCAGAAAAACGACAGTTGTTTTTCGATCAGGTTTTCAAAAATCTTGTGTTTTTGTTGGTCGTAGCGGGCAACGTTGACATGTTCGCCAAAAAACATGGGCTGTGAGAAGGTGTCAAATTCGTTGCGGTTGAAGGTGGTGTAGGCCATAGCCAGTATCGTCTCGCCTGGCCGTATACGGCCGTTGTCATTCTTCGGGTTGGGATGACCCGCATGCCGATCCCTGCACGGCGGGCTACTGCCGCTACCATCAATCGGTGATCGATTGTAGCGGCCTTGTACATGGGTAGAAAGTGTATCGGCAGAAAGTACGACAGCGTCGTACTAGATTTTGCAGGCTCCGCCAGCGCAGTCGTCGTCTTCCTGGATCGCGTCTTTCTGAGGATCTTCCATACCGTCACGGGTGTTGTGATAGTACAGGGTTTTGACGCCAAATTTATAGGCCATCAGTAGATCGCGCATCAGTTGTTGCATGGGAACCTTGTTACCGCTGAAGCGTGCCGGGTCATAGTTGGTGTTGGCGGAAATCGATTGGTCGACAAATTTCTGCATGATACCAACCAATTGCAGGTAGCCCTGGTTGCTGGGAATTTGCCACAGCAGTTCGTAGGCTCCTTTCAGGGTTTCGTACTCAGGCACCACCTGTTTGAGAATACCATCCTTGCTCTGTTTGACACTGATATAGCCTCGTGGTGGCTCGATGCCGTTCGTCGCGTTGCTGATCTGGGAGGAGGTCTCCGAGGGCATCAGGGCGGTGAGGGTCGAGTTACGCAAGCCATGTTCCTTGATATCAGCACGCAGTGCTTCCCAGTCGTAGTGCAGCGGCTCGTCACAGAAGGTATCAATATCCTTCTTATAGCTGTCGATTGGCAGGATACCCTGGGCATAGGTGGTGTCTTCAAACAGCGGGCAGGCACCTTGCTCTTGCGCCAGTTTGACGGAAGCGCGCAGCAGCCAGTACTGAATGGCTTCAAAGGTTTTGTGAGTCAGGCCATTGGCGGAGCCGTCGGAATAACGGACACCGTTTTTTGCCAGATAGTAGGCATAGTTGATGACGCCGACACCCAGGGTACGACGCCCCAGGCTGCCTCTTTCGGCGGCGGGCACCGGATAATCCTGGTAGCTGAGCAGGCTGTCGAGGGCTCGAACAACCAGATCAGACAGTTCTTCCAGTTCATCCAGGTTTTTCAGTATACCGAGGTTAAAAGCCGCCAGCGTGCAAAGGGCGATTTCGCCGTTTTCGTCGTTGACGTCCATTAACGGTTTGGTCGGCAGGGCAATTTCCAGACAGAGGTTGGACTGACGTACCGGTGCTTTTTTCGGATTAAACGGACTGTGGGTGTTGCAGTGGTCAACGTTCTGGATGTAAATGCGGCCAGTACTGGCGCGCTCCTGCAGCATGCTGGAGAACAGGTCGACGGCCTTGATGGTTTTCTTGCGAATGCTGTCGTCTTGCTCGTACTTGTTGTACAGCTGCTCGAAGCGTTCCTGATCTTCAAAGAAGGCATCGTACAGGCCGGGAGCATCTGATGGTGAGAACAGGGTGATGTTGCCATTTTTGATCAGGCGTTCGTACATCAGTTTGTTAATCTGCACACCGTAGTCGATATGACGTACCCGGTTTTCTTCTACCCCCCGGTTGTTCTTCAATACCAGCAGGGATTCGACTTCGTAATGCCAGATCGGGTAGAACAGGGTGGCTGCACCACCACGAACGCCACCCTGGGAGCAGGATTTAACGGCCGTCTGGAAGTGTTTGTAAAACGGGATACAACCGGTGTGGAAGGCTTCGCCACCGCGGATCGGGCTGCCCAGGGCACGGATGCGACCACCGTTAATGCCGATACCGGCACGCTGGGATACGTATTTTATGATGGCGCTGGCGGTGGCATTGATGGAATCGAGGCTGTCACCGGCTTCAATCAGCACGCATGAGCTGAATTGGCGTGTGGGGGTTCGTACACCAGCCATAATGGGGGTTGGTAACGACAACTTGAAGGTCGAAACGGCATCGTAGAAACGTTTGATGAAGTCGAGTCGACGATCCTTCTCGTAGCCGCTGAACAGGCAGGCGGCAATCAGCAAGTACAGGAACTGGGCACTTTCAAATACCTCACCAGTAACGCGATTCTGCACCAGGTATTTGCCTTCCAGCTGCTTGACGGCAGCATAGCTGAAATTGAGGTCTCGACTGTGGTCGAGGAATGTCTCCATTTCGGCATAGTCAGCTTCGCTGTAGTCTTCCAGCAGGTGGCTGTCGTAGCGTTTTTTGTCGACCAGTTTACGTACATGATCCAGTAATGCCGGTGGTTCATACTGACCAAAAGCTTTTTTGCGCAAGTGAAAAATATTCAGTCGTGCAGCCAGGTACTGATAGTCCGGTGCTTGATCGGAAATCAGATCCGCAGCTGCCTTGATCAGGGTCTCGTGTATTTCAGAGGTCTGAATGCCATCGAAAAATTGCAGATGGGCACGAAGCTCAACTTCGGATACGGAGACGTTATTCAGTCCCTCCGCAGCCCAGGTGACGACCTTGTGAATCTTATCGAGATCCAGCGGTTCCTGACGACCGTCGCGTTTACTGACTTTGAGAGCGCTATTCATGTTAATTGTGCCTGTACTCGAAGGTATTCTGATCACGTCCATGCTTGAAAGTCACCAACCTTTGCCAGTTGTCGTTACTCATCTGATCCTGTCTAACCGGATGCAAGCAAGTATGGGTCAAAGGTGGGAATCCTGATGTGTGCTTGTTTCAATATTAGCCATGAATGTTTGCAATTAGCCCGGTTTTCCGGGTTGCAGCTGATTTTTGGCTTGTTCGTGTTGAACGTACATTGTGTGCCTGATATTAGCATCAAGCTGGCCTGAGGAATGGGGCGATTGAAGGTGCATGGTAATACAGCGTGTTCCACAGGTCTGGTTGGAAACGGCACAAGATAATGGGCCTTGGCGGGGGATTCAACCCCATATGTTGTGTGGCCACTTGCCAAAACGGACAACGGCGGTATGTCAAGATGTGGATAAGGTGTGTATGAGATGTGGGTGAATGTCAGGGCCTTGCTTCTCGGCTACAGCGGATCTGGCTGAAGGCCGCATTGTGGCTGGTATGTTGCTGGATGATGGTTAAAATGCCCGTTGCCATGAGTGCTCAGGTAAGTTTTTGTGCATTTGTGGAGGCTTCAGTCTATGGTTAGAACAACAACTTCTGTCACAGGATTCAGAAGTGAATAAAAAGTAAACAGTCGTCTGATTGTGTCCGGCCGGGTTACCTGGATAACTGCCTGCCAATCGGATTTGGGATGAACAACGCGTTTTCGAGCATAACCCTGGTGCTGGAGAGCTGATTGGATGGCAAACGTAGAAATGGCACATGACTCGGATGAAAACTGGCGCATCCTGATTGTTGAAGATGACGAACGACTGGCTGCCCTGACCAAGGATTATCTGGAAAGTAATGGTCTGAGTGTGGCTATCGAAGGTGATGGTGCCCGGGCGATTGACCGGATCAAGACGGAACAGCCGGATCTGGTGGTGCTTGATTTGATGCTGCCGGGTGAAGATGGCCTGGCCGTTTGTCGGCTGGTACGCCCTCATTACCGTGGGCCGATTCTGATGCTGACAGCCCGAACCGAGGATCTGGATCAGGTGCTGGGTCTGGAAATGGGGGCTGATGATTACGTCGCCAAACCGGTACGGCCACGAGTGTTACTGGCCAGAATCCGGGCCTTGTTACGCCGGGTTCGTGATGTGGTGGAGGTGGTCAGTGAAGAGTCCAACCAGGAAAATCGTCTGACGTTCGGTAATCTGGTGGTTGACAGCGCCATGCGGGAAGCCTGGCTTGAAGGGCGCAGCATTGATTTGACCAGTGCCGAGTTCGATCTGCTCTGGCTGTTGTGTAACAGTGCCGGGCGAGTGTTGACACGAGAGGAAATTTTCCATCAGTTACGCGGCATCGAATACGATGGTCAGGATCGTTCGATTGACGTAAGAGTATCTCGTATTCGTCCCAAGGTGGGTGATGATCCGATGAATCCCCGTCGTATCAAAACGGTGCGCAGTAAGGGGTATCTGTTTGTGAAGGAGCTGTAATGGGGTTGCCATTGCTGGCAATGGCGTCCCTGCGGCAACCTATTCGACACGCGTGCGGTATCGTCTCGAAGCGGTGCAGATTCAGAAATAAACTGGATAATCAGGGTTCACAGTACTGTGAGTGGTTGGCAGGTTATCGATGAGTGGCATTTTCCTGCGGGTGTATGGCGCGCTGATACTGGCTATTGTCGGCATTACTGTTTTCTGTTTTCTGTCGCTGAATCTTATTCATCATATTCGTTACCATGAATACTGGGAGCGGGATCTTGGCCGTGCGCTGCAGGTCTTGAATGCTGGCGAGTCTGGGATACGTTTTCGCCAGACGCTGGAGCAGGCCTGGATTGATCAGTCTGATCTGGCGCAGATGAACAGTCATCAACGTTATCGTTTGTCTCAAGGCCAGGTTGTCGTCTCCCTTGATAATTCCAGTCTGCGGCTTAGTTTGCTGGAGGATGTCGAGAGTCGTGCTGCAGAGGACTTGTTCGATGTTGATGCCACCCCCCTCACTGTCTCAAACAGTGTTGCTACCTTCCATTTTAATGCCAACGCAGAACTGGCCTGGTCACAGTTTACCGAGCTGGTTCGACATCATTTTCTGGTGTCGGGAATGGATGGCGACGTCTATGCGGAATGGTTGGCCGTGCAGCTGGCTGTTCCGGTACGGCTTACCATCATGCGTATCGCACCGATATATCCCGTCGCTACCCGGCTGGTCGATGTGCCATTGGGGGATTATCACCATTTACTGATTGGCCCGTTCACGGCTCCCCAGGAGACGCCTTATCACGTCTGGGTTGTCCTCGGCTTGATTGCTGTTTTAGTGTTTGCGCTGGTGGTCTTCTGGTTGGTTACGACGATGGAATCCGGTTTGCGAGATCTGGATCAGGTGACTGGCCGCCTGGCACAGGGGCATCTGTCTGCGCGTATCGCGGTGACCGGCATGGATCCGGTCAATCGTCTGGGTAACTCTTTTAACAAGATGGCGGAACATATTCAGCGCTTGATCGGGATTCAGCGGGAGATGTTGCGTGCGGTATCCCATGAGTTGAGGACGCCTGTTGCCCGGTTGCGGTTTGGCTTGCAAATCATTGAAGATGAAGTTGAAGACCCGCACCTGAAAAACCAGATACTGGGAATGGATGCGGATATTCAGGAGCTGGATCAGCTGATTGATGAAATCCTGACTTATGCCCGCCTGGAAGAGGGCGGGCCCTTGCTCGAATTCCAGGAAGTGGAGTTGACCGATATCGCTCGCCAAGTGGCGGCAGAAGCCCGGCCCTCGGGGCAGATAGAGGTGCGTTTTCTGGAAAGTGAACGATTGCACGATAGTTTGGCAGAGGTAGAGCCAAGGTATATCCATCGGGCGGTACAGAATCTGGTTGGTAATGCCTGTCGTTATGCCAGCTCCCGTGTTCAGGTGAGTTGCAGCGTGGCGGTGGATACCTGTCGGATTGATGTGGAGGACGATGGCCCTGGTATTCCAGAAGAGCAGTGGTCGAGGGTGTTTGTTGCATTTGCTCGCCTGGATGACAGTCGTACTCGCAGCTCTGGTGGTTATGGTTTGGGGTTGTCAATTGTCCGACGTATTGCTTATTGGCACGGTGGACGCGCCATTGTGGGTCGCAGTGAGCAACTGGGGGGAGCCAGGTTCAGTCTGGTCTGGCCGCGTTACCATATAGACTAGCAAGCTGGCGTTACTGGCTCCGCTGTTGTTATTTGATTGTTATTTTAACGTGCGTATAGGCTCAATACCTTGCAGGCGTTCAAAGCAGGTATCGATAGAAAGACTCAGGAAGTCCTTGATGTAACTGTCGTCTTGCTGATCAGCCCGGATTGCAGCATACAGGGTTGGCCAGATGCCTTCCCCCAACGGCAAGGCGCTGATCAGTTTAGCATCCAGATACGGCTGTAATGCCCAGTTCGGCAAGCAGGCAACACCGCGTCCGCTGGCGACCAGCTGAATCATCATAAGTGTCAGTTCGGTCTGGCGATTGGCACTCGGTTCTATCCCCGCAGGCAGCAGAAAGTGTTGATAAATATCCAGGCGTTTCCGTTCAACCGGGTAGTGAATCAGGGTTTCTGACGCCAGATCGGTGGCTGAGGCTTGGGCCTGACTTGCCAAGGGGTGCTGATTGGAGACCGCCAGCAGTGATTGATAGCGGAATAGCGGACGATAGTGGATACGGCTGTCAGGCTCCGGGTCGGAGGTAATGACAAGGTCAATGTCTCCTCGGGTAAGCGCGGGTAAGGGATCAAAATGGAAGCTGGTGGTCAGGTCTATTTCCACATCTGGCCAGTGATCTCGAAAACGGTTAATCGCTGGCATCAGCCATTCAAAGCAGCTATGGCATTCAATGACCATGTGCAAGCGACCGGTTTCGCCACCCGCCAGTTTTTTTAAGGTCAGTTCACACTGACGTAACTGGGGTAGTATCTGATCAGCCATCTGCAGCATTTCCAGCCCGGCACGAGTGAAACGTAACGGCTTGGATTTACGCACAAAAAGTCTGACTCCCAGCTTGTCTTCCAGATCCTTGAGCTGGTGAGACAGCGCCGACTGTGTCAGGCACAGCCGTTTGGCGGCCTCGACAAGAGTGCCGCCATCACGTAGCGCTATGAGTGTTCTGAGATGTTTGATTTCCAGCATAATTTTGAATTTTATTCATTTTATTAATTAATAGCATGATATTAACTCAAGTAGAATTCTGGAAGCACGGAATAATTTTTCCTGCGCTACAGAATTGGGCGATAGAGTAATGTACCCCGGACGGTTGCAATACCGCTGCTTGGGCTTGGTCGGGGTTTGTAGCCGCCGTACGTTGGTCGGATCAAGCCGTATTCGGACAGACAATTTTTGCTTTGGTAATTGGCTTGTATGCCGGTAGCTGATTCTGGTGGTTACGTGAAATACTTGGTTTTGACTTTGGCAGTATTCTGTTCACTTGATCCATCTGCCAGTCGTTGGGTATGTCATTATTGAGGTGGAATACGGTGTTCTATCCGGTGTTGGTGACCCAAGTGTTGGTCATGCCGTCTGCTGAATGGCTCTGACTGACCCGGACAATCTCTTCTGCAGGTACTTCTGCCGGTGATTGACAACAACATGGCATCAGCTTTTTTTTGCGTCAGTTTTCTTGCAGGATAAGGATTTATCAGGTGAATCATTTATATCGGGATATCTATCGACGTCATGCATTGGCACTGGTTGGTGCCTTGTTGTTTACGCTGTTGTATGGCTTTGGGGGGACGTTGTTCGGGGACACTGCTTGGATGATAGAGCTGGCCATAGCGTTCTGGTGTGGGCTGATTTTAATCAGTTACTGGTTCTGGAGTGGACGTAGCCTGAGTTACCGAGATTCCGGCCTGACATTACCCTATCTGGTGTGGTCGATCATGTTTGTCACCTTGGCGATTGTGATCGTCCCGTCGGTGCATCAGATGATGATGATGGCTTATTTGGCGATGCTTCCTTTTGGCATTCTGGGGCTGGGATGGCGTGCGCTGATGGGAATTTGCTTGCTGATTGTCGGTTGTTATTCAGGGGCTGTGCTGACGCTGCAATATAGCGCTACCGGGCCATTTGAATCGGTACGTGAACTGTTGTTGGGGATAGCCTTTACCTTGGCGGTGATGTCGTTCGGGATAGTGGGGCGTGAATTTGTATTATTGCGGGATGCTTTAGGCCGCAAGAACCGTGAGTTGCGCTTGGCGCTCGCCAGAATTGAAGAGCTGTCGACTCGGGATGAAACGACGGGGCTGATCAATCGCCGTCACTTTGTTAAAACGCTGATGGACAAGCGTGCCATGTCCCGCCGGGATGGCAGTCCGTTTGTGGTTGCGCTGGTTGAAATCGATCATTTTGACGAAGTTTGCACTGAATTTGGTGAGTTCCGGGTTGAACAGATGTTGGCAGATGTGGCCCAACTGATGCTTGTGATCGTACGTGAGGTGGATGAGGTGGCCTGTTTCGGCAGGGATGAGTTTGCCTTGATGTTGTCTGGAGCCCAGTTAATTGCGGGTGAGCAGGTGGTTGAGCGGATTCGCAAACGAATTGCTGAACAGCCAATGGCAGAGGGTATGATTTCGGTAACCATTTCTGCCGGGGTTGTTCAGTACCAGCCGTCGGAATCGGTGGATGCCTTGTTGCATCGCACCGATGCTCTGGTTGTCGAGGCCCGGAAGCAAGGCCGCAACCAAGTCGTCTCGCAGGGATTAACCGCGTTTGACTGACGCTATTTCTGTGTCTGATTGAGCAGGAATTCTATCAGGGCTTTTTGTGCATGCAGGCGGTTTTCAGCCTCGTCCCAGACCACGGCACGCGGGTCGTCCATCAGCGTAGTGCTGATCTCTTCACCTCGGTGAGCAGGCAGGCAATGCATAAACAGTACGTCGTCGGCTGCTTGATCCAGCAGGGCTTCAGTCACCTGATAATGTCTGAATTTACGCAGCCGTTCTGCTTGTTCTTCTTCCTGGCCCATGGAGGCCCAGACATCGGTAACAATCAGATGTGAGTTTCTGACTGCTTCTTCCGGTGATGCCATCAGGGTGACCTGGTCAGCACAACTGGCCAGTAACTCAGCGTTGGGTTCAAATCCTGCCGGTACAGCGATGTTGAGGTGGAAGCCGAACTGAACCGCTGCGTTCATGTAGGACTGACACATATTGTTGCCATCGCCGATCCAGGTGACAGTTTTGCCTTTGATAGAGCCTCGGTGTTCGATAAAGGTCTGCATGTCGGCCAGCAGCTGACACGGATGGTAATCATCCGTTAAAGCGTTGATAACCGGTACTGCTGAGTGTTTGGCGAACAGCTCAATATCGGCATGATCAAAGGTGCGAATCATGATGATATCAACCATACGAGACAGTACCCGTGCACTGTCTTCGATGGGCTCACCGCGGCCCAGTTGGGTATCTCGTGGCGACAGAAAAATAGCGGCACCACCGAGTTGTGTCATGCCGGCTTCAAAGGACACTCGTGTACGAGTGGAGGATTTTTCAAAAATCATCCCCAATACCTGGTTTTTGAAGGGTTCATAGACGTCATGGCGATGTTGCATGGCCTTGAGTTCTATCGCCCGTTGTAATACCTGGCTCAGCTCCTCTGAAGTCAGATCCATCAGCGTTAAAAAATGTCTCACAGCAGTTCCTTCGTTGTATCGATCAATCTAGCGAATCAATCAGGTTGCACACGATGTCGATGATCTTGTCGGCATCATCCTTGTGGAGGTTCAATGCTGGCAATAGTCGGATGACGTTGCCTGCAGTGACATTCAGCAGGATGCCGTATTCCAGACCTCTGGCCATCAGCTCGGGGCAATCCCGATCCATCACCAGTCCCATCATCAGGCCTCGACCGCGAATATCAATAAGATGAGGGTTGTTTTGCAGGCGTTGGCGGAACCCGGTGGCCAGGTATTCACCCATTTCCCGTGCGTTGGCACAGAGATTGTCAGCTTCAATGGTTTCTACTACCGACAGGGCAACGGCGCTGCAAAGCGGATTGCCGCCATAGGTGCTGCCATGGCTGCCAGGCTGCAGTACTTCGGCCGCCGCACCGCGAGCCAGACAGGCACCGATCGGAATTCCATTGCCCAGACCTTTGGCGGTTGTGACGACGTCGGGCACAAAACCAAGTTGTTGGTATGAAAAATAGCTGCCTGTACGCCCGTTACCGGTTTGGACTTCATCGACCATCATCAACCATTTGTGCTGGTCGCAGAGTGCCCGGACTCCTTGCAGATATTCGAGGCTGGCGGTTGCCAGACCGCCTTCTCCTTGCACGGTTTCGAGCATCACCGCCACGACATTACTGGCATTGACGCCAGCGACTTTGGTCAGGGTATCCAGATCATTGTACGGGACACGGATAAAACCGCTTAATAGCGGGCCAAAACCTTCTTGCGCCTTGGCATTACCAGTGGCTGTCAAGGTCGCCAGCGTTCGACCGTGAAATGCTTTGCTCATCACGATAATGACAGGTTCATGAATACCGTGCTGATGACCGTATTTACGGGCAATCTTGATGGCTGCTTCGTTGGCTTCTGCACCAGAATTGGAGAAGAACACATTGCTCATGCCGGAAATACGCACCAGCGCATCAGCCAGTGCCTGTTGTCGCTCGATACCGTAGAGGTTGGACGTGTGTATCAGGCGGCCAGCTTGTTCAGTCAGTGTTTTGCTGATAGCCGGGTGGGCATGACCTAGTCCGCATACGGCAATACCGCACAAGGCATCCAGGTAGGTCTTTCCATCGGTATCTGTCAGCCAACTCCCTTTACCTGAGGTAAAAGTAACGGGCAGGCGGCCATAGGTGTTCATGATCGCAGTCATACAGGACGGGTTCCTCAAAACGCAAAAAGGCAGCCTTGGCTGCCCGGTAAGTTATCGACTATACGAAAGCCTTTGTCTGAAGTAAACGGTTTTTGATGGACATAATGGCTAGCATATTAATCGGAATGCGGCGGGGTTCTGCATTGATAAAAATGATGAATGACCAGAGCTCGGCTGATGTCAGCGGCTGGAATGGATCATGCCTGATCATGCTATTGATGCCATTTGTTGATGCAGCATTTTATATGCTGAAGATAAAATTAATTTGTTGGTCGCGTACTGCGTTCCTGCCTACAGTCTCCTCCAGATACGCCTTTTAGAGCCATATCTATCAAATTACGGCGCTGAAATTACGGCGTTAGAAATCGACTCACAATGTTCATTATGGCACCGATGAACTGCGCTTTTGTTGATTGTTCGCCTTGTTTTTTCATCGTTTGCTGCGTTTTTATATGGCCCCTACAGTCTACGCTGGGAGTACGCTTGTTTGAAAAAACACACGCCGATAATATGCCGCATGCATGCTGGCGGTTGTTCTATACGCTATGTATTAGTAGGAATGTTGACTTGTTTCAGTGTGGCTGTATCAGCGTTTGGCGTTGATGATGACAGCGAGGCTAATAGTGCGGAAGAAACAGCGTCTTTGGAGAGCGTGGAGGCAAGCACTGATACTGCTGATCGTCGTGCACTTGCCAGTGATTCTGAGACGGGCAGTGACGTTGATTATCGTCGTCAAATTCAGGCTGAATGTCGCGAGCAGATCGTGACTCTGGAACTGGTTGGTAAGGAACAGGCAGATTACTTACGCCTGTGTCTGAGTCAATATGGTTTGTGAGCCGAGGCCGCCACTAGTCTGGGGCCTCTGGCTGCAGCCGGTTAGCCTTGTCCGCGGGTACGGGTGTGATTAATCCGGGCATTTTTTTCGATAAACAGCATGATTTTGCTGGCAACATCAATGCCGGTAGCCTCTTCAATTCCTTGAATACCCGGTGAGGAGTTGACTTCCATAACGACAGGGCCGTGGTTCGACCGTAAAATATCGACACCTGCCACATTTAATCCCATGGTACGGGCAGCGCGAACAGCTGTTGCACGTTCGTCAGGGGTGATCTTGATCAGGCTGGCTGAGCCGCCGCGATGAAGATTGGAGCGAAATTCACCTTCGGCTGCCTGGCGTTTCATGGCCGCTACGACCCGGTCGCCAACTACAAAACAGCGGATGTCTGCACCGCCAGCTTCCTTGATAAATTCTTGTACCATGATATTGGCTTTCAGCCCCATAAAGGCTTCGATGACGCTTTCTGCGGCTTTGCGGGTTTCTGCCAGTACAACACCAATGCCCTGAGTACCTTCCAATAGCTTGATGACCAGTGGTGCGCCACCAACCATTGAAATCAGATCTGGAATGTCATCCGGGCTGTGAGCGAATCCCGTCACTGGCAGGCCAATGCCTTTGCGTGACATTAACTGCATGGATCTGAGTTTGTCTCTTGAGCGGCTGATGGCGACGGATTCATTCAGCGGATACACGCCCATCATTTCAAACTGGCGCAGCACGGCGGTGCCATAGAATGTAATGGATGCACCAATACGCGGTATTACAGCGTCATAGTCCTTGAGCTCGTTACCCTGATAATGGATCGACGGCTCTACGCTATTGATATTCATATAGCAGTGCAGAGTATCGAATACGGTCACTTCGTGACCTCGCTGCTCCCCAGCTTCTACCAGGCGTCGTGTCGAGTAGAGTTTTGGATTGCGCGAAAGAATCGCGATTTTCATGGTGTTTATTTGCTCAAATAGGTGTGTTCAACGTCAACGACGAAGCGGCCGCTAATGGCTTCTCTGCCCAGGAGCATTGGATACTTCATGCTGCCTCTGTGGGTAAGGCTGAGTTCGATAGGCCATTGCTGGCCCGCGATATTAACCTGTGTACTGATAACATAGCGATAGCTGCGTGAGCCGTTTGAGCTGGCAATGCGTCTGCGGGCCAGTACCTGCGCTTCACACATTTGGTCAATGCGCATTTTTTCACGACTGAACAACACATGAAAGCGCACCCAGTCCTGGTCGTCACGCTGGAAGACATTGATATGTTCCGCATGCAGACTGCTGGAGCATGCGCCCGTGTCGACCTTGGCGTGACATTGAATACCAAAGTCAGGAAGAGACAGGACTTCAAGGTAGCCCAGTGCTGGCTTAGTCATCAGTGTCGATGGTTTCATTGACGCCGTCAGTTACTGCGGCAGAGGATGCAGTAAAGTACACTTGTTTACGGCGTAACGCTGACAGGTATAAACACCAGGATTTCTCAATATCGGTAATGGCTGTCTCCGTTCCATGACAGACCGCAACAAAATGTGTTTCGGCATCGTCGATTGGCTCCTGAGTGCCTTCGTGCAGAGCCTTTAAGGCTGTGCCGAGGGTTTCAAGAATATTCGCCTGGGCGCGGGTAAAGTCACCGGAACGATGAAAACCACGCGGAAAGTTGCGATCATCAAAGTATTTTTTAGGGCTGGCAAAACTCATGACTTGGTTCCCCTGTGGACGACATCTATCGTGCTGGCTGGACGCCAATGCTGTTTCGGCGGAGTATGGTCAGGGCACTTTGTGCGGTAAAACAAAAAATACTTATCGTAACGAACATATAAATTGGTCAAATGGATACTGAACTGCTTAAAACTTTTATGGAAGTCTCCCGTACCCGTCACTTTGGTCGGGCGGCAGAAAATCTTTATTTGACCCAGTCTGCGGTCAGTTTTCGTGTGCGTCAGCTGGAAGGGTTGCTGGGTGTCGAGTTGTTTTCGCGGCAGCGCAACAATATTCAGTTAACGACGGCTGGTGAAAAACTGATGCCTCTGGCGGAAAGTACGGTGCGTCTTGAACAGAAAATACGCCAGGAAGTCGCTGCGGAGGAGGGCCAAAGCCAGCAAATGGCTGTGGGTGCCACTCCCAACCTCTGGGACGGTTTTTTGCAACAGCAGATGGCGGGGTTGCTGGATCGGGTTGATGGCTTGTCGCTGACTGCCGTTGCTCATAGTAGCGGTAATCTGATTCGCCAGATCCTGGAGCGCACTCTGGATCTGGCATTTCTGTTTGATGCTCCGAAAGTGGATGAACTGACGACATTGGAAGTGGCGCATTTGCCCCTGTATCTGTGTTCGTCAGTGTCGGATGTGACGATCAGCGAAGCGCTTGACCATAGATACGTGCTGGTGGATTGGGGAACGGCCTTTCAAGCGCAGCATAATCGACAGCTGAAATTGACGAGTACGCCAGCGTTGCAAACCAATACCGGGAGGATTGCACTTGACTGTATCTTGTCGAGAGGCGGTGCAGCCTACCTTCCCTGGGGATTGATTGCCGGGGCTCTTGATCAGCAAGAGTTGTTTCTTGTCCAGGATGCTCCGGTCATTCCAAGAACCGTTTATGCCAGCTTTCACTCAAACGGTGGCAGCGAACATTTGATCGATACAGTGATCCGACAAATTGCTGCAGCTGAAACCAATACGCATCCTCTGGTTCACCATTTGGATGATGGAATAGGAACAGAGTCCTGATGATAAATGCCAAAGCGATGGTTTTTACCCAATACGGCGATCCGGACGTGCTGACGTTACGCTCGATAGCGCTAGCTGAGCCTGACAAAGGGGAGTTGCTGCTCAAGGTATTGGCGGCTGGCTTCAATCCACTCGATACCAAAGTACGCTCCGGGCTGGCACCGGTGGCAACCGAGTCCGGTACCATTGGCTGTGATTTGTGTGGAGAGGTCGTTGCCATTGGAGAGGGTGTGGATGCGTTTGCTGTTGGTGACCGCGTCTACGGCATGACTGGTGGTGTACGGGGAACCATGGGCACGGTGTGTGAGTATGTGCTCGCTGATGCCCGATTGGTGGCCCCGGCGCCTGCTAACCTGACAAACGAAGCAACGGCTTGCTTGCCAGTGGTGTCTTTGACTGCGATGGAGGTGCTGCAACGCTTGCGCCCTCAGCCCAAAAGTCGGCTGCTTATTCTGGGCGGGCTTGGCGGTGTTGGCCGGATGGTGCTGCAACTGGCATTACACCGTGGCATAAAGGTAACAGCAACAGCGGGTAGCTCAGAACGTTTAGAGACATTGCGAAAGATGGGGGTCGAAGCGCTGGCTCACCATGAAGTGGCAAATCTTGTCGCCGCAGGAAGGAGTTTTGACTTTGTTGTTGATACCTGTGGTGGAGAAAGTCTGGGTTCTGCATTGAATGCCGTTGCTGCATGGGGAGAAGTGGCCACTATTAATGCTCGTGGTGCTCATGATTTGTCAATGGCCCATGCCAAATCCCTGACGTTGCATGCCGTGTTCAAGGCCCTACCGTTACTTACTGGTAAGGGGCGGGAAGCGTTGGGCGAAGACCTGGCTCAATTTACATCCTGGGTAGAACAGGGGGTTATTGATGTACCGGAGCCCGAGCGTGTAATGGCTACCAATCTGGCTGCTGTGCATCGTCGATATGAACAAGGTCAGCTACAAGGCAAGGTGGCGCTTGTTTGGCCATAGCCGTTGAATCAATGAGGTGAATCGGTTGTGACACACGCTGGTACTCGGTGAACAACAGATTCCACATTCCACACTATTATCAATCGTCCAATCGCCGCGAGGTGTCGTCAGCTGTCAGTCTATGCCGATCCATTTGTGGGTCTGCACACTCAGTTTCCACTCAGGGTTTGCCAGGCAGTAGTGCACGGCCGCCTGTACCGGATCGGTGTCTTGTGGTGCAAACAACGGGATATGTTCTCGTGCCGGGGATTGCCGAATAGCCGTCATATCCATGGGTTGCAAGTAGCGATGTGTTGCTTCGATGTGTCTGAATTGGTCAGGCATGGCGCCAGGCTGGGGATAAACCAGCTTGAGTTCGTGACATTGTTGCAGAATAACATCGGAGTTTTCTTTCGGGCTCAGGCATATCCAGTCGATGCCTTCCGGGAGGGGGAGTGTGCCGTTGGTTTCAATCGCAATCTCGAACCCCTGCTTGTGCATTGCTTCTACCAATGTGCCATCCAGCTGCAGTGCAGGTTCTCCACCTGTGCATACTATAAAAGGAGAAACGTCCGAGTTGGGCCAAAGATCTCGTAGCAGCGAACAGAGTTCATCTTTTGAGTAGCGGCCGCCATTCTGGCCATCCGTGCCGACAAAATCCGTGTCGCAAAATTGGCAAGTGGCGGCTGCTCTGCCATCCTCCTTGCCATTCCATAAATTACATTTACTGAAACGACAAAAAACTGCTGGCCGACCCGCATGGGTACCCTCCCCCTGAAGGGTATAAAACGCTTCTTTTACCCGGTATATCTTATCTGTCGTCACTGTTGTCATAGAGCAGGGCCTGTTTCGTACGCAAGCGGGTCTGAAATACCATTAAGTGCAAAGGCTTCCAGGCGTTCTACGCAAGAACCACACTTGCCACACGCTTTCTCTCTACCGTTGTAGCAGGTCCAGGTCTGGCTATAATCCAACCCCATTGCCAACCCATCTTTTAAAATTCCGATTTTGTCGCTATCCAGGTACGGGGTCACAATTTCTACCGGCTCGTAATTGGCAATCCTGGCGACGTCATTCATTGCGTGAACAAACTCCGGTCGACAGTCAGGATAGATGGCGTGATCTCCACTGTGAGCGCCGTAAAACACCTTGTTGGCCCCGATATCAACGGCATACCCGATCGCCAGTGACAATAGAATCATATTGCGGTTAGGCACAACGGTAGACTTCATGTTGTCAGCTTCGTAATGACCTTCCGGAATATCCAGATCAGATGTCAACGATGAGGATTGCAGTAATTGATTAATGGCAGTGATGTCTATCACACGATGTGGCAAGCCAAGTGACTGACAAACAGAAGCCGCATAACGAATCTCCTTGCTGTGTTTCTGCCCATAGTTAAAGGTGAGAGGAAATAGTTCGTAACCGTCTCGGTGGGCACGGTGAAGAATGGTGAAGGAATCCATACCGCCTGAATAGATGACAACTGCTTTCTCGGACATGCGTGCTCCACTGGTATGGGTCAGCCGTTCGCTGCACCCGTTAACAAGGCGATAGCCTGGCTTATGCCTGGCTGAATAGCAGGCATTATACGGACTCTGTCATCAAAGTGAAAAAAACAGTTGACGGCAAAGTTGACGTCCCTATAATGCG
>CAJXTI010000044.1 GCA_913061185.1 uncultured Oceanobacter sp.
AATATGAAAGCGGCCGTTATTTAAATCGGTAGATGGGGTTGTTTGAGCGTTTACGATTAAAGCGAAGCATACTGCTCAAATGATCCTATGCAAAATGTGAGTAGCGCATCGTCATCGTTAAACTCGAATGCCCAAGAATCCTCTGGAGAGTCAATATATCTCCGCCATTCATAAGGTAGTGGCTCGCAAATGTGTGTCGGCATACATGCGTTAACTGACCCGCTGGCAATTCAATTCCACTCCTTTCTATCGCCTTTCTGAATGCGCCAGAACAAGGCTCAGATAGCTGCCCGGTCTTACCCGAAACTGCTCTGATTGAACATTCCGGTCTGGTTGCTGATTGGCCGCCAAGTTTGTACGGCTTTCGACAAGTAGATTGTCCCGTTGGCTCTGGATGCTGATTATCATCGATCTGAAGCGCGATAAAACACCTCGTGACGTAGTGGCTCAGGTGATCGACTACTCTTCTTGCTCCTCGGCCAGCCGCTGGATCATGGCGTAGATCGATTTTATTTGTGGCGCGTCGCGGCTGTAGAAATCCGGCTGGAAAATATCCACCGAGGAATAGCCCCAAAAATCCCAACAGCCGAGCGGATTCAGTGGTGCCAAATCTGAGACGTTCACCTGCGGATAAAGCACGATCAATCGATTGGTATCGGCCATCGGGTTGTACCCAGTAGTACGAATATAGGCATCGCCAATTTCTTCATAAGACTGCTTACAGCCGTGAACTGCAACATGAATGCGGCAATTGCTGTGCTGTTGGCAATATTCCGGCACGTAGACATAGCCGGTATCCGCCATGCTGGTCAGCTCTCCCACCAGAAATGGCCGCTGGTCAAACGCAATCAGCTCACCGCTGGCTGTCGGGGCGGGCGGATTGGCGTCCATGTACAGATACGACAGAATGCGGGTGGCCTGCATAAATTGGCAGTTGTTGATAAACGGTGATTGCGTGATGGAGCAGTCAGTATCGTCGTCATTATTGGTGATGATGGCGTGCCCGGCGTTAATCTGGTTGCTGTAGAGAATTTGCTGGGCGGGCACGCCCAGCTGCAGGAAGTAGTCGCGGGTTGCATCAACCACCTGGCTGACCACCGTGTCATCGCTGAGGCCACTGAACAGATAAAAACGATCATCCTTCAGATTGGCCAGCGGATCGATACTCTCTTCCTCGGCCAGTTCTCGAGTAAGCGTGAGCAATCGTGACAGATTTGGTCCCAACGACTCAGAGGGCGGATTCATGCAGGTGGTGGTTGCCGTCAGTGCCGGAGCCGCCATTGGCCAGGAGCGAGAACAGAGGTAAGGGCCACCAGCAATCACTCCGGCCCCCACCATTATGTCGGAGTGAGCCATGTAAAGCTGGGACGTCATAAAGGCGCCAGACGACAGCCCGGATACCGAGGTTTGCTGAAGGTCGGCGCTGTAACTGGCCAAGGCGGCCGCGCCGCTAGCAGTTGGCTTATCCGACGAGGCAGTCGATTGAGCCGGTGCTTCCTCTTGCGAACAGGCACCAATAAACAGCACCAGACACAGTACAGATACACGGCGGAGTATTACTAACGGGAACACAGTGGCCTCCTTGCCCAGGGCAGTTGACGTTGATGACATCCATGAATATAACCGGCGTCTGAGTGGTTGATCCGCGAATCGCTTCTCAGTCGCGAGGAAAGTACAATACGCCAGTTTCTGTCTGCGGCTGTAGACGTTGTGGTAACCGTCCGACTAACGGTAGCTGACTCAGCAGATTCCCCATAAGGTATTGGACGGGTAACGCCAGCCGCAACGGAGAAGGCGTTCCCTGATACAGCACACTACAAGCGATCACCAGTATTATCGTACCCTGCCAGTTATCCAGGCTGACCGGCTTGATGGCTGTACCAAAGGATTTTTTCAACCGCATGCCGTTGAAATCCACGGCATAGAGTTCATCCAGCAGTAAGTGCACAATAAAGCCGCCAGTGACAAAGCCGCCACCAAACCAGCAAAAATCGGCACTGCGCTCAAACAATTGATCGATCACCACAACCGCCAGCAAACCGCAAAAGACAGCAGCCAACAACGAGTGAATAACCCCTCGGTGCACGGTGTAGCGAAAAAACACCTGCATTGCGACTGGCCCAGCCAGGGAGTAGGACAGCGCCATTCCTGCCCAAACACCCGCCAATGACGTCCAGCTGGATGAGACATGAGGAAGCAAAAGCCACAGGGTCAGTCCAGCGGCCAACGATCCAAGGCAGTTAAATACCCACACAACCGGCCGGGAAGAATCGGAATCGATGTCCGGTAAAATGCCGCCAAACATCCCCAGCAGAAACAAGACAAGAGCTTCAGGAAAAGAAACCCAGTTGGCAATCACCAACAAGGAAGAGGCCATCGCGCTGACGGTTGCAGCCCCACCGAGATGGGTCGAGAAGCTGGCCATAAATACCTGGTCATCCATACATAAAAACTGCAGGATAACAGAATATCTTCTTGTTTATTAATTAGTTACAAAACACATTGAATCACGATGACATTCAGGATCGGTTCCTTCGGGAAGACATCTGGCAATATCACGAACAATGAGAGGACGATTATTAATCGCCGTCATAGCGAGCGCAGCCGTTGTTAGATCTCCCCTGAGAATATTTGATCACTCACCAGGCCCCGGTGTCTTGTATTGCATTAATCAAACGTCGCGGTTCCAGAAGACGTCGCAATTCATCTGCGGGCAGCAGGCCTTCTTCTTCCACCAAGTCAATCACACTGCGATTTTCCTTCAGTGCCCTACTGGCGATGCGCGTAGCATTTTCATAACCGATATAAGGATTCAGTGCTGTCACCAAACCGATGGCGCGGTGAACCATATCGGCACATGCATCGCGATTGGCCGTGATGCCCCGGATGCAACGCTCGTCCAGCATCATCATGGCGCGCTTGAGTAAGCGCATGGATTCCAGAATGTTGTAAATAATCAATGGCTCCATGGCGTTCAGTTGCAACTGACCCGCTTCCGCCGCCATACAAATCGCCAGATCGTGCCCCATCACCTGATACGCCACCTGATTTACGGCTTCCGGGATCACCGGATTAACCTTACCCGGCATTATCGAGCTGCCCGGCTGTTGCGGTGGCAGGTTGATTTCGTTGATGCCCGCTCGCGGCCCCATGCTCAACAGTCGCAGATCATTGGAAATTTTTGATAGTTTGATCGCCAGCCGCTTTAACATGGAGGAAAACAGCACAAACGCCCCCATGTCAGATGAGGCTTCAATCAGATCTTCCGACTGGATCAGGGTAAAGCCACTGATTCTGGACAGATGTTCAATCGCCAGTTTGCCGTAACGCGGATCCGCATTAATACCCGTACCAATGGCTGTCCCTCCAAGGTTCACTTCTTTGAGTAACTCGGAAAGAGAGGCGAGCACCCGAATATCTTCACCCAGAGTCGATGCCCAGGCTCCAAATTCTTGCCCCAGTGTCATCGGTACTGCGTCTTGCAATTGGGTGCGACCCATTTTAATCACGTCTGCAAACTCGTGACTCTTGTCCCGTAGCGCAGCCTGTAAACGGCTAAGCGCCGCCAACAAATCGCTGTGACTCAGTAGAATCGCCAGCCGCACAGCGGTGGGATACACATCGTTGGTTGACTGTGCCCGATTCACATCGTTGTTGGGATGCAGATGCTGATACTGGCCACGCTCATAGCCCATCAGCTCCAGACCAATGTTGGCGATGACCTCATTGGCATTCATATTAGTGGAGGTGCCAGCGCCGCCCTGAATCATGTCAACGACAAACTGCTGATGAAACTGCCCCTGCAGGAGCAAATGGCTGGCGGCCACAATGGCATCACCGCGTTTCTGATCCAGCAACCCCAGTTCGGTATTAGCCAGTGCACAGCCCTGTTTCACCATCGCCAGAGCGTTAATCAACTGGGGAAAATGCGCCAGCGTCACCCCACTCAGGTTAAAGTTGTCACAAGCACGCCGGGTCTGTACGCCGTAGTAGGCACTGGCGGGAACCGCCAACGGCCCCAGCAAGTCTGTTTCAATACGCACGTCGGCAACGACGGGTTCCATGACGGGTTCCATGATGACGTCTCTCTCAATACAGGGTTTTCTGCGGTGGGCCAGAAAATTCCAGCGGACCGACCCGTACCATATCCACTTCGATCAGCGCCGGGCCCTTCAAGCGCATGGCTTCACCGATCGCACTGGCAAATTCTTCTGCGGAACCGACTTGCCAGCTGGGCATCGCCATGGCTTTACCCACGTCACAGTAATTCGGTGTATGTAACTCGTTGTAGTACTGACGGCCTTCAAAGTAGCTGTTCTGAATACCCCGCATGACGCCATAACCTCCGTCATTCATTACGATCAGTACCATGTCGATATTTTCTTGCACCATGGTGGCCATTTCACCGATACCGAGCATCAAGCCACCATCGCCAACAATGGTCGCTATCTTCTTGCCTGGGTTGGCAATTGCAGCCCCAATACCTTGGGCCAGACCTAGGCCAATGGCACCTGCCAGCGAGTGAATGTTCTGATTGGGGTGTTGGAATGACAGTAAACGACTCCCCCAGGTAGAACCCGAGACAGTAATATCGCGGACAAAAATGCCGTCTTGAGGCAGCGCATCTCGTAGTGCCTGACAGAGATTGGCGTAGTTGCCAACCTGTTCGATCAGACTGCTCTCCGCCTGCACCACCGCCCGTTTGATCGTACGATCGTATTCGCTGTCAATTCGATCAGGCAGATGTTCGGCCAAATACGCCAGAACCGCTTGGCAGTCAGCACAGATAAACTGATCCACCCGATAGTTACGATTCTGAGCACCGGGGTGCGCATCAATCTGAATCAGGGGATGACCAAACGAGGTTGAGTAACTGGTCGTTTCGTTACTGCGCAAACGGGAACCGGCAACCAGCACCAGATCCGCCTCTTCTAGCAGTTGCTTGACGGATGGGCTGTTATGAAAAGCACGCAGACTGCGTGGATGCGCATCAGGCAACAGACCACGCGCATGAGTCGTCGATAACACCGGAATGCCTTTGTCCGCCAAAGCAGCGATTGCAGTAACAGATTCAATCGCTCCACCGCCAACCCAGATCACCGGACGGCGGGCCTGTTGTATTTGGTGCAGTAAACCACTCAGCTCTTCCTGACTGGCCACGGGCATCGCCGGTACGGCAATTGGCCCCAGATCGGCAGGCAGTGCAATTGTTGTGGCTTGCACATCAATCGGTATTTCCACACTGACCGGCCCCATTGGTACCGTACGCGCAACCCGAATGGCTTCACACAGAATGCCAACCACCTGATCCGGATGGGTAATGCGATAGGCTGCCTTGCTGGCGGCACGCAAAAAGGTCAGCTGGTCTTTGGCTTCGTGGATAAAACTGGCATCCCTGTCCAGATAAGCAGATTCCACCTGACCGGTAATATGCAACATTGGGCTAGCGGCGTTACAGGCTTCTATCAGCGAGCCAACCGCATTACCCGCACCCGCACCGGTACTGGTCAGACAGACGCCCAGACCTTTAAAACGGCCATGGCTATCTGCCATGGTAGCGGCTCCGGCTTCTCCCCGGGCACAAACAAAATGTATTTTTTCACGACGACCAATAGCATCGGCAATCGGCAAATTATGAATGGATATCACGCCATAAATATCAGCGACCCCATGGGCTTCCAGCACACGAGCGACGACTTCACCGACGGTTACTTGTTCTTTCATTACATCAACTCCAACAGTTGCGGTTCGTCGCCAATCAGGCTGACCAGTTGTTTGGTTCATCGCTCAAGCCCACATAAATACTTTTCTGTTGCATGTATTCCCGCACACCAGCACGGCCTTTTTCACGGCCCAAACCACTCTCTTTAAAGCCACCAAATGGCGCCGATACAGAGAATTTTTTATAGGTATTCAGCCATACCGTACCGGTGTCCAAGGTACGTGCCAGCCGCCAACCGCGCCGAAAATTTTCAGTCCAGATACCGGCCGCCAAACCAAACATACTGTCATTAGCCTGGGCAACCAGGTCGGCCTCGTTGTCAAACGGCAGTACCACCAGCACCGGGCCAAAAATTTCTTCCTGGCAGACATAGCTGCTATTACTCAAACCACTGATGATCGTCGGTGCATAAAAGCAACCAGCGTCGTAATCACAGGTTTCCGTTTTGCCGGTCAGGCGTTTGCCACCACACAGAATCGTTCCGCCATCAGCGCCAGCGCGCTCAACAAATCCCGCGACACTTTCCAGGTGGGCCATATTGATCAGTGACCCCATATGGATGCCGGGCTGTTCCGGATGACCGACACGCAAGCCTCGGGTCAATTCCAGTAAGCGCGCCATAAATGGCTCATAAATATTGTGATGCACAAACAGCCGCGCACCCGCGATACAGGCCTGGCCTGCTGAGCTGAAAATGCCGTAGCACACGCCCCGCGCAGCCATTTCAATATCGGCATCTTCCAGCACGATGGTGGGGGATTTTCCACCCAGCTCCAGTGAAATCGGAATCAGTTTCTCCGCAGCAATACCAGCCAGACGACGGCCTGTAGAGGTACCTCCGGTAAAGGCAATTTTGCGCACCTTCGGGTGTCTGGCGAGCGCTTCACCAACCACAGATCCTCGTCCAGGCAGTACACTCAGCAGACCTTTTGGCAAGCCCGCTTCTTCAAACAACCGCGCCAGTTCCAGTGCCGCCAGCGGCGTGGCTTCGGCAGGTTTCACAATCACGGCATTTCCCGCAGCCAGCGCCGGAGCAATCTTCTGCATCTCGCTGGCGATCGGTGAGTTCCACGGTGTAATCGCCACCACCACTCCCAGTGGTTCGTACACACTGGCCGTCATGTAATCATGGGAGCGCTGACTGGGAAGACTTTCGTCCAGCGTTTCGCAAGCGGCAGCAAAATACCGTGCGGTACCCGCTGCGCTCATCACCAGTGCCATGGTTTCAGTCAGCGGCTTGCCGTTATCACGGGTTTGCAATGCGGCCAGTGTGGTTGCCCGGGCAGCCACCAGATCCGCTACTTTATAAAGAATCGCGGCGCGTTCATGGGGCAGGCGATGACGCCAGGATGGATCACGCCAGGCCTTGTCGGCGGCTTGTACGGCCTCTTCAACGTCGTCGGCATTGGCTGTGGCGATGTCAGCATTGATGCTGCCATCTGCCGGAAAGGTGGTGGCACGAAGCGCCCCACGTCCATTTTTCCACTCGCCTGCGATGTATATTGGCTTGACCATAATCAGCCTCCTCATCTGTAATTTACTGTCGAACGGCAAAGGGACACCCTTCCCATCCGGGAATATTTTTTGAACATCGGGTTTATCCGCTCAGGGCTGGATCACGAACTAGATCACTAGGGTCGACACACTCTGGCGACAGGCGCGCACCACACTCAGCGCTGCCAACGTTGAGGTTTTCGGATTATTGTCGAGCGGCTTGCCACACAGCTGGATACTCATTTCACCAAAACGCCCACATGCCTCTATCTGGTGCTGATTGGTCGTTGTAAACGGGTCAACTACCAACTGCACGCGAATGCCATCGAGACCAAGGCTGGCCAAGGCAATGGTGGCGGCAACATTGGCATTGGCCGGAAAGGTCAGCGCTGCTTGTCGTGCCGTGCCTTCAAAAAATATCTGTGGCTGTTTAATGGTGGCCAAGTCAATCATGCTTTCGGCCGGACTGCCGCGCCAACTCTGCGGATTTTTGCGACACGTGTACGTCACCTGATGCAAGCCTCCCTCACGTGCGGCGGCCAAACCGTCGATACCGGCAATGGCGCCGGGCAAGGCATGTAAGCGCGCATTACCGATTGCTGCTGCGGCATAGAGTTGATCGGCCAACTGGCGATCGGCCAGCGCACCGATGGAAATCATCATCAGATCCCAACCGCGCTGCAGCACCGCAGCACCATGGGCTCTTACTCCAGCCTGGCCTGCGCATTCGAGTACCAGGTCGGGCCGACCATCACATGCCGCCACCGCAGTAATCACCTGCACCTGATTACCCACTTGGCGCGCAACCCGGTCACGGCTGCGCTCTGTGGCGACGACCCAGCCCAGCACCATGCCTTCCGGTAACAGCTTCAGAACTTCTTCTGCCATGGCACCAAAGCCAATCATCATCAGTCGTTTCATGGATCGATTCCCGATCTGGTTATAGTTGCTTGCCAAAGCCACCGGAGACATCCAGCGTAGACCCGGTGGTGTACGAGGCTAATGGTGAAGCCAGAAACACCAGTGCTCGTGCTGGCTCTTCAGGACGTCCGAGGCGGGCCATCGGAATGCCACGCTGACTGGCAATGCCTGCGGTCCACTCTTCCCAGCTACTGTTCTGATCGAAGCGTTCCTGATAACGACGACGCCATTGTCCTGACTCCACCATACCGAGCAAAATTGAATTTACCCTTACACCTTTGGCGGCATACTCATGGGCCAGGGTGTGGGTAAAATTAAGCAAGGCGGCACGCGCTGCCGAAGTCGCCATCATGTGCGGCTCTGGCTGTTTGGCCAGCAAGGAGTTCACGTTGGTAATGGATCCGATATTCGAGGCCAGTAACTGGTCGATAAAGGCACGTACCGGGCGAATCACCCCAAAAAGCTTCAAGCCTGTTTCAGCCAGCCAATCCTCATCGCAGGTATTGGCAAAGTTGGACACCCGCCCCTGACCAGCGTTATTAATCAGGCAATCAGTGTTACCCAGTTCCACCGCGACAGCCGCCGCAAAGCGGTCCACTTCATCAGCGTTCAATACATCGCAACGACGAGCTATAAACTGGCCACCAGGAAAAGCCTCTTTGATCGTTGTGACCGACGCTGCCAGACGATCAGCATCGCGGCCACACCAGGCCACTTTGGCCCCTTCTTGCAGCAGCAAACGAACGGTTTCAAGGCCGATGCCAGAGGAACCACCAGTAACCACCACAACACGGTCTTTCAGCATAAAACTCATCATGTACTACCTGTCTTGGCAGACCCTGTCGACATCCAGTCCATCAGGGTCTGATTAACCAAAGCGGCGGCCTCGATATAACAGGCGTGGCCAGCGGCGGGAATTTCAACAAATTCGGTGGCATCAAAGTCCTGGGCCAATTGACGGGCACCTTGCGGGGGCGTGATGCCATCCATACCGCCGCAGATCACTCGCCGTACTGTCACATCCACCGGCAGATAGCTCCAGATATCGTCATGGGCCAATAACCACGATGCGGCGCGAAAGCCTGGCAGCCGCAATTGCTTCATACTGTCGGCGACCAGTTCGACCTGTTCTGCAGTAGCACTGGCAGATAACAATGCGACGGCCCGGCGTGCGGCCAGGCCATCCGCTCCTAGTTGTTCGAGTACATCGGGACGCTGATGGTAAATACGCTCACGAGTGTCTGCGTCCGACTTGCCATACCCCTGAGCCGGACTGGCCAGCAATAAACCGTCCAGACGTCCGGGATAACGATGGGCAAACGCTGCCGCAATCATGGCTCCCAGAGAATGACCCACCAACCAACAACGCTCCACGCCCAGTGCATCCAGCCAGTCAGCCAATCGCTCGGCGTAATCCATCGCCCCCGGCTGGCTGTCCGGCAGATCGGCACTGCGGCCATACCCTGGTGCATCCCAGGCCAGTACCCGGCAGTGCCGACCCAGGACATCCAGCTGTTGCACCCAGGAACCCGAGCCAGAGCTGATGCCATGCAGTAACACCAGCACCTGGTTACACTTCGCACTGCTTCCTTCGCGCCAGGTTTGTTGGCCGTCCGCCAGCAAGCAGGTACGCAGAGGAAAATGGTTGAGCATCCGGGTCAGCATGTTTACACCTGTTTGCTTACATTTTTTCGCGTTTGATTTTGGCTAACGGATGATCTTCAGGATAGGTCGGAATCGTTGGCTTTGGCGTTCCCAACATTACACACATCAGTGCATCTTCCTGGGTATCGTTGTACAGACCCCGGTAGATACCTGGCGGAATGGATACCAGATCTCGCTCATGCAGCACGGTTTCGCACTTTTCTCCATCCTGTTCCAGAAACAGGCGGATCGAGCCACGTAACATAAAGAAGACTTCTTCGACATCGTCATGCAGATGCAGCGGGCCTTCACATTGGGCGGGTAACAACATGGTCGAGAAGGTGAAATGTTCCGACGGGACGGTATTGGTGTCGCTGGTGACGCCCGCAGCACCAGTACCCATATAGCGCATCTGGGCGCGACGGTACTTAGGGTCGTAGTCGGCTTGAAACTTGAGCGCATTGAAGTCGTAATTGCGATCTTCCTTACGGGCAATTCGGCCAGCCATAAATTCTTCAAGACTTTTATCTTTTGGTTTGCTCCAGCTTTCGAAGGTCTCGGACATGCTGTTTTCCTCAGGTTAATTCGCCATATGTCTGTGGGTGATGGCTCTGCCACCTGCTCTTCTGCCATACCCTTAGCGGCTTGTATCACGGGGTTTGAGATGCCTCCGCGAACCTTTTCTGACTTTTTCAGGCGACAATTGTTTTAGATTTGAAACATTGGTCTTTATATGAAACATGCTAGGCAGATTTACCCACCCGGTCAAGGTGAAAACATGACCCGTACCAACGGCTTCGTCGCCTTTGTCGCTACCAGCAGCCGATAGCGACACGTTCGTTAGAGATCCAGTACCAACCTGTTCGATTTGCAGCCAGAAACGCAGATCATCATGGTGTTGTTGGCCGCTTTCTCTGCCTTGGTCAGCACACCGTCACGATGGTCAATGTCACCTTCCAGCACGGCCACTTCACAAGAACCGCACACTCCTTCCCGGCAGGAACAATCAACCGCAATACCTGCACCTTCGAGCCGCTCCAGCAGAATATCGCCAGGGTTGATCTGTAAGGTTTGCCCGGAGCGGGCCAATTCAACCATATAGCAGCTGCGGGCATCTTCCGAGGCAGCAATATCAACCTGGGCGAATCGTTCAATATGTACGTTATGGTATGCCAGCCGTGCACACGAGGCTTCCAATGCCTCCAACATCGGCGTTGGGCCACAACCGTAGAAATGGGCTGAGATATCGCGTCCCTGCAGTAACTGTTCAAGGTTGGGAGGCGTCCCTTCTTCTTCATCAAAGCGGAAAGTGGCCGCCCCACCCAGCTCTTCAACCAATGTCTCAATTTCCTCAATAAATGCGGCTTCCTGACGGGTTCGGGCACAATAAATCAGCTCGGCAGAGCGCCCTTGCTGCAACAGCTCGCGGAACATACACAGCACCGGTGTAATACCAATACCACCCGCTACCAGGACACTGTGGCCCGCATGAGTATGTAGCGGAAAATTATTGCGCGGTGTGCTTATTGGCAAACGCGTACCCACTCGGAGTTGTTTATGCACCCACTCCGAGCCTCCACGGCTCTTTTTGTCACGCAAAATACCGACAACATAGCGGTTATTGTCTGCCGCTGAGTTGTACAGTGAATAACTGCGCACCATGCCATTGGGCAAAAACAGATTGATATGTGAACCCGCCTCAAATGCAGGAAAATCCGCCATTCCAGGCTCTGGCCTCAACTCAATACTGATGATGCCTTCAGCCTCGTAGCGTATCTGGGACACCAGGGCGGTGAGAGTCTCATTGCTCATAATCCGGCTCCGTTAATCGGCCTGTTTGATCAGGGATCTAAGGTCTGCATCCAGGTGAATACCGGCTTCGATTTCCACACATAGCTCAGGAAACACCAACCCGGAAACCTCAACCAGCGTTGAGGTCGGATAGACCGTTTGCCCAGCAAAAAAATCTTTGCGGGCACGGCCAATCGCCTCTTTGTCCGTGATCGCGGTAACGTACACAGTCAGTCGATAGATATTACCAATATGACCACCTGCAGCTTCAGCCAAAGCCAGAATTTTGCCCAAGACCAGCAGCGTTTGCTGATAAGCATCCAGCGGTTCACCCGCTTCTGCTGCATTACGGGTGACAGGGTGGCCGGTCATTCCAGAGGTCACCAGTTCACGCCCCAATAACAGGGCGTTGGACCAACTGGCGGTTGCCAGCTCAGGGACATTGTCTGCCCAAACATGGGCTGCCAGATTATTCATCGCATTTATCACTGTTTCGGTTTCCGTTACTGTTTGGCTTCCAGTTCCTGCCTGGCCAGGTTCTTCATATAACGACGCAGTCGAACCAGACCTAAATCGTGCTGATAGAGCATTTCACGCTGATTGGCATCGGGTTCCATGGCTTCCAAAGCAAGACGATCCTGCTCCAGTACATGCCAATGGCGTGCTTCCAGACGGTTTTTATAGAGAAAGCGCCAGGTATCTTTTTGCCAGCCATTCAGCGGACGACAACGCCAATGGAAGACCGCTGCCAGTTGAGGGTTGAGCGGTACGTACATCCCGATAATATGAAAGTTACCGCCCGGACCACCGGTCTTGGGATATGGAATTTCCAGACGCTGCCAGAGCAGGTTGGTATCGGCAAATTCACTCCAGTCGAAGTTGACGCCACGCTGGCCATCTTTTTCGAAAATAAAGCCGTGTTCCGTATCGCTGGTGACGAATTTTGCCTGGGTTTCCCCTTCCGACATGGAATGGGACATTTTGTGCAAGAAGGCACCGTGCATCGGATCCGCCACGTTATCCAGTACATAGCGGTAGTCCGCTTTCCATTCGCAATAACACAGGAAGCTGGAGTACTCGTCGGAGGTCAGCTGCTCTGGCAGGGTCAACTCAGGGGGTGTTTCCAACTGTGGATCGGTGGCGTTGTAAAGGAAGATGACATCTGCCACTTCTTTGGCGTGAAAACGGCGCGTCGGGCTGCTGCCTTCAAGCTTGCACCCCGGACTACCCGGTACCTTGCGCACTTTACCGCTACAGTCCACTTCTACACCGTGATACGGGCACTGCAGACGGTCACCGAGATTAACCCCTAACGACAATGGCGCACCACGGTGTGGGCAGTGATCTTCTACCGCATGAGCCGTGCCATCGGTATCGCGCCATAGTGCAATCTTGTAGCCCAGAATACGGAGTGAAACCGGCTTTTCCTGGGTCAGCTGAGTGGCTGGCAAGACTGGATACCAACGATCCTTAATGCCTTGCTGAAGAATAGTTTCGACCGGATCGGCACTGGTTTGAATGATGTTCATACTTGCTTCTCTCTCTGCTATGCCGTGTTACTCGCCCAGCTTGCTCATCAGGGTTTTATAGGACTCTTCGGTCCACAGACCGGTTGCCGTCGGGCATGGCGGGCCAGCCATGTTGAGAAAGTCCACCAGCGCGGGCAGATCATGGATTTGTTCCCCGAAAGCACGCTCAATTGAATCGGCCAGCAGGTCTTCAAACGGGGTATTGTCACGGGTACGGGCCTGATGTGGCTCCAGATACGGTGCTTTCATTTACTGTCCTCCATTCTGTACACGTTCGCGGATCATTTCGCGCACTGGTACAAAGTCATACGTCGGGTAACATTCGGTGCGAAAAACGCCCCAGGCGGAACGCTCCAGCTCTACATTGATTTTTGGCAACAAGGACGGTGGCAAGCGCAGTGTTACGATCTGTCCAAGCCCCATGGCAACCGTCCAGGAAACGATTTCCACGCCTTCCACAGGAAAGCGTTCCCACCAGTCCATTTTTTTCATATGGCTCTGGATCTCTTCCAGATTCTTCGACTGGTCATGCTTCAGCACCACCGTCAGCAACAGGGTGTCGTTCGTCTGTGCACTACTCACGCCGGGATCTCCTCAGATTCGCCTTGCAGTGGGACAGTCCAGGCATCGTAGCCGTACACCCAGTCAGCACTGCCCGCATTTTTGAGCCACTGATTGGAGCGCGAGCCGACTTGAATCTGACGGGCACGATCCTGACGTACCGTCTGATACACATGCAGTGCCGCTTCCGCTTCGTCGCCGTTGGTGGCGTGTTCCAGCGTCCGCGCCAGTACAATGGCATCTTCAATCGCCTGACCCGCTCCCTGGGCCATAAACGGCATCATCGGATGGCAAGCATCGCCCAACAAAGCAATACGTCCCTTGCTCCAGCACTCCAACGGATCCCGTTCGTACAGGGCGGTTTTCAGTACCTCGTCACACGCATCCAGCAAGTCCCGAGCCTGTGGATGGAAATGGGTATAGTGGCTACGCAACTCGTCGCAGTCTCCCGCACCCGTCCAGCTCTCTTCAGTCCAGCTGTCCTGGGCGGTCGTGGCAAAAATAAAGATGTCCTTACCCTGGTTCAGCGGGAAGGTCACAATCTGACTTTCCGGGGTTTCACCCCACCATTTGGTGAAAGCCTGAATATCCGGAATATCTTGCAGCCGTTCGACGGGTACCACGGCACGGTAGGCAACCACTCCGGTAAAGCGCGGCTGTTCTTCTCCAAACAAATGGGCACGCACGGCGGAGTGAATACCATCACCACCGAGCACAACATCCAGCGGATAACTCTGGCCTGCCGTGGTTTCCACCACAACACCATTAGTCTGTTCCTCAATACGATTGATGCGGGCGTTAAACACCACGTTACGACGATCAAACGCAGCGGCCAAAGCCGCCAGCAGGTCTGCACGATGAATGGTCAGCTGTGGTGCTCCATATTGGATCTCAGCGTCATTCGACATAGCCAGACGTGAGGTTTCTTCGCCGCTATCCCACATCCGGCTAATGCGATGGGTGGGGCGGGCGGCCGTTTTGCGAATGGCTTCATTCAGACCCAGACCATCCAGGGCCTTGACGGCATTTGGAGTCAGGTTAATGTCAGCACCAATCCGCAAATACGCTTTTGATTGTTCGAAAACAGTGACCTCATGGCCCATGCGCTGCAATGCGATAGCAGCGGTCAAACCACCAATACCGCCACCTACCACACCAATTGATAATTTCGCCATGGAATACTCCTTACGGTTTGTCTCGGGCGGTAATAAACGTTTTGCTGGCCGCTTGCGGGCCGCTGGATTGACGGCGGGTATTGCCGTCTATGCCTCCGGAGATGGCCCACTCGGCAAAGACAGTCGGGCCAGGCTCGAAGTCGCGGGGCTGCCATTCAGCGGTCAGCTCATCTTCGTCGGCGTAGTATTCCACCAGTGCTCCCGCCGGGTTGCGGAAGTACCAGAAAAATGCCGACGATATCGGGTGACGACCCGGCCCAAGTTCAGTATCCCAACCCAGGCGGGAAATATTCATGCCGCCACCAAAGACTTCGTGAATATCGCGTACGGCAAAAGCGACATGATTGAGTCCGGCCCGAGGTTCTGGCGGTTGCAGTAAAAAGATGTCGTGGTGACCGCCTTTCTCGGAGCAACGCATGAACGCACCTTTCTGCGGATATCGATCGGATGTCACAAAATCCAGGGTGTCGCGATAAAAGGCTTCACAGGCCATCACGTCGTTGACGAAGAACACGACATGGCCCACTTCAATCGGGGTAGCTTGATCATAAATCGGGCTGGGCTGATTAATCCGGCCACGCTCGTTCCAGCTGTTGTGGCCGACACACTCAATCTCAATGTCGCGTTTGATGCTTTTCTGCAGACGCACACCCAGGCCATTCGGATCAAGACAACCCGCATGTTGCCCGGTAAAAAAATAGCCTGGCTTGGAAGCCATCCGGTCGGCATACCAAGCCAGGTCGTCATCGGATTCCACTCCCCAGACCACTTCTCTCAGTGTCGATCCAGCTTCAATGGCAGGGGGCAAGGAAGCATCGTCCTTGTGCTTGACCACTACCCGGCAGCCATTCAGTGTTTCGAACACCTGTTCGGTCGTCGAATGACTCAGTAGCGTCAGACCCCAATCGGCAAAAAAGCGCTGGCATAACGCCAGATCTTCCACACCAAACGTAATTTCGTCGATTCCCAATATACTCATGTTCTGTTCTCGCTCAGAGCTTGCTTTAATCAGGCTGAACCCGATTCATGGCATCACAAAACCGCCGTTGACTGGCAGTGTTTGTCCGGTAATAAAGCGGGCCATATCCGACAAGGCAAAAATCACCGCACCACAGACGTCTTCCGGCAGTTGGGTGCGCTTCAGTGGACGTTGTTGGCGATACAGATCCTTGCGGCCTTGTGGCACATATGCCGTGGCCTCTACGGCAACCAGACCTGGTGCGATGGCGTTCACCGTGATGTTGTCATCACCTAGCTCGGTTGCCAGAGAGCGCGTCATGGCCATGATGGCACCTTTGCTGGCGGTATAAGCCAGCAGCTGCGGTGCGCCCCAGATGGCGGTATCGGAAGCCAGATTCACAATGGCACCACGACCACTCATTCGCAGTGCAGGCAAACAGGCATTCGTTACCAACCAGCTACCACGGACATTCACTTCCATCACCCGATCCCAGGTGTCGATTTCCAGCTCTTCGGTGGTTTTACCTCCAGAGTTGGTGATCGCGGCGTTATTGACCAACCCATCCAGACCGCCCAGCGCCTCTACCGCCTGCGAGACAGCCATGGCGACCGATTGAGGATCGCGCACATCTATCGCCAATCCAGTAGCATCGAGACCCTGATCCCGCAAAGTAGCAGCGGATGCTTTGACTTGTTCTTCCAGAATATCGGCTAGCGCCACACGTGCTCCAGCACGCGCCAGTTGTTCGGCAAAAGCCAATCCAAGCCCACGGGCAGCGCCAGTGACCAGCACCTTACGCCCCTTCAGAAGTTGGTTGATCGTACTCATCTATGCCTGTCCTCACGCAGTCGCCAGATTGGCTTTGGGCATGTAGTGCAACACTCGTTTCTCCGCCAACACCACACCGCCATAGGCAACAATCCCGATAAGTGTGAGGCCAACGATGGCAACAAACACACCAGCGGTATTCCCCTGACCTTCAGAATCCACCAGCAAGTAGCCCAGACCCAGATTGCCACCTACCAGCTCGCCTACTGTGACGCCAATCACCGCCAGCGTGGAGGCAATACGCAAGCCAGAAAACAGCGCGGGCATGGCAGATGGAAATTCCACCAGCCGGAAGATCTGCCAACGGCTGGCATTCATGATGCGAATCAGGTTGACCATATCCGGGTCAACTGTGCGCACTGCGGACAGCACGTTAATCATCACCGGGAAAAAAACGATCAGTACTGCGACCAGAATTTTGGGATAAATGGTGTAACCCAGCCACATCACAAACAGCGGTGCAAAGGCGACTTTCGGGGCAATTTGCAACGCCAGGATATAAGGTGACAACATTGCTTCAGCAGCAGGGGACAAACCCAGGGCGACACCGATCGCAAGCCCCAGAAATGCCCCAATGCCAAAGCCGAGCAGCACCTCTACCGCAGTTATCAGAGTATGTTTGAGCAGCTCGCTGTTGTTCCACATAACGAAGAACTCATGCCAGACATGGCTCAAATTGGGCAGCACGTATGCAGGCATACCCATGGCTGCAGGCCCCCACTCCCAGCTCCCCAGAAACAGCAGCAGAATCCCGACACTGCCGGCAATGGTTCGGTTATTCATTGTTATGCCTCCTGTCACGCCTTATTGACGTTCATCGATTGCGGTCACCAGAATGTGCGGCTTGGTAGACTGTGATGTGATCGAGGCGCCAGGGCGGGCGTTCTTGGCAAACTCATTGGTGAACAAATCCTGCAGTGGCACTGCATGCTTGACGATGCCCTCGTCGAGGTAAAATTTGGCGACGCCTGCCAGTCGGTTTTCATCAATCAGACCCGGCATCAGCTGATTTTTGTAAACACGTTCATTAAACAGAGCAAAGGCACGTTCGAGATAATCTTCCCGGCCCTTGAATGAAGGGACTGCGGCGGCAAAATCGATCGCCGCCTGCTGCGGATCGGCCATGATGTCACGCATACCCTTGAGGGTTGCGGTCACAACGCCCTGGACAATGTCCGGGTGATTATTGATAGCATCATCAGAAGCAAGGATTGCCTGCGCCATACTGTCAAACATATTGGCTTCAGGCATCAGGCTGACACTGCGGCCACCATCACGAGCCGAGATGACCCAGTCTGGGGCGCCAGCCATCGCATCGGCGTTACCTGCCGCAAACAATTTCCAGACACCGGCAGGTCCCGCCGCCTGAATATCCAGATCGGTCTTGCTGAGACCTGCTTTTTTCAGTGTCGCCAGCAAGGCATAATACGTGGTGTCCGAATACGACATGACGGTGACCGTCTTGCCTTTTAAATCGGCCACGCTTTTAACACCCGAGTCATCCCCCATGGCCAAAACGGTCAGGCTGCCCGCACCCAACACGGCAACGGCTTTCACTGGAATACCGTTGGCGCGAACAATCAGCGGAGTGTCACCAATAGCACCACCGACCATGGCGTTACCAGAGCCGATCTGTTTGGCAACGTCGACACCTCCACGAGCGGTAACAAAATTGACCTTCAGGTTTTCTTCGGCGAAGTAGCCTTTGTATTGCGCCAGCGTCCAGGGTGCAAATGCAGGCAGCGTGGGTGGAGCAGGCATGAGGTACGTAATTTCCTGCAATTCTGCCTGAGAAAAGGTAGACCAGATCATGGCGGCACTTACCATCGAGGCCCTGACGAGGGTTTTGCTAAATAGCTTCATGGTGTACTCCTGTCGATTACAGTCGTTTTTGGTTGTTTGTTTTCAATCAATGCATTGAGCCTTCATCACCAACGTGCAACAGTTCCATCAAGCGACCGATCAGAGGGCCTGTACCCGGTAATTTGCGACGTTCAAGTGGGTTGTTGCGAAACGGAAGGTCTACCGTTATTTCTTCAATGATGGTGCCGGGGCGGCTGCTCATTACCAGAATACGATCGGAAAGTGCGACCGCCTCTGCCAGATCATGAGTAATAAAAAGGGCCGTTTTCTGTTCGTTGTAGAGCGTATTAGCCAGATCCTGTTGCAATACCATCTTGGTCTGGGCATCCAGCGCCGAAAATGGCTCATCAAGAAACAGGACGTCTGGCTTCATCGCCAGCGTTCGCGCCAGAGCCGCACGTTGGCGCATCCCCCCGGACAACTGGAATGGATAATGCTTTTCAAACCCTGCCAAGTGACATTTAACCAACATGTCCCGAGCGATGGCCTGACGCTCAGCCTTGGGCACTCGCGCTATTTCCATCCCGACTTCGACATTCTTTTGAATCGTGCGCCACGGCATTAGCAAATCTTTTTGCAACATAAAGGCAACTCGTTTGACTGGGCCTTTGACTTCTTGCCCCGCCACCATCACGGTGCCAGTCGTAGCGGAGTACAATCCACTGCCCATGTTCAGCAGGGTGCTTTTGCCACAACCGGATGGGCCAATAAGAGAAACGACTTCACCCTTTCGAATAGCAAAGTTCAAATCCCTGACTACGGCGGGGGCTTGCTGTTGATCCTTTTGTGGAAATGCCTTGCTGACGCCACGGAACTCAATCTCGACCCGGTTTGGGGTTACATCACCATCAGGAGCAGCCACCGCTGCGGTGGCTTCTCTGGTTACAGATTCATTGACGACATACATAGGGCTGGTTGTGGTCATTGGAATCACTCTTTGTTTCATATCTGAATTGTTGATTTATATGTGAAATTACAATGCAGGTATGATGCCAGCCTTACCAGATCCCTTGCCAGCCGATCATAAATCAAGATAAATATGTTTATTTTCAATAAGTTAAATGGAGAACATCTGTTATTGGCAGATGTATTTCCAAAGCGTAGGCGAGAATGACAATACCCATTCCACCGGATCTGCATGGAAAACACACCAAAGGGGCGCACGGATAGGCACCATGCACCAGAAACAAACATACCCGAGCCAGTGACATCGCCAGCGTTTATCTGACAGGCAGGAAACAGACATAAAAAAGCCCCGCATCAGCGAGGCCTGGTATATCCAGCGTTCCAAAATCAGTATTCAACCGCCCGACGACCCTTGGTGTACCCCAGTAAGCGGGATAATTCATCTGCATTGCTACGTACTTTGACCACCAGAGGTTGCAACTGTTGTTCATCAATGTGATCTGACGGAATTGTCGCTCCCAGCGCCGCAACCACCTTTCCCGAGCCATCCCGCACAGGGGCAGCAATGGTGGAAATACTGGATTCGTAAAAGCCTTCGCTCAAGGCATACCCACGTTGCATGTCCTGCTGCACCATTGCGTGTAAATCGGCCACCGTACGCGGGGTGCTGGAAGAGTAACCCGGCAACGGGTCATCCGGATACAACTCGTACAGCTCGGCCAGGTCCAGGTCTTCTAGCAGAATTCGCCCCAACACAGTCGCATGCGCCGGTAATCGGGTACCAACGTTGACCGAGCTGGCCAGAATCGTTGGTGGTGTGACCTTGGCGACGTACACAATCGATTGCTCATCCCGTACTACCAGGTTACAGCTGTAGCCAATGTCCCGGCTCAGACGATTTAGCACCGGCTGTCCCAGTTCTGTCAGTTCCAGTGACGCCAGATATTCAAACCCCAGCCGTAATACCGCCATGCCCAATCGGTACTCATTCCCGTAACGGGTCACAAATCCCATACTTTCCAGCGTTGCCAGCAAACGAAAGACGGTGGTTCGCGGCAGATCCAGCCGTTTAGCCAGATCTGGCGCAGTCAACAGGGTGTTCTGGCGATTGAATTCCAGTAACAGCTTCAGGCCGCGCTCAAGACCAGGCACAACATACCGTTCCAGGCCTTCTGATTTTTCATTCATGGTTTGCTCCGGATGCACTGTTCAATGCCGCCATCCTGCTGGTGGCATGAATCCAAGGTCTGGAAATTCTCACAGCGAGACAAAGATTGTCAAACCGGTATATGGCTCGATCAAAAGCTAGCGGATTGGCAAGAGACAAATTCACCCTATTCGTTCTCTCTCGGGCCGGTTCTGACGAGTAAACCAGCAATGTCAACAATTCTGTCGGTTCAGCAATTGACCTAAGGACGCTAGACACTTAGTTTTATTTTAAATACAAAACAACGTTTCTTATTTGAAACAACCAATAACCGGCATCCGAGGTAATCTCTGCATGAAACAGACCCTAACCACTCTGACTGGCGCTTGCGTCCTGGTACTTTCCACCCAGGCGATTGCAGATACCAAACCACCTCAGGTCTACGGCGCCATCAGTGCCCGCGTCGTGGACTTCAGTGATACCAACTTCATCGGTCAGGATGTGGATAGTACACCCACCTTGTATGAAGGTATTGTGGGCCTCAAAGGCCTGCATATCCTGCAAAACGGGATGAAATTGGCGTACCGGTTTGAGGCTGATTTTGCGCCTATCGCAGAAGCAGATGGCAGTGAAAGCAAATACTACGGTGCAACATCAACAGAAGACCCGATCTTTATTCGCTACGCAGGCGCAGCACTGATCACTCAGTATGGTCTGTTTGCTTTCGGTGACGCCATGTCCGGGGTGTATTCTGAATTCTACGCCCCGGTCGATGTATTCGAAGTGAATACCCAAGACAGTACTCCAACCGGTGCTCCCAACGGTTCCCGCATGTGGACTCAAACCAAATGGTCAAAAGACGGGTTGGTCTATAAAACCCCGGTATGGAACCATATGTTTGCCAAGATGGTATACGCCTCCATCGGGAATGAATCCGGTGAAGCAGATGACCTGAAGATCATTCACGGTGTGTACAAGGACAAGGCATTCATGTTTGGTGTCAACCTGTCAGTCTATGACAAGACATTGGCCGGAGCCGCCAACGGTGAAGATGATCGCAAGCGTTGGGTTGTAGCGTCTCACTACAATTGGGACAGCTTCAGCCTGGCTGGCGTGTATGAAAAGAACATCGCACTCGGCAGCGCCGGTGCTGATTTCGACGTCAAAGCCGTTACCGGCACCTACACGAATGGGGCGTTCAGTGCGTCCGCATCCTGGCAAAATCGCGAAACGCCAAGTGCTGGAGCACTTACGGAAGACACCGCAAAGCTGGCCAAGGTGAGTTATCAACTGGATCCAATGATGGAGTTGTGGCTGGAAGCAGGCAAGTACAGCGAATCAGACAACGACAACATCGGTGTTGGTACCAAAGTAAAATTCTGATTGGCCGTCATCTGCCAAAAAGAGGTGAATCGCAGGGAAGCGATTCACTGGCCATCAATCTAACTCCCCCCCGGTCACTGATGGCCAAGTGCAGCAATGCAGAACCGGTTGCTGCAGGGCTGGTTATCCTTCGTTTCCAGACCTTCATCGTTTGCGTGTGATCGCTAGTCTGCGGTCCTCGCCTTTTTTTGCCCGTCTCCCAGAAACTCACGAATCGCCCGAAGCTGATCTCTCGCCATTAATGCTGGCGCATGGCCAATCCCCGGGAATTCCACCAGCGTCACGTTTGCCTGGGCGGCCATGGTGCGCGCTGTTTCCGCTAACAGCAGATCAGAATCACCACCACGAATCAGCAGTGTATCGATCCTGACGTTTTGCCAGATGGCTGACAAATCAACATCGGTCAGTGGAACCCCAGAAAATGCTTCAGCAATCGCAGGGTCGTATCGCAACCGGTAACGACCGGCGTGAGGCTCGGCGCTGTAACGCGCCAGATGTTGCCACTGGTCATCGGTGAGCGGGCCAAACGAACTGGCAATGTCGCGCAGGTAGACTTCTACCGCCGCCAGATCGGCAAACTCAGTGCCCTTGCCGACATAGCCGGACAGGCGTTCCAGCGATGCCTTGGGAATAAAAAAGCCGACGTCATTAATCACCAGCTTGCGCAGCGGACAAACCGGTTGGGCAGCCAGCATCATGCCGATCAGGCCACCCATGGAGGTGCCCACCCAGTCGAATTCTGTCACCTGGTATTTCAGCGCCAGGTGCTGCAGGCATTGCTGCAGCTGGCCGACATACAGCGGATAGCCGTAAAGCTCAGGGTTCTGGAGCCGTTCACTGTCGCCTCGGCCGGCCACATCCGGGCAAATAACCCGGTAATGTTCGGTGAGCGCCTGTGCCAGCACGTCAAAGTCACGTGCGTTACGGGTAAGCCCGTGTACGCACACCAGCAGTGGAGCATGTGGACGAGCAGACGGCCAGAACAGGTAGCTGCCCTGGTGTGGGCCTTCGGCGGTCTGGTATTGGTAGAAACAACATTGGGCTTGCTGACTCATAAGAACTTCCTCGCCATGACCGTCAGCAACCCGGAGGCAAGACTATTGCTGAGTACCGGAAGCTGCTGGCAGCGGGTTTTTTATCAATAATGGACTGATGTTGTTACTGACCAGGATATCCTGCGCCTTGTTCAATTTTGAGCGATTGGAAAAGGGGCCGACAAACACCCGATACCAGGTGCCACTGTTAATACTGGCTTCAACCGAGTAGGCATTCATGCCCAGTAACAGCAGGTTGGCCCGCATTTCATCGGCATCATCACCATTACGGAAAGAGCCGACCTGAAGCAAGTACTCATAGTTGACGGTGGCATCTTTTGGGGTCGAGACATAGGCGTCGACTTCCGGCGCATCTACTTTCTGCTGTTCCAGCAAACGATAAAAATCATAGGCTGGTTTGCCCGCTTCTCGCAGCGCCTGGTTTTTCACAGTATCTGCAACGCTGGCTTTTGCCCGCTCGATACCCTGTTGCAATGCCTGGCGGGCATCGCCCTTGACCGCTCCCAGCTCGTCACTGGCAGGCAGGGTACTGAGATAAATGACAAATCCGGCAAAGGCGATGGCCAGTGTTGGCGTGGTGATCCATACCCAACCGGGAATACGACTGGAACTGTCGGACATAAACCTTTCATCCTGATAAATGGTTGATGGCGGCAGGCAGCTTCACCCACCGCGGTGACAAGTGGCTTTACATCACGTCCGGAGCGCTCACACCCAACAAATACAATCCGTTGGCAATCACCTGGCGGACAGCTTCTGCCAGAGTCAGACGACCGTTACGCAAACCATCGTCGTCCACCAGGGTTTTTTCGGAGTTGTAATAGGTGTGAAAATCCGCCGCCAGATCCTTGAGGTAGTTAGCAATCTGATGCGGCTCGTTGGCAGCACCTGCCACCTTGACCACTTCCGGAAAGCGCCCCAACTTCACGATCAGTTCTTTCTCGGAATCCAGCTGCAGATGCTCCAGAGCTGCCAGGCCAATTGCCGCATCCCAGTTCAGTCCCGATTCCGCCAGCTTGCGGAAAATGGAACAGACGCGGGCATGGGCATATTGAATATAGTACACCGGGTTATCCGATGACTGTTCACGCGCCAAGTCGATATCAAAGGTCAGCTGACTATCCGCTTTGCGCGCCGCGAGGAAATAACGGGTGGCGTCACGACCTACTTCGTCAATCAGATCACGCAGGGTGACGTAGCTACCGGCGCGTTTGGAGATTTTCACCTCTTCGCCACCACGCATTACGGTAACCATCTGGTGTAACACATAGTCAGGCCAGCCTTGGGGAATACCCACAGCCAGCGCCTGCAAACCGGCCCGCACGCGAGTGATGGTACTGTGATGATCAGCTCCCTGTTCATTCACGACCCGTTCAAAACCGCGCTGCCATTTATCCAGGTGATAGGCCACATCCGGTACAAAGTAGGTAAAACCACCGTCAGACTTGCGCATCACACGATCTTTATCGTCGCCGAACTCGGTGGTTTTCAGCCACAGGGCACCGCCATCCTCATAGGTGTAACCACTAGCCATCAGGCGTTGTACCACGTCGTCGACCTTGCCTTCACTGTACAGCGAGGATTCCAGAAAATAGACATCAAAATCAACTGCGAAGGCTTTCAGATCCAGATCCTGCTCACGGCGCAAATACGCCACCGCGAAATGCCGAATGGCGTCAAGATCATCCACGTCTTTGGCACCGGTGTAGCTCTGGTCAGCAGACTCTACTGTGACTCCAGCCATATAATCGTTCGCCAGATCAACAATATAGTCGCCACGGTAGCCGTTCTCTGGCCAACCGGCGTCGTCCGGTGTCATCCCCTTGCAACGTGCTTGTACCGACAGCGCCAGATTGCTGATCTGGGCACCGGCATCGTTGTAATAAAACTCGCGGGTCACTTCCCAGCCGTTGGCATCCAGCAACCGACAGATACAGTCGCCGACCGCTGCACCACGGCCATGGCCAATATGCAGCGGCCCGGTCGGGTTGGCCGACACAAACTCGACCTGTACCTTTTTACCGGCACCGGAATCATTCCGGCCATAACGGGCACCGGCATCCAGCACGGCCTTGACCAGATGACTGGTTGACGCCTGGCTGAGGTAAAAATTGATAAATCCGGGGCCTGCGATTTCAACCTTCTCGATCAGCGCCGTGGCGGGTAGTGCATCCACCAGTAACTGCGCCAGCTCACGGGGTTTTTTGCCCGCTGACTTGGCCAGGGTCAAGGCCAGATTCGTTGCCAGGTCTCCGTGCGCCTTGTCACGGGTGTTATCGATCTGGATACGCGCCTCGTATTCGGCAGGTAACACCTGTTGTTCTTTCAGACAAGAAATGGCGACGGACAGCAGCTCGGCAATTTGCGGTTTCATAAGCAGGGGATCAGATTGGTATCGATTGACAGGAAAGGAACCTGAGTATCTCAAATTCAGCGCTCCGGGTGAAGGATAGGGCTGCACCCAGTACAAAAACCCGATGATTTGTTCAGTGACTAAAACGCACCGTCAGAATACATCCGATCAAGTGACCGCCGTTTTCCGTCCGTTTTCTCTGGAAGCCGCCACCAAAAGAAGTTATCCATCTATCTATTCACACACTTATCCACACATCGATCGCGCCATTGCAATTTGTTATCCACATCACAGAACGTCAAGGGACACCGGTCATTGTTTACCCTCCAACGAACATAAAAGATGTGCTTTTCCTGACAAGCAGCCGAAGGATTCGTGAAACACTCTATAACTCGATGATTTGTTAATATTTTTTTGGTCTTTAGAGAATCTTTGGCATGAAATCACAAAGGTTGTTTTTTGAACAACTCAACCAACCTCTAACAACGACAGGGGAGTCCGCTGGTTACCCCAAAGTTATCCCAGCTTTTATCCACAGAAACATGGGATAAGTCCACCTTATTCACACCTACGGATTTCCCTACTACTCAGCAACAAGATGACACCAATCGTTCGCCAAGATCACTGCGTTGTGAGCGGCCTTTTGCTAAACTACGTGCCTTTCACGCATCCGGGCAGCGCTTGTCGCCAACCCGAAGCGCATAAAATAGCCGTACTGCCAGCCGCTGCGGCAGGATCTACGAATAAAGAGAGAGACACCATGCCTGAGTACCGCTCCAAGACCTCAACCGCAGGTCGTAATATGGCGGGTGCCCGTGCCCTGTGGCGCGCCACCGGAATGAAAGACGACGATTTCCATAAGCCGATCATCGCCGTCGCCAACTCTTTTACCCAGTTTGTTCCGGGCCATGTACATCTGAAGGACATGGGGCAGCTGGTCGCGCGTGAAATCGAAAAAGCCGGTGGTGTCGCCAAAGAGTTCAACACCATTGCCGTGGATGACGGTATCGCCATGGGGCACGACGGCATGCTCTACAGTTTGCCCAGCCGCGAAATCATTGCCGATTCGGTCGAATATATGGTCAATGCCCACTGTGCCGACGCGCTGGTGTGTATCTCCAACTGCGACAAAATCACACCGGGAATGCTGATGGCTGCGTTGCGCCTGAATATTCCGGTAGTGTTTGTCTCTGGCGGTCCGATGGAAGCCGGTAAAACCAAGCTGTCGGAACACAAGCTGGATCTGGTTGATGCCATGGTCATCGCCGCCGATGATTCGGCCTCCGATGAAAAAGTCGCCGAATACGAACGCAGCGCCTGCCCAACCTGTGGTTCCTGCTCTGGAATGTTCACCGCCAACTCCATGAACTGCCTGACCGAAGCCATTGGTCTGTCGTTGCCTGGTAACGGTACGGTACTGGCGACTCACTCTGACCGTGAAGAGTTGTTCCTCGAAGCGGCGCGTCTGATCGTGAAAAATTCCAAGCGTTATTATGAAGAAAACGATGAATCGGTGCTGCCGCGTTCCATCGCCGGCTTTAAAGCGTTCGAGAATGCCATCACGCTGGATATCGTCATGGGTGGTTCAACCAATACCATTCTGCATCTGCTGGCGGCGGCCCAGGAAGCCGAAGTGGACTTCGATCTGAAAGACATCGACCGTATGTCCCGTGTCGTGCCGCAGCTGTGTAAAGTGGCGCCGAACTCACCGAAATATCATATCGAAGATGTCCACCGGGCCGGTGGCATTATGGGTATCCTGGGCGAAATCGAACGCGCCGGTCTGCTGCACGCCGACCTGCCCACCGTACACAGCGCGACCATGCTTGAGGCGCTGGATAAGTGGGACATCATGCGCAATCCGACGCCAGAAGTGCTGGAGTTTTATAAAGCAGGTCCGGCCGGAATTCCGACCCAGACCGCGTTCAGCCAGAGCACCCGCTGGCCAACGCTGGATGGTGATCGCGCCAACGGCTGTATTCGTAATCTCGAAAACGCCTACTCCACAGAAGGTGGGCTGGCGGTTCTGTACGGCAATATCGCCCTCGACGGCTGCGTGGTAAAAACCGCTGGTGTTGATGATTCCATTCTGTTGTTTAACGGCAAGGCGAAAATTTTTGAGTCTCAGGACAGCGCGGTAAAAGGCATTCTGGCCGACGAAGTGGTCGCCGGTGATGTCGTCATCATCCGCTACGAAGGTCCGAAAGGCGGTCCCGGCATGCAAGAAATGCTGTACCCGACCTCTTACCTTAAATCAAAAGGATTGGGCAAAGACTGTGCACTGCTGACGGATGGTCGCTTCTCCGGTGGCACCTCCGGTCTGTCGATTGGTCATGCCTCTCCGGAAGCCGCTGCCGGCGGTGCGATTGGTCTGCTGCAAGATGGCGATCCGATTACCATCGACATTCCGAACCGTACGATTAACGTGATGATCGATGACGCCGAACTGGCTGCCCGTCGCACAGCGCAGGATGCCAACGGCTGGAAACCGGTGGAGCAGCGTCCACGTAAAGTCAGCACTGCACTGAAGGTATATGCCAAGTTCGCTACCAGCGCCGATAAAGGTGCCGTGCGCGACAAATCGTTACTCGATTAACGCCAGAAATTGAGAACCCGTCAGACGATAGCCAGTCTGATCTTTCAGCACACTGACGTGTGACCTGAAAGCGGCGCTGTTTCACCGTCAGTGAGACAGCGCTTTTTTTTTGCACTAACAGGATCTCTATATGTTCTCCATGCTCCGGCATAGCACTTTCCTGCCTATTCTGCTGGCCCTGCTGCTGGCATCAGGCTGTGCCAGCAAACATATCGCTAACGAAGAAGCCTTCGACGACCTCGCTGCACGCAAGGCAGAAGCCTTTACCGGCGATACGGATTCCGCACTCGACAAGGCGGAAGATGCGTTGATCACGGCGAGAAATGAAAATATTGCCCTGTATTCTCCGCTGCACTGGCAACAGATGAACGAGTCCATCAAAACGGCACGTAAGGATGACCTGGCCGGAAAAAACCAACAAGCTATCGAAGCCGCCGCCTGGACGCTAACACTGTTTGAAAGCGCTATGACCAACAAACAGAAAGTTGAAGACAGGCTATCGGTACTACTGGTGCAGAAACAGACACTGGAAGAAATCAAGGCCAACAAGGTATTACCAGCCGCCTATCAGAAGCAGTTCGAGCAAATCAAAGCGTTGGCACAACGTATTGAAGCGGGCCGCGATGGCAATATGAACGACGATATTAGTGATCTGCTTGAAGACATGCAGGCATTGGAGCGTGACACCATGCTCGAGCTGCACTGGCGTCCCGCCCGAAAAACCCTTGATAAGGCCGAAGATGAAGGTGTCGATGACTTTGCCGCCGATACCTTTCGGGCAGCAGAAAAGCTAACTGAAGAAGCCAGAGATACTATCAGTGACCAATACCCCAATCGGGTTTTGTCGGAACAGATCGGCAAACGGGCACTGCGAGCGGCACAACATGCGCTTTATATCGGCCGTGAAGCCGAAAAAATCATCAATATGGATATCGATGACGCAGAGCAGGCTGCTCTGCGCTTCGAGGATTACCTGCATCAGTTAGCCGAAGCGCTTAACGCTGGCGACCTTCGCAATATGGCCTTTATCGATCAGACTCTGGCACTGGTACAGAAAGCCAACGAACTGTCAGTTAATATCAAGGCTCCGCTGGAAAAGAGAATCCAGGAACTCACCAGCCGTCTGCATACGTTGGAATCTGAGGCGTCGGTACCAGTACCAGCCACCTCAAAACCAAAACTCTCGCAACCCTGACAGCTGTCAGCCCGTCGTCATTGGCAGGATGATACTGCTGCCATCCGGTTGCGGTTGAAACAGCAACCGCTGATGGAATTCAGCCGGAATTTCATCAGCGTGGTGAGTGACATACAGCATCGTCATACGCTGCTGACTCACCAAACGATTGATAAACGCCAAGACCATCTGACGACTTATATCATCCAGCCCCTGACAGGGTTCATCCAGAATCAGCAAAGCCGGTTGCTTGATCAGCGCCCGACCAATCAGCACCAGTCGCTGTTCACCGTATGACAGGTGCTGCAGACTCTGGTTGGCCTTATGCCGAAGTCCCAGAATATCCAGCCACTGCAACGCCAGCTTTTTGTCATCATCCCGCACGGCTTTATACAAACCGATACTGTCATGCAGGCCGGAAACCAGGGCACTGATGACATTGGTTGAAGCCCGGTATTGCCACTGCAACGAGGCAGATACCAGGCCGATATGCTTCTTTATATCCCAGATACTTTCACCCGAGCCACGCTGGATACCAAACAGCCGCAAGTTATTGCGGTAGCACTGCGGGTTATCCCCCGTCAACATTTGCAACAAACTGGTTTTGCCACAACCATTAGGCCCCTGAACCGCCCAGTGCTGGCCCGGTGTAATTGTCCAGTCCAACTGATCAAACAGCACGCGGTCGTCGTAACCAATATTACCCTGGGTCAGACAAACAAGAGGTTCATCTTCTGCGAGGATCAGTGGTGGAGCTGGCGGCGGCGGTAACTCGGGCAACTCACTGTCAAAATGGATCAGGGCGTTAACCTCAGGCCGGGCCAGTACTTCTTGCCGAACACCTTGCGCCATAAGTTCAGCATTGTGCATAAACGCCACATGCGTTATCCAGTCCGGTAATTCATCCAGTCGATTGGCGACCCAGACAATGCGGATCCCTTTCGCTGCCAGATCATCCAGCCACTCCCTGATGTAGTCACGGCTGTTCGCATCCAAACCTTCATACGGCTCATCCAACACCAGTAAGTCGTGCTGCTGACGCAGCCGGTTAACCCACAAAACCTTGCGACTTTCACCCGTCGACAAGGATCTGAAGCCCTGGTCGAGTAAATGGCGAATTCCCAAACCATCAATAAGATCCGCGACATCCTCCAGCGGTGAAATCAGATCACGTACCAGCGTTCCCTTGTAGGCCATGTCCGTAAGGTCACTTTCATCCACCTTGCGCTCGTGTTCAATCAGCTCGGCCTGAGCCTCCAGAGAGACATAAGCGACATTATCCCGCAGTGATTGTATGGTGCCATGACTCAGCTTGACCCGCCCTCCCAACAGACAGGACAGAACCGTTTTCCCGCTGCCGTTAGTTCCGGTAATCGCCCAGAACTGACCTTCGTCAATCTGCCACTGATCAACAACCAGATAACGGCCATCGTGGAGCTTTGCGCGTATTGCTTCGAACTTCATCTGTTATCAACCCGGCGGCCAGTTCAGTGGACGACCACCGATGACGTGCATATGCAAATGAAAAACCGATTGACCCGCATCTGCACCGTTGTTAATAACCAATCGGAATTTATCTCCGAGACCTTCAGCTTCGGCCACCTGATTAGCAGTCAGCAGCATATGCCCAAGCAACGCCTTATCTTCAACGTTAGCATCGCACAGCCGGGGAATGGGTTTACGGGGAATAATCAGAATATGAGTGGGCGCTGCCGGGTAAAGATCGCGAAAAGCCAGCACCAGATCATCTTCATAAACAATGTTGGCCGGGATCTCACCGCGCGCTATTTTGCCAAAAATAGTGTCTTCAGACATAGTGTCCTCCTGTCATTATCGGACACCTTACTGTACAGCCCGGCCTCTCTTCAATCCATCATCAGTCGTCGTCGACGGATACCACCTTGTTACGACCACTCAGTTTCGCGCGGTAGAGGCATTCATCCGCCACCGAAAACATTTGCTCAGCAGAACCACCGCTGGTCGTGCAAATACCGATGCTGACCGTAATCCGCAACAAATCGCCATCTTCGACATCAATAAGCAGCCCTTCAATGTGCCGTCGAAAGCCATCCATCAAGGCCGATGCCCGGCTGGAGTTTATACCGGGCATCAATATCGCAAACTCTTCACCCCCAACTCTGGCCGATAACAGCTGGGAGAAGGTCTGCAATAATTCAGCTGATAATGTTTTCAAAACAATATCACCCGCCTGATGACCAAATTCATCATTGGTTTTCTTAAAAAAGTCGATATCGAGCAGCGCCATGCTGTTTTTTACATTATTGTATTTATCCAGTCGTTCATCAGCTTCTTTGGAAAAATAACGGCGATTAAACATGCCCGTCAGATAATCCTTGGATGCCTGCTCCTGTAGCTGAATGAAAGCTTCTGTCGCCAACGTACTATTGGTAATACGGCAGGTAAATTCCTGATGATCAAATGGCTTTGGCAAAAAATCATCCGCACCGGACTTGATAAAATCTACCGTCAGCTGCTCACGCCCGCAGTTAACACCAGAGATAGCAATAATACCTATCGGTCGTCCGCTGTATTTGTAACGTACCATCTGAACCAGCTCCAGACCATTCATGCCCGGAAGTTCATGCTCGACTACCATGATTCTGATTTCCGGGTTCTCTCCCAGATGCTCCAAAGCCTCTTCTGCGCTACTGGCTTCAATAATCGGATAACGATGGGTTTCCAGCATTCTGATCATGGTATTTCTGCAAACTTTTGAGTCGTCGACCACGAGAACAGGAAATAAGTGGTTGCGCTCGAGTCGCTCAAGCATCTTCACCGCATACAGGTACCAATAGCGTCCATCCTTGGTTACATAGTCAGCAATACCGGATTGCAAAAACCGCTGCCGCGTTTCTTCATTATTACTGGCAGTCAGCACGACACATGGGACACCAGCAGTCACGATAGCATCCACGGCTTCGCCGTTCGGTGCATCAGGCAAACACACATCAACCAGCGCAGCAGCTAGCGTCTGTCGATGTTGCTTCAAAAGATAGAGAGCATCCTGCAATGTCGATGCATAAACAACATGATCGCCAAGAGATTGCCGAATGATATGTTTGAGTATTTTGCTGACGACAGGGTCGTCTTCAACAACCAGATAAGTTACCACTGCTGTTCCCCGTAACACGTACAAAGACAGTGTAGTCAAGAATAAGACGTTGACGACAAAGGGACGTTTTTTTGTCGTCGATTGCCTTAATTCATGACGCCTTTCCAAGCAGTAGGCAGGTTGAGAAGTATTCACGACTAACACCCAGCTGATATTTATGCGAATTCAAAATACAAAAAAGCCTGGCAGAATAATCTACCAGGCCTTTGGTTTCAGGGTACTGTTCAGCACATTGGTTTTACAGCGAACGTAAAAAACCCCGCCCTGCAGCGCAGGACGGGGTGTTCTATTTAAGAGCTTG
>CAJXTI010000045.1 GCA_913061185.1 uncultured Oceanobacter sp.
GAAGGTGGATCAAAATTAATGGCCAGAAGTGGGTCACTTTAAATGGCCGTTAACACGTTGCCGACCGCTTTACCAACCTGGGGCCATTCCTGCGCCCACAAGGCACCCTCGATCACCACACCCTGTTTTTGGTGAATACCCCACCGGAGATGCAAGGTGTAGAACACTTCACCTTCCACCTGGGCGGCCCGAACGAATTACTGCTGGCAGGCAAACGCTTCCAGGACAAAGGCTATGAGTCCTTCTGGGGCCCAGGCCGCCACATCTACGGCTCCAACTGGTTTTGGTACTTCAATAGTCCAATGGGCGTTCATGTTGAATACGACGCCGATATGGATCTCCATGACGACAGCTGGACAGCTCGGGAAATCGACGCCAGTGCCGATGCCTCGCAGATATTCAACTTCACTCTGGTCGATAAGTGGATGCCCGGCGGCGACCCACACTGATCTCCAGGGCGATGAGTAACTGGATAAAGCTAGGCCATCTCAACGACATTGACGATGGCTGTGCTCGGGGATTTGACCCGCACCAGCTTGGACGAGACAGCCTGTTTGTATTACGCAAAGGCGACCGATTGCTGGGCTATCGAAATGCCTGCCCTCACCGGGGCTATGAAGGCACCTCGATGGCCTGGCGCAAGGATCGGTTTCTCAACAAGGCAGGCACTCGCATTATTTGCGGTGCCCACGGTGCACAGTTTGATACTGAAACCGGCGAGTGTCTGATTGGACCTTGCCCTGGGCAGTCGCTGGAAAAAGTTATCCTGCGACTGACTGAAACAGGTGAGCTGTATTTGCAGCAAACTCCGGACAACGAACAAGAACAATACTGAGGGATTCACCATGACCCTGCCCGCACAGAAGATTCTGATTATCGGTGGCGGCTTTACCGGCATGTCTGCCGCCATCCTGCTGAAGCAGCTCGGCGCTGACGTTGAACTGGTCGAAATCGACCCCAACTGGCGCACCGATGGCGCTGGCATTACCGTCAGTGGCCCGTCGCTGCGCGCCATTGAAGCCATTGGCGTGCTGCCACAATTCAAGGCACAAGGTGCTATTACCGAAGGCGTTAAAATATTCAACGCCGAAGGGATGCAGATCAAGGAAATCCAGACACCTGCCGTTCCCAATTCCTCTATCGTTGGCGGTGGTGGCATCATGCGGCCGGTTCTGGCGCGCATTCTTGGTGAAGCCACCAAAGCGAAGGGTGTCGATGTCCATCTCGGCGTCACCTTCAGCCGCATTGAAGAGATCGGTGATCAGGTGCACGTCACCTTCAGCGACGGTCGCTCCGGTCAATACGACCTGGTACTGGGCACCGACGGCGTCTTTTCACAAGTACGCCAGACCCTCTTTGCTGATGCCCCCACGCCACAGTACACCGGCCAGGGCGTATGGCGTGCAGTGATTCCTCGCGGCGACGTCTCCTGTGCGATGCAGTATCTCGGCCCTAAAGGCAAGGTCGGCTTTACCCCGGTATCCGATACCGAAATGTACCTGTACTACACCGAAGCGCGTCCAACCATGGACAAGTTTTTTGAAGCACACGAACTGGTGCCACACCTGAGCAGCTTGCTGGAACAGTTCAGCGCCCCTGAGGTTGTGAAGATTCGTGAAGGACTGGGAGAGTCGTCCCAGATCATCTATCGCCCGTTGGAAGGCATGCTGATGCCACGCCCATGGTACAAGGGCCGCGTATTACTGATGGGTGACTGTGTTCACGCCACCACCCCACACCTGGCTTCCGGCGCTGGTATGGGTCATGAAGATGCCGTCGTACTGGCCGACGAATTCAAGAACGGCGGCACCGTTCACGAAGTCATTGAACGCTTCCAGAACCGGCGCTGGGAACGCTGCCGCATGATCGTCACCAACTCTGGCCGCCTCGGCGAGATAGAAAAAACAGGTGGCCCGAAAGAAGAACACATGCAGATCATGGGCATTTCCATGGCAGGCTTGCTGGCGCCAATTTGACCCCAGCAGATTCAGAGTTTTACACCCTTAGTAGTCGATAACGGCTACTTTTATGGCACGCCCCTCGCGTGCCTTTTTTTATTTGCAGATCTCGTAAGCTGGCATCACCTCCACGGTACACGACAAACACAGTTAGTGCCGCTAGCGCCGCAAGATCCGGCACAGGAAACAAGCGAATTACTGCAACACCACCCGCTCCGGTTGTTTCATACCGCTTGCCAGCCACTGGCTCCAGTGCAATTTGAAAGCGGCTACGCTGCCAATATAGTGCTTGTCGAGCAAGTAATAAGAACGCAGCCGCTCACCGCGTTTGTAATCCTGCAACAGTCGGGTGACACAAGCCCGGCCATAAGACGTACTCAATAACCGGTACACCAGCTGTCCGGCCATTGCCTGATTGGGGCCAGATTCCAGCCGCGCCTGCCACTCGTCACCGGGAATTTCGACAAACGCCAGCACATCCATGGCCTGATCCCGGTAGTGGTCGAGCACTGCCCGATTCATTTGGTGGGCGTTGATCACAAAACGATTATCAGCCCAAGAGAGCGTCTCCATTTGCTCCGCAACGCCCTCGTTCAACCACAATGGCAAACGACTGGCGAGGGAATCCATAATCGCGTGACTGGCTTCGTGGCGGATGGTGTTATAGGTGTTTTCTATACCACCCAGTTCTGACGGCTGCAGATACACGGCAATCTCGTTACTGACCGGCAGGTAAATGCCTAGCGAGGGAGGAAACGGCCCGGCAACATGCGCCGAGACATAACGCTGATAACTGCCAACGTCGGGAAAGACGTGAATAGACACCGGCACCTGCCGGAAAAAATCAAAATACAGCACCTGGTCATAAAAGCGGTAAACCCAGTTCACCTCACGTTGAATACGCGCCTGATCAAGCGGTTGCTGTGGTAAAGATGCCAGCCCGGCTTCGTAGAACACCTGAATAGCAAACGGCTGCCAGCCTTGGCCCACCTCAATATCCAGCTGTTCGGCGTGATCCGTCGTTGCCGGTCGATCACCAAAATGCACCTTGCCCTGAGCATCAACCCAGCGATACACATTACCAGCAGCGGCGTTATTCGTTGCCAGTAAACCCACCAGCACAACCACCAATCCAAGCAATAGCCCGCGTAAACACGACAGGCAGCAATCACCCGAGTTTTCTATCCGCATCCTGCTCCCCCCGCTCCTGACGACCAGTATTCGTCGTTTATAAATCCTACAACTGCGCCATTACCAACTTGATCGCCAAGCCGATAAAGACCGCCCCGGAAATTCCGTTCAGCCAGCGTTGCCCCACGGCGGATTGCAGCCATCGCCCACCAAGCACATCTGCCAACAGCGCCATAGCAGCAAAAACCACCAGCGACACCAGCAAAAAAATGCCTGCCAATAGCACCAGTTGCACACTGACAGAACCCGCTGCCGGGTTGGCAAACTGCGGCAAGAAAGCCAGAAAAAAGATAAATACTTTCGGGTTGCTGATATTCATCGCCAAGCCGCGCCAGTACAGAGAACCTTCCTGTCCGTTCACCGCCTGCGCCGCCCCACCCCGCCTTGCCGCCATCAGAGAAGCCCAGCCCAGCCATAACAAATAGCTGGCACCAAGCAGCTTTAATGCCGTCATTGCCAACGGTAACGCCTGTAATACCGATGCCACACCCAGCACCACCAATGCGGTATGACCAAACAACCCGGTACACAACCCCAGGGTAATCATCACCCCGCTGCGCCAACCATGGGCAGCCGAACGTGCCACGACGTACAGATTGTCTGGTCCCGGTGCCAGAGCCAGCAATACCGACGTCAAGGTAAACGTAATCAGTGTATCAACCGCGATCATCCAAAATTCCTGTCAGCCTGGGCGGCAACAGTGTGTCAGTTTTGACACTCGGCTGCGAGCTTGCTAAAAGCTGCAATAACAGACTGATGCAACGCAACAGCGCCGATGGAACCTGAGCTTGACAGTCACGCTCCAAGCGGTAGAACACTATCCGATACGCGCTCACTTGAAGCGTAACGAACGAATATGTCCAAGAAGGCCCAGATGCTAAAAAAACTGCTCAAACTATTCACCGAAGACAATCAGCCCGCCGCCGACAAACACACTCTCGACCTGTCTGCCGCTGCCCTGCTGGTAGAAGTCATGCGCGCCGACCATACCATCGACGCTGACGAACAACATGAACTCAGCCAGGTACTGAATGAACTGTTTCAGCTCACAGCCAATGAAATCAGTGAACTGCTGCAACAGGCTGAACACGCCAGTGAACAGGCCTCCGACCTGTTCCAGTTTACCGATGTCGTGCACAAACATTTTTCGACGGAACAGAAATTTGATCTGTTGACCGGCCTCTGGCGGATTGCCTACGCCAGTGCCGGGATCGACAAGTATGAAGAACACATCATCCGTCGTATTGCCGAATTGCTGTACATGCCGCACAGTGAATTTATTCGCGCCAAACTGACCGCCAGACCCGAATTGTGATAACCGAACTGGTCTCCCGCTTTGAACAACTGCAACAGGCGTTAGGGCTGCTGGCACAACACCTGTCCGAGACACAACCAGCGCATTGGCTACCATTGCAAGACAGCGAAATTGCCTTGGGTCTGCAGCCGTTAACCCTGGCCAACGACCTGCTGACCGACCTCTGGTATCGCGATCAGCAGGATGGACGTGAAACCCGCTCCCGTCATGGCCTGATTCTCGCCGATGAACAGAGCCGCAGCCTGATTGCCACGATCAATCAGGCCAAGGATGATTTTCGGGCCGCCGTCCAGCTGGAAAAACAGGATCTGCCCCGCTGGAAAGAAAGCTATCGCCGCTTGGGTGAACAACCGTCATCCCTGCGCAACAAGTTGGCAATTGCCGGCCTGACACGGGTGCACCTGAAACAGTGTTTCCGCCATATTCCCTTACTGGAGCAGGCCCCCCGCAAAGTCGGCTTCAGCTGGTACGTCAACGGTCGCAGTATCAAAAAACTCACCCTGAGTCAGGCAGAATCACTGTTGCTCGAACTGGGTGAACACAAGCCTCATATCCAGATCCAGCTGCAACAACTGGGTAAATTGTCACCCGCCACCCTGCTGGCCCAGACCCAGGCTCTGGCCCCGGTGGTACGTGCCAATCTGGTGTATGGCAGTGGCGATGCCACCAAACGCAAGGCCATGAGTGTTTCCTTGCCGCTGTTTATTCCCGACACCCAATCAGCGTTACCCGAACACAACCGCATCAGCTCCGATCCACCCCCAGGACGAACCCGCCAGGCCCGTGGCGATCAACGCATCAGTGACGAACCGTTTTTGCCCAGTATTCGCGCCTATCTCTACCACTGACGGCTGGTTCTATCACGAACCAGCTGACGCTCTCACCGACCAATCCCTGACGGGTTTCAGCCAAAATGCTAGACTGCCGGCTTCAGCACCGGCACAGCTTATGGATACTCCAATGACCACCATCGTCAGCTTTAACATCAACGGCATTCGCGCTCGTCAGCACCAGCTTGAGGCTATTCGGGATCAACTGGATCCAGACATTCTCGGATTACAGGAAATCAAGGTACACGACGATATGTTTCCTCTGGCCGATATTGAAAGCCTCGGCTACCACGTTGAACATTTCGGTCAGAAAAGCCACTACGGCGTGGCGCTGCTCAGCAAGCAGCCGCCGGTCTTTGTCCAAAAAGGTTGGCCAACGGACGACGAAGATGCACAAAAACGTCTGATTCACGCCCGCTACGACATCAATGGCAGCACCATCGACGTCCTCAACGGCTACTTTCCCCAAGGTGAAAGCCGCGATCATGAAACCAAATTTCCGGCCAAGGAAAAATTCTACGCGGATTTGATGCGTTACCTGAACGACCGCTTCACCCCGTCTGACCGGGTCGTTGTCATGGGCGATATGAATATCTCGCCGGAAGATACCGACATCGGTATCGGTGAACCGAATCGCAAACGCTGGTTAAAAACAGGCAAGTGCTCGTTTCTGCCGGAAGAACGCGAGTGGTATCACACCTTGTTGAACTGGGGCTTGAGCGACAGCTACCGTCATTTCCACCCTGCCAGTAACGAACAGTTCAGCTGGTTTGATTACCGTTCCAAGGGCTTTGATGACAACCCCAAACGCGGTCTGCGGATTGACCATATTCTGGTCACAGACGCCCTGTTGGACAGCTGTGAAGAGGTCGGTATCAGCTACGAGATCCGCGCAATGGAAAAACCGTCTGACCACGCACCCATCTGGCTCACGTTGAAAAACGGCTGAACCGGAAGGGTTTGGCGTTTCAATAACAGCCGAGCTGCGTTAAGCCACGGCATTCCTTGCCATGCTGTTGTAGAATCCCCGCCTGTTTGCCATGCTTGGCTGCTTGATGCTGCCAGGCCCCCATATACAACAAAGGAATTGCTCTGATGACTCCACTCAAACGCTGGGCGGCAGCCGCTGCCCTGTTGATGGCTGCCGCCCTGGTTCAAGCTGACACTTTTGTGTTTACCGCCATCCCCGACGAGGATGAATCCCGACTGCAACAGCGATTCGGGAAAGTAGCCGATTATTTGTCAGCACAGCTTGGCGTTGAGGTGAAGTATATTCCGGTCAAATCCTACGCTGCGGCCATTACCGCGTTCCGCAACAACCAGGTGCAGCTGGCCTGGTTTGGTGGCCTGTCCGGCGTTCAGGCGCGACGCCTGGTACCGGATTCAGAAGCGTTGGCCCAGGGATATGAAGACCAGTTTTTCAAAACCTATCTGATTGCCCACCAAAGCGCAGGGATCGACGCCTCTGACTCGTTAACCGATGCACTGAAAGGCAAAACCTTCACCTTTGGTTCCAAGGGCTCGACCTCTGGCCGCCTGATGCCGGAGTTTTACCTGCGTGAACACTTCCAGGCAGCACCAGAGACGATCTTCTCCCGTGTCGGATTTTCCGGCGATCACAGCCGCACCATCGCCCAGGTGCAGTCCGGCGCATATCAGATCGGCGCGGTAAACTACAGCGTCTGGGATGCCGAACTGGCGGCTGGCAAGATCGACACCAGCAAGGTCAAGGTGATCTGGACTACTCCGACCTACCCGGACTATCAATGGACTATTCGTGGCGACGTCGACAGCCGCTTTGGTAACGGTTTCAAAGACAAGGTTAAACACGTCTTGCTGGAAATGAGCTCACCCGATCTGTTGGCCAGCTTCCCACGGCAAAAATTTGTACCGGCCAACAACAGCGATTACGCACCGATCGAAGCCACCGCCAAAGCCATTGGCTTGCTGGACTGATTGCGCCAATGAGAGTGCAGCCGGTACTGTTTGAACTGTCCAACGCCTGCGTGACCTATGGTCAGCGGCGGGTACTGGACGAGGTTTCGCTGACCCTCCGTGCCGGTGAAAAAGTCGCACTGGTAGGGCCATCCGGGGCTGGCAAGTCTACCCTGTTGAATGAACTGTACCGGCAGCAAACCGAGCAGATCGCGCTGTGCCCTCAAAGCCATGGTCTGGTCGACCTGCTGTCCTGTTACCAGAATATGTTTATGGGTGGCCTCGATCGCTTCAGCACCCTGGCCTCGCTCTGGAACCTGCTACGACCACTGGCCAGTGCCAGAACCGAGATCCAGCAGCTGGCTGAAGATCTGGGTTTGAGCGAGCAACTGTGGCAGTCAGTGGACCGACTGTCGGGTGGCCAGCGCCAGCGGGTCGCCATTGGCCGTGCGCTTTATCGCCAACAGCCGATCTTTTTTGGCGACGAGCCAGTATCCTCACTCGATCCAGTGCAAGCCGAGCAATTGCTAACCATCCTGCTGCAACGCCACCCAACGGCGGTGGTCAGCCTGCATAACCGCCAATTGGCGCTGAATCACTTTGACCGGGTAATCGCCCTCGCCCATGGCAAGATCATTCACGACTGTGCCAGCCGTGACTTATCGCCGCAGGATCTCGATGCGCTTTACGGCAAAACATCGGCAACCGGGCACAGTGGGCCATCCGCAGCTGCTGCTTCACAACCACTGAATTCCGGCCCAGCAGCCTGCGTCACCGGCAGGATCATACGTTAAGCCATGCTACCCGCCGTACTGAAACTGCCCGCCTCCAGCCCGTCCAGCGCTCGCCGTATCACCGGCATAATGGCGCTGCTGGTTTTGCTGGCGCTGTTGGCGTTACCGTGGGCTGACCTGGCAATTTATCCGGTTGACCCCTGGGCCGAACTGGCGCGTATTGGTCAGGGCATTATCCTGCCGTACTGGAACAGCCCTTGGGTGTTGCTGGAATCACTGGCCCAGACGGTGGCCTTCGCCTTGTTGGCGGTGGCACTGGCAGCACCGCTGGGTATGTTGCTGGCCATGGTATTTCACTGGACAGCAGTAAGATTACTCTGCGCCGCCGTACGCTCAGTACACGAGCTGTTTTGGGGACTGCTGTTTATGCAGGTGTATGGGCTCAGCGCCACTACCGGCTTGCTGGCCATTCTGGTGCCCTATACCGGCGTATTTGCCAAGGTATTCGCTGAAACCATCGACTTGCAGGATCGCGATGCCTATCGCAGCCTGCCCCGCGTCAACCGACTGATTGGCTGGGCCTATACCCGCATTCCACAAACCTTACCCGCGCTGCTGAGCTACACCCGCTATCGTTTTGAATGCGCGCTGCGCTCCAGTGCCATCCTCGGTTTTATTGGCTTGCCCACTCTGGGGTTCCATCTCGAAACCGCCTTCAAACAAGGCCAGTATGCAGAAGCTGGAGCCTTGCTCTGGGCCTTCCTGATGCTGCTGGCCAGCATTCGGCTGTGGTTACGCCCGGCACTGCTGCCACTGTACTTGATCGCTGCCGTCTGGCTGCTACCAGAAACCATCGGCTTCACCAACAGCAACTATTTTTGGCAGTTTGTCAGTCAGGATATCTGGCCGACGGCGCTGCGCCAGGGAGACTGGGCCGCCACTCTGGACTGGTACTGGCGCATGTTCAGCCACCAGGCCTGGCCTGGCCTGGTGCAAACCTTGCTGCTGACACAACTGGCGCTGGTTCTGACACTGCTGGTGATTTTACTGATCTATCCGTTTGCCAGCCGCGCCCTCGTCAACCAACCGCTATACGGCCTCGGGCGTTTTGCCCTGCTGGTGATGCGCTCCACCCCGGAAATGATTCTGGCGTTTGTTTTATTGTTGTTGTTTGGCCCCTCGGGGTTACCTGCCGTGATCGCCCTGGCCATTCACAATGGCGGCCTGATTGCCTTCCTGGTGGCTAATAACAGCAACAGTGAGCAGGCGATCCATGGCCGACGCCCGGATGATCCGGCTGGGCTGCTGCGCTATACCTATGTCGAAACCCCACGGCAATTGCCATCGATGTTGGCCTGGTTGTTTTACCGCTGGGAAGTCATGCTGCGCGAGAGCGCCATCATGGGGATACTGGGCATCACCACACTGGGCTTTTTTATCGACTCGGCATTTGAAGAAATCCGTTACGATCGGGCTTTTTTCCTGATTCTGATCACCGCCGGGCTGAATATTATCGTTGATGCCTGTTCGCGCAGATTACGCCAGTTGGCACTGGTGCAACCCGGCCAGGCAAATCAAGGGCGTCACTGAAACACCTGCGTCTGAACCGCCACCAGACCCCAACTCTGTCCATACCAACCACCGGAGCCTTACTTGTGATCACCCCGACCGCTGCTGCTGTTCCTCCCCAACGGACTGCCGCTATTATTGGCGCAGGCCCCGCAGGACTGATGGCGGCAGAACAGCTTGCCAGCCGGGGCTACCGGGTCGATGTGTTTGATGCCATGCCCAGTGTCGCCCGCAAATTTTTGCTGGCCGGTATCGGCGGCATGAACATTACCCATTCGGAAGATTACAGCACCTTTGTTGAACGCTATGGCCATGCCTGCGCTTGGCTCAAACCCATACTGGACGATCTCACACCAGAACAGCTGCGCGGCTGGATACATGGCCTCGGCATCGACACCTTTGTCGGCACCTCAGGCCGGGTTTTCCCCACCGATATGAAAGCCGCGCCGTTACTGCGAGCCTGGCTACACCGTCTCAAGGCACAAGGAGTGGTGTTTCACCCACGTCATCGATGGCAGGGCTGGCCAAGTGGCAGCGACCCGCACACCTGGTGTTTCGACACCCCGGATGGCACAGTGCAGCGCTCATTCGATGGCGTGGTACTGGCACTCGGTGGCGCCAGCTGGGCCAGACTCGGATCCGATGGCCGCTGGGCCACCTGGCTGCAACAGCAACAGGTTGATATTGCGCCATTGCAGCCCAGCAATTGCGGTTTTGACGTCCCCTGGAGTGACTTCCTCAAGGAAAAATTTGCCGGTACGCCGATCAAACACATCCAGCTGTCGCTGACCGATATCGACGGTAAACAGTGGCAACGTACCGGCGAATTTGTCGTCAGTGAATACGGCATCGAAGGCAGCCTGATCTACGCTCTCAGCGCCCCTCTCAGAGAACGACTGCGCGAACAACAAAACCCACAGATGCGCAACTCCAGCAACCACCAGCCGCTGCTCACACTCGATTGGCTGCCGCACGTTGCCTTGCAAGACACAGAAAAAAAACTGTGCCAAGGTAAAAAAGGCCTGTCATTTGCCAACCTGCTGCGTAAAAAACTCAACTTACCTGCCATCACCAGCACCCTGCTGCGCGAATGCTGCCCACAGCTGGACAACCGCGACCCCCATGCAGTTGCCAACGCCCTCAAAGCCATGCCGCTTAACCCGCTACAACCCCGCCCGATCAACGAAGCCATCAGCAGCGCCGGTGGCGTGCAATCCAGTGCCGTCAACGACCAGCTGATGCTCAACGCCCTGCCCGGCGTGTTTGTTGCTGGAGAAATGCTCGACTGGGAAGCCCCCACCGGCGGCTATTTACTCACCGCGTGTTTTGCCACCGGCAAGCGGGCCGGGAATGGCTTGGTGGAGTGGCTGGAAGCGCAAGCAATAAGCTGAAGTCTGTCACCAGAACCCACTCGTTGGCATGTTGACCCCGTTGGTATTCAAATTGCTTCAGACTACAGAACAACGCCCAAACGCCGTGCACTGGCACACTTTCTGTGGCATTCGCTGCAATTGAGACACGCAGCTCTGTGCGTTTCAGAACAACAAGGGCACCCAGTCATCGTCCGGGAGATAAAGCATGCAGGACAACGTGTGGTCTGACGAAGAACAACAATGGGTTATCTGGAATGGCTTTTACGGTCTGGTGACTCTGGTCACCCTCGGCGACATCGAGAGCGGTCCAGACGGCCGCCTGGCCTGGCTGGAAGAACCCTTTGAGATGGTTGGCCCCTTCAACCTTGATGAACTGGAAACGACCGGACGCATTGCTTTTGAAGAATGCCTGGTGTTATCCCGTCAGCGCTGGCAACAGGATCAGGTGGTTTTGCGCCGCGAAGGGCTGAAAAAACGCCGCCAAGCAGAAGAACGTCTGAGTTCAGAGCGGGCACGATTCAACCAACGTCGGGGTGGCCAGGTATCACAGCAGCAACCGGTCGACGACAGCCTGCACCGCCAGGCGCTTGAATTACCCGGTGATGGCAAACTCAAGCCTGCAGACATCAAGGCTGCCTACCGCAAACTTGCACAAAAGATGCACCCGGATGCTGGCGGCAGTTCCGAGCAATTCGTACGTATTACCGCTGCCCGTGACGAGCTGCTACTGCGGGCGTCCTGACAACTGGGACAACGGGTCTGAATTCCGTTGGCAAATGATGCTTGGAATACGGAGCCCTTGTTTACCCCTTTTGTTTACCCCTTGCCTGGGCAATCAGCCTGCAATGCAGCTATTACGCTGAAACCCCAACCCCTCAATGGTGCTTTCCACCACATCGCCGGGTTTGAGGAAGCGATGATAGTGAGAGCCATTCCCTGCCGGCGAGCCAGTAATCAGAATATCACCAGGATATAAACGGATACGCCTGCTGAGGTATACCAGCAAGCGGGGAATATTGAAGATCATGTCAGCGCTGGTTTCGTTTTGCATAACGTCACCGTTAAGCCTCAGTGTCATACGCAGATCATGGGGATTATCAATATGGTTGGCCGGTACCAGAAATGGCCCCATCGGCGAGTAGGTTGGCAGTGATTTCCCCATGAGCCAGTCGGTGCCAATGGCTTTGAGATCAGACCGGTGTATCAGTTCGCGGTTGGTGATGTCGTTCACCAGGGTATACCCCGCCACGGCGTCCATCGCATTGTCTTCGGTAAGTTGATAAGCCTGCTTGCCGATCACCACCGCCAGTTCCAGCTCCCAGTCCGGTTGTTCCACATCTGCGGTGATCACAATCGGATCATAGGGGCCGCTAATGGAGGAATTGACCTTGCTGAACAGGTAGGGTTCGCCGAGCACTCGCCGATCCATAAAAGCGGTCGCAAATGCCAACCGTTCAGCTTCATTCATGTTTTGCACAGCGTCTTCACGATGCTGATCCACGATCAGATCAATGACGTGTTTGCGGTAGTTGGCACCAGAGCAGAAGAATTGTCGGGGTTGTTCTATCGGGGCGTGTATCTGCAAGAGCGCCAAAGGTACCGGACGCACTTTCAGTAAAGGGTGTTGCCAATGGGATGCGCGTAACTGCTCGGCGATGACCGTTATGGTCGCCAGGTTAACCGCCCAGTGTTGCAACAGTGCGAGCAGGTCGCTACTACCGATCAATGGCAGTCCCTGTGATTCTGCCATACCGGCCAGTGCATCCAGGGCGATGACCTGATCAGCCATTACCAGCCCGGCAAAGGGGCGAGCGCCAGCAATGGAAAACGTACCCAGTCCGTAAAACGCCAGCTCTGGCCGTGCGGTGGTTTGCGGGGTTGAAGCTGTCATACCGATCACCTGTGCAGTCCCGTCATCAACGTCCGTATTCCAAGCGGGAGAAACGTCTCGCCAGAGCCAGGTGTTTTCGGGGTATTATCCAACCGGCACTGAAATAATTATTATCACCAGTTATCTGCAAAACCTTGTGTATCAGTCAGGTACTTTGGTGTGAGCCGAAGCTTACGCCGTTTTTATGCTGGTGTGGTAGCCGTTCCAGCCAACTCTTTTTTCCAAAATCAGCGTTATTACTGCGTTGTCCGCGATTGAAATATCTCTGTGGCAACGGCTGTGCAGTGGAACAACAGGCGCGTTCATGACGGTATGCGTGCTGAAATGATGATCCATTCCATTTCTAACGCGCTGGCACCCGTATTTCAACCTGGCCAGCCTGACATTGCCTTGCAGCAATGGGTCAGACTGGCCACAGCGATACGACAAGCAGTGGTGTTTATCCGGCCAGTGTAGCCCGATCAATCAGCGTATCCAGATCCCCATCATGCTGATAACCAATCGCCAGGGCAGCCTCGGCTTGCAGCGGTGGCTGGGTGGCAAATCCGGCTTCCAGCTCAGCGTTGGGGGCAAAGGTCACCAGATCGAGGCGATCCTGACCGTAGCGTTTGGCCAGACCGGCAATCAGTTCTTTCATCGTCAGTCGCAGTACCGGCAAGGTGAAATCGCGACGCGGCCTGATATCGGCTTCAGCAATACTGGCAGCATGAAGCAGATTATCAACACAGCAAGGTACTGACATAAACCAGGAGACGCCCTGCTCGGAGACCGGACAGGTGAAAGGTTCTCCGGCTTTCAATTTCCAGAAAATATCACTCATATACGCCGACATCAGCCCGGATGGCTGCGGTGGCCGCGCCACTATTCCGGGGAGACGTACAATCCGGCCGTCAATAAATCCGCGACGACTGTAGTCTTGCAGCAAAATCTCGGTCGCCAGTTTCTGGTAGCCGTAGCTGATGTGCGGTTTCAATGGCGTATCGTCATTGATCACCTCCGGCATGGGTGAGCCATACACCGCAATCGTGCTGGTGAACACCATACGAGCCGGTTGTTCGAACTTGCGCAGTGCTTCGTAGAGATTCACGGTGGCGGTCAGGTTCACATCCAGGCCCAGCTCAAAATGACGCTCGGCAGCACCACCAGGAATGCTGGCCAGATGGAAGACCAGTTCTGGCTCCCCTGCCACCGCTTGCTCCAGTACACCCAGGTCAGCAATACTGCCCTCGACACAGGTAAGGCGGGCATCGTCCGGCAAGCCGTCACAGCTCATGTCGGCAACCGTCAGGGCGGTAATTTTCTCGCCGTTGATTTCGGTTCCGTCCGCTAACAATCGCTCGACCAGTACGCGACCAACAAAACCGTTGCCGCCGGTGACCATTACCTTCATACCTTGTGCTCCGTCGCTGCTACAACGTCGCTGCGGCTGGCATGATCGTGTCCTTTGACAAACGTCTGGTCGATCTTGCCAAACAGTGAGCTGCCATCGCTAGCAAACATCTCGAATTGCAGGCTTTCATCAAACTGGATAAAGGGCGTGGTCGATTGACCATTATCGATCATTTCTATCGCCCGGCGTTCTGCCAGACAGGCGGAGCCAACCTCACGAAAACCCTTGTTGGAGAAAGTACCAGTACCCAGCACAGTGCCCGCCCGCAGGTTACGGTTGTAGGCCCAGTGGCTGATCAGATCAGCAAAGCTGAAGTCCATCTCACGGCCGTTAGGATTACCAAACCATTCGTTATTACGCTGTACGTGCAAGTCGAGATTGACCCGGCCATTAGCGTAGCTGTCGCCCAGTTCGTCCAGAGTACAGGCTACCGGTGCAAAGGTGGTGGCAGGCTTGGCATTGATAAATCCGAAGCCCATTTGTAATTCGCGAAACAGGTGGCCACGCATGGAAACGTCGTTGATCAACGTGAACAGCTTGATGTGGGATTCGGCATTGTCCTTGCCCACGCCCGCAGGGACATCGTTGAGAATAACCGCGATTTCACCTTCAAAGTCACACTGGTCGTCTTCGGTGGTAAAAGCATAGTCATCGACGGCATTGATAAAGTCGTCACCCTGACGCTGCACCAGAATCGGGATACCCGGTGTTTTTTTAACGTCCAGGTTGTAAGCCTGTTCCATGATTTTGCCGTGATTCAGGAAGGAAGACGCATCAACAAACTGGTAAGAACGCGGCAGCGGTGCCATCAGACGGACAGGTTGAAAGGCCTCTGCCCCACCCCAGCCGTGGTTGTTCAGTTCCTGATTCTGGGCTTCCAGCTCAGGCGCCAGTTCGTCCCAGTTTTCGATCAGTTGTTGCATGGTGCGCGCAGCAGACGCTTCAATCATTCGGGTCAGTTCCCGATTCACCAGCAACAGGCGGCCATCGCGGCTACCATCTTTCAAGGTGGCAAGTTTCATAGGTGTCTCCAGATGTTATCTTTATTGCGCGGCACAGCCGGGTATTAGCCTGCGACGCTGGGAGTCGGGTTCCATAAATGCGGCAACTGGATCATCTCGATCAGATTACCGCTGTTATCGCGCAGGAAGGTGGTGGGGGTTCCCTGAATCACCTTGGTGAACACAATGTCGGCTTCCTGCGCTTGCAGGTGCTGAAGCATCTCGTCCATATCCTGCACACCAAAACAGATGTGCTTGTTGCCGTGCGTTTGCAAATCGGTATTCGGCATCCGCCGTTCATCTGGCAACGGTTGGGCGTTCTCCAACTGAAACAGCTCGATACGGAAGTTACCGCGCTGAATAAACGCCACATGCGCCGGAATAATGTCGAGATAAACCCGAAATTCCAGCTCAAACCCCAGCACCCGCTGATACCACGCCAGCGAGGCATCCATATCCGGCACGCTGATACCCAGATGGTCGGGTTTGATTTCGGGGATGTTGGTATTCGTAGTCGTCATGGTGTCCTCGTTAATTTGGGTCTGCGCGTTACCAGTCGGACGCTGGACGTCGGACGTCTGAAGCAAAAGATTCAGCCATCCTGCAACGCGTCAGACCTCAGACCTCAGACGTCAGACGTCCAGCCAATCAGTCATCAACTCAGCGGTCGTCCGCCATCCACCGGCAATACAACACCGGTGGTAAAGGTCATAAAGCTGGCTGCTGCAATCACGGCATCTGCCACTTCTTCTGGCGCGGCCAGGCGTTTGAGCGGAGTGCGTTCGCACTGCTCATCGCGCCAGCTCTGATCCATCTGCTTGACAAAATCCGTATCCGCCAGCCCCGGTGACACCGACACCACGCGAATGCCGGGGGCTAATGCCCGCGCCAGCGATTTGGTCATGTTGTCGACCGCTGCCTTGGAAGCGCAGTAGATGACGTTGCTGCCCATCGCTGTTACCGCCGCGATGGAAGAAATATTCACCACCAGGCCGGCACCGCTTTCCTGCAGCAAGGTTTTGAAAGCACGAGTCGCCGCAAACGGGCCACGTACATTGGTCGCCAGAATCCGGTCAATAAGTTCATCATCCAGACCATCGAGATCATCATGCGGGCAATAACGGGTGGTACCGGCACAGTTCACCAGCAGATCACAACGGCCATACCGCTCACGTACCAGCTCAGCCAACACCTTCATGGCGCTGGAGTCCGTCACCGGTGCAGCCAGCGCACAGTGAGGAATATCCAGGGTGTGGGCTGGCAGCACAGGTAATTGTTCCGCCAGTTCTTCCGCCGGTTGTTGTGAGCTGTTATAGCCCACCACAACACAAGCGCCCGCTTCTGCCAGGCGCTGGCAAATGGCGGCACCCAGGCCGCCACTACCACCGGTTACAACCGCGACCTTACCTTGCATTTCGGTGCCATAAAGCGCCTTGATCACAGGCTCGGCGGTGGCCATTACTGCTTGCCCAGGCGACGAACACGAATGTCTGCCTGTTCCTTGTGACCCATCATGTGCTCGGCATTACAAAGACGTGAGCAATATTCACCCACCATCACGGAGGCTTCATCCGTCAATACCCGCTGATAGGTGTGCGTTTTGATGAACTTGCCGACCCACAGACCACCGGTGTAACGGCCAGCGCCCTGAGTTGGCAGTGTGTGGTTGGTACCAATCACCTTGTCGCCGTAAGCGACGTTGGTACGGTCGCCCAGGAACAAACCACCGTAGTTGGTCATGCGTTCAAGGAACCAGTCTGGATCCTTGGTCATTACCTGTACGTGCTCGGAACACAAACGCTCGGATTCTTGCAGCATTTCCTCTTCGGTATCACACAGGATGATTTCGCCGAAGTTTTCCCAGGAAGCACGAGCGACGTCGCGAGTTTCCAGACGTTCCAGCACTTTCTCGATGGCAGCAGGCAGTTCTTCAGCAATTTTCTTGCTGGTCGTGACACAGAATGCAGGGGATGTCGGGCCGTGTTCAGCCTGGCCCAGCAGGTCAACCGCCACCAGTTCGGCATCGACGGTATCGTCACAGATCACCATGGTTTCGGTCGGGCCAGCAAACAGATCGATACCGACACGACCGAACAGCTGACGCTTGGCTTCAGCAACAAAGGCGTTGCCTGGGCCAACAATCATATCGACGGCAGGAATGGTTTCGGTACCAATCGCCATTGCGGCAACGGCCTGAACACCACCGAAGCAGTAGATTTCATCAGCACCGGCCATATGCATGGCAGCAACAATCTCTGGGCAAGGAGCACCGTTAAACGGCGGCGCACAGGCGATAACACGTTTCACACCGGCAACTTTGGCGGTCAGTACCGACATGTGTGCCGAGGCGATCAGTGGGTATTTACCACCGGGAATGTAACAACCCACGGAGTTCACCGGGATGTTCTTGTGACCCAGCACCACGCCTGGCAAGGTTTCGATTTCTACGTCGTGCATGGTGCTCTTCTGGATCTGGGCAAAACGACGGATCTGCGCCTGGGCAAACTTGATGTCTTCAATCACGTTGGCCGGTACGGCAGCCACAGCCGCCTGGATCTGTTCGTCGGACAGACGGAAAGATTCTGGCGACCATTTGTCGAATTTTTCGGAGTACTCACGAACGGCCTCGTCACCACGGGTTTCGATTGCCGCCAGAATGCCTTCAACGATGCCACGCACCTGGGTGTTCATATCAGCCTTGTCGGCGGCTGACTGGCCTTTTTTGATGTACTGAATCATGAGTATTCCTCACTAACGATGGTTGTTTTTTCGTCAGACGCCGAATGCCAGACGCCAGACGAGTGGTTTTTTATCGCGCCGGACGTCCGTCGCGATGTTGCTATTCGTGGTGCGTTATGCACCGAACCCGGTGTTGTTCAGCGGTTGTCCTCAACCTGAATATCGAGCGTATTGATCACCCGGCTGACCATGTTGTAGGCACCGATCAAGGCCACCAGCTCGACGGCTTGCTGGTCGCTGCCCAGCGCCACACGTGCCGCTTGCAGGCAATCGTCAGTGGCATTGGGACTGTCGGTGAGCTCCATTGCCAGGTTGATCACGGCCCGTTCCGTCGGGTCAAACAGCACACGGCTATCACGCGCCTGTTCCAGATTGGTCATGGCGTCGTACTGGCTCTGGGTGCCACCGGCAGCCAGAAAGGGTTTAAGGTGATGATGCAATTCGTAGCCGGTCTGGTTCCGGGCCGAAACCACCAGGATGGCCAGCTCGCGGTATTTAGCATTGAGCTGAAGATCGTTACGCACCGCGCCCAGAAAAGCCGCCCAACCCTGAATCAGCGGTTGGCTGTGCATCAACATACGGTCGATGTGCAGCAGCTTGCCGCCGCGTTTCTGGCGGATGGTCTGGATCAGGTCAGTGCCCTCCAGATCCACATCGGCGTGATAAGGAATACGTGGCATGGCTTAGCCTCCCTCAGTAACGTTGGCAGGACGCGATTTGTCGCCAGACAGCGGTTGACTGCCCGGGTTCTGGGTTTTGGTTTTGCTGCGCAACAGAAAATGTCCCAGCGCGGGTAACAGCACCATGGCGCCGACCATGTTCCAGAGGAACATAAAGGCCAGCAGGATGCCCATATCAGCCTGGAACTTGATCACCGAGAATACCCAGGTGGAAACACCGGCAGCCAAAGTCATACCCGTCATCAGTACCACCTTGCCAGTGAAAGCCAATGCATGCTGGTAAGCATCCGAGAGGCTTTCACCCTGCTCCATGCGGGTCAGCGTGACCGAGAGAATATAAAGTGCGTAGTCGACACCGATGCCAACACCCAGTGCAATCACCGGCAGGGTTGCCACTTTCACGCCCATTCCCAGTGCCACCATCAGGGCTTCCGCCAGCAGCGAGGTCAATACCAGCGGCAAGATCGCCACCACCACGGCACGCCAGGAGCGGAAAGTGATAAAGCACAACAGAATCACCGCGCCGTAAACCATAAACAGCATGTCTCGCCAAGCGTCCTTGACGACGATATTGGTGGCCGCTTCGATACCGGCACTGCCAGCCGCCAGCTTGAAACGCACCTGATCGGTATTATTCACAGCGGCAAACCCTTCGACGTGCTCAACGATACGGGTCAGGGTGTCGGCCTTGTGATCGGCCAGATAAACGTACAGGGTCAGCAGACTGCAGGCATCGTTATAGAGGCCGCGGGGTGCCGAAGCGGTGACAAAATTAAGCATCGACTGGTTCTTGATCAGCTCAAACCACTTCGGATTACCCTCATTCAGTCCGGTCAGTACCTGACGGTTCAACAAGGCCATGGAATTGGTAGTCACCACACCCGGTAACTGGCGCAGTTGCCACTCCAGGGCATCCACCCGACGCAGGGCTTCATAGTTGGCGCAACCGGCTTGTCCGTCGGTTTCCACCATGATGGCAAACACATCGCTGGAGGCACCAAAGTGATCGGACATAAAAGCAACGTCCTGGTTGTAACGGGAATCCTGACGTAACTCCGGTGCGCCCGGATCCAGGTCACCAATTTTCAGATGGGTAGAACCCCAGTAACCCAATCCGCCGATCACGGTCATGACGGCAATTCCGGCAATGGCAGGGCCACGCCGGGTAAACAGATCCAGGAACGCCCACAAGCGGGATTTCTCTTCCGACTCTTCTGCCCGCAGACTGCGCTTGGCCGCCTTGGCACTGACGCCGGTATAAGACAGCAAGATCGGCAACAGAATCAGGTTGGTGAAAATCAATACACCAACCCCCAGAGAAGCGGCAATCGCCAGTTCCTGAATCACCTTGATGTCGATCACCAGCAATACCGCAAAACCCACTGCATCTGCCAGCAAGGCGGTCAGACCTGCCATAAACAGACGCCGGAAAGTGTAGCGGGCCGCCACGTATTTGTGAGCGCCACGACCAATGTCCTGCATGATGCCGTTCATTTTTTGGGCGCCATGGCTCATGCCAATAGCAAACACCAGAAATGGCACCAGCATCGAGTACGGATCAAGGCTGTAGCCCAGGGCAGAAATCAGCCCCAGCTGCCATACCACGGCGATCAGCGAGCTGGTCACCACCAGTTTGGTCGATACAAAACAGCGGGTGTACAGATACACAATACTGGTCACGATCGCGATCGAGATCAGGAAAAAGGTCAGTACTTCGTACAGACCATCGATCAGGTCACCCATGATCTTGGCAAAGCCGGTGATATGCAGCTGGATATTGCCGTGTTCGTAACGGCTGCGAATGTCTTCCAACTGTTTGGAAAAGACTTCGTAATCCAGAGTAGAGCCATCTGGCAACTGCGCCAGCAACGGTACATAAATCGCAGACGCCGTAGCGTCCAGTGCCACCAGCTGCCCGACTTCACCTGAGCGGGCAATATTGGCTTCCAGTTGCGCCAGACTGGCAGCAGAGCCGTTATAACCATCAGGAATCACCGGGCCGCCTTCCAGGCCTTCTTCGGTAACTCCAATCCAGCGGGTGTTAGGTGTCCACAGCGACTTCATGCCAGTACGGTCAACCCCCGGCAGCAGAAACACTTCGTCACTGATTTGCTGCAGCGTTGCCATATAATCAGCGTCGTAAATGGAACCGCTGGTATTAGCCACCGCAATACGCACCGAATTACCCAGACCTTTCAGGTCGTCCTGTTTTTCCAGAAAATTGGCAATGTAGGGATGCGAGGTCGGAATGGTTTTTTCATAGCTGGCGTTCAGGCTCAAATGGCTCGCCTGCCAACCCAGCAAAGCCGTGACCACAACACACAGAACGATAATGGCCAAACGGTTATTAAACAGCAGGCGCTCCAGCGCATTGCCCGACTGCTTGTCAAATTGATCCAGACCAACAGGGGCCAGGTTGAGATTATTATCCGGAGTATGCATGTCAGTTACTCAATACCTGAACAGATGGAACCAAGACCTGAGCCAGACCACGAAGGCCACTCAGTAACAGGGAGTTTTGGCCAGTGCGGAGTACAGCGGTTGGCGCAGCCACCGGCTGGGATGGCAACACCCGGACAGCCGCAGTAGCTACATTGCCCTGCAGTAACTGTCCGGCCTGATTCACCAGTAGAAGATCGCCGTTGGCACCCAGAATGCTGTCAACCACAGAGGCATCAGAAGGCAGATCCAGAGTTTGCCAGCTGTCCCCGCCATCCAGTGAACGGAACGCATTGCCCTTCAACCCGGCAGCGACCAACTGTTCGCCAGCGGCACTCAGGGTGAAAAAACTGCCGTCGTACGGTGTCTTCAGACGATCAAAGTGCCAGTCATTACCTGGCTGACTACGAAACAGCAGACCTTCTTCACCCGCGATGTAAAGGTAGCCATTGGCCTCGGCAATGCTGTACAGGTGACGTTCACCAGAGTTGGCCATGTTGTAATTTAATGGCATCCAGCGGTTGCCACCGTCGACGGTCGCCAGAATCAGGCCATAAGCACCCACCGCCAGGCCTTCGCGGGCATTACGAAAATGAATATCAAGGAAAGGTTTGTCCGGGCCATCGGCGACCAGACGCTTGGCACTGAACAATGCCCGTTTGAGTTGACGATCATCCGTGCCTTCGGCTCGGACTTCGGCTTCTTTCAGCACCAGATTGGCGGCACGCTGGCCGTCCATTTGTACCGTCCAGCTCTGCCCGCCATCCTCGGTATGCAGAATCAACCCATAGTGACCCGCCGCCCAACCCTGCAGGGCATTGGCAAAAGAGACCGCTGTCAGGGTCACACTCACTGGCACCTTGGCCTGCTGCCAAGTCTGGCCTTGATCTTCGGAGAACAGAATCAGTCCATGCTCCCCCACCGACACCAGACGCTGACCTGCCTGAGCCACCGCCAACATGGCGGCATGAGAAGCATGTGCGGCTTCCAATGCCGGACGGGTATCCGCTTCACGTAAAGCATCAACCGGAGACTGGCTGGCCACGCTGGCAATCACCAGCCCGGCCCCCAGCATCAGGCCAACGCCAGACAGCAGAGGTGACTTGAACAAGGTTGCAATCGACATAGACAGTCCTGTTGTTGCTGTTGTTATTGTTGTCAGATCTATTCGCTGTCACTGATCCGGAAAAATCCGGCCCCCATCAAAAGGCGAAAAAGATGGGGAGCCGGCAGCACTGTCAACGATCAATTGACAGCAACACAGACCCCGGTCGAGTGTCAGAACGGAATTCGTTATTAGGCGTTCCTAGAACTGGGTGCCACCGTCCACATTCAGAGCTTGCCCAGTAATAAAACCGGCCTCCTCGGAGGTCAGAAAGGCCAGCACACCGACCAGATCTTCTGGCACTTCGGTGCGCTTGATCAGCTGCAGCTCTTTCACGGCATCGAACAGCGCCGGAGGCAGGTGTTTGCGGGAGCTTTCGGTCGCTGTCAGGCCAGGATGGATAGCATTCACGGTGATGCCACTGTTACCAAACTCAGCAGCCAGAGCACGCACCAAGCCGATACCGGCCATTTTGGTAGTGATATATCCGGCAAAACCCGGACGTGGATCACCCGTGGTGGACGAGCCGATCTGGACGATACGACCGTACTGGCGCTCTTTCATCTTAGGAGACAGCTTCTGGGCAAACACCAGCGCCGACTCAACGTTGATGGCTTCAAAGCGGCGGAATTCATCCAGCGTCAGCGCATCAAACGGAATCAGGGGCATATAGGCGGCGTTGTTAACCAGAATGTCGCACTGGCCAAAATGACCCAGCACGTTATCAGCAAAACGGGCCACGGCATCGGCATCGGCCAGATCGACAGCATCGGCGTATACGCGCACACCGGTATCAGCCAGTGACTCGATTGTCGCTTGCGGCATGGTCAGATCGGTCAAGGCCAGATCACAACCGGATTCAGCCAGCCGACGGGCAAAGTGAGACCCCAAGGCTCCAGCAGCACCGGTAATCAGCGCCACACGACCAACATGGGTATTTGGATAGGGTTTGTTCATTAGACGCTCCGTTTATTGTTCTTATCGTTACGGTGGTTTCACCGAAGAACGGGCTGTATATCTTGAAAATCACGATATACCGCCCCGAAGCATCCAAAAAATCGTTTGTACTAATAAAAGGCATCCATATTGCCGATGCCTTGTCATTCGCAGACCTATTGCTTGGGAAAGGAGTGGCCGCCGCTCAGAAGTACGGCCAGATAGTGGCGATCAAGAACAGCAAAAACAGCAAGCGGCATCATGCCAGGGACACAATATTCAGGACATACCGTTGGGGAAATCGCCCAGCGGTTCAGTCAATTTGCCACGTACCGGTTTCAACACTTCTGCGTAGGTCAATAACTGCTCCAGCGCATAGCGGGTACGCTGACTGAGGTATTCACTGGCATCAGCGTCTTTGCCGTCTTCCCACAGATCGGCCACACCACGCAGGATCAGGTGCTCCGGCGTATACACCAGACGGGCATTTTTGTAACCGCTGCTGCGCATTTCGGCAATCACAAACGCACCGCCGACCGAAGCCGACACACCCACCAGCAATACCGGTTTGTGTGCCAGCTGGGCTGCGCCACACCAGAGCAAAAAGTTTTTTATGCCAGCCGGAGCCATCCCGTGCCATTCCGGCATCACGAACACCAATGCATCGGCATTGGCAGCCGTCGCTTGTGCTTTGAGAACATTCTCGGTTGCGGCGGTTGCACCATCCCACATCGGCAGTGCATCGTCATAAAGGTCAATAATATCGGCATTACCTGCCAAAAAACGGTCTTTAAGCAGGTGCGCGATACGGGCACTTTGTGACCCCGGGCGATGTGACGCAGAAACAATGGCAGTACGAAGCGTGTCAGTCATGGCATTCCCCTTAGATTTAAACATCAGGATTCAAGCATCAGGATTCAGCAATAGTAACGGTTTCCTGTTATCGGACAGCCCAGCAATCTGAAACAATCCGTTCACCCATCACCGTCAAACACCGTCAAACACCGCCAAACACCGCCAAACACCCGTTTAATTCAATAGCCCTTGCTGGGCAAAACGTTGTGGAGGCTGACCAAAGTAACGCCGAAATGCCGCTACAAAAGCACTGCTGCTGGAATAGCCAAGTGACAACGCGATGGCAGCACTGCTTTCGCCCTCCCCCAGCCGCTGCATGGCTTCCATCAGCCTCAGCCGTGCACGCCATTGGCGAAAACTCAGCCCCGACTCACTGCGAAACAGCCGCTCAATGGTGCGCGGACTGGCTCCTGCTGCTGCGGCCAGTTGCGGTAATGAGCGCCCATCGGACGGATCCAGAGTTAACATATTCATCACCGCCAGCAAGCGCCGGTCTTGGCCGACGGGCAGGTGCAACGGCGAAGTTTCCAGATCAGACAACTCATCCAGCAGCACCTGAATCAGTCGAGCCGACTTGCCCTGCGCCGGTACCGACAGATCCAGCAGCAGCAAACGTAAAATCAGTTCGCGCAACAGTGGCGTCACCGACATCACCTGACACTCAGTTGGTAACCGGTCAAAGACGGAAGGATCAATAAAGAGGTAACGTATCGACGCCGGGCTGACGACCAGAATTTCATGTTGCAGGCCACCGGTTATCCATACCGCATGACTAGGTGGTACCAGCCAGCTACCGCTTTCCGTGTTAACCCGCAACACCCCCGAGGCCGCCCAGGCCAGCTGACCGCGCACATGCTCATGGGCCGTACGCAGCGAACCGGCAGACAAGTCCTCTCCCAGATAAAGCACCGGTCGTTGCGGATCGATGCAACTGCTCATAATACGACCAGCACCACCCTCTGGACGCTGCTGTGTTGCCGCCGCACATTGGTGATACATCAATCCTGGCGTAAATTCGATATTCATTGGCGTTCTATCGACTGTTGACATACCAGCAGCGTGCCACAATAACGGCCATACCCGCAACACCCTACAGACGGAGCATTTTCTGGTGTTACTCAAGCAACCCAAATACCTGTTTTTGTTGGCGATGATGGGGTTGGCAGCATTTGTCTTGCTGTCGCCGCTGTCGTCGCTCACCAGCACTCAGAACCAGACGCTGGCGCTGGTGCTGCTTATCGTGCCGCTCTGGTCAACCGGTGCGATTCCTGAATTTCTGACTGCCCTGATTTTTTTCCTGATCGTTATCCTCTGTGGCCTGGCACCTCCCATAGAGGTGTTCGCAGGGTTTTCATCCACCGCGCTGTGGTTGATTTTTGCTGGCACGGTCATTGGTATGGGTATTCAAAATACCGGCCTGGGAGATCGCCTGGCCAGCGGCCTGCAAACGCTGCTGGCGGGCAGCTATCATCGCCTGATCATCGGTCTGGTACTGATTAGTCTGCTGCTTGGCTTTTTGATGCCGTCATCCATGGGGCGTCTGGTGATGATGCTGCCGATTGTGATGGCGCTGGCAGACCGGCTTGGCTTTCAGTCCGGCAGCCCGGGACGCTCTGGCATTCTGATCGCCGTTGCCATTGGCTCCCACATCCCTACCGTGGCCATTCTCCCCGCCAATATCCCCAATATGGTACTGAGTGGCGCGGCTGATTCGCTTTACGGGATCCAGTTCGGCTTTACCGATTTCTTGTTATTACACTTTCCGGTGCTCGGACTGGCCAAGGCCGGATTGCTGATCGCGATCATCCTCTGGGCCTATCCGGCACGCGAGTCGAACGAGATTCTGGCGCAAGGCAATACCACGACCAATGCCATCAGGCAGCCGTTTGATGGCAAACAAATCCGTATGCTGGCCATTCTGGCCATCGCTCTCGGGCTTTGGTTGACGGATGAATGGCATGGGATTAACCCTGCCTGGGTCGGCCTGGGAGCCGCCATTTTTCTGATGCTGCCTGGTGTTGGGTTGGTCGATGCAGAAAAATTCAATATGAATGTCACCATGCTGGTGTTTATTGCTGGCATTCTCGGCATTGGTGCCCTGATCAATAGCACGGGCCTTGGCCAATGGCTGGGACAACAGCTGGAATACGCACTGCCACTGGAGCCAGGCCAACACTTTCGCAACTTTCTGTCGTTAGCCGCCAGCGCCTTTCTTGCTACCCTGCCCACGACCCAGGCCGGAGCACCGGCCATACTCGCACCGATGGCCCAACATCTGGCTGAGTCATCCGGGTTTCCGCTCCAAACCGTACTGATGACCCAGGTTCTGGGCTATTCCAGCATTATGTTTCCTTATCAGTCTGGCCCCTTGCTGATGGCGGTTTATATGACCGGGGAACCCGTGCGACGGATTCTCAAGGTGCAGTTTCCGCTGTCACTGATTACCCTGCTGGTATTGGTGCCCGTGGATTACTTCTGGTGGGATTTTCTCGGTATGTTTGACCCGTCATAAACAAAAAAACCGGATGCCTGTGACGGCATCCGGTTTTTTAGTATCTGATGGATCGCGGCGCTTGATCCGCTATCCGGTCAGCACGGGATCAACCCTGACTGGCGTTGCCCTTGCGCGGCGGACGGCTGCTGCGAGGCGGCCCATCCTGACGGCGACTATCACGACGCGGTGCATCACCACGACGATTATCAGTGCGACGGCTGTCGGTACGACGTGGCGCTGCAGAGGACGATTCCAGCGCCAGCTCTGAACGGTAAGGACGAATCCCCAGTGCCTGACCACAAACACGGGCCTTGCGCAGTACCGCCATGGCGGGTTCTGGCATGCCATCCGGAAGATCGACAACAGAGTACTGTTCAAAAATCTCGATGTGACCAATGAAGGCACTTTCCAGATCAGCTTCGTTGGCAATCGCGCCAACCAGGTTACCCGGCTTGAGGCCATGGTCGTAACCAACACCGACCCAGAAACGCTGCATTTCCACATCCGGCTTGCCTTTTAGCGGCTTGGCACGGGCATCCGGTGCAGCTTTACGCGGCTCACGTGCATCACGCGATTGACGTGGCGCACGTTCATTACGATCACGGGGATCGCGTGGCTCACGCGTTTCGCGAGGTTCACGACGAGCACGCAAGTCTTCGTTTTCGTCCAGGAACAACGGCTTGTCACCCTGAATCAGGCTTGCCAGTGCTGCGGCCAATTCCAGCGGATCCACTTCGTGTTCCTGCTGTAACGATTCAACCATCTCGCGATAGACGGAATTTTTTTCCGGGCTGATGGCTTCCAGAATGCGCTGCTGGAAGCGCGACTTGCGCTTGGCATTGACGTCTTTTGCCGTTGGCAGCTGCATTTCTTCAATCTGCTGACGGGTAGCACGTTCAATGTCGCGCAACATGCGTTTTTCACGACCACGAACAAAAGCAATCGCCGCACCTTCACGACCGGCACGGCCAGTACGGCCAATACGGTGTACGTAGGATTCGGTGTCTTGCGGAATGTCGTAGTTGATAACGTGGGAAATACGCTCAACGTCCAGACCACGAGCCGCGACGTCGGTCGCAACAATAATATCCAGTCGACCGGCCTTGAGCTTCTCAACCGCTTTTTCACGCAGCTGCTGCGGAATGTCACCATTCAGCGGCGCACAACGGAAACCATGCTGTTGCATGAAATCAGCCACTTCTTCGGTAGCCTGCTTGGTGCGTACAAACACCATCATGGCATCAAAGTCTTCCACTTCAGCAATACGCAACAGCGCATCGTTTTTGTGGGCGCTGGTTACAAACCAGTAGCGCTGGGAAATATTGGAATTGGTGGTGGTCTTGTTCTGGATCTTGACCTGTACCGGGTCTTTCAGGTGAGTCTCGGCAACACGCTGGATTTCTTTTGGCATGGTCGCGGAGAACAAGGCAACCTGACGGGTGCGTGGCGTGTGCTCCAGAATCCAGTTAACGTCGTCGATAAAGCCCATACGCAGCATTTCATCGGCTTCGTCCAGTACCACAGCCTTGATGTCAGCCAGGTTCAGGCTGCCACGACGCAGGTGATCCATCACACGGCCGGGTGTGCCCACAACCCATTGTGGACCACGCTTCAGCTCGCGTAACTGAGTACCGTAATCGGTACCACCATAAATAGCCGTAACGTTGATGTCGTTCATGTAACGGCTGTACGTTTTGATGGCTTCAGCAACCTGCTGGGCCAGCTCACGGGTAGGTGCCAGCACCAGAACCTGAGGTGTTTTGAAATCTGCCTGGGTGCGTGCCAGCAATGGCAAGGCGAAGGCAGCGGTTTTACCAGTACCGGTCTGGGCCATACCCAAAACGTCCTGACCAGCCAACAATGGCGGAATACCTGCGGCTTGAATCGGAGAGGGTGCTTCGTAGCCCAGCTCTTCAAGTGTACGCAGAATAGAGAATGGGAGGCCCAGGCTGGCGAAACCAGCGGGTGTAGTATCGGTCATATATTACCTATAGCAGTCACAGAGGCAGGGCGTTGGCCGTGTCTTTCAGAACAATGTCTGAACTGTGAGCTGATACCTGCACCTGTCTGTAGTGACGGTGGTCTCTGGTACCAACTATCTGCATTCGGCCTGGCCCGACATGTTTGTTTGTCGAAAGGGGGGCGGACTATACAGGATAGAAAAAATAATTTCCTGTTCTTTCTTGGCGTTGTAACAAAAACTACACGCTATTCTGCTTTGACCCTCAACTCGCTATACTCCCGGCTCATTTATTTGAGGAGTAACCCTGATGCTGAAAGTGAACCAGTATTTCGACGGCAAAGTCGCTTCGATTGGCTTGCAAACAAGCACGTTGCCAGCCACCGTTGGCGTCATGCTGCCCGGTGAATACGAATTCGGCACCAGCCAGAACGAAGTCATGACGGTCGTTTCCGGTGCCATCGATACGCTGCTTCCCGGTGCAACCGAATGGCAGTCCTTTGCCCAGGGTCAATCCTTCGCCATTGCTGCTGAGCAGAAATTCCAGGTGCGTATCACCACTGACACCGCGTATTTCTGCACTTACGAATAAGTTTTCGAACAAGCCAGTAAATAAGCCGACGACTCGGGTCGCCTGTTCGATTTACTCGGGCAGCGACTCAGAGGGTAACGCCTGCAGCATCCCTTCGACAGACTCCGGCTCCAATGCCTGGTCATACCAGAAGCCCTGGTGCACCACGCAACCGGAACGGCTTAAAAAATCCGCCTGACGGGCATTTTCAACCCCTTCGGCAACCAGCCCAAAACCCAGCTCCTGTGCCATTTTAACAATGGTACGGGTGATAACCTGGCTGTCCCCCGCGTCTTCCACTCCAGAGACAAAGCTGCGGTCGATTTTCAGCTTCTGTAACGGGAACCGATGCAAATAACCCAGCGATGAATAGCCGGTACCAAAATCATCAATCACCAGACCAATGCCCAGATCATTGATGGCTGAAATCAGTGTCAGTACCTGCGGTGTTGGCTCCAGCAATGCCCCTTCGGTCAGTTCCAGTTCAATATCACCGGGCTGCAAGCCGAACAATCCAACCAGCGATTGCAGTTGCTCCAGCAAATTGCCGGCAACAAAACTTTGCTGCGATATGTTCACCGCAACCGGTACCACAAGCAGGCCCTTGCTGCGCCAATGGAATATCTGGCGGGCCGTTTGCTGCAAGGCAAAACGGTCAATGTCCGGCATCAGACCTGCATCATGGGCACTACCCAGAAAACGATCCGGCAGCAACAAGCCGTCGGCCGGGTGCTGCCAGCGAATCAAGGCTTCAAGCCCGACCAACTGGCCGGTGATGGCATCAACCTGGGGCTGATAAAACAGCCGCAGGCCACTGCCATTTTGCAAGGCCACACGTAACTGACTAATCAGCTCCAACCGCGACGCGGCCGCCAGGGTCATGTCATTGTGGTAATAACAAACTGAATCGCGCCCAGCGCGCTTGGCTTCATGCAACGCGGTATCGGCGTTGTTAAGCAATTGCAGCGCTGAGTCTCCATGTTGTGGGTATATTGCCACTCCCATACACACGCTGACATACACTTCGAACCCGGCATCCAGGTCGTAAGATTGCTGCTCCAACTGGCGAATCCGGGTAACCACCTGCAAAGCATCATCCTGACTGGTCAGGTGCGGAATCAGCACACAAAACTCATCACCGCCGAGACGGGCCACATTTTCGCTACCCAGCCCACAACGAATCAAACGAAGACCAAACGCCTTGAGCAATTCATCGCCGTAGACATGCCCCAGGCTGTCGTTAATGGGTTTGAAATCATCAATATTAATGACCACAACGCCGACTTGCTTCGGTGCATCAGCCGTCGTAATGGCGGTTTCAATACGCTGGATGGCCAGGTTACGGTTAGGCAGGCCGGTGAGCACATCCCGATTCGCCAGCCATTCGGTGGACAGCGATAGCTGGCGACCGCTGGTCGCACCCTGCAACATGATCACCAGATAACGTACTGACTCATCCTCCCGCCGAATGGTCGTCACCCTGACCAGATGAGCAACCACATCTCCGGATGCCAGACGGTGATCTATTTCACCGACCCAGCTACCGGTACGACAGCTACTGACCAGAATATTGCGATAAAACGCGGGCGGGTGCTGCGCCCGGTGAAGACTCTGTAATTGTTTGCCTGCCAGTGTTGCGGCGCTATAACCGGTCATCCGGCAAAACGCCGGATTGACGGATTCAACGGTGCCGCTGCACGACAACACCAACACCCCTTCCTCCATCTGCTCAACAATCCGGTGATACAGGGGCAACGTGCTCTCCAGCCGGTTGGTCGAACCGATATCCTGCACCAGTCCATAACGCCAGATCTCGCCGTTTTGCTGTCGTTCAACCTCGGCTCGCACGTACACGCGCCGCTGTCGACCAGTGGGCAGCACAATCCGACACTCCAGCTGATAACCTTCCCCCTGCCTCAGACTCTCGGTAACCGTCGCCAATACCCGCTGACGATCGTCCTGGTGAATACGTCGCGCCAGATAGGGTAAACGCACCGCCTCGCCATCCAGCAAGCCAAACAACTGCTTCAGCTGTGGCGAGACCCGCAGCAAATTCGTAGCCGGGTGAAACTCCCAACTTCCCACCCCGGACAAACGCTCAATGTCCTCAGCAACCCTCACCTGGCACTGCAGCAGAGTGTCCAGTACTCCGACATCCGCGAACACCACCGCCATATGCGCCAGCGTCAGCAATGCTGAACGTCCTTCGCTCGACAGCACCAGTTCGTCTTTTTCAAAAGCAAACGCCATCACCGCCCGCGGGCTGCCATGACTGACCAGGGGTAACACTAACCCCGGCATACCACCGAGCAAATATTGCCACACCGAAATGTCCTGGCCCGATTGCGGTGCCCGGCACTGGTAAATATCCGATAACGCCTCACCAGACTGTATCAGCGAGTCCAGTGAAAAATCCGCCAGCCGATTCAGCACATCCACCGGCTGCTGGCTAACCACCACATCCACCCGGCTTTGCCAACTGATTACCGGCGACGAAATCAACAACATGGCATCGACAGCACCCATCGCTTCGGCCACCAGGAACAGCATCCCTTCCAGATCCCCCTGAACCGTATCCCCTTCACTCGATACAAACGCCCGAGCACAACGCTCAACCACCTGACATAAACGGCGATTTCGGCTGCGGTGAAGGGTTTGGTTCGCTGCCACCAAATTCGAAGCGGGTTTGGCTGATTCGGGAAACGATCCGATCACAGAAATTCTCCCGCAGGCAGTTCACAAAACGACCTGCAATCCAATAAAAGTACAACCTGGGCAGCGTCAATCTACAGACGAAGAACCAGACCTCTCATCAATTTGACGTAATCGCCCGCAACAACCACACGCCGACAGGTTACTCTTGTAGAACCGTCGTCCGGATAGCTAAAAAGATCTACTGTACGACCGATCACCAATGACTTATATATCAAAAATGAACGTTTACGCCTATAGGAACCATACAAAGAGTTCTATTAAAAAATAGCCGCCACGGACTGATAGCCGTTACCAAGATAGTTGAATTTTTGCTAATTTATGTAATAACAACGACAGAAACTTGTGCTTTATGAAATAAAAGTGTCACTACAGGGGACATCTATTTAATCCGGTGCTCACTCTGGGCCACCGGATGGTGTCGAATCACGAAGCCGACTTGCAGGCCTGACGGGTCAAGTCAAACG
>CAJXTI010000046.1 GCA_913061185.1 uncultured Oceanobacter sp.
TACACTATCCTCTTCGTCGGCAGCGTCAGATGTGTATAAGAGACAGCTAAAGGCACCGCCAACCAACACAGCGATGTCGATCTCGCCGTGCTGTTACTGGAAGATCAGGACGACTGGCAAATTCTGCCAGAGCTGGATTATGAACTGTCCAAAGCCCTGCACCTCACCGTTCATTGCGTATCCATTGCCAAAACACCAACCCCGCTGGCCTACGAAGCTGTCGAAGGCGAACGCCTGTTCGGTGATGCCGACGCAATGTTTATGGAACAGCGTATCTGGTCAAAGTGGGATGAGTGGCTTTACTGGAGCCAACGAGCATGACACCAACCTACATTGAATCCATGCGCCAGCACACACAAGAACAGCTCGATACACTGGCCGAGCTGGCCGAGCTGGCAACCCAGGCACCACTGAGAAAGATTGAACGTCTGGCTGTCGAGCGCAGCTTGCAAATACTGGTAGAAGCCGCCATCGGCGTCGCCAAACACTGCTGCAAACAAGCCAATATTCCGGCTTCTGGTGATGGTTACGGCACCGCTCTAAAGGCCCACGACATGCTGCAAAGCCAAATACCCCATGCCGTTTTAAAAGGTGCTATCGGCATGCGTAACGCCATTGTTCACGATTACCTCAATCTGGACTGGACACGTATAGAAGCCGTGCTGGTATCACACGGATACAGGAAGATCGGAACATTTATTGACGAGGGGCTGGGGTATCTGTCCAGCCAGCCTTAGCGGGCGTTCTCAACGATTGGAGAGACCCTGACACCCCATGCGGTGCTATTGGACTTGAAATAGGCTGGCCATTCTCTGCGTCCAACGCCTTCCCCGACGGGATTTTCCCTCCCAACAGGCCACGTTAAATAATCGAGAACGACCTAAGAGCCTGTCGGGCTTAGGGCTGCTCTACTGCGGAAAAGCTGAATCTGGCTCTTTTTTGAGCAAATTATTGTTAAATAGAACCACTATTCGCCTCAAATTTGCGCAAAAATCGCTCAGACCAGTCTTTCCCTCGCGACGAACGCCTAAGTCCGACAGGCTCCTAGTATTCCTGCTCCATCCCAAAGCGTTTCAAACGCTCGTTAGTACCGTAGTAAAAATCCCGCAGTTTTTTGGGTACACCGTTAAAATCGGTTTCGGTGTATTTTTTCACGGTAACGCCCCGCTCCCGCAGCTGTTGCAAGTCTGCCTTTTCGGACTGTTCCAACGCTGCAAAGGTCGTCTTTTCCGCCTGGGAAAAAGCTGCCGAAATCGCTTGCTGCTTGCCTGATGCAAGTGCAGCCCACCAGCTTTTTGAAACCACAAACACCCCTGGGAATGCCATGTGGTTGGTATACATCAGGTTGGGTGCCTGATCGTATAGCTGCAGATCAACGGCGGTGGCGAGGTCGGTATCGATAGCATCTATTTTTTCTTGTTCAAACCAGAGCCGGATATCCTGAATCTGGATCGGCTGCGGGTCAGCGCCCAGCTGCCGATACCAATTGTAGAATACGTCATTTGGAAAGGTGCCGACTCGCTTGCCTTTCAGATCACTGGCGCTGGTCATCAACGTTGGCGTCATAATCACACGCATACCGGAAAAGACGTATCCCAACGCCACCAGATTATGACGCTCCAACCCGGCCAGCATGGCTTTGGCATCATCGCTCTGTGCCGCAAGGCGCAACTGGGCAGCGCTTGAAAACTGATAAGGCATTAACCAACCATTCAGAGATGGATCGAGCGTGGTCAAAGACCCTACCGCAACAATGGCTGCCTGAAGCTGACCGCGACCCAGTAATTCGATAATACTGGATTCACCACGCACCTTGGCAAAGCGGGATTCGCGTACTCGAATGGCATTACTGGAGCTATTTTCCAGGCTGCTTTTGAACTGTTGCATCAACCGTGACCAGGCGTGGTCTGGTGTGGTGATCATACCGAAACGTATCGTCTCGGCCGCAACCGGTACTGACAGTAGCAGTACCATCAGCATTGTTATCAGGTTCTTTTTCCGGTTTTTTATTATTTTTATCATGTTGGGTTCATTCCGTTACGTGGAGCCGTCACTCAATAGCGCTTCGTTGAGCTGCCCGCTGACCGATCCGCTTTACAGAATCGAGGAAATATCTGCTTGCAGCCAGAAGTAGCGCCAAGGCCCAAAGTAGCGCCAAGGCATAGTGTACGCAGCATCCATCCGCAGGCCTGGAACAGGAATAATACTTACGGGTTTGAATGACACTTCTTTAGCCGCTAGTACTTCCGTCAAGATAAATAGCCACGACAGCCAGCCACAGGTGCAGACGTCCTCACAATACCGGCCAAGCCATCTGCTGTTCACAATCGATCTCGCCCTGTTTGTTAACCCTGTGACCAAACATGCAGATATCACCATCCACGCCAATATCCAGTCTGGATTTCACACTGGCCCGCACCAGCTTCGCAGACTATCCAGCCACCGCATCTATGTAACAAAACTGATATTTAAATGTCATGAATATGACAAGTTCGCTTTCCGACAACTCGTAACCTATTGAATTTAATGACATTGATACTGGAATAGATTTTGCTGAATCTATGTAAACTTGAAGGAGAAATACACATGTTGCAATTCCAGTGGGTGCCCGAGTTCGAAACCGGGATTGATGTGGTTGATTCTCAGCACAAGCGGATATTTGAATACCTGCTTGAGGTCGACAGAGCCATTCGACTCCAGGATCCAGATGTCGTGAAACAGATTGCCAGGTCACTGATTGACTACTCAATCTCCCACAACGCTTTTGAAGAGACCTTGATGGAGCGTGCCAGTTATCCCATTCTGGCGGCTCATTCCAAAGTACATGAGGCATTCCGTAATCGCGCTCTGGCGTACGATCAACGCCTTGAAAACGGCGAAGACTGCTTCAAAGTCGCCAAGGAAGTACGGTCGGATATCGGCCTGTGGCTGACCAACCATATTCAGCGCGACGACAAGGACTATGTGCCCTACGTTCGTAAATCAATCGAAGGTGGTTTTGTCAGCCGAATGAAAAAACGCTTCTTCGCCTGAACAACAACAGCCCCATGGGCATGGGGGCTGTCACGCCATCCATGCGGCATATACATGCTCGTATGTAGTATGTATATGTACGAATGGCATTGACTCAATCCAGAGCGGGCCTCGGGTCCGCTATAATGCCAATCTCCGCAACCTGCCATCCCCTTCGCGCACGTAATATTCCTCTTCGAAATACCTCTCACGCCACACAGCCTGCCGCTGAGAGCAGTGTTGGCGAACTTGAAAGAGTTTCTCGTCATTTTTCGCGGTGGCTCCGACATCCAGCAACACCCATACATGACTGCAGAGCGAAGCAGGAAGCCAGAGCCGAGAGCTGTGCAGGACTATATATGCCCCCATATTGATCGCCGACTGATCAACTCCTCAGAGGGATTCAAGATTCATTAATTGATCATATAAAAATACAGCAAAGTATGCTCCAAACATCGACTTCAATACTTTCTATTCAAAAATCGGCTACAGCCATATATCAACGACCTTATTCACGATTGTTGCGTAAATCTGGCATATCGTGCGCAAACCGATTAACAGCCCTGCCTTTTCCTTGGACATAATCAATGAGTCGCTGCACGCGGCCTACGGCCTATTCCAATAAAAATAATCAAGGAAATATCATGAAAGAGAGACCATCCTACTGGCGTAATATCGCCTTAGCGGTTGCTATGTTGACCTCCATTTCTGGAGCTTCAGCGGCAAAGCAACCGAATATATTACTGATCGTCGCTGACGACCTGGGCTATTCCGATATCGGCGCCTTTGGTGGCGAGATAAACACACCCAATCTCGACGAATTAGCGTCTGAAGGCATCCGTCTGACGGATTTTCATACCGCACCAACCTGCTCACCGACACGCTCCATGCTGCTCTCTGGTACCGATAGCCACCAGGCTGGTCTTGGTAATATGGCCGAGGTTTTACAGCCCAATCAGAAAGGCAAACCGGGCTATGAAGGCTACCTGAACACCGCAGTGGCTACTTTACCTGAGGTATTACGTGATAACGGTTACAACACCTACATGGTTGGCAAGTGGCACCTGGGCAGAAGTGAAGACAAAAGCCCTGCCGCTCGTGGATTCGATAAATCCTTTGCTCTGATTCAGGGGGGCGCCAGCCATTTTGACGATCAGCGGGCGATCATCGGCAAAGATCCCAGGGCCATCTACCGCGACAACGGCAAGAGTGTCGACCTGCCCAAGGGATTCTTCTCCTCTGACTCCTATACCGATCGAATGATGAACTACATCAACGAAGATCTTGATCAGAACAAACCGTTCTTTGCCTACGTAGCTTACACCGCGCCACACTGGCCACTGCAAGCACCCGATGCCTACCTGGAAAAATATGAAGGAAAATATGAGGAGGGGTACGAAAATATTCGTCAGGCACGCCTGAAACGAATGCAGGATCTGGGCATTATCGGTGCCTCCGTTACCGCCAATACTCCACTGACCCAGTTACCAAGCTGGAACGAACTAACCGATAAACAACGCCAGATTGAAGCCCGTCATATGCAGGTCTATGCCGCGATGGTCGACAACATGGATCATAACATCGGCCGCCTGCTGGACTGGCTGGACACAAAGGGCAAGCTGGACAATACCGTCATCATGTTCATGTCTGACAATGGTGCTGACGGTAACAGCCCAGAAGTACTTCCTGGTAACAAGGCTTGGTTCGCCAGTGAATTTGACAATAGCTATGACAACATAGGCCGCCCCAATTCCTACGCCTGGTACGGAGCCCAGTGGGGTCAGGTTAGTGCAACACCCTTCCCGCTTTTTAAAGGTTTTACATCCCAAGGCGGCCTTGTGGCACCGGCTATCGTGCGTTTTCCCGATATGGAAAAGGCTGGCCAATTAAATCGCCAGTTCGTCCACGTCAAGGATGTAATGCCCACCTTCCTCGAACTGGCTGGTATCAAGAAAGTGAGCAGCCCCTACAATGGCCGCGACGTTTTACCGATTCAAGGCATCTCAATGCTGCCCTTACTCAGAGGCTCAGAAGCAAAAGAACGGGTACTGGGCTGGGAGTTGTTCGGCCGCTCCGCGATCCGCAAAGGCGACTGGAAAATCAGACTGTTAGAACAACCATACGGAAATGGAAACTGGCAGCTGTTTAATCTGAAGGCCGATCCGACCGAAACACATAACCTGGCAACACAAGAACCGAAAAAACTGGCCGAACTGCTCGCTGATTGGAACGCCTACGTGCGTGACAATGGCGTCATCCCATCAGATCCGCAACAAATGAAAAAAATCGGTTACAGCTTCACGACCTGTGTCTTTGATCGCTGTGTTCAGTGACCCCAACCAAAGTTCATCAGGAGATCATAATAAAATGTTGACGATGAAAAAACTGGTTCTGACCACTGCGATGTCATCCATACCGTTACTCGGATACGCGGCTGAATTCAGTAAACCGGAAACCTACGGATTCATCAGTGCAGGCGTACTCAATACCGACAACCAGGATTTTGAAGTAGAAGCCTTCGAGATAGAACTGGGCCTAAAAGGTACCGCTCGGGTTCAGGACTTGAATCTGTTGTACAAGGTAGAAGTCGACCTCGCGCAAGCTGCCAACCGCGCCGACAGCGGTGATCCGGGGAAAGATGGCGAAAGTGAAATCCATGTCAAGGAAGCGATCCTGAGACTACCGACCCGATACGGCACCTTTGTACTCGCGGCACGTGGTACCTCTGGTCAGTGGGCCCAACTGTATGGACCGATTAATCACTACGAATACAACGAGCCCCATGCAGCATTGAATTCCGATGGCATCTTTTTTCAGCCGGATCGTTCCTCAGGCGTTTTTGCCTGGGCATCCCCAGCGGTAGCGAATACTCGTATGGTACTCGCTGCTATCACACTGACGGAGGACAACGGCGAAGATGCAGATGCTGCCTCCATACGCCTGGTCTACAATGACAAAACTCTGCAGATGGGGGCCGGAACGACCCTGATCAAGTCGGCGCAATTACCGGCGTTCACCCAGAAAGATCTGCTATTGACCACCCTCAGTGCGGGCTACCGCTTGGAATCACTGCAACTTGGTGCCGTTTGGGAACACAGCGACAACCAGCCATACCCGGGATCACCTGATGGTTCTGCAAATTCCGACTCTTTCGGTATTTCTACCAACATCACTTTAGGTGAAGACTACAGCACAGCACTGGGCTACAAGGAAAAAGACCACGAATACGATGTGCTAGACGAAAAGGTTTACCTGCTGAAGTTGGAAAGGCAGCTAGATGACCAGGTCAAGATCTGAGTGGAAACCGGCCAGTATGACCAAGGAGCAAGTAACTATTCTATGGGAGTCAATTTACACTTCTGATGACCGATGTGCCTGCGGCTGGTAATCCTTTCACCAGCCGTTGGTTTTCAACGTCGTGTCATTGCCTGAGATGGGGTTTTACCGTAATGATCCTTGTACAGGCGGGCAAAGTGGCTGGGGTGATTAAAGCCACACTGGTAAGCAATGTCACTAACCGTGCCTTGCGATTGCTGCAGTTTCTGATGAGCCAGTTCCAGTTTCAGCTGCAGTATATAACGCGCCGGTGAACTGCCAATAAATTGCTGGAATCCGTTCTCCAATGAACGCCGGCTACAATCGGCAATCTGTACCAGATCAGTAACCGTTACAGGCTGCTCGATGTTAGCGACCAGCCAATCGACCACCCGTCGCAGATGGGAGGGAAGAATATTGTTCTTGGCACGGCGATGCCCTAACAGTTGATCGGCAAATTCTTCAATCAGCATTGCTTCCCAATGCTGTTGTAGCACAGGCTGAATGTCACCGTTGTGAATAACATGCTGGCTGGCGATACATTGCAACAGACTGAAGATGGAGCGGACTACCTGGTGCGAAGGTCTTAGAATTTTCAGTTTTCCAGTGTGCAAGGCGTCATACTCGAATCCAGACCATGCCTGTAGGGCTTGACTATCAAAGGTAATGACAATGGCCGAACAATAAGCATCCCAAATCAGGTCTGCCTCGGAGCCAGGCAGCATCAACAGCATCTCGTTGGGGACAACAACACTGGCCAGATTCCGCACCTGAATAGAGTGGCTCGTTGGTAGTACGACATGACACGTACTCAGTGCTCCTGATCGGATATGTACTCTTTCGCCCCAATAGGCACCAAAGACCTGAGTCTGGCGCAAAGGCTGTAATGTGAACCGGTTTGCATCCTGACGATAGGCTGTCAGTGGGCGGACTTCACGCTCATCGATACGTGAATTGAGAAATGCCTGAGCCTCTTCGAAATCACTCGAATGCAGACAGGTATTATGCAGAAATGGAATGGCATTATTCATAAGCAATCAATAATTATTTTTATAGAGTTAAACTAAAAAATATTATAGCCTTGGAAAAGTTCCCTGTAACCATTAATCATCGGCGTTCCAGGAAAATTTCATCATATACAGTTAAGGCTGAACTTTATGATCACTTAACAAACAACCTCGGCCCCGACAAAATGCATTATATAATAATTACAGAACGACAGAATTCATCATATGAAAAATCAAACACTATAAATATGCATCATATGATAAAAATTCTAATCCTGTTCATCACACTGCAGGTATATTCAGCACAGGCAAATGAAGCCGACAACTGTCTCCAATGCCATATACAAGAAACCCTGCAATGGCAAACCTCTCAACATGCCCACGCCATGCAGCCAGCCACTACCGATACCGTGTTAGGCGACTTTAATCAAACAAGATTCGTCAGCGAAGCGCTCGAAGCAGATTTCCAACTCAAAAACGGACAATACCGTATAAACCTAACCGAAGCTGGTCAGCGGCAGCAATGGACCGTACGTTACACTTTAGGGGTTTATCCGCTACAACAGTATCTGATTGATATCGGCGACGGCAAACTCCAAGCACTTAACATTGCCTGGGACAGTCGCAACCCAGAGCAAGGCGGTCAGCACTGGTTCCGTTTGGATGATAAAGAACACCAGCGTCCAGGTGATCCATTTCACTGGCGAGGCGTCTATCAGAACTGGAATAGCATGTGCGCCGACTGCCACACCAGCGGTCTACAAAAGGGCTATACACCGGATCAGGATGACTACACCACCCTCTTCGATCAAGTCAATGTCAGTTGCAGCGCTTGCCACGCTGACGCGAGTAAACATGAGTATGCTGCCCGCGAAGGCCGCATAATTCCAGCGGGTTCGGACTTGCAGGCCAAAGGTGCCTGGCACATCGGAACTACCCAAAAAAAACCGCAACACACAGGGCCACTTTCATCCACTCAACAGGTCGAAACCTGTGGACGCTGCCATGCTCTGCGCACCCGCTTAAACCAAGCTCCTAACGGGCGCATCCACGACCAATACAGTTTGAATCGACTACAAAGTCCACTCTACTTCACCGATGGCCGGGTACGTGAGGAAGTGTTTGTACTCGGCTCGTTCCTGCAGAGCAAAATGCATCAGGCAGGTGTCGTCTGCAGCAACTGCCACAATTCACATACCGCCAAACCTGTGGCACAAGGCAACGCCCTGTGCAGTCAGTGTCACAGCAGTGACAGCTTCGACACACCTGAACATCACAAACACCCGCCTGAATCCTCAGGTGCACAATGTGTCAGCTGTCATATGCCTGAGCGAACCTACATGCAGATTGACTCGCGCCGCGAGCACAACTTTACCACGCCCAATCCGGTCACTTCCAAACAGGCAGCAAGCCCTGATCCCTGCCTCATCTGCCACGACAACAAGACCCGCGACTGGTCGATCCAACAGCTGGCAAATCTATGGCCAGGTTACCGCGAACGCAGTCAATGGTTCGATATACAGCAGGATGATCTGCCCGCTATCGCCGGATTTATTGCAGACCAATCACGCGCGGCGCTGTATCGTGCCAGCCTGCTGGAAAATCAGGCTCCCGCACTGGCTCAATCAACGCCCAAGCTGATTTTGGAGCAACTACTTTCTCCCGAACCCTTGCTCCGCGAAAGTGGTTGGAAAGCGGCCGCTAGCTTGCACGCCTCCACGGTACAACCTCAGGCAAATACCGGTTTGAATGATCAATACCTGAGCGTGCGCCTGGCTGCTTTCGAAACCCTGATGTTATTAAACGCTCTTCCTGCCACACACGAAAAAACCCGTATAGAATACGAAGCCTATTTGGATCAACTGGCGGATCGCCCGTCTGGACGCACGCTAAAAGCGCAATATATGCTGACCAAAGGCCTACCGGAAATTGCTGAACAGAATCTGAACATAGCCTTGAAAATGGACAACGCCTACCTGCCAGCTTATATGTTACTGACCAACCTGCTGCGAACCCAGCAACGCTTCCGTGAAACGATTAAACTTCTGACTCAAGGGCTGGAGCAACTGCAAGAGAATGCCAGCCTGCTCCATTTGAGAGGCTTGACCCGACTACAACTGAATGATTATGAGAATGCAGAGATTGACTTGCAGCACGCTGCCACTGTGGATCCCGAGAATTGGCTGTTCTCGTATCGATATGCACTGCTGCTCTTTTATCTGGGTAAAATTGACCGCGCCATAGAAACGACCCAACGACTGGAAAAAATGGTGCCTGGTAATGCACAGGTAGAAGGGCTGATCCTTCAACTTCGTAAAACCAAAAAAACGACGCAATGAGATGGCGCTCCCTCCATAACCATGGCGATATTTCGCAAGAATTAATGATTGAGCATCCAGGATGCAGTGCAGAGCTCAATCACAATCATAACCGCATAAATTACTATCACCCCGTCACCCACTCATACCCATATAAAGTGGCGCAACACAGCGGCACTATCAGCAGTGCGTAGTAGCGATTGGCCCACATCATGGCGCGAGCGCTCATGCCAAAGCGGGCTTGCAAGGTAAGCTGAATACCAGACAGCGGCGACAACCCGACGCCCACGGCCCACCCCATCAGCAAGGTAAGCCCGAGCAGGTTAGGGTCGGTGACGCTGGTTGCCAATAAACTGCCAGCCAACACCACGCTGGTTACCGGGTGCATACCAGCGACGGCGACCACAATTAATATAACGAGTGTGATGCAGGCTTCGAGAGCGCCGAAGTGTTCAGGGGCAACAGAAATATCCAGTGTGTTCATGGTGGCAGAGACCCCGGCGGCTAATACTGCTGCGCCTAAAAACAGAGCGATTTCACTGCACAGCCCTGGCAAGCCGACCGTGATGTGCTGACCCACGTCGTTCAGACCTTTGATCCCGCGTGTTAACGCCAGCCAAATAAACGAAAACACCATGGCAATCAACGTAACCAGTGTCAGTACCGCCAGTTCTGACCAGATCAAGTGGCTGATAATAACCAGCACGGCCAACACCAGTGGCATCCAGAGTGACGACCACTGCAACGGATAACCAAGGGCATTTTCAGCCTCCGGGTTACGGCTGATTTCCCAGGCAGAAAACAGCAAGGCGGCCAGTGCCAACGGCAGGCCGAACAATACCAGCGTGGCCAGCTGAGAGCCGGGCGCGCTCAACAGCGTCAGCCCCATGGCGGCGAAAAACGGCGACCAGAAGGCACAGGTTGAAAATGCCCGTAGCAACACCATCCCCTGCTCTGGCTGTAACGGCTGGTTGTTACGTGCGTGTCGCAGCCGGTCACCCACAATCAGCGCAGCAGAAATATTCAGCACGGAGGCAAACAGATGGGTACTGAGCAGGGTTTGCTGTAACGCTCGCTGTCCTCGTGGAAGCTGTTCAGACGCAGCTATGCCAGCCAGCGCCACCAGCCGCAAAAAACTGACGCCAATCAGCATGGCCAGTAACATCTGGTTACCCTCCACGGCTTTTAACAAGTACCGCCCACCCGAGCCACTCCAACCGGCAAAGACCAGCCCGGTGGACCCCACCAGCAAGAGCACGCCAATCTGTTTGCGCTGGGCCACTTTGATTTGCGGGGCCAGTAACAGGGTGGCAACCCACAACGGCACTCCCGCCATCCATGCCGGGAAATTGACCACCAGCGCATTGGCCAAGACCAGTAGCAAAGCGAACAGCAGCAGCAAGCCAGCAAACAACTTGATAGCCGGGGCACCTGCTAGCCAGCGTTGCAGGGGTTGGTTCAACATCAAGGAGCCAGTCACGTTGGGGTATCCGCAAGATCAGTCAGGAGAAGGGCCATACTGCCAGTTGTCTGCCGCGATGAGCAGTGGCGCAGCATGAATATAGTGTTGCGTAACAAGATTGCATAAACAGAGCGACGTTGGAGCCTGAGTCATATCCCCAGCCGCAAGTTTGGTTCTACTTCCCGGATTAACGAATCAGGCACATCCGCCGCAGCGGCGAGTGTTTTCCAACCAGAGACCACATCCTGAGTGGCATCAAGAATGGCGTTGATTCTGGCTCGGGTGAACAGCGGGCTGAGTTTTTCCAGGGAATAAATGTCCTGCCGGGTAAAGTTGTCCCGTTTGCCGTTGAGGCTCATCCAGTGGCTGTTGACCCATTGGCTGCCCGGTTTGTAGCTGTAGGCCAGGTCGTAGGCGGGTGCCAGAGACCACTTATTTCCCTGCAACATAAAGGCGAAGTTTTTGGCGTGATCGTCGTGGTTGCGGGCAACGATATTAAACGTCATGCGTTTAAGCAGTTGTTCCGCTTCTGACGCCGACAGCCGCAGTTGCCGGGCCACACCAAACAGTTCGGCATAGGAGAAGGAACCCGGTTTTTTATAATCGACATGGGCAATGCCATTCAGGGTCTGGACGTGGATTTTACCCTCGTCATCAGCGGAGGCCTGGCGATCGAATCGCTGGGTAATAAAGTGCCGCCGAGGGCCTTCGGCAAGCAAGTGACAAGGCATCATGTCAATACCGCAGGCGGTCGCCATTTGGTAGTAAACATATTCCATCGCCCCAAAGCCCATAGGGTCGCCAAAGGTTTCCTGCTGTTTGCTGTGCTCTCTGACACCATCAAATTTCATCAGGTAGTGGGTGAAGCCATCAGGTACCTGTGCCTGGCCGGAACGTACCTGTTTGAAGTTGTCATCAAATGCCAGTACGGCTTTCGCTCGGGCGCCACCGGCACTCATACCAACCGAGAGCAAAGACATCATGGCTTCGCGGTCTTCCTGGCCGCCGTGGCTCAGCTTCACGGCAAAGTCATCACGACAATCCACCACGTCCTGGGCGATGGCGACCAGGGATTCAATCGCTACAGAATGTGAGGCATTGAGGCTTTTGATGCGGGTGGCGGGCAGATATTCCAGCGCACCCATACCCCGTATCCCGGTGTATTGAAGCCGCTGCAACGGCGTGATATCGGCAGGCGACTTGCCTTGCGCCGCCACCCAGGCATTCAGCACGGCGTTACCGAAGTCGTCCGGGAGCGAATCAGCGATCAAGCCTGGCAAACCTTTAAAGGTGTTGAAGTCCAGCTCCGGAAAGCTGTAGATACGTTTTGCCAGTGGCATTTTCAGGGGCGCAAGCTCGATTCCCTGACGTATAAAGGCCGGATCGTATTCAAACGCGCCGACCCCTGTGGTGGTATTAAAGCTCACCGCTCCGACGTCTTGCTGCTGGTAAATCACCCGAACAACTTCCATTACCATTCTGTGTTTGCCTCCTGGTCAGGATGTCGTTGCCCGGACGCACGCTGCCGCTGCTTGCCCTGCAGCTTGGCCAGCTGGATGGGTGAAATCTCTTGCTTGGGCAAAAACAGCTCCAGTTGATCCGTCAGTTCCAACACCGCCAGAATGGCGATAAAGATGTCCAGCTGGGCCTTGCCCTTCTCGGCATTAAGGACGGTTTTTCTGGCGATGCCTGCTTGCTCGGCAACATCAGCCTGTGTCAGGTCGCGGTTCAACCGGGCTTGCTTCAAGCGTTCGCCCAGCTCGGCTGCAAGTGCTGTCGCAGAATTTCCAGATAGACTCATAACGATACCTATTGAGGACTTTAGTCCTTTATTTTCACTTAACGATCACAAATTAGCACATTAAAATAAAATAATCGAAATACAATTTAAAGTCCTCAAAGTAGAACATTAATTCAATATTTTTTATTAAAGTACCTAAAAAGGAACATTAAAATATTATCAATTAATATTTCCCGCACAGACAGCAACCCGCATTGTCTTAAACTCGGCATGAATCTTCTTGGATGACATCCTGACCCAGCAGCCTGGCATCAATGCTGCAGTACCGACATGGCAATATTGCGGTTGCAACCGCAGTAATGAATTTTGGCAATCTCAGGAGCAGAACATGGAGGTTGGCGCGACAGCAAATGCAATAGTAAACGAAACAGCAACACGGGCTGGCCTGATGTATCTGGGGTCAATATTGACCCAATCAGAGGCAGATGAATGGTTGCACTGGCTGCTGCATGAAGTGGCCTGGGGCAATGCCTTTTACGAGGCTTTTGGCCGTCGTTTTCCGATTCCTCGCCAGCAAGCCTGGTTTGCAGATGCTGGTATTCGCTATCGCTACTCCGATAACTTACTGACAACCCTGCCCTGGCCAGAGCGGCTGAACCGGTTACGTCAGCGGGTGGAATCTTTGACTGGGCAGCGGTTTAACTCCGTGCTGGCAACGCTGTATCGATCTGGAGAGGACAGTGTTGGCTGGCATGCCGACGACGAATCGGAGTTGGGGCCAGCGCCGGTGATTGCATCGTTATCGGTCGGGGCAACACGGGCATTCTGCTTGCGTCCAAAGATTACGCCGGGACACCAACACACACATGAACCACAACCTGAACCACAACCTGAAATAGCCGTTCCGGTACATTCGGGTGACTTATGGCTGATGCAGCCGCCCTGTCAGCAACACTGGGAACACGCCGTACCTGCCGAAACCGGCATCCACCAGCCACGGGTTAACCTGACGTTTCGATGGGTGATTCCTCCTGCTTCCTGATTTTCCGTTCCCTGACATCCCCCTCATTTGGGGACTGATCGGCTGAGCGAGCAGGATAATCTTCCAGACAGCCGGCAATCAGTTCGGCCAGGTGCAACGGCTTGGCATCGCTGTGATGACGTATTTGTTGTCGGCAGGAAAACCCGTTGGCAATCACCTGGCGGTCTCCCCGTGCTGCCAGCGCAGGTAGCAAGTCTTGTTGAGCCATGGCCAGGCTGTGTTGCGCATGCTCTGCTTCCAGCCCAAAACTGCCTGCCATGCCGCAGCAGCTGGATTCGATAAAATCGAAGGCATGATCAGGAAGCAGTTTCAGCACCCGCCGTACCGACTTCATCGCACCAACGGCTTTTTGATGACAATGGCCATGTACCAGCGTAGCGTTGGCCGGGCTGGATAACGACAGATTGAGCCGCCCGGACTTGGCCTCACGAGCAAGAAATTCTTCGAATAAAAAACTGTTTTTGGCTGCTGTCACGGCGTCCTTTCCCAGACCAAGCGCCTGGGCATCGTCTCTTAACCCCAGCACACAGGAAGCTTCCAACCCGACAATGCTGTAGCCCTGCTCCACCAGCGGCACTATGGCCTGAATCAGCCGACGGGCCTCTGCCCTGGCCTGATCAATCATGCCTTGTGCCAGCCAGGTACGCCCGCAACAGTAGGGACGCGAATCCTGCTCCGATCGTCCTCCAGATTCTGGCTGCAGCAACATGACCTGATAGCCACTGGCCTCCAGCACACTGATCGCCGCTGCCGCGATGTGCGGTTCGTAGTACCGTGTGAACGTATCAATAAACAGCGCCACCTTATGGCCATTCAGGTTGCCAGAAACACCGGATCCATTGGCACTATCGGGCTGTTTGATCGAGCGCCCTGCCCGCGTTGGCAAATTCACCGCCGGGTTCAGCCCCATCAGCGGATCGACAATTCGGCGCAACAACCTGCTGCGATTGCGTAGCTGTATGAAGGCATCCATCCACGGATGCTGATGCTGCCACTGCGGCAAGGCGGCCATCAGCCGGGAACGCCAGCTGCGCGGTTGGAGAGCGTATTTTTGCGCCAGATATTCAGCCTTGATCAGCGGCATATCGACATTACTTTCACACTCCCGTTTACAGCCCTTGCAGCTGACGCACAAATCCATGGCCTGTTGCAGCTCGGGGTCGAGCAGTGGCGACTGAGCCTGAGAAGTCGACAACGCCGCCTTGAGCAAACGCACTCGTCCACCGGTAGCCAGATTGGGATCGCCGCTGATGCGATAGCTGGGACACATCACCTGCTTGCCGTCAGCTTCGCATTGACGGCTGTTGATACAGGCAGCAATGGCTTTGGCGTAATGGCCACCGTATTTGGGAATGTCAGCATAGGCATCTCCCATACCGGCATCACGGTAGTCAGACCAGTCCAGCTGCAACGAGAGGTCCTGGGAAATCGAAGAATCAGTCATAAACAATATCAACCGGCTAGAGATATGGGGCCAGGGTTGATTGCAATCCCCGTTCCCTGCCGTTGCCGCCGCTGATCAAGCGAATCGTCACCAGCCGTGGGGGGGTTATACCACCCAGCCACTCGGCTGAAACCCGACAAAACCTTGGCCACAGTCTGGCTTGTCGGGTTTGCGACAGCACCTAAGCACCCTGATAACGCCCACAGCGCTGGTTGCCTGCGGCCACCTGACGAGATGACAGCGTGAAGTGATTGGTTATCAATTTGCAGTACCGAGATAAACAAAACAACGCCTTTGATGAAGAGATAACCCCTCATGATGACGCTCTATATGACCCCAGGCTCCTGCTCGACAGGTATTCATATTCTGATGGAAGAGCTGGAGCTGGTGTTCAGCGCCCACGTGCTGAATCTGCCAGCCGGAGATGGCCAGAAACCGGAGTATCTGGCGATTAATCCGAAAGGCACAATTCCCACACTGGTGCTGGACGATGGCACCGCCCTGACTGATTTTGCCGCCATTGCCTGGTGGCTGGCCCAGCGCTGGCCGAAAAAACAATTATTACCGGAAGATCTAACCGCTCAGGCCGTGGCTCTGGATCGACTCAATTATCTGGTCGGCACCCTGCATGGCCATGGCTTTACCCGTATTTTCACACCCGACCGCTACCTGCTACACGCCGATGATCGCGACACCATTGAACGCCAGGGTCGAACACTGGTGCAGAAGGGTTTTCATCAAGCTGCCCAATGGCTGGAAGCATCTGCCGGAGCACTGTTTTATGACCAGTTTTCTATAGTAGATGCCGCGCTGTTTTATAACGAATTCTGGGCCAAGCGCCTGGAAATGACGCTGCCGGACGCCTGTCAGGCTCACTACGAGGCCATGGCTCGTCGCCCGGTTGTGCAGCGGGTGCTGATGGAAGAAGGGTATCGGCAACTGTAACGCGGCATTATCTGCCCTGTTTTTGACTGGCTTGCCTGGTTCTTAACTTGTCGTTCTCTACTCAGACAAAGCCTGGCCGGAGCAACCAGCTCCGCGCCAGCCGTATCATCCATGACTGCCGGAAGCCGGAGCGCACATTTGTAGACGCACCCTGGCGCGCATCCGGATCAGACAGGATGATCGACCGATCCGAAAATACGTTTCAGGGTAGCGCTTACCCAGCCACTTTCCTTACGTAATGACTTGCGCACCAGCTCTGCATAATTTTGATCTTCGTCCTTGATATGCTGCAACAGCCAGCGCATCAGTCCGGTACGTACCTTGCGTGCAACACTCATCGGGTCTGTACCGCCATAAAGCTGCACACTCAGCTCCTCGACCTGCGCAGAAAATCGCCGGTGTACCTGTAAATGGGCTGCCAACAGTGGATACCCGGCCCGCTCCATCAGTTGTTCCTCAAAACTGAAATGGTCAAAAGTATAATCTTTCAGCCGCTCCATAACGCTATAGACTTCCTCCACGTCATTATTTTCAATCGCATGGTGTAAATCGTTAATATAGTCCGCGATACGCCGATGCTGGCGATCGATAATATCAACGCCAATGTCATATGTGGAATCCCAGATAAAATAGCTCACGACCACCTCCAATAATCGCAGAAATACGCCCCGTCAATACCATCCCGAATAACACAGCCTGGCAACGGTTCGTACAGAACGAGGCTGGTAGCCCCAGATAAACAAGGCAGTGATTGTAGCTTCGCGACACACCGGAATAATGATTCAGATCATATCTGCTTTCATATCAATTGATCGATTGGAGCCAATATATCAGGACAAAAAGCCCACGATTGACCGTTAGACCGACAATCCGGCTTATAGTCTGTTGGATATCTGAATTCACACCTGAATTCAGATAATAACCGCACACTTGAACACCCCCCCGAGAGAGACAGGTAACTGGCGTTAGTGCACACTGAACCACAACACATCGGCGGCTGTGCTGTCCCCTCTCGCCAATGGTCTTTATACTGCCCGCTGTTTTTCGCTGCACGTCCGATACGCAAGAGTTGTTATGTCCCGAAAGTCGTTTTCCCGTTCTGCCAACAGCAAACCGTCAGCCCCCCGTGTCCAGAGCACGGCAGCCGGGCTGCATCCTCGCAACCGTCATCAGCAGCGTTATGATTTTGAGGCGCTCATGGCCGTCAGTCCGGAGCTGGGTGATTTTATTCGGCCAACCCCGAAGGGCAATCATTCCATCGACTTTACCAATCCGCAGGCCATCAAGGCGCTGAACCGGGCATTGCTGCGACACTGGTATCAGATTGATGGTTGGGATATTCCTGACGGCTACCTCTGTCCTCCCATACCCGGTCGAGCGGACTACATCCATAATCTGGCAGATTTACTGGCAGCCGCCAATGGTGGCAAGCAACCTGCGGGCAAGCGCATTCGGGTAATGGATATCGGCTGTGGCGCTAACTGCATTTATCCGCTGATCGGCAACAGTGAGTATGGCTGGCAATTTATTGCGGCTGATATCGATCCGCTGTCGCTGGCATCCGCACAACGCATTCTGGCTGCCAATCCTGCGTTGCAACCCGCTATCAGCCTGCGGCAGCAGCCTGACAGCCAGTGTTACTTTCAGCATGTGTTGCAGGGCAAGGAATTTCTCGACCTGACGCTGTGCAACCCACCCTTCCATGAGTCGCCCGAGCAGATGGCCCGTGGCAATCAACGCAAGTGGAAAAATCTCGGCAAGTGGGATGACCAACAGCCCGACAGCACAGCGTTGAACGCAGAGACACCCTTGAACTTCGGCGGCCAGAGTAACGAGCTGTGGTGCGCAGGCGGTGAAGTGAGCTTTGTCAGCCGCATGATGCAAGAAAGCCGACACTACGCCAGTCAGGTGTACTGGTTTACTTCGCTGGTATCACGGCAGGCGGCCTTGCCAGCACTGGAGAAAGTGCTGCGTGACGTCGGTGCAGTACAGCAGCAGGTCATCACCATGACGCAGGGGCAGAAAAGCAGTCGTTTTATCGCCTGGAGTTTTCTCAACGCCGAACAACAAAAAATCTGGCGGCAAATGCGCTGGCAGAGTAAAGGGTGAAGCGAGCCCGGAGTCAGGCCAGATATATTTCCTACGCCGGGCTCACGCTCGCCACAGCCTGGGTGATAGCAGTGCAAACACCGTAAAATACTCCAACCGTCCAAGAATCATGGCACCGGAGAGTATCCATTTGCCAGTATCCGATACCGGTTTGAAGTTGGCTCCAACCTGATCAAACCCTGGGCCGAGTACATTGATGCAGGCAGCAACAGCAGTAAATGCCGACCAGAAATTCAGACCGGTTGCCATCATCATCAGGGTCAGCACGGCACTGGACGCCGCCGCAAACGACATAAACCCCATCACCGACCCCTGTACGTCCTCGGCCACCGGTCGCCGCTGATACTTGAGCGTATAAATAGAGCGCGGATGCAGAATATGCCCCACCGCCTGATTGACCAGCTTGATGGTGAGGATATTACGAATGATTTTGTTGCCCCCGGCAGTGGAGCCGGAACAGCCGCCCAGATAACCACTGAATACCAGCAGGAAACCGGCAGCGGCGGGCCAGCTGACAAAATCGTCTGCAGCAAATCCGGTGCTGGTAATAAACGAGATCACGTGAAAAAACGACCGTCCCAGACACTCCAGCACATCGGTAAACACCTCGGTCGCTAACAGGTAGGCAGTCAATATCAGCGACAGGCAAATCACAATCAGCAGAAAGATCCGGGTTTCTTCATCAACCCAATAAACCTTCAGATCAGCCCGGTGAACTGCCCGGAAATGCACTGCAAAACTGATCGCCCCCACCAGCATAAATACATCCGCAATGGCCAGCAGTAGTTGGCTGTCGAAATAGCCCATACTGGCATCATGAGTGGAGAAGCCACCGGTAGAAACGGTCGCCAGACTATGGGCGAAGGCGTCAAAGACGGTCATACCACCCAGCCAGTAACACAGGGCACAAGCCAGCGTCGCCGTGATGTACACCCCCCAGAGATGCCGGGCGGTGTCGGCAATACGAGGAGACAGCTTGTCGTTTTTCATTGGCCCCGGCGTCTCGGCCTTGAGCAGGCGCATGCCGCCAACGTTCAGCATGGGTAACACGGCGACCACAAAAATCACAATGCCCAGCCCGCCCATCCATTGTAAAAACTGGCGATACAGCAAAAACGTCAGCGGCATGTTATCCAGCCCACTCAAAACAGTAGCCCCGGTGGTGGTCAGGGCACTGACGGATTCAAACACCGCATCGGCAAAGCTGACGTGTTCGATATACAGAATTGGCAAGGCTCCGAGCAAACCGGTCACTACCCAGGTGGCCACCGCGTAGAACAGCGCATCCTGATAGGATGCCAGCGCCAAATTGGTTCTTCGCATTTTCCAGAACAACACGCCACCACCAAGCAACATCGCCAGGCCCGGTTCCAGAAAAACCCGGGCCACGTCATCACGAAACAACGCCACCGAGAGGCCACCAAACACCATCTGCACGCTTCCCATCCAGAGTACCGGCATGGCCATAAGACGCGTGGTTACGCGGGCATCAATCACGGGCTTCCCTCACGTATGTTGTGGCTCGAATAAACCTTGGGGTCTGATGCCTGGGGTAATTGGGGCCTGGGGCAATGGAATCATTCAATGTCTTGTTTAATGGATGGACAGGAAAACACGTACCAGCAGTCGCCATCATTGTCATGGCAATTGCTACGGATTGTTGCATTTCGAGCCGTAAAAAGAACGCAAAAAATCATCCGTTCAAAGGCCGTTACCAGAGCAGTCATGCTGCCTGTAGCATCACCCGCCGATTCCATGGACGTTCATCCACGTTCAGGTGTATCAAGGCAGAAAAGGCTCCGACGCCGACGCCAACCCACCACACCAGCGTATAGTTGCCATACAGATCGTAGAGGCTGCCCCCCAGCCAGACGCCCAGAAAGCCGCCAATCTGATGCGATAAAAACACCAACCCATATAACGTACCCATGTAACGCAAGCCGTAAATCTGGGCCACCAGTCCTGAAGTGATCGGCACCGTTGCCAACCACAATCCGCCCATCAACATCGAAAACAGGAAAACCGTCTCCGGTGTCACCGGGTTCATAATAAACAAGGCAGAAATCAGGGTTCGCAACACATAGATACCCACCAGCAAGTACTTGCGGGAATACAGGTTGCCCAGCCAGCCCGCCAGAATCGTTCCGATAATATTGAACACCCCGATCAAAGACAGCGCCATGGCTCCCAGCGTTGAGGTAGAGGTAATCCCGATCGAATGCAGTATGCCGTTTGGTTCGATTGCGCTGCACATTTCGCTGATAAACGCCGGAAAATGCGCCGTGATAAAGGCGAGCTGATAGCCGCACGAGAAAAAACCGAGGAAGATAAAAATAAAGGTCGGATCCTTGATGGCCCGCCGCACCACTTGGCCGAGGTTATCTTCTCCTGGCTGTACCGCAGCGGGTGGCGGCACCTTCATCAATAACAACGCCAACATGGATACACACACCAGTCCGGCGAAGGTCACGAATACCGATTGCCATGGCATCTGATCCAGCAAGTATTGCGCTAACGGTGGGCCAACCACCTGACCGGCCGAGCCGGCGGCAGTGACAATACCCAACGCCAGTGAACGGTATTTTTCCGCCGTTGCACGGCCAACAACGGCAAGAATAACGCCAAAACCGGTTCCGGCGATTCCAAAACCGACCAGCATTTCCAGCAGCTGATGCTGCCCTGGCGTCGTCGCATATGAAGACAGCACCAACCCAGTGGCATAACAGAAAGCGCCTGCCAGAATCGCCTTGCGGTCGCCGTATTTTTCCGCCAGCGCACTGAACATCGGCTGGCCTATACCCCAGAACAGATTTTGCAACGCAATGGCAAAAGAGAAATCAGCCCGTAACCAGCCAAACGCCTCGGCCACTGGAATCTGGAATAATCCAAACGACGATCGAATCGCAAAACCCACCAGAATAATCAGGCAGCCTGCAATCAGTACCGGATTAAACAGAGTATTGGCAGAGGGTTGGCTAACATTGGCAGTCATGGAAACTCGCTTACTGGGCAGGGAATTGGCCAGAGGGCCAACACCAGGTAGTGGACGAGCATTCTAGCAGTAAAACCATAATCCGACTGCCCGGAGCATGAACAGCCCTATGAGTCGATCCACCTGCAGGCATAACAGCCTGCCCAGGTGGATAGCGTTAACGATTTTTAATGGCAAAAGTCCTAACGATACATTTGTTGCAAATGATCCAGACCGGCGCGATAGACCCCGCGAATAGTCGCTTCCGCCTCTGCTTTCGAGACCCCCTTGGCATCAAAGCTGGAACGCCAGGTCACCTCTGACTGACTGGCCCCCACCGCCATCACACTGATCGTGGCATTATAGGCAGCCACTGGCAGCGGGCTGGACACAATGCGGTAGCTATAGCTCATACCACTGTCATCACGAGCGGTTTCCTGTTCAACCATTTCGGTATCGTCCTGCAAGGTCAGGTAACGCTGATCGGACACCTGTTTGCTGATTTTGACCGCCGGATGCCAGCGCTTGAGGTCATTAAATTCCCCCACCAGCTGCCATACATCGGCAGCAGGTGCATTGACCCTGACAGACTCTGTGACGATTGACTGTTCATGCATACCGTTCATATTGGCACAAGAAGCGGTCAGTGCTGAACCGCAGATCAGCAAAGTGGAAAGTGTTTTCTTCATCATATTTGGCCCATGTTTATTGTTATTGGCCTGCCGTAGCATGCGCAGTACCGGGTCTGGCCAACATACTGCTTTGTATCGAGCCTTGACCTCCTTAAGCAGGGTGTTACCCGCACTCCGCCTTGATCGAAGGTTGCAGACAAAACGGGCTAACCAGGCCAGTCGATGCCGCTGAATTCTGCCGCTGTGTTCTTGACCCACCAAGCCCCTGTGCTAATGTGCGCGACTTTTTCTCACGCCCTGTTCAAGAGGAACGCCATGATCTGCGGCTTCGACTACGGTACTTCCAACTGCGCCATGGGCGTTAAACCACAGGATGTCGTACAACTGCTGGCCGTGGACGGCGACCATGCGTTTATGCCGTCGGCGCTGTATGCACTGGGTCGTGAACTGATCTGCGAGCAGGTCGGCCTGGCCATGACTGCTGGCCCGCTGCGGGATGAGTTTATCGCCACTCGACGTGGGCCATTACAGCTGGCCCAACGTGCCCGGCGCGAGCTGGATCTTGGATCAGCAGCGGAAGATATTGAAGCGGTGATGTTGGTCGGCCAACGAGCCTTTGACCAGTATTTTTCCGACCCAGAAGAAGGCTACTTCGTCAAATCCCCGAAGTCCTATCTCGGTGCCAGTGGGTTACGCCCCGAGTTTGTGCATTTTTTTGAAGACATCGTTACCGCCATGATGCAAACGGTAAAGCAGCGTGCGGAGTTATCGCTCGGCCAACCACTGACCCGCACTGTGATCGGCAGGCCAGTCAATTTCCAGGGTGTGAATGCCGAGCACAGTAATCACCAGGCTTTGGCGATCCTGAGCCGTGCTGCCCAGCGCAGCGGCTTTAGTGAGGTCGAGTTTCTTTATGAGCCGATTGCCGCCGGTCTGAGCTTTGAACGCACTCTTGCCGACAACCAGACCGTATTGGTGGTCGATATCGGCGGTGGCACCAGCGACTGCGCCATGGTACGAATGGGGCCAGATCACCGCGACCGCGAAGACCGCAGCGCAGATTTTCTTGGCCATACTGGCGAACGTATCGGTGGTAACGACCTCGATATTGCGCTGGCAGGCAAACAGCTGATGCCATTGTTTGGCATGCACGCCAGCCTCAAAAGCGGTAAACCCATGCCCACCAAAACCTTTCTTGATGCGGTCTGCACCAACGATGTCAGTGCTCTGTCTCGTTTCAGCAGCCTGGAAACCACCCTCCAGCTGCAACAACTGCAGCGCGATTGTCTGCAACCGGAGCTGATCAGCCGCCTGCTAAGATTGCAGGCCAACAAGCAAAACCAGCAACTGGTACGTTGCGCAGAAAATGCCAAGATCGCCCTGTCCGATGCCGAATCCACCCGTGTAGCACTGGACTTTGTTGAAGCCGGGCTTGGTACCGAGATGGTGAAAACCGGACTGGAAGCAGCCATTCAGCGACCATTACAGCGTATAACCGAGCTGATGGCGGAAGCGGTCGCCCAGGCTGGTGTACAACCAGATCGGGTATTTATTACCGGCGGTAGCGCCCGCTCACCGATGATTCGGCAAGCGGTAGCCCGCACCCTGGGTGATATTCCGCTGTTGGATGGCGATCATTTTGGCAGTGTGGTATCCGGCCTGACCGAATGGGCGCAGCGTATCTATCGTTGATTGCCTGGCGTTGATTGCCTGGTTGCACCGGGCTTGCCAGGCGTTAATCAACCGCGCTGTACACCGCTTGAGCCAGTTGTAAAATCCAGTCTCTGAGCTGCAACAATTCCTTGTCGTTCAATCCTTTAGCGGCTTTTTGCAGACTGCGAGTTAACTGTACCTGCTCCATTTTTGGCAGCTGGTTTAACCGCTCTGACAAGCTGATTGCCTTCAACTCCGCCACCGTGCGGTCGGCATGAGTACGGCGCAGAATCATCTCCAGAAAGTCTATCGCCCGCCCCAGCAAAACAAAGATAAAGGTCAGCTCCCGAGCTGGCCCGGCAGTGAGTGTTTTACCGGCAACAGGGATTCCCTTGATATTGAGCTTTTCCGGCTTCCAGGTCGCCGCCAACGAGGCCAGCCCGGATAACAAGCCACCCGCCAGCGCCCCGGTCATAAAGGAACTGCCGCCCACGCCAACGTCGAGTACAGCGCCTGCAGCAGCACCCGCTGATGCAGATAGCGCGACAATTTTCTGCCGATCCAGCCCATACAGATACCAATGGCTGCTATCAAACAAATCCGGGTAATCAGCACTTAACGCCTGGGCATGAATACGCATATGGGAGTGCGCAAACAGCGCCTGTAACTGACGCTGCATACTGGCTTCGATATCACGCAGACGGTGCTGATACTGGTTTTTTAACTGGGCTTCCAGCGCCGTTTTGACAAACTCGGCGGGCACCCGGACTTCACTCACATGGCTGATCATTTGCACCATGTGCTCAGCAACGATCATGGCACCCTGCGCCGCGATACGATCAAAATAGGTGGTCAGCGCCGCCATCGTCGCCTCAATCGCCGGACGCCAGGGCTCATACAATTCCGCAAAGGCCGACAAAACCGCGAACTGCTTCTGCCGGTCGGCCGTCATCGGGTCAAACACCCGCACCACACTGAAATACTGACTCAGAGCGTTCTGCCACTCTTCAACATAGGCCGCACCACCAATCGGGTTAATCAGCGCCATGCGGGGCTGCCCGGTCCATTGCAGAATGGTCATCTCGGCTTCAAATTCAGGACTGTAAGGCAATGAGCCATCAACGACATAAATAATTCCGGCACCGGCCAGAATCGGCTGCAACAGTTCGATTTCGTCCTGAAACTTGCTGCCTGGCTCACACCGCTGTTGCGCCACAAAACTCTGCACTGTCTGCTTGCGCTGGGCGGCATTAGGCGCGTGTTGCTGCAACCAGGACAACACCTGACGCGGACGCTGAAACCCCGGAGTATCAATCAGCCGGTAATGACAAATACCATCGACACGTAATTCAAACGCTTGTGCCGCCGTTGTGGTACCGGAAATCTCCGAGATCCGAATCGCATCCTGACGCGTCAGCGTCGCCACGATGCTCGATTTGCCCTTATTCGGGTGCCCGACAACCGCAAATACCGGCGCTGCCACCTTAATGCCCCTTCTTTAATGCGATGTGATGACGACTGGCGAAAAACTGCCAGGACTTGAGTTGGATCTCATAACGCTCGGCATCTATCTGAGTGGATACCAGTACCAGTACCACCACCGTGTTTTGTTGTTGCAACAGCTCGATGCAGTCGGCCATTTCACCGGTGGGTGTCTGGAGCGGATCAACGATAAGGAGTACCGGCCTGGGCCGGGCACTGGCCGACGATGACAGCCACTGCTCGTCTTCCAGCCAGTCGCCGCTGCCAAGGTTTTTCACCACTGGCCAGTCCGATTGTGGTTGCTGCCAGCTGATCAAATCGGCGTTGGTGGCGCGAATATCAATCACATCTGGCAATACCAGCGGGTCATCAGACACCAGCGGATTGCGGCTCGGTTGATACTGCTGCGCCAGCACAAACTCCTCAACATCGGCACTGTTAAGAATGCTCCAGCGTAGCTGGCGGATAAAACGCCAGCGCAACAACAACGCCAGCGCCACACGGGGCAAAATACCGTACACCGTCACCGCCATTACCAGCGTCAACCACCAGCCACGCTGATTGATACCCTGCGCAGCCATCTCTTGGGCGGTAAAACGACTCTGACTGATCAGTTCGACACCCGGCGACGACACCAACCAATGCCAGGGCCAACTGATCACCGCCATCATTTGCACCATGGTGGCATTATCGGTTATCAAGGTTGAAGACCAGCCAAACTGGTAATCCTGAAACGTCGCCAGTGCAAAAAACGACAGCAATGCCGCCACGGAAAACACCAGCCCCAGCAACTGGGCTTGCCAGACCAGCCAGGGAAACAAGACATTCTGGTATGGCAAAAAGTGTTTCAGCCTGAGTTTGTCAGCCAACTGCAACAGCAACGGATGCCCAGCCACAGACTGACGAGCGCCTGAAAACAACGCAACATACGCACTGCTCAAGGTCAGCAGCAAGGGCAAAAATGCGAACAGCACCAGCGGCACCCAGATATTGATCGGCTGTCGACCCGAGTAATTCAATACCCCCGCCATACTGGCCAACCCGACCAGTGCGACAAGTGATCCCAGCAACAGCAACACCCACCGCGCCGGAGTCGTCAGCGCAGACGTATCAGTCTGTTGCAAGGCACGCTGCTCCCAACGGTTTAAATACTCCGCCGGAGACAAGGTGTCAGCGTCGTAATTTTCAACCTGTGTGCTGGCTTCCAGACGGAGATGTTTTTGCGCCACAAACAAACGGAAGTCCAACCAGCGGCACATCGCCGTGGTGGCACCGTGTCTGAAGAAAAACTGCAAGATGGTGGCTGTCGATACTGATAACGCTGAAGACATAAAAACCTGAATTTCCGCAACAAACACTGTCGGCTTCAATGGTGAACAACCGAACCGATACAGCAAGATGCGCCAGTATAACGGAGAAGCACCAATACGGCTGAATATCAAACAGAGGAATCGCCACCATACCCAATCCACGGTGTAGTAACCAAGAACGACGCTATCCGTGTATTCAGGAACTGTCCGAATTTGATATGGCAGAGAATCTGGATATCCGAATCATTCACACCACTCTGTCTGACGGCTTGAACACTGTTTGCCGAACGATGGTAGAGCGCTCATAAATTTCAGACCGGGCGGCAGAAGCAAAAAAAGCAGCCAGACGGCTGCTTTTTTTCGATCGTGTTCCCAGAAACGTTCCCAAGAAGAGACTTTTAGCGATTCAAAATCAGTAACTAATTGATTTTAAAGGAATTTTAATGGCGGTGAGGGAGGGATTCGAACCCTCGATACCTTGCGGTATACACACTTTCCAGGCGTGCTCCTTCAGCCACTCGGACACCTCACCTTGATTAGGAATTTACCCCTAACAGAGGCCGCGCAATATACTTATCGATATAGAACATGTCAACCAAAATCATCGGCCTTTTCATCGTTACATCCCAAACACGTTGCATCCCAAACACGTTACATCAAAGGCGACTGTTCAGCTCCAGCCAGCAGCCTCGCTCTGACGCAAATTACCCGGTCTCCACTTCCAGTGGCATTTCATTCTTGTTTATTCGCCAACATACGATCCACCAAAGCGCTGGAGGCGGCCTCTGTCAACTCAGTTCGCCATACACCTACACCACCTACACTACACCTATAAAGACTCCCTCGTTGTTTTGTCATATTTTAACCCTAGCCTCAGAACATATATCAATCGCATTGCCACCCATCACGGACTCTCCTTGATGAAGCTCACATTTACCGCTATACAGACCATAGCAATTCACTTTATTCAGGGCGGCGTAAAGCCGAAGTACCCTTGGCAGGACTATGAACGACGTGATCGAAGGCATTGACACAGCCCCCCTGACCCATCCTCATCCAGACTACATCGCACGCATTCTGGGCTACGGCACTGGCGCATTAACGATAGCCGCCGGTATTTTTACTCATTACTGGCCTGATAATTTCTGGGCAGCCATGGCGTTTTGCCTGGTGTACCCGCATCTGGTGGAAGTGATTGAGCGTCGCCTCCCATGGAGTCGAAACACCGCGCTCACCTTCTGGACACAGGTAGATGCCGTCATCACCGGCTTGTTACTGGGGCTGGTTCAAGTTCCCATTGAATTAACCCTACCCACGCTATTGATGCTCAACACCAGTCTGATTCTGACCGGCAGCAAGTCCAGCTGGCTGTCCGGGGTATTAATTTCGGCTACCAGCATGTTTGCTTCTTACCTCTGGCTCAGTTCAGGTTCAGAGCAAGCCGCCGCCATTCCCAATAGCCTGGTGATTACTTGTGGGGCTGCCACCGCCGTTTTTTTTGCCGCACTGGCCTTATTTGCCATACGCCAAGGAGATCAGATTGGCGCTATGCAATCGCGTCTTAAAAGCCAGATCGATCGCTATCAAGAATTGTCCACCCAAGTATCACGCTATGTTGCCCCTCAGGTCAGGGAATCCATATTTAATGGCAAACGTGAAGCCAAGCTCGAAACCCAGCGCAAAAAACTGGTCATTTTCTTTTCCGATATTGTCGGGTTTTCTTCGCTTTCCGAGCAAATGGAAGCGGAACCGCTCACCGACCTGCTCAATGGCTACCTTACCGATATGTCAGAGGTGGCCATGAAATATGGCGGTACCATCGACAAGTTTATCGGCGATGGCATTATGATTTTTTTTGGCGACCCGAGCACCAAAGGCATCAAGCGAGACGCCCTGGCCTGCGTCGCCATGGCAATTGAAATGCGCCGCCATATGCTGAAACTGAGAAAGCACTGGACCGAACAAGGCATGACCACCCCATTACAAATTCGCATGGGCATCAATACCGGTTACTGCACCGTCGGCAACTTCGGCACCGAAAGCCGAATGGACTACACCATCGTCGGCAAGGAAGTTAACCTCGCCAGTCGGCTTGAGAGTGCTGCCGATGCCGGCGAAATTCTGATTTCCCACGAGACATTTTCACTGGTCAAAGACAAGATCATTTGCCGACAACGCGGCACCGCCATGGTAAAAGGCTTTCGCGACCCGGTACCCCTCTATCAGGTGGTTGATTACCGCCGCGACCTCGGTGCAAACGCAGGATTTATGAACCATGAAACCGAAGGCTTCTCACTTTATCTGGAATCGGAAAAGGTTCGTGACAGCGAACGTAACAAGGTCGCCGATGCACTGGAGCAAGCAGCCAGCAAACTGAGAAATCAGGTCAAGACCCGAGCGCCAGAACGACACCCCCCAACGGCACAGCAACGAGCAGCCAGAACGGCCGCCGCGCAGGTAAAATCACAAGACAAATAACAACGGATTCAGCGGTTCAAACCACTACTGACGAAGCGTACGAAAGTTCTCCAGACAGACTCCATCAACCGAAGAGCGTACCGGGTTGATATCCAACCCACCTCGGCGCACATACCTGGCACAGACCGTCAAAACCTCAGGCCGACAGTAGTGGGCTATATCCTGAAACATTTGTTCGACGCATTGTTCATGAAAGCCCTGATGCTGCCTCATCGACACCACGTAGGCGAGCAAGGACTCAGGAATAATGGCAGGCCCACGATAATAGACATACACACTTCCCCAATCTGGCTGACCAGTAACCGGGCAGTTGGACTTCAACAAGTGCGAGCATAACCAGCCGTCAAACACCCCTGCGGTTGTCGCCAGCAAAGCCCCGTCAGGCTGATAAGTAGTGATATCTACTTCCAGCTCATCAATACACCAGGCCTCCGGCGCAGTACCAAAATCCTTCCCCCCAGGCAGCAACATCAGCTCGACAGCCACCTCGCCCCCGGACACGGCAGCAAGATCTCTCACCATAAGAGCCTGAACGTCATCTTTGCTATCAAATCGGGTCTGGTTATAAGAATTCAGATACAGCTTGAACGACTTGGATTCAATCAGATTGGCAGCGGCTGCCGGAATTTTGAACTCCCCAATAGCGACCACCGGCTTCCCCCTGGCATCCAGCCACGACACTTCATATGCGTTCCAGATGTCTTCGCCGTACATAGGAGCCAACTCAGCATCAGCCAGCAATCGGGAGCGCCCCTCCTCACGGGGGATAGCAAACAACAATGACGCGTCATACGCGTCTTTATAGTCAGACTGCTTACCGAGAGGATTTAACTCAGAATCAATCATCGCCATAACTCTTATTGCCTCATGCCGGTGCCACGCTTGAGCAACCACAAGCTATACGCACTCAAAATAACGATAAACACACCCATCATCAAAAATGAAAATACCACCCCGACATCAGAGACACCCAGAATCCCATAACGAAACGTATTCACCATATACAAAATCGGATTCAACTGGGAGACCCATTGCCAATGCTCTGGCAGTAAACTGATAGAGTAGAAAACACCACCAAGATACGTTAGAGGAGTAATAATAAACGTCGGGACAATTGAAATATCATCAAACTTGCGTGCATGCACACCGTTAATAAAACCACCCAATGAGAACAACACCGCAGAGAGCAACACGATACCAATCACTACGCCAGGATGATGAATACTCAGATCAGTAAAATACAGTGATAACAAGGTGACAATAATGCCCACCATCACACCGCGTACCACACCGCCAGCGACAAAACCCAACAGAATGGTCGCCGGGTGCACCGGTGCCACCATTAACTCTTCCACACTGCGCTGGAACTTGTTGCTGAAAAAGGACGATGCCACATTGCCATACGCATTGGTAATCACACTCATCATAATCAGGCCAGGAACGATAAAGGACATATAGTCCACACCGCCCATTTCTCCGATGCGAGAACCGATCAAATTACCAAAAATCACAAAATATAACGTCATGGTAATCGCAGGAGGCACCAGCGTCTGCTGCCAAATACGGGTAAATCGACGGACTTCCTTCGTCACAATCGTCTTTAATGCTACCCACTGAACGGCCAAATGACTCATTGGTTGTCTCCTCGCACCAGATTCACAAACAACTCTTCCAGGCGATTAGCCTTGGGCCGCATACTACGTACCTGGCACCCTTGGGCAGACAAACCGGTAAAAACCTCGTTGATACTTTGACCTTCATCCACCACCACCTCAATCGAATCTGCAGCGACGACCCGAACAACAAATCCACTCAATAACAAATCAGCAGGCGCATCCGACTTCAGATCAAACACAAAGGTCTCAGATTTCATATTGGCCAGCAGCGAACGAACACTGGTGCAGCGAACAATCTCTCCACGATTGATAATCGCAATATTGCGACACAATTGCTCCGCCTCCTCCAGATAATGAGTGGTCAGAATAATCGTGGTGCCCGACTCATTCAGCTCCTTCATAAACGCCCACATCGAACGCCGCAGCTCAATATCGACACCCGCGGTTGGCTCATCCAGAATCAACACCTTTGGCTTATGTACCAGCGCACGAGCGATCATCAAACGTCGTTTCATTCCTCCAGACAACATCCGTGACGGCTCATCACGCTTGTCCCACAGATCCAGAGCCCTGAGCAGGTATTCCGCACTCTCGCGAGCCTCTTTGGCATTCAACCCAAAATATCCCGCTTGCGTTACCACAATATCTTCAACCTTCTCAAACTGGTTGAAATTAAACTCCTGTGGCACTACGCCGAGATTTAAACGAGCACCAAACGACTGCTCATTCACATCAAAGCCCATCACCTCTGCCTTACCGGCAGATTTCTGCACCAAACCCGATAAAATACCCAGCGTGGTAGACTTACCCGCGCCATTCGGGCCCAGCAGGGCAAAAAAATCCCCCTGCTCGACACTCAAATCAATCCCCTTGAGCGCCTGAAAACCATTATCGTAAACCTTGGATAAGCCCTGAACCTTCAGTGCCGGAACCATACAAATCAACCTGTTTGAGAAAATACATGAGCGAACAACCAAACCACATCCGCTTGCTACAGAAACTAAAAAGCCGCTTGGAAGCGGCTAGCGAAAGCGAAGTGATTAATACAGATATGATACACCAGCTTGCGGCCTTGATTGATCAGCTGACGCAACAGTCTGAAACAGCCTACGAAGATACCCGCCAATGGCTCAACAACCTGATGATGCACACACCCCAACTGGCGCCAGCTATCGACCGGGAATTGCTATGGATATTCGGCGGCGACTGCCTGCATTACCTGACTGATGAAGAAATCCGCCTCTTTCAACAGCAGGATGAAGAAAACTAGTTAACACTCCCATCACACTCAAGAGTAGTTGTTTCAGCAATACTTGAGTGTGATAGCAAAATCCATACGAAAAACGCAATAAAAAAGCCGACCCATCTCTGAATCAGCTTTTTAAAATTTGGAGCGGGAAACGAGATTCGAACTCGCGACCCCGACCTTGGCAAGGTCGTGC
>CAJXTI010000047.1 GCA_913061185.1 uncultured Oceanobacter sp.
CTGAAGCCAACGGGCTCTCAGCAGATCCGATTGACCAATTGAGAACGCCCCCTAGACATAGAGCGGGTAAGGTTACCAAACCACTCTCAACTAGGACACCCATCAAGACACCCATCAAGACACCCATCAAGATACCGTTCGCGGTAACAGCTGCCCTGTTGTCTGGTAGGAAGCACCAATGATGGAACGTAACCACTGGCTGGCCTTGTCGGACTCGCTGCTGGCGTGCCAGTACAGGTAGGAGTCCACTTCCGGTGCCGCAAACGGTGCCCGGCAGATTTGATGTTGCGTCGGGTCGAAGTGATGACTGATCAGACTCTCCGCCACCGTCATCAGCAGGTTCGACTGCCGTACCAGCTCCAGTCCGGTCGTGATTTGCTGGCAGCGTGCCACCACCCGGCGACTGATGCCCTGGCGGGCCAGCATCAGGTCTTCAACACCGTGACCTTCCGGTCGCGACGATACCAGCAAGTGCTGTTGGGCAAGATAACGGTCGATATCGATCTGTCCGGCGTTAATCGCCGGGTGATCACGCCGGGCCACCACCACAATCGGGGTGCTGGACAAATGCTGGCGACAGATGGTGTCAGGCAGGGATAGAAACACATCAATCGCGACGCTGAGTTTACCACTGGTCAGTTCAGCGGCCAGATTGTTACGGTCGAACTGTACCGATGACAGCCCGGCAGAGGGAGCGTGCTGAGTGATCTGACGCATCAATGGTGGGAAAAAAGCACCTTCCATCAAAGGCCGCATACCAATTACAAAATGCTGATTGGCGGTCTGGGGGTCAAACCCTTCCAGGTCACTGAGAGAGGATTCCAGCAGTTGCAACGCCTGGCGTACGGGATAAATCAGTTTTTGGGCAACCTGGGTGGGTGCCAGTTTCTGGCCGTTGCGTACAAATAACGGATCGCCCACACGATCGCGCAAGCGAGACAAGGCATGGCTGACACTGGGCTGGGTCAGATGCAGTACCTCTGCCGCACGGGTCACGCTGCCCTGGGTATAGATGCAGTCAAACACCACCAACAGATTCAGATCGGTTCGGTAAATATGCATGCGGACTCCCGGCTGTCAGATACATGTGATTTATCTATAGATGATCATGCTAACTATTGATTTTACATATGTATTGGCGGAGCACACTATCAATTCACACCCAATCTGATTCAGGAGCCTGGCTGTGACCACGTCTGCACCAATCACAACTTCGATGGATGCTGCACCGTTTGATCTCGTGCGACTGACAGACTATCTGCGTCAGTATCTGGACTGTGGGCCTGAAGGGGCCACCGCAGAGCTGACGCCGATTGCTGGCGGATTTTCCAATCCAACATTTTTTCTCAAATACTCCGACAGCGCTGACTATGTGCTGCGCAAGAAGCCCGCTGGTGACTTGCTGCCATCGGCCCATGCCATCGACCGTGAATACCGGGTTATGGCGGCGCTGGAGCATACCGACGTGCCAGTACCTAAAATGCTGCATTACTGCGAGGACGACAGCCTGGTGGGAACGCCGTTCTACATTATGGAACGGGTGCCAGGACGGGTATTACACGACAGCACCTTGCCGGGCATGAGTGCGGAAGAACGCGGTCAGTATTACGCCGCCATGAACGCCGCCCTGGCGAAACTACACGCAGTGGATTTTCGTGCCGTCGGGCTGGAAGGTTTTGGTCGCGAAGGTGGTTTTATCGAGCGCCAGATTCGGCGCTGGAGTGCTCAGTACGACAAAAGCGGCAGCTCGGTGGCAGAGATCGAAGCGCTGGGGCAGTGGCTGGCAGACAACCTGCCAGACGACGATGTCACCACCATCGTCCATGGTGATTTTCGCCTGGGCAACCTGATGTTCCACCCGGACAAGCCGGAAGTGGTGGCGGTGCTGGACTGGGAACTGTCGACCCTGGGCCACCCGATGTCGGATCTTGGTTACAACCTGATGGTGTGGAAAATGCGCGGTGACGAATTTCACGGCATAGCCGATCAGGACTTTGCTGCCTGTGGCATCCCGGTGTTTGACGACTATATACAGGCATATTTCGACAATCGCGCTATCAGTAACAACTTTAACCCCTTCTATCTGGCTTTTTCCTTCTTCCGGCTGGCGGTAATTTTCGACGGCGTATTAAGCCGAGGTGGCGGTGACCCGGAGGCACATCCGGGCGTGGACATCAGCCGCTTGCACCATGTTTTTGCCGGTATCGGCTTGCAAGTTGCCCACGGCCAGCTGTAACCGACGCGGCAAGCGTCACCAGACAACTCAATTGACGACAGGACATCATTATGGATTTTGCCTACAACCAGACCACCCAAGAGCTGGCACAGAAGCTCAACAACTTTATGGATGACCACGTGATTCCGCGCAATGCGCAGTTTCTGCGGGAATTCCATGACAATGGCTACCACATATCCTTTCTGGACGATCTGAAAGCGCTGGCCAAATCCGAAGGCCTGTGGAACCTGTTTTTGCCGCACTTGCGTGACGGCGAACCGGGCACGCGTCTGACCAATATGGAATACGCTCCGCTGGCCGAAATTATGGGCCGCCTGACTTGGGCTTCCGAAGTATTTAACTGCTCCGCCCCGGATACTGGCAACATGGAGTTGTTGCACATGTTCGGCACCGACGAGCAAAAATCCCAATGGCTGGAGCCCTTGTTGAGTGGCGCGATTCGCTCCTGTTTTGCCATGACCGAGCCCGATGTCGCGTCATCCGATGCCACCAACGTGACCACGCTGATTCAGCGTGACGGCGAAGATTATGTCATTAACGGTCGCAAGTGGTTTATTACCGGAGCGCTGAACCCGAACTGCAAAGTCGCGATCGTGATGGGCAAAACCGATCCCAACGCCGATGTGCATAGTCAGCAAAGCATGATTCTGGTGCCGATGAACACACCAGGGCTGACCGTGGTACGTGATCTGTCGGTGATGAATCACCACAGCTACGAAACCCATTGCGAGCTGCTGTTCAAGAACGTCCGGGTGCCCGCCAGTCATTTGCTGGGTGAAGAAGGTTCCGGTTTTGCCCTGGCTCAGGCGCGCCTCGGGCCGGGTCGGATTCACCATTGCATGCGTTGCATCGGCCAGGCTCAGTTGGCACTGGACTTGATGGCGGAACGTTCACTGGAACGTAAAACCTTTGGTCAGTACCTGCATGAACAGGGTGTGATACGTGAATTCCTGGCCGAATCCATGTACGAAATTGAACAGGCCCGCCTGCTGGTATTAAAAGCGGCCTGGTTGATTGATCAGGGTGGTGCCAAGCTGGCGCGTAACGAAATTGCCATGATCAAGGTGGCTGTGCCACGGATGCAATTGAAAGTGGTTGACCGTGCCATGCAGGTATTTGGTGGGATGGGTCTATCGCCGGATACACCACTGCCGGAACTGTGGACCATGGGCCGCGCCCTGCGTATCGCCGATGGCCCGGATGAAGTGCACCTGCGTTCGATTGCCCGTGGTGCCATCAAAAAAGCCAAGGATAGTTATGGTCAGGCGGCCCGTTTCCTGACCCCGCCGGATCGTGCCGAAGAACGTGATGCCCGTCTGGATTTGCCGTTTGACTACGGCTTGGCCAGCGCCGATGAGGCTGAAATGGTATGACAGCCTCGCCCCTTGAACCTGTGCGGCAGACCCTGGTGCGGGATGCCGCCAAGCTCAAGCATGCGGACAGCTGGCAGCAACAGTCGATAATGGCTTTGCCAAAGCAGCTAACGGCAGCGGATCGGCAGGGGTTTGAAGATATTCGCAAGGTCGCTGTGATTGGTGCCGGAGCCATGGGGCGCTGCATCGCCATTGCCTTGGCCCGGTTGGGCAAACAGGTGACTCTGGTCGATGCGGACGCCGATTCCCTTGACCTCGCCCAGCGCTTTATTGACCAGTATCTTGCCAGTCAGCAGATACGTGGCCAACTGGATGAAAATGCCGCAGCGCAGCTGCAATCCTGTTTTGAATTCTCGGTCGAGCTGGCCAGTATTACCGGGTCAGGCCTGGTGGTAGAAGCGGTGCCAGAGATACTCGAACTGAAACAGCAGGTGATGCAAGCCATCGAGGCGCTGGTCGCTGATGACTGTGTGCTGGCAACCAATACCTCGACGCTGGATATGGATGCCATTGCCGCTGCGGTTAACCATCCTGAACGGGTGATCGGTACGCATTTTTTTATCCCTGCACACATTACCCGGTTGCTGGAAATTGTACCCGCGCAAACCACCTCGGCGGCGGTGACAGGGCTGATCAAAGCCATGGCGCTGGCGTTGGGCAAAGTGTTTGTGGTGGCGGGCAACTGTGACGGTTTTATTGGCAATCGCCTGTTTGACCGCTTTCACCAGGAGGCCATGTATTTGCTGGAAGAAGGCGCAACCCCGGCGCAGGTGGATCGGGTGCTGGAAGACTGGGGCATGGCGATTGGCCCGCTGCGGGCACTGGATATGGTGGGCAACGACATCCCCTGGATGGTGCGCTGTCAGCGTCAGCAGCGTACTCCCGATATCCTGCAGCCTCGGATCGGTGATGCTCTGTGCGAACAGGGCCGTTATGGACAGAAAACCGGTTCCGGCTGGTATTGCTACGAAGCCGGTTCCCGCACCGCCCTGCCCAGTGCCGAGACCGATGCGCTGTTGCAACAAGTGTCTGCCGAGCTGGGACATACGCGTCGGGACATCAGTAATGACGAAATACTGGGGCGCTGCATTCTGGCGCTGGTGAACGAAGGCTGTGCCATTGTGCGGCAAGGTTTTGCCAGTGGGCCGGTGGATATCGACCTGGCATTTGTTAATGGCTACGGTTTCCCGGCCGCCGCCGGAGGGCCGATGTATCTGGCTGAGCAACTGGGGCTGAGTCAGCTGGTTGGAGAAATGCGCCAGTATCAGCGTTACGCCAGCCACGGCAAGGTGCTGTGGGAACCGGATGAATTGATCAGCCGTCAGGCCCAGCGGGGTGGCTCGTTGTTGGCACGAGTGGTTTTTATGAGCGACGCCTGAAGGCCTGGCGCGCTGGTCGGGCACGCACCATCAAGCACTATCCAGCACTATCCAGCACCATCAATAAAATAAAACGCCAACCTATAAAAATATAAAATCAATCACTATAGAGCAGGTACTCCTATGTTTGATCTCTCTGGTAAAACCGCGCTGATTACCGGCGGCTCTCGTGGGCTGGGGTTACAAATTGCCGCAGGCTACCTGCAACAGGGCGCACGGGTGATTCTGACCGCCCGCAAGGCCGCCGAGTTGGAAGAAGCCAAAACGGAACTGCTGCCCGTCGCCAAGGGTGATGCCAGCCGTATCCTGAGCTGCGTCAGCGACTTGCAGGATCTGGATGCCATTCCGGCCATGGTCGAGCAGTTACTGGCCGAGGTCGGCAGCATTGACATTCTGGTCAACAATGCTGGCACCAGTTGGGCCGCGCCGATGGAGGAGCATCCGCTGGAAGCCTGGAACAAGGTCATGACGCTGAATATTACCGCGCCCTTTGTCCTGACCCGTGAAATCGGACGTCAGTGCATGATTGCCCGGCGTTACGGCAAGATCATTAATATCGCCTCTATTGGTGGTCTGAGCGGCAACCCCCCAGGGCTGAATATGAATACCATCGGCTACAACACCTCCAAGGCTGCAATGATCAACTTCACCAAGGCGCTGGCCAGCGAGTGGGGCAAGTACAACATCAATGTGAATGCTCTGTGCCCCGGTTTTTTCCAGTCGAAACTGTCGGCCAAGCTGCTGGCAAGTATCTCCGATCAGGTGCTGCCTGCGGTTCCCTTGCAGCGATTTGGTGCTGAAACCGACCTGCAGGGCCCGGCCGTATTTTTTGCTGCCGATGCCTCCTGCCATGTAACCGGCACCGCACTGGCCGTCGACGGTGGCGTGACCTGCGCATGAGCCGGGTGAGCCCAAATGGTTTGCGGCTGTTACCCCTGCCACCAGTGCATCCGCACAAAGGCGAGCCATTACTGCGGCGTATCCTGATTACCAACGATGATGGCTACGATGCCCCCGGTATTCAGTTGTTGGCGGAACTGGCGGCGGAACTGGCGGAAGAAGTCTGGATTGTGGCTCCGGCAACAGACCAGAGCGGCACCGCCCAGAGTGTGTCGTTACACCAGCCGATTCGTTGTAAACCCCTGGCTGAACGTCACTTTGCGGTGCGTGGTACGCCTTCAGATTGTGTCTTGCTGGGGGCGTTTCATTTGATGCCGGAAAAACCGGATCTGCTGCTGTCGGGCATCAACCAGGGCATCAATATGGCCGATACCGTGGGCTTCTCCGGCACCTTGGGAGCGGCGCTGACCGCCAGTCTGTTTGATATACCGGCCATTGCCCTGAGTCAGGCCTGGAAAGATCGCCACAATATCCACTGGGATACGCCGCGTCGTTATACCGGGGCGCTGATTCGCCAGTTGCTGACTGAGCCGCTCCCTGGCGGTATGGTCACCAACATCAACTTTCCATCGGTAGCACCGCAGCAGGTCAGCGGCATAGCCAACGCCAGCATGAATGGTCAGTCGCTGACCGGAGCCGGTGTTGACCAACGGCTCGACCAGCGCCAGCAGGATTACTTCTGGTTGTCGTTCCAGCATCATTACCGGGCAGTATCTGACCCGAACAGCGATGTAAATGCACTGCGAGAGCGTGCTATCTCAGTGTCGTTTATCGAGCGCCAATTAGCACAGGGCCTGAACCCGGAGCTGTTCAGCCGCTTCGGTCAGGCTGGTTGACGCCGCATCAATGCGGCACACTCCTTGGTGCTGTAAAGACCGATCCATACCGACTGTGAAAACTGACCCTGGAGACTGACTATGTCCGAGCCGATATCGAAGCCGATGTCCGAGCCAATTCCTGCCTCACCGCGCACTCCCTTGCACCGTCGCAATATCGATGTGCAGGGCTATTTACGTGAAGACGGGCTGTGGGAAATAGAAGGCGTACTGGAAGATACCAAGGGTTATGACATTGAACTGTTTGACCGTGGCCGGATTGAGGTTGGCGGATTTCTGCATCGTATGAGGCTGACCCTGATCATCAACGACCAACTGCAGATACTGGACGCTCGTGCCACCATGTATCACACACCGTATCAGGACTGCCCCGGTGCGGCGCAGCAATATCAGGCGCTGGTCGGGCTGCAAATTGGCAAGGGCTGGCTGGCCGACGCCCGCAAGGCGGTGGGGCGGTTAAGTGGCTGTACCCATCTGACCGAAATGTTGCCAGTGTTGGCGACCGCCGCGATGCAGACCATTCGTGGTTATCACCTCAGCCATACCGCAGGGTACAGCAACGGCAGCGAGGAACGTAAAGCGGTACTGAACACCTGTTATGGTTTTCGGCCCGGAGGCCGGGCGCAGATTCATCTGTGGCCAGAAGAATAGTGGCCATAAGAAGAGTAGCCAGAAGAAGAGTAGCAGGAGACAAATAGTGGCCGGAGAAAAATGGTAGCTGGAGCAAGAACTCCGGCTTGACGGTTATGCTCAGACACTCAGACCGTGGGTCAGGGCATATTTGATCAGCTCGGCATTGTTGGTCAGATTCAGCTTTTCCAGAATCCGGGTACGGTAGGTACTGACGGTTTTTACACTGAGGAACATGCGGCTGCCAATGTCAGTGAGTGATTCGCCGTTGGCCAGACTCTTGAGAATATCCAGTTCCCGATCGGACAGTCGTTCGTGAGGATAGCCCTGGTTGGGCGTATCGTCCGTTGCCAGTCTGGCAGACGGGTTCAGCCAGATTCCGCCAGTTACGATACTGCTTAAGGCCAGCTGCAGTTCTTCGTGACAGGCATCCTTGCTCAGATAAGCATTGGCACCGGCTCGATAGGCGGCAGCGGCAAACTGGTCAGGTGGGTACATCGACATGATCAGAATCGGGATGTCGGCGTGGAATTGACGCAACAGTGGGATCTGGTCGAGGGAATTCTGGCCCGCCAGATTGATGTCGAGAATCATCAGCGCCAGTTCAGGTTGCTGCTGCAAACAGGCGCAGGCCTGTTCAATGGTGGCGGCTTCCGCCTGGATCATAAAACATTCGCTTTCGGCCAATAATTTGCTCAGGCCGCTGCGGAATATCGTGTGGTCGTCGACCTGCAATATCGGGTACTTGTTGGACGTTGTCATTGTTTTTCTCCTAAGTCCGACAGGCTGCTAGAGCCTCATGCCGGGTTCCAGCAAGGGCACCGGTTTGCGGTTGCGTTCGTTCAGCGGCAGGATCAGGCACACTCGGGTACCGCCCTCCGGTATCCCTGTGACCGTCAATTCACCATCAAAATCTGCCGCCCGCTCACGCATGAACAGCAGCCCAAGAGAGCCTTCTCTGGCAATGGATTCATGAATACCAATGCCATCATCAAGGATACAGGCTTGTAATTGGTCAGCGTCGGCGCTCAGGGTAACGGTTACCTCGGTTGCCCTGGCGTGGCGCACAACGTTGGTCAGGGACTCTTGTACGATCCGGTAGACCATCAACTCAGCATCGGCCGACAGGCGAGGAATCGGCGACTGGGTCACCAGCTGGCAGGCCAGTTCACTGCGTTGCTGAAACTGGTTCAGCAAACTGTCCAGCGCGGGCTTGAGGCCAAGGTAGGTCAACGTGGTGGGGTAGAGCTGTTCCGATTTGTGGCGGGCAAAGTGAATGCTTTCCTGCGCCAGATTGATGATGTCTTCGGCAATCTCCGCGACATTGGCCGACGGCTGGTGGTTGAGGATACGGGTGGCGTCCATCTTGATGGAAGTGAGCAAACCGCCCAGTACATCGTGAATCTCCCGCGCCATTTCCTGCCGCCGCTGTTCCCGCAACTTGATGGTGTAACGCGTCAGCTGTTGTAACTGGTCGTGGGACTCGCGGAATTCCCGCTCGTATTTCAGTCGTTTGGTGACGTTCACTGCGACACCGGCAATAGCGGGGCGACCTTCGTGCAGGATTGAACGGCCATGTACTTCCAGATCCACCAGATAACCATCCACATGCACCGCCTTGTTGAAATAACGGGTGCTGTTGCCGATGCCCTGGCCAATCCGGTTGTCAATATTGTTGAGCACCCGGTGGATGCTTTCTGGAGCCACCATAGTGGCAATATTTCTGCCTATCGCCTGTTCAGGGGTATGGCCGGTAATGCCAGCAAAGGCGGTGTTGCAATATTTGAGAATGCCATCCTGAATCAGATAGATGCCGACCAAGGATTGCTCCACCAGAACCTGGTAGGGAATCTCATTGATAATACGGCGTTCCAGCTGCTGGTCTCGCTGTGAAGTCATACTGGGCCTCTTTTTTTTGTTGTTTGGCCGATGCGTCTGTCTGTGTTGATCACAGATTACAGGTTTTTTTGTTTAGTAATTCAATAATTGATGTGTCCATCGATCAAATCAGAATATTCCTACAGACCGCCTTCTTTGCCCAATGTACCGTAATTACCAGTTCAAATAACAATAACTCACGGATACCGGAACATGGCTTACCGCACTCCTCTGGATGATTTACGTTTTTTACTGCACGAGCTGGTGGATTTTCCGGCAGCGGTCAGTGATCCCGAGATGATGACCCAGGAGCTGGCGCTGACCATCTGGGAAGAAGCAGGCAAATTTGCCGCTGGCGTATTGTCGCCACTGAATGCTTGCGGCGACCGTAGCGGGCTGTCCCTGGAAGATGGCGTTGTTACCACTCCGGATGGTTTTGCCGCAGCCTGGCAACAACTGATTGCCAATGGCTGGAACAACATGGCTTTGCCTGAAAGCATTGGTGGGCAAGGGTTGCCATGGATGATCAGCACGCTGGCGACTGAGATGTTCAGCTCCGCCAACAAGTCGTTCACCATGTGCCCCGGTTTGACTCAGGGTGCAATTGAAGCCATTTATGCAGCCGGCTCCGATGAGCTGAAACAGAAGTATTTACCGAAAATGGTGGCGGGCGAATGGACCGGCACCATGAATCTGACCGAGCCTCAAGCGGGTTCTGATGTGGGGGCTATTCGTACCCGAGCCATGCCCCAGGCGGATGGTAGCTATCGCATAAAAGGCCAGAAGATTTTTATCTCGTTCGGTGAACATGACCTGGCCGACAACATTATTCACCTGGTACTGGCCCGTACCCCGGATGCGCCTGCGGGTGTTCGGGGTATCTCGTTGTTCCTGGTGCCCAAGTTTTTGGTCAACGATGACGGCTCACTGGGTGAACGCAACGATCTGGTCTGTGCCGCACTGGAACATAAACTCGGTATTCACGCCAGTCCCACCGCCGTGATGGCGTTTGGTGAGCAGGACGGTGCCATCGGTTATCTGGTGGGTGAAGAAAACAAGGGGCTGGCGGCGATGTTCGTGATGATGAACATGGCCCGGCTGGCGGTAGGGATTGAAGGGCTGGCTTCGGCCGAAGCGGCCTTGCAACTGGCCTGGGCTTACGCCCTTGAGCGAGTTCAGGGGGCAACTCCGGCAGAACCAGGTAAACCGGCGGTGATCGCCGAACACCCGGATGTTCGCCGCATGCTGATGCTGATGCAGTCACGGACGCGCGCCATGCGTGCCATGGCGATGGTGATTGCCGAAGCGCAGGACATGCACGAAAACCACGCCGATGCCGAGGTGCGCCAGCAGCAACAGAAGTTTGTTGAGCTGATGATTCCGGTATTCAAGGCCTGGGCGACCGAGTCCGGTGTAGAAGTGGCTTCGCTGGGTATCCAGATCCACGGTGGGATGGGGTTTGTGGAAGAAACCGGTGCTGCGCAAATCTGGCGTGATGCTCGTATCAGCCCGATTTATGAGGGTACGACCGGTATTCAGGCGCAGGATCTGATTGGCCGCAAGCTCTATCGTGACAAGGGCGAAACCTTCGCCCTGCTGGTGAGCCGTATGCGCGAGACGGTGACGGCGATGCAGGGAAATGGGCTGAATACGCTGGCGACAAAACTGGCGGTGGCGATCAACAGTCTGGAAAGTACGGCGGCGGCGGTGATGAAACGCTGTGCCGATGACATGCCGCTGGCACAACTGATGTCGGTGCCATTCCTGATGATGTTTGGTCATGTTGCCGGTGGCTGGTTGCTTGGCCGTTGTGCGCTGGCGGCCCGCTTTCACCAGAATGGTGAAGAATATCCCGCTGCCCAACTGGCCAGCTGGTTACAAAGTGCCGATTTTTATTGTCGCTACAGCCTGGCCGAAGTTGCCGGAATGGAGCGGCAGGTGATGAATTATCTGGCTGATGATGCGGATGCCTGTCTGCCGGATATCCCGGAAGTGGGCGACTGAGTCGGTTTATTCCCGTCATCACCAAACCCTGCGGCAGCAGGGTGTTGTCCCCGGCTTTTTTGGTAAGGCCGGTTACTGAATAACAATAAAAAGTAATTACAAAAGGTGTATCTATGAAAATCAGAATGCTGTCTCTGACCGTCGCAGCTGCCTCCATGCTGGCGATGGCTGCGCCATCGGTGCAGGCAAAGACCATTCGTGCGGTCAGTGGTTTTGGCCCAGCCCACGTGCTGGCGACCACGGCTTACCCGAAAATGTCTGAAAAACTGCAGGAATTTACCAACGGCGAGTGGAAAATCCGCGATACCCCATCCGGTCTGCTGTCCATCGGCGAAATGAACGAAGGTCTGAAAAACGGCGTCGCCGAGATGGGCACCATTATCATGCCGTATTTTGCGGCCGACTATTCCGAAAGCGCTTTGGTGGCAGAGTTGTCGATTGTGGGTACTGACAATCGCGCTATTTCCTCTGCGGTGACCGAATACATCTCGACCTGTAATGAATGCCTGGCCGAGTTCAAGGCCAATGGCCAGGTGTATACCGGCAGTGATGCCACCGTAACCTATGAATTGCTGACCACCAAACCGGTGCGCAACAGTGCTGATCTCAAAGGCATGCGTATTCGTACCGCCGGTTCGGTGTTTACCCGTTTTGTCTCGGATATGGGTGGTGTGGCGGTGCAGATGCCTTCCAGTGAGCTGTTTGAAGGACTGTCTTCGGGTGTCCTGGATGGTACTTACAGCTCTACCCCCGACCTGAAAAACTCCCGTCTGTACGACGTCGTCAAGTACGTCACCAATATTCATCAGGGGGTGTTTAACGCCTCGGCCTTCCCCAATGTTGGTAGCAAGCTATGGAGCAAGATGGATGAAAAAGAGCGTCAGGCGCTGGTGCATGCTGCCCAGTACGCCCAGGTCGCCAGTATCTATGGCTGGATAAACACCCTGGAAGAAGCCACTCGTGAAGGCAAAAAAGCCGGTATCCAGTTTCTTGAGCCGGATGATTCACTCAAGGCCAAAGCTGCACAGTTCAAGAAAGATCACCTGGCGACCGTTGCCAAAACCCTGGAAGAACGCGGCGTGAAAAACGCTCAGGCCAAGGTAGATCGTTACATCGCACTGGTTGAAAAGTGGAGCAAGCTGGTGGCCAGTGTCAGCAGTGAAGACGAGCTGGCCGAGCTGCGTTACCAGGAAATCTGGGCCAAGCGAGATCTGAGCCACTATGGCAACTAACACACCGGGTAACTGACTGGCTGAGTGGAAGAGAGATGAAACAACTTGAGAACTGGATTGGCCGACTGACCATCTGGATTGGCTGCACCATCCTGATCCTGATGGTGCTGCAGATTGTGATCGATGTGGCCATGCGCTCACTGTTGGGAGCGGGTTTTCCCGCCACTTCAGAGCTGGTCAGCAAGTACTACATGGTGGCGGTCAGTTTTTTGCCGATCGCTTACGCCGAGATTCGTCGTCGCCATGTCGAGGCCACTATTTTCACCGACAAGCTGCCACCGCGAGCCAAGCTGCTGGTGACTCTGATGGGTTTTATTCTCTCGCTGCTGGTCTACGCCGTGCTCTGCTGGGGCACGCTGGTGGAGGCCATTGCCAACACCAGCAAGGGATCGTATGTGGAGTCGGGGGTGGACATGTTTTACACCTGGCCAAGTTACTGGGTTTTACCGGTGTCGTTCGGATTAATGGTGCTGGTACTGCTGTTGCGCGTGATTACCAGCACCGTCGAGCTGGTCACCAACCGTATTCAGGATCATGGCCATGACCCTGACATGATGAATGTCACCCTGGCCCAGGTGGAGGAATGATCATGGAAATCGAACCGGTCACTATCGGTTTTGCCGCCCTGGTTGGCGTGATGGCGCTGATTATGTTGCGCGTCCCCATTGCGGTCAGTCTGATCACCGTCTCTGCGGTTGGCATTATGGCCATCGTCGGAGCTGAGTCGGCGGTCAGTATGTTATCGAATATTCCCTACAGCTTTGCTTCCAGCTGGACGCTCAGCTCGGTGCCGATGTTCCTGCTGATGGGCTATGTCGCCTTTCATACCGGTATGACGCGGGGGCTGTTCAGCGCCGCTCGTGCCTGGCTGGGCTGGATGCCCGGTGGGCTGGCAATTTCCGCTATTGGTGGTGCCAGCGGCTTTGCGGCGGTGACCGGTTCATCGGTGGCCTGTAGCGCTGCGATTGGCCGGATCGCCATTCCCGAAATGCACCGCATGAATTACGACATTCGCACCGCAACCGGCTCGGTTGCAGCCGGCGGCACCATCGGCGCGCTGATTCCACCGAGTATCTTGCTGATTATTTACGGTATTCAGGCGGAAGAATCCATCAACGACCTGTTTGTCGGTGGTCTGGCGTTGGGGCTGCTGTCGATGCTGTTCTACTTCGCAGTGATCTGGCTGACCTACCTGAGTGCACCGGAGCGTTTACCCGGCGTCGAGAGCACGACCTTCAAAGAAAAAATCAGTGCCAGCATGGACATCTGGCCGGTACTGCTGCTGATCATCGTGGTGTTTGGGGGATTGTTTGGCGGCATCTTTACTGCCACCGAGGCCGGAGCGATTGGTGCCTTTTTCACCATCATTATTGGCCTGAGCCGTAAGGAGCTGAACAAAGAACGTTTTATCGACAGCTGTCTCGATACGCTGCTGTCCAGCGGCGCGCTGTTTATGATCGCAATTGGTGCCAGCCTGTTTACCCGCCTGATCGCCCTGACTGGCCTCTCGTATGAAGTGGCTGACTGGATCGACGGCAACGGCTTCAGTGTGCTGGGTATCCTGTTGGTGATCGTCTTTATCTATCTAGCGTTAGGTATGTTCCTGGAGCCGATTGGCGCGATGTTGCTGACCTTGCCGCTGTTCCTGCCACTGGTGGTTGAACACGGTATCGACAAGGTCTGGTTCGGGCTGCTGGTGGCCAAGTTGCTGGAGATCGGCATGATCACCCCACCGGTGGGGTTGAACGTGTTCGTGATTCACTCGGTGGCGAAAGACTACGCCTCGCTGGAAAAAATCTTTGCCGGGGTATTGCCCTTTATTCTTGCCGACCTGGTGCTGGTGGTGGTGATGCTTATTTACCAAAACTACATGTAACCGTCTGAATCAATGCCCCGCTGTGTGCTGGCGGGGGTCTGACTTACCCCATTTTGTTTGGAGAACCACCTTATGAACGTGGAGAGCTTCGTTCGCCTTGAGGAAATGGAAAACGGCCTGTATCAGCTGGTTCTGGACGCTGCCGATGCCCGTATGAATATCCTCAGCAAGGCCGCCATTGCCAGCCTGGAGCAGGCGATTGCGCAGTTGCCGCTGGCATCGATCAAAGGACTGCTGATCACCAGTGCCAAGGACAGCTTTGTTGCCGGTGCCGACATTACCGAATTCTGTGACAGCTTTGCCCAGAGCGCCGATACCATCTTCGACTACAGCATGAAGGTGCACCGGTTGTTTAACCGGATTGAAGATCTGCCCTTTCCGACCGTAGCCGCTGTTCGGGGTGAAGCCCTGGGTGGTGGTATGGAACTGGCGCTCTGTGCCGACTACCGGGTGGTGACCGAGCAAGCGCGCCTGGGGTTGCCGGAAGTGAATCTGGGCATTATGCCGGGTTGGGGTGGCAGCGTGCGTCTGCCGCGACTGATCGGGGTGGATAATGCCCTGACCTGGATGACTCAGGGGCGGCCGATGAAAGCCGCTGACGCCTTGCGGGCAGGGGTTGCGGATGCGGTGGTCGCCGACGATAAACTCGCCGCTGCCGCCTTGAAAGTCTTGCAACAGGCGGTAGATGGTCGCCTCAAATATCTGCCCCGCCGTGGTCTGAAGACCCGCGCCATGACCCTGAATGAACTGGAACTGGCGATGGCCTGTGACACCGCCGAAGGCATGGTGTCGATGTTCAGCAGTGATCATTATCCGGCCGCACGTACCATTGTGCAGTCGGTGCGCGCCAGTGTGCGGATGAACCGTGAAACTGCCGGTGCACACGAAAGCCGCGACTTTATTCAGCTGGCCAATACGGCCGTATCCCGCAGTCTGGTGAACCTGTTCCTCAGCGATCAGGCCCTCAAACGTAAAAATCGCCAGTATGCCAACACTGGCCAACCGGTCGCCCAGGCGGCGGTATTGGGTGCAGGCATTATGGGAGGTGGAGTGGCTTATCAGAGCGCCTCCACCGGCACCCCGATCTTGATGAAAGACATTACCAGCCAAGCGCTGGAGGCCGGTACGGCCGAAGCCAACCGGCTGATGCTGGGCCAACTCAAACGCAAGAAAATGCAACCGCAACAGGCGCTGGCCACCAGCCAGCGTATTCAGCCAACGCTGGACTACAAGGGCTTTGACTATGCTGATCTGGTGGTCGAGGCAGTGGTGGAAAACCCTAATATCAAACGGGCAGTGTTGGCCGAAGTGGAACAACAGGTTGGCCGTGACTGCGTGCTGGCCACCAATACCTCGACCTTGACCGTCAAGGAACTGGTGGGTGAGTTGCAGCGGCCGGAAAACTTTTGCGGTATGCACTTCTTTAATCCGGTACATCGTATGCCGCTGGTGGAAATTATTCGTGGTGAGCAAACCTCGGATGCCGCCGTCAGCCGGGCGGTGTCGTATGCGCTGGCAATGAAGAAAGTCCCGATCGTGGTGAATGACTGCCCCGGATTCCTGGTCAACCGGGTATTACTGCCCTACGTACACGCCTTCGCCCGGTTGGTAATAGATGGTGTGGATTTCGAACGTATCGACCAGGTGATGGAACGTTTTGGCTGGCCGATGGGCCCGGCCACGCTGGCCGACATCGTCGGTATGGATACCGGTCATCATGCTGAAGGACTGATTGCCGCTGCCTACCCGGATCGTTATCTGACCGGCGTCAAAACCCCGACCGATGCCCTGTTTGCTGCGGGCCGTCTGGGACAAAAAAGTGGTGCCGGTTACTACCGCTATGAAGCCGACAAGCGCGGCAAACTGAAGAAATCCTCCGATCCGGCGGCGCACGACGTTATCCAGTCGGTCGTCAGTGGTTCGCTGCTGCTGACGGACGACGACATTGTTCAGCGCATGATGATTCCGCTCTGTCTGGAAGCGATGCGCTGTCTGGAAGAAGGTATTGCCGATGCGGTTGCGGATATCGACGTGGCGTTGATCAACGGCGTGGGTTTCCCCCGTTATCTTGGTGGAGCGTTTGGCTACATGGACAGCGTAGGGCTGCAAGACTTTGTCAGCCAGTGCGACCACTACAGCGATCTCGGCATGGCCTACCAGCCAACGGCGCGCCTGCGTGATATGGCCGCCGCTGGCCAGTGTTTTTACGCCACAGAATCAGCCACTTCATCCGTCACTTCAGCATCCGCTAACCGGGTTTGAGGAATCAGTCATGAATTTCAAAGACAACGACGTCGTCATTATTGATGCAGCCCGTACTGCGATGGGTCGTTCACGAGGCGGCGTATTCCGCCATGTACGGGCCGATAGCTTGTCCGCACGTCTGGTCGAAGGGCTGCTGGCACGTAACCCGAACTTTAACCCCGAACGAGTCGAAGATCTGATCTGGGGCTGTGTTAACCAGACATTGGAGCAGGGGCTGAACATCGCCAAAGGTGTGGCGATTCTGGCTGATTTGCCTACCGGCATTGCGGCACAAACCGTTAACCGCCTGTGTGGTTCGTCGATGGCCGGTTTGCACACCGCCGCCGCGTCCATTAGCGCCGGTCTGGGGGACACTTTCATCGTCGGTGGTGTCGAGCACATTGGCCATATCGCCATGACCCACGGCATCGACATTAACCCGGAGTTGAGCCGTTCGATCTCCAGTCACTCGATGAACATGGGTCTGACTGCCGAAGCCCTGGGTCGCAAACATAGTGTTAGCCGCCAGATGCAGGACGCCTTTGGCTACCGATCACAACAGCGTGCTCACCAAGCCACGATTGAAGGCCGCTTCGCCAACGAATTGATGGCCATTGACGGTCACGACGCCGACGGTGTGTTGATCGCGGTAACGGAAGACGAAGTGATTCGTGCCGACGTGTCGCTGGAGGGACTGTCGACCTTGCCGCCGGTGTTTATTCCACAAACCGGCACCATTACCGCAGGTACGGCGTCGGCCATGGCGGATGGCGCATCCGCCATGCTGGTGATGTCGGGCAAGGCCGCCCGTGAAGCGGGGTTGCAGCCCATGGCCAGAATCGTCTCGATGGCCGTCGCCGGGTGTGAAGCCGCAATCATGGGTTATGGCCCGGTGCCTGCCACCCACAAGGCGCTCAAGCGTGCCGGTCTGACCATGCAGGACATGCAAACCGTGGAATTAAACGAAGCCTTCGCGGCGCAGGCGATTCCGGTGCTGCAGGATCTGGATCTGCTGGAGGTGGTGGACGACAAGGTCAACCTCAACGGGGGAGCCATTGCTCTCGGACATCCGTTCGGTTGCTCGGGAACACGCATCTCCACCACGCTGCTGAACGTGATGCAACAGCAAGACACCACGCTGGGCCTGGCCACCATGTGTATCGGCATGGGACAGGGAATCAGCACCATCTTTGAGCGTCTGGACTGAGGAGCGGGCTATGTATCAGAAGAACTTTTCCGTCTGGCCACCGGGCCAGCCCGAAGACCTTGAACTGCCAGAAACCACGGTGTACCAGAATTTTGAACACTCGGTGGCCGAGTGTGCCGACAAGCCAGCGCTGGTGTTTTATGAAACCTGTATCGGCTATCAGGAGATGCACAACGATGTGTGTCGCCTGGCTGCCTGGATGGCCACGAGCGCCGGTGTCTGCAAGGGTGATCGGGTGGGTATCTTTTCGCAAAACAGCCCGCAGTATGTGATCGCTTACTACGCTGCTCTGCGCCTTGGCGCAGTCGTGGTGCCAATGAACCCGATGTATGTTGAAGACGAACTGGCGTACTTGCTGGACAACAGTGGGGCGACCTTGCTGTTTGCTGCGCTGGAGCTTCATCACGCGTTTGTCGGGGTGATGGATCGCCGTGATATCCAGGTGGTCGGGATTGAATACAAGGATTATCTGCGTACTGCTACTGACCTGCCGATTCCGGCGGCTATTCGTCAGCAGGATTGCCCACCAGATCTCGACCAGCACCCGCATTTTATCCGCTGGCAGCAGGCCATGTCGTGCACTGCGGAGGTTGCCATGGCCGAGCTGGTGATGGATGACCTGGTGATGCTGCCTTATACCTCCGGCTCCACCGGTAACCCGAAAGGCTGCATGCACAACAATATCAATGTGCAACACGCCTTGCGCGGCGTGTATGACTGGTTCGGTATTGGTCGCGAGGATGTGATTCTGGCGGTTGCGCCGATGTTCCATGTCGTTGGCTTGCAGGCAGGCATGAACACCGCGATGGCACGGGGTAGCACGCTGATTATTCTGCCGCGCTGGGATCGTGAGGTCGCCGCCCATGCCATTCACAATTTTCATGTCACCGTCTGGCCAGCGGTGCCGACCATGGCCATAGACCTGATTAATATGCCGGGCTTTGAGTTGTGCGATGTGTCGTCATTACGGGTGATGTTTGGCGGCGGCTCCAGCATGCCGGAGGCCGTTGCGGCCAAATTGTACCAACTCTGTGGCGTTACCTTCCTGGAAGGTTACGGCATGACCGAAACCTGCTGTCCGGGAACGGCTAATCCGCCCCAGGCCCCGAAAGCCGGTTGTGCCGGTATTCCGGTGTTTAATACCCACTGCCGTATTGTTGATCACGATAGCCTGGCCGATATGCCGGAAGGCGACGTCGGCGAGGTATTGATTGCCGGGCCACAGGTGATGGTGGGTTACTGGCAGGATGAAACAGCCAATAACGACTCTTTTATCGAACTGGATGGCCAGCGTTATTTACGTACCGGTGATCTGGGTTATGTTGATGAATCTGGGTATCTGTTTATCGTGGATCGTATTAAACGGATGATTAACGCCTCAGGTTTTAAAGTGTGGCCAAATCAGGTGGAAGCGGTATTGTATCGCCATCCTGCCATCAAGGAAGTCTGTGTTATTGCTCAAAAAGATCCGAAACGGGGTGAAACCGTCAAGGCACTGGTTGTAGTGGCTGACGAATACCCGGATATTCAGGCCGCTGATATTATCGAATGGAGTCGTGAGCATATGGCTGCCTATAAAATTCCCCGTTTAATACGGTTTGTGGATACATTGCCAAAATCTGGCAGTGGTAAGGTCTTATGGCGCGAAATTCAGGAGGAGGAAAACCGCATTATCCAGATATAACAGTGACAGAGTGTTAATAAACTGGCTGCAGGGCACATCTATAAAATACTGCGCTCGAAATAACAGCGTTAAAAATCGACTCAAAATGCTCATTTATCAATAATGAGCTGCGCTTTTTCGTCGATTTTTGCCTTGTTCTTTTATCGCTCGCTACATTTTTAGATACACCCTGAAGGTCAAGTCATCGGATGAGTCAAGATTACGAGCATATATAGCCCGCAATGGATCGGCTTATCTATTGGCGATGAAACGGATCATCTTATAACGATAGATTTTCTGTCGGGGATTCGTTTGCTTGTTCGATATATATCGAAAGGCGCTGCCTTTCATGATGATGAATATTTAATCAAGATAATAATAAATGAGGATTGTTCATGAAACTGAATCGTAAAGTGATGGTGTTGTCCATGGCGCTGCTGGCCGGTGTTGGTGCTACTGCTGTGCAGGCGGAAGGTGATATTCATAAAGGGCCGAATTTTTCCGGCAAACTGAATGCCGGTATTTTGCAGGCAGGCTCTCGTGACTACGATGTCTGGGCATTCAAGGCCGATCTGGGTGTGGATGGCATGTACATTACCGAAAGTGGCGTGAAGCTGAAGTATCAATTTGTTGCCGACTTTGCCGGTGAGCTGAACGGTGTAGACAGCGGCGGTGAAACCTGGACTTCTGGTGAATCTTCCGACCTGGATAACGGCAATTCTGAAGGCGACGTTGACGTTCATACCGCGCGGATTTTTGTGATTACCGATTATGGTCTGTTCCTGGTAGCTCCTCGTACTATTTCCGGTCAGTGGGCCCAGCTGTACGGTAATGTCGACAAGTTTGAATATAACCGCATGCACGGCAAAACCGGGCCAAGTGCTATTTTTGCGCAAATCGAACAGGCAAACGATGTCGTCGCCTATATCACACCTGAATTTGCTGGTGGCGTCCGCTTTATTGCCGCCGCATTAACCATTGACGATTACAATAAAGAAGACCTTGATGCACTGGTGTGGCGTTTTGTGTATAACAACAAAAAAGGGTTTAATGCCGGTTTGGGTAATGTCATGGTCAGTGACAAGCTGGTGCCGGAAACCTATAACCGTACCGCAGCGACTATTGGTTATGACTTTGGTTCGTTTTCTCTGGGGGGTACCTATGAAATGAACGATAAACACCCCTCCGGTGATTTTGACTCCTATGCGGTAGTGGCAGAAACCAGCCTTTCCCAACGGGTTTCGGCGAGCCTGGGTTATGCCAATAAAAATCATGACAACGACGCCCTGGATAACAGCGGTGTTATGGCCAAGGTGAAATACCAGACGGGTGACAAATCCTACCTGTATGTGGAAGGTGCTCAGTACGATCATTCGGTTAATAACTTTTTGGCAGGTATTAGTGTGAGCTTCTGATTGATCCTGGAAACGCCGCTCAGGTTAATGCTTCAATGTGCATGATGAATATTAATTCATTAACCTTGTTGCTGCGTTGCTGCGAATTACCATCGCTCTCCTTCGTTTGACTCGCGAAAGATGGTTCAGATACAGCCGCTAATATAATGGCCATGCCCGGAAACTTTCCGGGCTTTTTTTGAGGCTGTGTCCAGTCATGATCACGACGAAATTGGCCGATATGGGTAACGCTAATATCGCTATATTATACCCTTAAATTTGCTCGCTCATTGACAGGAAATAATAATGAAAAACATCCTCGGCGCTGCATTTCTGCTGATTGTTGTCTCGCTGGCTAACCAGGTCGCAGCCGCCAGCGGCCCGATCAAGCTCGGGTTGAATTACCCATCAACCGGCCGCTTTTCCTCCGATGGTATTGCGGAGGCCCAGGGGGCCATGCTGGCGGTAGAAGAGATTAATCAAAAAGGTGGTATGGCAGGACGTCCCATTGAACTGATAACTGCGAATACCGCCTCGCAACCGGAAAAGGCGATTGAAAATGTCCGTCAAATGGCAAAACAGGGCGTCAGTATGGTATTTGGCGGTGTCACCAGCACGGTGACTATTGCGGCAGGAAAAGAAGCGGCTCAGCATGGGCTGCTGTATTTTGGCACCTTGAGTTATGCCAACCAGACGACGGGGGAAGAAGCCCAGCGCTATATGTTCCGTGAGTGTCATAACTCCTGGATGATGGCCAAGTCGCTGGCGGGATACCTGTTGGAGCATCATAGCAAGGATCGGATCGGTTATATCACTGCCGACTACAGTTGGGGCTGGTCGACAGAATCTTCGCTCAGAGGCTTGTCGGGTACGGCCGACAAGGTGGTGCATCCGTCTTTTTTATTACCCTTTCCCAAACCTCGTCACCAGCAAATGGCAGAGACACTGGACGCCGTGCTCCAGAGTGGCGTTGATACCCTGGTCATCACACTGGGCGGGCAAAATCTCGTCGCCATGTTAAGGATGATCAAAAATAATCCTGCTACTGAAAACCTGACGCTTATTGCCACCGCATTTACGTTGGGGATGGCCCGTAATGCCGGGCCTTATCTGCTGGACGGAGTGATTGGTACGGTGCCCTGGAGCTGGAATATCCCCTATGAACTGGGTTACGAAAAAGGCCAGCGTTTTGTTGAAGCCTACGTCCGAAAATATGACCAGTACCCGTCAAGCCCGGCTGCTTCGGCTTATAACATCGTTTATCAATACAAGGATGCCGTTGAACGTGCAGGTACGCTGGACACCGATAGCGTTATCAAGGCGCTGGAAGGTCATCGTTACACTGCGCTCAAGGATGAACAGGTGTGGCGGGCATTTGATCACCAGAATGTACAAAGTGTTTATCTGGTCAAAGGGCGGCCCCGGAATGAAGTTATTCAGGACAAATATCGGGAAAACTTCTTTCAGGTGCTGCAGTCATTTCGTGGTGATGAGCTGGTGCGGAGCTATGACGAGTGGAAAGCCGTGCGTACCAAGGCGGGCAAACCCACGTATCTTGAATAACTGGCTTGCCGGACTGGCCAGCGCAACTGACCCGGACAGCCAGCGCCGCCTGTCTGGGTCAGCTGTCCGGTAATTCTAATATACCGATGGCTCGTCTGACGTTGCCGGTGCCTTCTCCGGGTTGAAACGGCCAACCAGCTCAGCCGAAGATTTCAGCAGCAAACCGGTATCAGTACCGACACCGACAAACATGGCGCCGAGGTCGATATAGCGTTTGGCCAGGGTTTCATCGCCAATCAGAATACCGGGAGCCTTGCCTGCTTTGACAATGCGGGCGATGCAGTCTTCGATCACGGCCTGAACTTCCGGGTGGGCGGGGTTGTTCAAATGACCCATGGAGGCGCTCAGGTCGGCGGGGCCAATAAAGACACCATCAACGCCTTCGACGGTCAGAATGCTGTCCAGGTTGGTTACTCCCAGGGCGGTTTCAATCTGGATCAGCACACAGATTTGTTCATTGGCGGTTTCCAGGTAATCCGCCGTGCGGTTGAACTGGGAAGCACGCGCCAGTGGGCTGCCAACGCCGCGAATACCTTCGGGCGGGTAACGGGTGGCCGCCACCACCCCCGCAGCTTGTTCGGCAGTATCGACCATGGGGGCCAGAATGGTTTGTACACCCAGATCCAGAATTTGTTTGATACGAACGGAATCCGGCCAGACTGGACGCACGATAGGTGCCGTCGGGTAAGGCGCAATGGCCTGCAACTGTTCCAGAATGGTACGCAAATCGTTGGGGGAATGCTCACCGTCGATCAATAACCAGTCAAAGCCGGCTCCGGCCAGCAGCTCGGCGGTGTAGCTGTTGGCAAGACCCAGCCACAGGCCTATCTGGGCACGGTTGGCCGGTACGGCACCTGTGCGGATGGCATTCTTGAAATGATTAATCGGGGCAGGCATTGGAGATTCCTCAACTATGGATCAGATAGACATACCCCGATCATGAGAGAAAGTGGTGGCCGGTTCAAACCATCATTAATGGCAATTAACGAAGCCATTAACGGGATTTACTCTACCCAGCCTCCAATACCCGGCCTCCAATACCCGGCCCCAACACTCGATCTCCGTTACAACACCCGCGTTACAACAGCTGCGTTACAACAGCTGCCGATCCAGTAGTCGTACCAGGCCCAATACCGTGGAGGCAAACGGGGTTTCAATTCCGAGCTGTTGCGCCAGATTGCAGAAGGCACCCAGCAAGGCGTTGATCTCCAGGGTTTTCCCCGCTTCCACGTCTTGCAACATGGACGTTTTGAAGGCCCCGAGTTTGAGGGTTTCCTGATTGCGGCAGGCCGGAGTGGTGTCGAGCTGGCAGCCGATACGTGTTCCCACCTGCTGGGCTTCGGCCATGATGTCTTCCGACAACTGCCGGGTGAGCGGGTCGGAGATGATCTGATCGGTGGTGGCTCGGGTCAGTGCTGAAATCGGGTTATGGGACATATTGCCCCACAGCTTGAACCAGATGTCCTTGTGGATATGGTCCGTGGTGCTGGCATCAAACCCGGCACCGGTGAGTAAGTTGGCAATGCCGTCCAGCGCTGCGGAAGGGCCGCCGAGGGCTTCACCGAGAATCATGCGATTACCCATCTTGTGCTGAATCACACCTGGCGTCGGGCAAGTACAGGCCATGTGCAGGACACAACCGATCACCTGTTCAGCGGGCATCAGCGCACTGAGGTGATGATGAGGATCGAGCGGTTCCAGATGCAGCGCCGAGCCGCCTGGCAGCCCGGCACCAAACCACCAGGGAATGCCGTTCATAGCGGTGACAATACGGGTATGGGGCTTGACCAGGTGACGTAATTGCGGCACCAGCCCCGCCAGTGCTGGCTCCTTGACGGCGATAATCACCAGATCCTGTGGCGGCAAGTCACTGGCCTGTGCCACGGCATTCACCGGGAAATACTGCACCGGCTGATTATCTTCGATCAGGCCGATGCCATGCTGTTGCAGTTGGGTCAGCGTTTCGCCTCGGGCAATCAGGTTGACGTGGCAGCCCTGTTGCGACAAACGGGCGGCGATATAACCGCCAATGGCACCGGCCCCCAGAATACATACGTTCATTGGCTATTCTCCTGAATACCTGCGGATGATCCGTTACGGCCGGAAAGCCCGGAGCGGATCTGGCCGCCAATCATTATCGAAATCGAAACCGAACGCGGACAAGCGGGTGTTGTTGTCCGCGTCACGGCGGTGTGACGGATCTTGTTACGGCTGCTCAACATGATTGACAGCGTGTTGCTGTTCATATGACAGCGCCTGTTGTTTCAGGTAATTCATTGCCTGGGTAGCGTCGACGTTGCGATCTGCAACACTGATCACCCATTCCTCCGGCAAATACGCCAGCCTGTCACGGAAGGCGATTGTTAGCGCGTCTTCTTCGCGTAGTTGCAGGATCTTGACCCCTGCGGCACGGGCAGTCTTGTAGCCTTCCTTGTCGCCGGTTTCCCAGGCACGTCCTGCCAGGGCGGACAGCTTTTCACCTGAGACACTGAGAATGGCGTCGCGGTCACGGGGATCCAGACTGTCCATAAACTCCGGGTTGGCAAAGAAGGCAAAGGAGCTGGCGTAGAGGCCCTTGGGGATAACCGTGAGTTGCTGGCTGACTTCGCTCAGGCGGGAGTATTTCTGCTCCAGTGCTGGCATAAAGGTGCCGTCGACCACGCCTTGCTGCATCATTTCATACGTTTTTGGGGCAGGTGCTTGTACCGGGGTGACACCCAGACGTTCTGCGATTGGCCCCTGCAGACCGCCACCAATCCGAATTTTCATCTGCGACAGTTCTTCCAGAGTATCAAATCGGTTACGGGTATGAATCTGGGACGGGCCATGGACGAACATCCCCAGTAATTCAAGGCCGTCAAATTCATGGGCACTGGCAAAGTATTTTTCCTGCGTGCGCCACAAAGCAACTGAGGTCGCTTCGGCGCTGTTACTGATATTCGGCAGCTCCGCCACCAATGGCAGTTTGAAGCGCCCAGGAATATAGCCCAGCACACTGAATCCCATATCAACCACGCCATCTTCCACCAGCGCAAACAGCGATTTGGGATGGCCCATACCGTACTCCAGTTTTACCGTAACACGGCCTTCGGTGGCGTCTTCAACCCATTTGATCCAGGTTGGCCAGACCACCGCGTTTTGCGGGTTGGACGGCGGCAACCAGGTGGCGACGCGGATAGTGGTTTGTGCCTGGACGCTGACAGACAGCAGCAGGCTAAAAAACAAGCTGACAAGATATTTCATGATTCGCTCTTTTACCGTTGGTTATTTTTTATTGTTATGGCGTACCCGACGACAGGTGGTTGCAACCGGGTACTACACTGTCGAACTAACGAGTGTTTCAGGTCTTGAGGGTATTGCCAGTGTTACTGGCTAACCGCTTAGTATCAGTATTTGAACGAGGGATCCTGCTTCTCGACCAGCCGAATAAATGCTGCCAGAGCATCTTCACCGGCACCAAAACGCGGATCGAAATTCAACGAATCTGCGACACAGCGCTCGAGTACATCTTTAGCAATACTTTGCGGCTTGCCCATGCTCAGCGTCGCCAGCTGGCATTCACAGGCACGGTTCACCAGCCACATCAGCGAAAAAGCCTGGGCCAGGGTATGGCCAATAATCACCGGGCCGTGGTTTTTCAGCATCAAGACCGGTTTGTCGCCAGCACTGGCCAAAATGCGATTGCCTTCATCGGCGTGCACGGTAATCCCTTCAAAGTCATGCCAGGCGACCTTGCCGTACAGCTGGGCCGAATAAAAATTACTGTAAGACAGGCCATCTTCAAGACAACACACCGCCAGTGTTGGCGTGGTGTGAACATGCATCACGCAATGACCGTCGGCGACCTGGGCATGAATGGCACCGTGGAAGGTGAAACCGGCCGGATTAATGGGCCAGTCGGAATGACCCATTAACGTGCCGTTGATATCCACTTTCACCAGATTCGAGGCCGTCACCTCGCTGTAATGCAGCCCAAACGGATTAATCAGAAAATATTCAGTGCCGGGAATACGCAGCGAAATATGGTTGTAGATGCCTTCATCCCAGCCCATATAAGCGAACACCCGATAGGTACCTGCCAGCTTGACACGCGCTTGCCATTCTTCTGCACTGAAACGGGTTGGCTTGTTGAAATTGTTTTGGTCGCGGATCAAGGCGTCATTCTGCACATCAGTCATGGTGTTACCCCGGTGTAGAGGAGAGGTTATTTTCGTTAGCATGTTAATTATTGACATCAAGGGCGGGTAGACTGATCTTTATGGAAGGGGTTATAGGTAAAGCTGATAGCCTTGTGTTGGCAGTCTGTGCCAGTACTCAGATATGGATGGATCACAAGCGTGAATACCCGACAATTGCTGTATTTGATCACCTGCGCCCGCACCGGCTCCATCGCGGCGGCGGCTCGTGAACTGGATATCGCCCAGCCCAGCATCAGCCAGCAACTGGCCGCGCTGGAACATGAATTAAAAACCCGACTGCTGGAACGCGACCACAAAGGCGTGCGGTTAACAGCGGCAGGACAACGGTTTTTGCCGGTTGCCAGCACGGCCTTGCAACAGCTGGAGGGTGCCAAGGTTGCCTTGCAAGAGTCTGCCGCCGACCCGTTTGGTCGCGTGGTGATTGGTATGACACAACCCACGGGGAACGCCCTGGCAATCCCGTTGTTTGCCGACATTAACCGGCGCTATCCAGGGATAGAACTGGATTTGTACACCGGTTTGTCCAGCCGCTTGTATGAGCAGTTGCGCAAAGGCGAAGTGGACTTGCTGGTGTGCCCGGAAGATGCCAGCTCGCACATGGGTATGGTCAGCGAACCACTACTGACCGAACGCTTGTTTCTGGCGGTGAGCACCCGAGCGGATGGTGATTATGCCCAGCTGGCCAGTCGCGACAGCCTCCGTTTCAGTGAACTGGCCAACTACCAGGTGATGTACACCAGCGAACAGGATTCTTTGGGCTTTAGAGTCGCACAGTATGAGAAACTAACGGGTGTTCGTCTGCAGCGGCAGATACCTTTCGGTCAGCTACTGACCAGCATGCGCTACGTGGCGGAAGGCTACGGTTTGATGATTTGCTCGACGACGGCGGCTTACCCGCAAGTGCGTCAGGGAGAGGTGAAACTGCTCCCGGTGATCGAGCCGGACATGACCCGCCAGATGAACCTGGTGTACCTGCACGAGTACAAAAAAAATGCTGCGTTTTTACGAGTGGTCGAAGCGATCCGGCAGCAATGCCAGCAGTTGGTAGACGATGGCACCTGGGTAACGACCGAGGCCCGCGTTAGCGTGAAACCATGCCGATAGAATGCGTTCAATGTCAGCCTGTCGCTGTTTGTTGATTGGATTTACCTGGTTTTCTATCGTTGTGAGGCAAAACGGCGGTGCGTAGCCAATATCGTCAAACGCCACTACTTTGCCAAGCACCTTACCAAGCAGAGTCGAGTGGTTGCCACCATCGATACGCTGGTCGTTTTTGTACTGAAAACGGGCGGCACATATGATCGGTGATAGACCAGAACAGGTTGCGCCAGGCGACCACCTCGCCCAGTTCGGCACCCACATTACGGAAATCGATGGCACCGGTGCATTCCAGCGCCTGCTCCAGCAGACCGGCCATAAAGTCGAGCTTTACCGCAAACCGGGTACAGGCCTGCAACGGGTAAAGACGCCCAAAACCGGCGGCAAATCCCCATTGCATCAGCTTTTGTTTGTCTTTGTAGATTAGTACGTCTTCCCATGGAATAAACACATTCTCCAGAATCAGGATGGCGTCGTTTTCATCAAAACGGGACGACAGTGGATAGTCGAATGGCGACGCAGTGTCGGTCGCATTTTTTTCATACGAAACCCGAGAAATCAGTTTTACGCCGTTGGCATTCATCGGAGTAATAAACAGCAGGGCAAAATCCGGGTCATCACCAATGTCTTGTACGGCAGTCTGACCAATAAAGTTGTAATGGGTCAGTGCCGAGTTGGTCGCCACTACCTTGGCACCGTTGACGTAAATCCCGTCACTGGTTTCACGAGTGACATGAACATAAACATCCTTGACCTCATCGCTAGGCTTATTGCGGTCGATCGGCGGGTTAACAATCGCGTGGTTCAAATACAGACAGTTTTCCTGAATACGCTGGTACCAGGTACGGGCGTTATCGGCAAAGTCACCATAAAACTCCGGGTTGGCACCCAGAACATCCCCAAAGGCGGCTTTATAGTCGGCAGTACGACCCATCCAGCCATAACTCATACGCGCCCATTCCGCGATGGCATCCCGCTGTTCCAACAATTCCTGTGGTGAGCGGGCGTAACGGAAAAATTTGTGCGTATAACCGCCATTGCCGGTATCCGTCGCCCAGCACAGTTTGTCTTTGGTTTCCTCAGCGTGCAAAGCATCGTACATGGCGGCAACCGACGCAGCGGCATTCTTGAAGGCCGGATGCGCGGTGACATTCTCGACCCGCTCACCGGCGTAATACACCTCACGGCCATCGTTCAGGCTGGCAAGAAACTCCGCACCATTAAACGGACGTCCGGTTTGCTGGATATGACTTTCAGGTTTCATCTGAGTGCTCCGTATTATTGTTGTTTGATCGTGATGACGAAGCACAGGTTACTGAAAAGCCGGGTGGGGGAATGTCCTCAGAAAATGGGGACACAAAACACCGACGTCGTTCGGGATTCACGCAGGCAGGAGGTGACTTGCCGCCGACACGACGTGCCATTGGTCAGCGTTACTGGAAGGTGTTTGGTCATAAACGATGGCCCGTTGTTCGCTACTGCTAGAAAAACTCGCCTTTCGTATAAAGTTCACGGATCATCGTGCCAAGCGATACGGATCCAATTGGTTTGGTGGCATATGTTGACCAAACGCTGCGTATATATTAAATATTCAATAAAATCATTAGGTTAGGTTCTTTTGAGCAGATGCGATACTCAAAAAAATAGCGGCGTTGCAATGAATCGTTATGCACTTACTAAAAATAATCGCCTTGAATGTAAAGGGATCATCTATTTAATCCTGCACCGCCAGATATGGGCCATTGCCAACGATGTCCGAGGCGCAGTCGACGGCTGGGATTTCAAGCTCGACAAGTTCGATACCCTAACCAACTCAATCAGCGAGGGCTTGACCCGTGAAATCAAGCTACCGGGATCAGCTGTTGAGTTTCCCCAAGCCAGACACGGCCACCGTCGCCCAATAAAGGAAGTAGCCCATGAGCCGAGCGTTGACCCTGCAAGATCAGGCCACTGAATTTCTGCTGTATACCGCACCGGATGCCATTGTGGCGTTGTTACAGGCCAGCAGTCATCTGACCCGTCAGCCGCTGGCGGAGATCACCGGTAAAGACATTCAATACGTTCGCCGCTGGGAGGTAAAGGACGCCTACCAGAGCGAAGATGAGCTTGAGCGGGATCTGATCCGGGATTTACAGAATCAGGATACGCAGGTGGTGGCGAGGATATTAGATGGGGTTAATGGAGCGGTTACGAAAATGTGGTAGAACAGCGATGGTTGTTTGCAAAAAAAGGACACAAAATAAGGTAGGCGTGTGCCATGTTTGTGGCGTTGTTCGTTTGATGGTCATGCCGGATTGCTGAGGACGATAATAAAGAAATCTGTGTGGCGGGGATATTTTGGAGAAGCAGCTGCGGATTCTCTTATTTATACCAAGTGTGTCGGTTATGCTGTAGAGGGCATCTATTTAATCCGGCAGCCCCCCAGGGAGCGGGTTGCCGCCGTCCAGAGCGGTGTTGTCGAATGTGAAAAGGACTCGTCATTTCGCTGCATTCGCTGCCTTGCTCTGATCACCGGCAACACTCGCGCAGCGTCGTGCCGGATTAAATAGATGTCTCCTGTAAATATAAGAAAATTGTTAACATGAAAATAAAGGGTTGTTTATGAGTGATGATAAGTCTTGTTGGTTCAAAGAGCCGGATATCGAAGAATTGAATTTCTTGGCAAAAGGCACTGCTAACGAACGTGTTGGTATTGAGATTACAGAAGCTGGCAATGATTATTTAAAAGGCCGAATGGAGGTCAATGAGAAAACCCGGCAACCGGCTGGTGTTCTTCATGGTGGCATGTCGGTTGTTCTGGCAGAAACGCTCGCTTCCTGGGGGGCTGCATGTGCCGTTGATCCTTCTAAATATCATTGTGTTGGTCAAGAAATCAACGCGAACCATATTCGTGCCGTCGATTCAGGATGGGTCTACGGTGTCGCGAAACCGTTGCATATTGGGCGAAAGACACATGTTTGGGAAGTGCGTATTCGAAATGAAGGTGAAAAGCTGGTCTGTGTTTCTCGCGTGACGATTGCCGTGCTTGAGACTCCGTCACAGTATAAGCCACAGGATAACAATATGGCTTAAATGCAGCCTTATATAGGCATTCGGATTCTTTCTGCAGGAGGGCGCAAGCGCTTTTCTGCAGGAGGTCGCAAGTATCCTGCACATCGTTATCGGCCGATGAGTTAATGGCATTACATCGCCAACGATTGCATCAAATTCAGGAATCCTTTCACCGACACAAGGCAAATAACTGCGCCCGCGAGCAAATACCGAGCTTGTCGTAGGCGCGTTTTTTGTAGGTCACTACGCTGCTGGGGGCAATGGTCAGGTCGTGGGCAATGGTTTCGGATTTTTTGCCTGCCAGTACGGCTTCACACACCTGGCGTTCGCGTTCCGATAAAAACGCCAGCGGCCCCTGATTGAGCAGTTGGTTGTTCAGCAGGTAATGTTTGCTGACCAGCAGGGCAAGCAGCCGTGCAATACCTTGCTCTTGTTGCTGGCTGTTGTTGAATAATGGTCTGAAATAGCCGCGACGGCTGTAGAGATTGATGTAGTAGTTGCCGCTGTCTGAGTGGCAAATCACGGACCATTTGTCGAGAAAACCTGGCTGTTCAAAAAAACGATTGCGGTAGTGCAGCCCCATGTTGCCACTGAGAACACCATAATGTTCGGTAATCAGTTGGTCTGGTTGGCAGTGACGTAGCTTGTCGAAGTTCGGGTCGTGGAGGTACTGGCGCTCGGAAATATAGGCCATGGCCAGCTGGCGGGCTGAGGCGTCGTGGCTGAAGTCTTTGTACAGCAGCGTACTGACGTGTTCGCCATCGGGGCAGAAAAAGATCATGCATTGGTCGCTGAGTAGCTGGTGTTGTAGCCAGTTGAGGAAGTGGTCGAAGAACGCCGGGGTGCCCAGCGATTCCAGCAGCGTCAGTTGTTGCTCGGTGGGTGGCGTGACTATTGGCTGATCCATAGGGATGGATGCTCGTTGTTATTGTTGTGATGCAAACCTGATTGTTGTTCAGT
>CAJXTI010000048.1 GCA_913061185.1 uncultured Oceanobacter sp.
CTAACAAAGCGAAAGGCTAACGCTGGACTGGCTGCCACGCTCCGGCGGGGCAGCCCTTGCGGATTGGCATTCCCGCGTTGAGCGCGGAAACGAGAAAACATTGCGTCAGGCGTCTGATCTCCGGCTTCAGACATCTGACGAATACATTGAAACAGGTGTTATATGAGTACCATTACCGTAAACCCGGTGGGTAAAACCTTCGATACCCACGAGGGAGAAACCATTCTGGATGCCGCTTTGCGCTCCGGGATCATGTTGAAGCACGGCTGTCGTGATGGTCGCTGTGGTGACTGTCGTACTCTGGTTGAGACGCCGATCTCAGAAGGCGCGGTGACGTATCCGGCCGGTCTGGCGTTGGCGGAGAGTGATCAGGCCGGTGCAACGGTGCTGTGTTGCCAGGCCGTGGCGCATCAGGATCTGGCGTTGAATGCGCCTGAAGTCACCGAGCTGGAGGGTATTTCGATCCAGAAACTGGTGTCTCGGGTGCTGCTGAAAGACCAGGTGTCCAGCGATGTGATTGTACTCAAGCTGATGCTGGCACCGGGCAGTGATTTTCCTTATCTGCCGGGACAGTACATTGATATTACCTTGCCCAACGGCGTGACGCGCAGCTATTCGATGGCGAGCCGACAGTTACAGGAAAACGCGATTGAATTGCATATCCGGCTAAAACCGGATGGCACCGGCACGCCGTTTATTTTTAACGAGTTGGGGCTGCGCAAAATGGTGACGGTAGAAGGGCCATTCGGCAGTTTCTACCTGCGTAATTCCGATGCTCCGATGGTGTTGTTGGCCAGCGGGACTGGCTTTGCGCCTATCAAGGCGATTATGGAGCAGCTGATCGCTGAGGGTAACGAGCGTTCAGTTCGATTGTACTGGGGTGGTCGTTCGGCCGCCGATCTCTACATGGCGGCGCTGTGTGAAGGCTGGGCCGAGCGCTTGCCCTGGTTTGATTATATTCCGGTGGTGTCGGATACCACGGATGGCTGGGTGGGTCGTACCGGTTTTGTACACCAGGCGGTGGTGGCCGATTTGAACGACCTGTCGGCTCACGAAGTGTACGCCTGTGGTGCGCCGATAGTGATTGAGTCTGCGCGCCGGGATTTTGTGGGTCAATGCGGGCTGAGTTCAGCCAATTTCTATTCCGATGCCTTTGTTTGATCTTGCTCGTGGCCAGGCCACGGGTTAAAGTTTGCCCTCAACATACAGACATGTATGTATTTGAAAATAGAATAATAAAATGGAGAAAACCATGAATCTATTCAAGCGCATTATTATCAAGTCAGCGTTTGTCTCGGCGGCTATTGTGACCTCGTCCATTGCTCTGGCGGAAGACACTATTGTATTGCGATACAACCAGTGGTTTCCGTCTCAGCACTGGTCGCAGAAAGACGGTTTGTACCAATATTTTGAGGAGATTGAAAAAGTCACAGAAGGGCGGGTGAAGGTGCAGCCTTCGGCCAAGCCGATTGTGCCACCGACCAAAAACTATCAGGCGGTAGTTAACGGCATTGCTGATATTGCCTGGGGGCCTCACGGTTATACGCCGGGCGTCTTTCCGCTGTCAGAAATGGTGGAGTTCCCATTCAGTGTGAATGATGCCGGTATCAGTTCTGCGGCTTACTGGCGCGTGTTTGAAAAGTACTTCAAGCCAGCCGGCATGCATGGTGACGTGGTGACGCTGGCAGTGCATGTTACCTCCGGCGGTAACCTGCATATGAAGGATGCACCGGTCAATACGATCAAGGATTTGCAGGGCAAGAAAATCCGTGTCCAGACCAGTGTTGTGGGTGATGCGCTGAAGACTCTGGGTGCTGTACCGGTATCCGGCTCACTGTCGGAGCTGCGCGAGTTTTTGTCTCGCGGCATTGTCGATGGCACGTCGTTGTCGGATGAGTTGCTGACCGGTTTTAAAGTCGACAAGTACATTAACTACATCACCCAGATTCCGGGTGGCCTCTATTCCAACAGTGCCTTTGTGATTATGAACAAAGATAAATGGAACAAGATTTCAGCCAAAGACCAGCAAGCCATTATGGCGATTTCCGGCGAAAAGCTGGCGGTACGCATGGGCGCGTTGTGGCACAAGAACGATTTGCTGGCGCGTGGTGAATTAAAAAAGCGGTTGGGCAAGGATTATCAAATTGCGTCGGAAGAGCTGTTTGTTGGTCTGGACGAAGCGTTTGCCCCTATTCGTGAGCAATGGCTGGATAAGGCGACCGCTGCCGGGGTCGATGGCCTGGAGGCGATGCGCTTCTACAGCCAGCAAACCGAAGCACTGGAACAGTAAGAGTATACAGCTCCCCGGCTGTCGTTACGGCCGGGGCGCGATTGCTGTGCTTTTCTATGCCGATTGAATGGAGAAATCTGTGAAGTTTTCGTTGCTTGCGGTGCTGGAATATCTCTGCGCCAAACTCTCGATCATTACCCTGATGCTGATGGCGGCGGTGACGTTTGCCGATGTGTTTGGCCGGGTAGTGTTTAACGCCCCATTGGGGTTTGCCTATGAGCTGGTCGGTATTTTTCTGGCGGTTTCGTTTTATGCCGGTTTGTACCATGTCCATAAAACCAGCAAACACATCCGTATCGATTTGTTTGATGGGCTGTTTAAAGGAACACTGGGTGTACTGGTGTTCTGGTTTGGTTATCTGATTGAAGTGGTGTTTTTTGGTGCTCTGGTGGTGATGGTGTACCAGACTCTGCAAGACACCCGTCTGTTCGGGGAAACCTTTATGTTTCTCGGCTTTGAAAAATGGCTGGTATTGCTGGTCATGTTTGTCTTGGCGGTCATCGCGTTTGTCAGCCTGATCGTTACCACGCCGGAAACCCGTTCGGCGCGGTTACCACGTACTGAACGTCAGGGGTAATAGCGTCCATGGTTATGATTTTTGCATTTGTTGTATTGCTGTTTTTGCTGTTTTTACGTATCCCTATTGCCGTTGCTACCGGGGCTGTCGGGGTGGTGGGGCTGGCCTGGTTTCAGGGCTGGTCTCCGGCATTAAGCCAGCTGGGCATGATTGCCACTGAAACCGTATTGTCCTACGAATTTGCGGTGATTCCGCTGTTTATTTTGATGGGGAATATCATCAGTCGTTCGGGGCTGGCGGAGGAACTGTACAGCGCCACCCATGCGCTGGTGGGTCATTATCGTGGTGGTCTGGCAATTACCACCATTGCTGCGTCTGGAGGCTTCAGTACGTTTTGTGGTTCCAGTTTTGCCACGGCGGCAACCATGAGCCGGATTGCGTACCCGTCGATGAAAAAATTCGGTTACAGCGATGGTCTGGCAACGGGTTCCATTGCTGCTGGTGGCACCTTGGGTATTCTGATTCCACCGTCTATTGCACTGGTGTTTTACGGCATCATGACCGAGACCGATATCGGTCGTCTGTTTATTGCCGGAGTGCTGCCGGGTGTACTGGGGGTGCTGTTTTATATTGCGGCGGTGTTGTATGTGGTGCATGTCAAGGGTGACAGTGATAGCCGTGTTAAAGAAGCAACCGGCAAGGAAAAACTGCAGGCGATTGGTCAGCTGTGGGCGTTCTCGCTGCTGATTGTGCTGGTGCTGGGTGGTATCTATGCCGGTTTCTTTTCACCGACCGAGTCGGCCGGTGTGGGTGCGGTGGGGGCGATTGTCGTGACCCTGATCCGGGGTAAGTTTGAGTGGCGTAATTTGCTGGATGCACTGGAAGAGTCTGCTGCAACGACGGTATCACTGGTGGCCATTCTGATCGGTTCACTGGTATTCGCCAATCTGGTGAATATTTCCAATATGCCGTTTCATATTGTCGCCTGGATTGAATCGCTGGATCTGAGTCTGATCGGGGTACTGCTGATCATGCTGGCGCTGTATTTTGTACTGGGAGCGGTGCTGGAGTCGATTTCCATGCTGCTGCTGACCGTACCGGTGTTTTATCCAGTGGTCGCGGGTATGGGGATGGATCTGGTGTGGTTTGGCATCATTGTGGTGGTGGCCACCGAAATCAGTCTGATTACCCCGCCGGTGGGGCTGAATGTGTTTGTGCTGAAATCGGTGATTACGGATGTTGATCTGAAGGTGATCTTCCGTGGTGTCTTTCCTTTCCTGGTGGCCGATCTGTTCCGGCTGGCGCTGATTGTGGCGTTCCCGATTGTTTCTCTGGGACTGGTGGAGTGGATGGAGTAATCACTTGCCTGACGTCTGTTATCTGGCGTCAGGCTTCCAACTCTCAACTCTCAACTTTCAACTTTCAACTTTCAACTTTCACGATCAGCCACCGCTGGCATGGCCTTGCAGTCGGTGCTGACAGTTGGTTAGCGGGCAATTGTCGCTCAGAAACAGTGCCAGTCTGCGGGCGCGGTCGGCCTTGCTTTGCGGATCATCCTTGTCTCCCATTAGCGAGTTGGCCACCATATAGGAATAGATCAGATAGGCCAGATCACTGGCCTGTTCCTGCGGATGTTCCATTTCCATAAACAGCTTTTCGATGTAGGAAATACGATAGGAATCGACTTCCTCGACAGCGGCTTTGGCCATGGGATCGCGACGCGCCCAGGCGCGCAGGGAGATTTCGATCGAGGCCGCTTCAAAGGAGCGTTCGCCCTTGTAGGGCAGGGTGATCAGTTCAATCAATTGCTCTCTGGTGTTCAGCGAGCGTTTTTTCAGGCTTTCAATGACGGCTTCCGTGGCTTTGATGCGCCAGCGCTCAAGAATCGCCTGTAACAATTCCTGCCGGTTTTCAAAGTGGTAATAAAAACTGCCACGGGTGATTTTCATTTCCTTGGCGAGGTTGTCAACTCGTACAAGGTCAATGCCACCAGTAGCCAGCACATTCATTGCGGAGTTGATCCAGTCATTACGGGTCAGTTTCGGTGAACTCATATCAGATATTTTAATACACTGGCGTCAGTTGGTAAGGCCTGCAGCATCGATACGATCCTCGAGTGGATAGGGATCGTTGTTCAAACTGTTTGATGGCGCAGTTTATCCCCTTGGATTTTGTCTGCTAACAGCCCGCAAGGCTTATGTTCTGTACGACGGGACAACAGCAAGGGGGTTTGGGGTCAAGCCTTGAATCATATCAGATGGTGATCTGATGTGGTTGCCGACAGGACTGCAATTACCGAAATTATTGCCGTGAGTTGCTAAAAACATACAAAGGTGTGTGTTTTTGGCGCGTGCTCACGGTCATGGATACTCAACCCACGATGCCGGGTACCGCTGAATGGCTGGTTGCGGTTTATGACGAGCAGCTCAGCATCACCAGTCCTCGGGTATCCGGCGCGCGACGCCATTGTTCAAATCCTGGATGTTCATCAAACGGATTCTGCAAGATGGTCAGCCAGTCGTTGAGTGGCTGGTAGTCACCTTCTTCAGCCCTGTCGATCAGGTGCTGGGCTACGTGGGTCCGCAGGGTGTAGGCCGGATTGACGGCCAGCATGGCATGGCGGCGGGTTTCGGCGTTGCAGGTTTCCTGTTGCAGTCGTTGCCGGTATTGCGGCAGCCAGTCGTTGAGCATGGTTTGCCAGGGGGCAAGGTCAAGGTGGTTGAGGCCGGGTTGACCATCGTCGCTTTGCTGGGCTTCGGACAGTGCCCGATACAGCGGGTTGTAGTCCGCCTGATGCTGGTTCAGCAAATCGCGCCAGTGACGAATCAGTTCGTCGTCGCCGGGTTGGCTGGTAGCCAGACCAAGGCGCAGCGACATCCGTTGTTGGTAGGCTGCAGCATAGCGCTCGGGGAACTGTTCGAGAGCGGCCTTGAGGTCATCAACCGGCACCAGTGGCGTCAGTGCCTGGGCCAGTGCGGAGAGGTTCCAGTGAATCACATCGGGTTGTTGGTCGAAGGCGTAGCGGCCTTCCTGATCGGTATGGTTGTAGACGGCATTTTCTTTCCAGCGATCAATAAAGGCGAAGGGGCCATGATCAAAGGTTTCACCCAGAATCGACATGTTGTCGGTGTTCATGACGCCGTGTAAAAAACCATAGGCCTGCCAGCCTGCCACCATGTCGGCGCTGCGTTGGCTGATGTGCTGGAACATGGCCAGATACGGGTTGTCGGCGCTCTGGCAGTCCGGGTAGTAACGGTCGAGGCAATAGTCGGCCAGTTGTTTCAAGCCGTCAAATTGGCGGGTGTAGTACAGGTGTTCGAAGTGACCAAAACGAATATGGCAGCGGCTGACGCGGAGGATCGTTGCTGCCAGTTCAACCCGTTCACGCTGGATTTTCTGGCTGCTGACGCAGACTGCCAAGGCTCGAGTAGAGGGGATGCCGAGATGGGTGAGGGCTTCCCCGACCAGGTATTCCCGCAGGCTGGAACGTAGTACCGCACGGCCATCCCCCATGCGTGAATAGCGGGTTTGACCCGCGCCCTTGAGGTGCAGATCCCAGCGTTCGCCATCGATCTCCAGCTCTCCCAGCAACAGCCCGCGGCCATCACCGAGTTGCGGGTTGTAGACGCCAAACTGGTGGCCGCTGTATTTCATTGCCAGCGGTCTGGCTCCCGGTGGCAGGGTGTGGCCTCCGAGCCAGGCGGCAAGTTGGTGCGGATCCAGACTGTAGGGGTTGATATGAAGCTGCTCGGCGACCATGTGGTTGACGCTGACGATGGCAGGATCCGGTAGTGGCGTCGGCTCGATGGCGTGATACCAGGATTCAGGCAGGGTGGCGTAGTGGCTGCTCAGGGTCAGCTCGTCCAGGTTTTGCCAGGTCTTCATCGTCTTCTCCCTCGGGCACTGGCCGCCATGGCCAGGCCCTGTGTTATGTGCCTGTTAGCGCGGGAGGTCAAACCTTGTCATCTGGTCGCGCTGCAGGCTGTTCATCGGTTGCCAGTCGGGTACGGGTTCACCCTGGGTAAATAACAGCCAGGGTACATCGGCTTGCAGGATCAGACGTTGATACAACGCCTGAATTTCTGCCAGCGTCAGATTTTGTACTTCGCTGGCAATGGCTTTGTTGGTATCAAAGCCGGTACGCTGGACATCAATGTCGCGCCAGAAGTCGTCGGCTTTTTCACTCATGTTGCGCGGTGGTTGCAGCAGCATGCTGATCAGGCCTTCCTTGAAGGCGGCAAATTCTTCTTCGCCCATGGCCGCCAGAGTGTCCTGATAGTGGTTCCAGAAGATCTGGCTGTGGTGGATCAGGTCGGCAGGGGTATGTTCTGGCGACTGCACGATAAAGACCAACCCGGGCACGGTACGCTGCGGGTAAACGGCAGCAAAGACAATATACCCCAACTGCTGTTCGGTACGCATGTACTGGTAGTAGGGAGCGCTGATCATCTGGCCAAGCAGGGCTGTCTGAGCGCGGTTATGGTCGCTGGTATCCTGACCTTGCAGGTACAGGATCATGGCGTTGTCCTTGTGATCCAGATTCAGCGACTGCTGGAACTTGCCAGCAGGTGCCTTGAGGATGGCGAGGCTGGATTGTTGCTCGGGGTTGGCCGGATATACCTCGGCTACCTGGCTGGCGATCGCTTCGGCATCGGCCTTGCTCATGCTGCCGTGAATATATAAGCGGGTAGCGTTATTACCTTGCATGGTACTGGCGAAGGCTTCGACGTCGGCGCGGCTGACCGAGCCGAGTTCACCCAGCAGCTGTTGTTCGTCGAAGCTGGGGGAGTAGATCCAGCGTTTCAGTTCGGCGATGCCGCGCTCGTAGGGTTTGGCCTTGAGCTGGTTTTCCAGATTTCGCTGTAACGATGCCTGATAGCGTTGGAACTGGTCGTCGCTGATGCTGACCTGCTGCATGCCATCCAGTACTCGCTTGAGCAATTCGGGCAGCTTGTCCTGGTAGCCGGACAGCATCAGTTGCAGGCCACGGGAGTTGGCACTGAGGCCATAATTCAGCCCGGCCAGTTGCGCCGGGTAGCTGTAGGTATTGAGCGCTTCGTTGACTGCGCGGGTGTACAGCTGAGCCAGTACCATGCCACGCGGTGTGGCGATGTCGGCATGTTGCAGCTCCAGGGTAATACGGCTGCGGGGCTGGGCGAACTCGTGTTCCGGGTAGTACCAGAGTTGCTGTCCTGGTTGATCAATCAGCGCGGTCGGAACCGCTTGTTCCGGTTCGGCATTGAGTGAGAAATCTTGCGGAATAAAGGGGTTGGGTGCAGGCAGGTGCAGTTGTTCCAGCTCATCGGTCGAGACATCTGCGGCCAGGTAGCTGGATGGACGAATACGCATTGGCGTGTTGTACCAGGGGTCGGTCATATCGGTCGCGACGCCGGGTGCAATCAGGGTGCGCAAGACGTTATCCATGCTCAGGGCATCAAGGAAAGGCTTCAGGGTGCCTAGTGTTGTCGGCCGCCAGAGGTAGTCGCCGTGGATCACCTGCTCGGGCGGATAGACCTGCAGGTTGCTGCTCAAGCGTACGGCGTAGTCTGACAGGCTGCCATGTTGCTGGAAGCGGAATGACATTTCGCTCAGCTGTTCTTGTTCGGTCATCAGGTAGGTCGGAATGGGTTGGTCTTTAAGCAGGGCAAAGTAGTGTTCGAGTATCTGGGTGATGTTTTCGACGTGTAACAGCCCGGCACGGGTCAGTTCAATCTGGATGACCAGGTTGGACTCGAAGCGGGTGCTGATGGAGCGTCCGGCACTGAGACCTTCGGCCCAGCCTTTTTCTTTCAGCAAGGCGAGTATGCTGCCTTCGCCTTCATGACCGAGCAGGTTGGACAATAATTGCAGCGGCTTGTACTGGTACAGCGACAGGGTTTCCGGCATTGGGAAGGTAAATTGCAGGCGGCGAATTTCTTTTACCGGTTCGATATTGATATCGAGCGGCAGTTGTTCCGGTACAAACATGGGTGGCCGTGACGTGGCGGTTTTTACGTCTCGCTTGGGAACGGCGTTGAAGTGGCTGGTGGCCCAGTCTTGCAGCTGTTGCAGCGGGTAGTTGCCTGCCAGCACCAGGGTCATCTGGTCGGCACTGTAATGCTGGCGGTAAAAGTCGATCAGGTCATCGCGCACCTTGCGATCCGGGCGATCCGACAGGGTGTCGAGGTTGCCGGTAGCAAAGCCAGCGTAAGGATGGGCCGGGTTCATGGCTTGCTTTTCAGCCGAAAAAATACGGCGGAAATCGTCTTTTATCTTGGCGCTGTATTCGGCATGAACGGCGTTTTTCTCGCGATCGACATAGGTTTCGTCAAAGCTGGGAGAGATAAAGAAAGGCGCAAAACGATCCAGTGCGCCACTCATGGCATCATTGTCGATCGAGAAAAAGTAAGTGGTTTGCTGATGCGCGGTAAAGGCGTTATGACTGCCACCATGGCGGCTGATAAAGGCCTGATATTCGCCCGACTCGGGGTAGGGTTCGGTGCCAAGGAACAGCATGTGTTCAAGAAAGTGCGCCAGGCCTTCGCGGCCCTTGGGGTCATCGCCACTGCCGGTGGCCACGGTCATGGCGGCGGCGGCCTTGTCGGTGCCTGGGGTGGATACCAGCAGTACGCGCAAGCCATTGTCGAGCTGGACGTATTCGTAGCTGAACGGATCCGAGGGGCTGACAATGACGCTGGTGTCACCCGGCTCGCGGCAGTTCCAGGGGGTGGTGTCGCTGCAGTCGGAAACAGCAGCGGGAGTGTCAGACGCGGGTTTGAACATGGAATATCCGATGGCAGCCAGAACAATAACAATAAAAATCCAGTAACGGGGCGATAACATACCTGCTCCTACTACAAGTCGCGGTCAATCAGGGTTGGGTTACCTGAAGCTTGGCCCCAGGCGCGTTGTCAGTGTGAGGTTCCCCGGTTCAAGGCAATTGCCTGGGCGTCGGCCAGTGTGTTGATGCCGGGGTCAAGCTCACAAATGCGGTTGAGACGTTCGCGATTGTCTTCCAGTTCCGTCAGCATCAGGGCAAATTGCTGCTGGAAGGCTTCATCTATGGTGCTGTACAGCTCGGACACGGCATCCGAGCTGCTGGCGCTGGTGTTGCGCAGGGATTTCAGACAGGCCAGGGCAATCTGGTGATAGGCTTGGTCTTTGTTCACAGGGCGGTTCCTCCGATTAGCCGCCCATCATACATGAGAATTCAGTCGCTGATGGCAAACCAGTGCAGCTGGGTGGCGTTCACCATGCGCGACAAGGCATTACCGCTTAACCAGCCAGCACCACTTTGATGGGCGGCGGCCAGCGCTTCGGTCGAGCCAATGCCATGGGCATAGATAATGACCCCGTCCTGCTGCAGGCGCTGCAGTAACGGTCTTTCCTGATATTGGGGCTGACGTGTGAGGGCGACCAGGCCTGGTGCCAGACTGAAGCCATCAACGTTCATGGCACGGAGACTGCGATAGCCGGGCAGCCGTTGCTGAGGTGTGCTCAGTACCATCTCGAGTAGCAGCTGCATATTGAGCTGGCGCAGTCCATGGGCCAGTTCTGGCACTGTGTCATCCGGATTCCACGGCAGGATAACGCACCAGTGGGGCACCGGGCCGGTTGCCTGTTGGTGCCATTTGACGATGCAGGCGGTGATGTGTTGCCAGCTCTCATCGTTAAGGTTGGTTACCCGGAGGATGACGTACATGGGCTGAGAAAAATGTTGTTGCCAGGCGATATGCATGTCTTCCAGCCACTGGCGGCAAATATCGGGTTCGATCATGTACTCGGGGAGCAGCTCCAGTCCTGCCAGCGCGCCCTGGGAATCAAACACTGGCATGGCGTTAAAATCGCTCTGGCGCTCGGGAGATGCCTCCACAACAGCCGCTGGCTGGGGCCGTTCCTGTGGCTGGGGCTGGCCGTTGATGCTGCCAAGCCCGAGGTGCTGGCGGATTCGTTCAAGCGGATCCGTTGAGGAGCGAGTGTCATTCTGTGACGATTGCACCCATTCGCAGCTGATGTCGGGGGTCAAGGTGATTGCCCGATTCTGGTGCGGCAGCGGCTTGCCGAACACCTGCAGAATGGCACTCTGCAGGTGTTCGGCACAGGGGCTGGCCGGATCGGTGATGACCGGTACCAGAAACAGGTGGTGGGCTGGCTGGAATACTGGCGACTGCGCTGCAATTGCCTCGACCAGGCGTTCATAACACAGGCTGCCCAGGTCGGCGTCGGCGACCCTGTTTTCATCGAAACTGATCAGTAAAATGCAGTTGATACCATCCGACTGGGTCAGATAACTCTCCAGCTGATTGAGCTGATGCAGGCCGGAGTAACGCTGAAATTCGGTTTTTAATTCGGATTGCCGGTCGGCTGCGGTATTGATCAGGCCACAGATACAGAGCCGGAAGTCTTCACTGAGTGGTGTAATGGCCATCCAGGTGGGCTGGATGCGACGCTGCTGGTCGATCAGGTTGAAGTAGCCCAGCCAGGTCTGGTTGGATTCAGACTGGCGGGTGATTTCTGTTTCCAGGGCAACCGGCATATTGCTGACGCTGTTGGCAAACAGGTTGCGACCCAGCAGTTGATCCTCAGCCACCGACAGCGCTTCACAGACCGGTTTGTTGGCCAGGCGAATGACCCAGTTGTTGTCGGTCAGAAAGGCGGGCTGCTCGGTATTCATGGCGGTTTTCAGAGTATGGGCCCGTTGCATCAGACTGGACTGGCGGGCACCTTCAAAAATATCCCGCGCCAGTACCAGATTGTTCCAGGGTTTGGCAATAAACTTGTGAATCACACCTTGTTGCCGGGCCTGACGCAGTACCGGGTAATCGACGTGGCCAGAGAGCATAATACGGTAGCTGCTGGGGCTTAGTTGGCGAGCTTCCCGGCAGAGTGCCAGGCCATCCATATCCGGCATCTGGAAATCGGTGACCAGCACCTGGATGGACTGGGTGGCGAGGTAATCGAGGGCTTCGGCGGCGCTGGTGGTCGTTCTCACGGCAATGGATTCGTTAAGAAGCAGCTTTGAGATTGAATGCAGAATACCGGCTTCATCATCAACCAGTAATACCTTGAACGTCATTTCGGCTCCTGTTCCGGGGGCACTGCTGACCGATTGAGTGGATAACTTCGGGCGTGCCACTCTGGTGTCCTGGCCACAGCATACTGTTTCGACCTTGCAATGGCCAAAGGGTATCTATACTGAAACTAATGTATCTATCGGGCTGGGCAATGACGTGAGGGGAAAACAGGCACTGACCACAGGTGAGGTTGCAAAGTACTGTGGCGTAAATTTCAGGACGGTCATCCGTTGGATTGAACGTGGTCATCTGGATGCTTATAAACTGCCAGGGCGTGGAGATAATCGAATTCCCTTGCCCGGCTTTATCAATTTTTTGCAAAGTAACCAGATGCCGGTTCCCGATGAGTTACGAGGTCAAAGTCGAACCTTGCTGATTCTTGCCGAACCGGAGGAGCTGGCTGCTGAGCTGGCGTCTTCTGCCCGGCGGGCAGGCTGGGAGCCACTGGTGGCCGGAGATGCGATGCAGTTTGGCTATTGTTATGCAGAGCAACAGCCGAGTGCGATGGTGGTTTCCAATGAGGCATTGGTTGCTGCGGTGAATCGTATTCGGCGTGAAGGAGAACTGCAGGAAATGCTGTGTATCCTGGCGGGAGCCGATGTGGCAGGTGGGGGCAGTAGCGATGGTTGGTGCCGACTGCACTGGCCGACGGAACAGAAGCGCTTCGTCGGCTTGCTGGATTTAAGTGACCATCACAGTCAGCGTTTGACATAACGTCTGTATCGGTGACTACGTGGGCAGGGATCGCTAAAAAAGGTAGCTATGACAGACATGTTTACTGAAAGTGGGCTCGTCTTGTTGTTGGTGCTGGTATTGCTGCCAGTACTGGTGGCGTTGGCCTTGCTGGTGCAGGCAAAGCGCCGACTTCGCCAGCAGCTGAATGCGCTGATGCAACGGCAACAACAGCTGCAATCATGGTGGCAACAGTCCCCCGATGTGCTGGTTCGGGTTGATTCGGAGGGCCAGGTGATAGAGGCCAATCGTCCGCTTGCCCGACAGCTACTGACGAGTGGGCAAAATTTGGCAGGTTGCCTGCCGCTGGCCGAGCGCGATGCGTGGCAGTCCGCCCTGCGTGGCGTGTTGGACAAGGGTATTACCGCCTCCATGGAGATCTTGACGGATGCCGAACCGGCCTGTTGCTGGCATGTCTGGCTGGTGACCAATCCGCAGGCGGATACCGAGGCGCTGGTGTTTTTTCGCGATGTGTCCGTCCTGGTCCGGCAACGACAAGCGCTGGAAACCAAGCGGGATTATGCCGAGCGATCGAACCTGGCCAAAAGCCGTTTTCTGGCCAATATGAGCCATGAGATTCGTACTCCCATGACCGGCTTGCTAGGTATGGTGTCATTGATGGAACAGACCGACCTTGATGATGAACAACAAGGTTTTCAACGGGTTATTCAAAGTTCCTCTGAACACTTGCTGGCGATCATCAATGATATCCTCGATATATCCAAAATTGATGCTGGTAAGCTGAGCCTTGAGACCGACGTGTTTGATCTGCCTGAACTGGTGCAAAGCCTGTTGGAAATGGTGTCCAGCAAGGCGCAGGAAAAACAGCTGGCGCTGCAGTCGTTTATGGACGAAAAAATACCTGCTCAATTGATAGGTGACCCGATTCGTATTCGCCAGATTCTGATGAATTACCTGAGCAACGCCATTAAGTTTACCGAGACTGGCCATATCTTGTTGCGGGTGGTGCAAGTCCGGGAACTGGGACATGAAGTGCAGTTGCGGTTTTCGGTTGAAGACTCGGGTATCGGTATCGGTGCCAACAAGGTGATGGCGTTATTCGAGGAATACAGTTTTGTTCACGGCAGGATTTCCTCCGCTGCGGGCGGTTCCGGGCTGGGTCTGAATATCTGCCAACGGCTGGCCAAACTGATGGATGGCTATGTCGGTGTGGTCAGTTCGCCGGGTGTCGGATCCAACTTCTGGTTTGATGTCATCTTGCCAGTGGTCTCCGTCAGAACCGGTGATGAAGGGGATATTTCGCCGATAGGCGGGCAGGCGTTGTGGATCTGTGACGAACTGCAGGCAAATCGTACCTTGCTGATTTCAGTTGCTCGCCACCTGGGGATGCCGTATCGGGAATTTGGCCGCCCAGCGGATGTGGTGGCCTTGCTGCCGCATGAACAGCCCGCCATTCTGGTGCTGGCTTATCGCAGCTGGATGGAGAGTGATGAGGACTTGCGTCGTGCGTTGGCGGCCAGTCCGGTGCGATTGGCCTTATCGTCCAAGGATGTGTTAACTACTGGCCGTGATGCTTTGTTGGCTGCCGGTGTGGGTGCTCACTGGGATTGGCCAATCAGCCAGAGCAATTTGCGTGAATTGCTCAGTCGTCTGCTACAGCAACCGCCTCAGCCGACCTTGATGATTACCCGAACCAATCGCTATCAGGGTATGGGTATGAGCAAGCCGGTTGCTGAAGATGATGCACGGTTGAATAACTGCCGTATCCTGCTGGCGGAAGACAATGCCGTGAACCAGAAAGTGGCTACCCAGATGCTGGCGCACCTGGGGTGTATTGTCACCGTCGCCAATAATGGCCGCGAAGCGGTTGATAGAAGTGCCGTTGCTGAATTCGATCTGATCCTGATGGATTGCCATATGCCGGTGCTGGATGGCCTTGATGCCTGTCGGGAAATACGTCGACGAGAACAACAGCAAGATCTGCCTGGGGTACCGATTGTGGCGTTATCTGCCGATGTGATGTCAGACCGCAAGGGCGCCTGTGAAGCCGCCGGTATGAACGGTTACCTGGCCAAACCGGTACGGTTGGAAGATTTGCGGCGCGAGTTGCCAACGTTTTTGCGGGCTGGTCGAGAGGGCCGGTAAGCGGCCCCTGACCCCTGACCCTGAGGTTACTGTTACTGTTACTGGCAGTTACTCAGAGGGCGCTGCCGTGCGGAATATAGCGGTTGTCGGTGAGTGCCTTGATGGCCCGGATCTGCTCCTTGCTCGCAGGGGTGCCCTGTTTCTTCAGGTAACGAAATACCCAGATCGCCGGATTGCTGCTGCCACATTGCCAATCTTCCAGCTGTTGCTCGGCACAGACAAAAAAAGTAGCAACCTGTAGCAACTGGTCGGCTGCGATCCCGGCCAGCGCCGTCTGCCATGCCGCTTCGTCCAGTGTGATCCAGGTATGGGCTTTGGCCCGTGCGCTGTCATCCAGACGCTGACGGTCAATAACAGGTGATTGCGGTTGCTGGGGCAGGGCTGCTAGCAGTTGCAGCAGAGTGTCGGAATCCGGTTTGCTGGTCTGGCTGGAAGCCGGTTGCCACTGCTCAATCATCGGGTGTCTCCTCAAAAACCGTCAGTACGGTGCACTGACCAGAAATTTTATGGGGCTAACGGTACCACATCCCTCAATGTGCCTTAACAGCAACGCATTGTTCAGGCATCATCCCCGCGCCTTTTACTGCCGAATCCAGATATGCCAATACCAGATTGTTACGCCGATATCCGCCCCTACCAGGATGATGAAGTTGCTGCCGTACTGGAGCGAGTGAGTCAGTCCGACACCGTACACCGGGCACTGCTGAAATACCGGCTGCCGATGTTGCCGCATTGGCTGCGCGAACGGATGCTGCCATTAGCCCGTTACCTGTTGGATCGCCAGCTGGCGGGCGTCAATACCGTGCACGATTTCCAGATGTGGATGGAAGGCTGGATCGAACGTCTGCTGGCCAAAACCGCCACCGATGTGGTGGTGCGGGGGCTGGATAAAATGGCCCCGGAACAGGGACATTTGTGGATATCCAACCACCGTGACATCGCCATGGATCCAACGCTGATCAACTACTCGCTGTATCAGGCGGGCTGGCCCACCAGTCGGATTGCGATTGGTGATAATTTGCTCAGTCACCCGGATATTGCCGATGTCATGCGTCTCAATAAATCATTTATTGTTCGACGAAACATTACCAATAAACGAGAAAAGCTGACGGCATTACAGCAGCTATCGGGCTATATTCGTTTTTCGCTGGATCAGCATGAATCAGTCTGGATTGCCCAGCGGGAAGGACGGGCCAAAAATGGCATCGACCTGACCGACAAGGCGGTATTAAAAATGCTGGCCCTGCATGGACGTGAACACGCGGAAACCTTTGCCGCAACCCTGTTCGCCCTGCGCCCGGTGCCAGTGTGCATCCAGTACGAATGGGATCCATGTGACTTGATGAAAGCCAGAGAGCTGGTGGCCCGATCCAAATACGGCTGTTACAGCAAGGAAGAAGGGGAAGATACCCGCAGTTTGCTGGCGGGCATTATTGGTCAGAAGGGAACGATACACGTTGATTTTGGCCAGCCATTGACAGATGACGAGCTGGCCAGTGCGGAAACCATGGCAGCGGCGATTGATCGCCAGATGCGTCACATGACTGAAATTCTGCCAGTGCATCATGCTGCGGTGCGGTTGTTGCAGCAGCGTTTCGCTTGTTACCCGGATGTGGATGGCGGTGATTGCAGTCGCCAGATTCAGGATACGTTGTGGCAGCGCATCGAAGGTGAAGCACAGGATGTACAAAAACAGGTATTGATTGGCTACGCCATGCCTATTCTATTGCAGCAAGGCATTGAGCAATAGAAAGCATTAAGCAATCACTGGCTGTCATAACCCGCCAGCAGTCCACCGCTATGAGTGTCACCTGCTAGTAAAGGTAATTGCTGTGGTTGTGATGCCGTTGTGATGCAGTTTGATGTGGTTGTTATTCGATGAACACGATGACAGAAGAGAGTTGAACGGATGCGTTGGATAATACGATTACTATGGCCGGTGATGGCACTGTTGCTGTCGGGCTGCCTGGAACTCGGGCGTCACTGGGACGACCAGGCCGAAACCCGCCAGGTCGACTATTACAAAGAACAGTGCGATACCGACAGCACCAGCCTCTGCTTTCGTATTCGGGAAGCGAGTGACGACAGCTGGGATGTGGTCGAGGAGACTTTCAGTGGCTTCAGCGAATTTGCCTGGGGTAACCGTTATGTGGTGAATGTCACCGTCTCATTTGACGAAGATGGTGACCCTAGCCGTTACCGCTTCGATAGCATCGCTTCGACCGAGGCCGTCAGCGACAGTGAAGAAACCTTCGCCCTGACCCTCTACACCGACACCGGTATTCTCTACGCCGTAGATGATGCGAACTGGAATCTGGCCAGCGAGATCGACTTTGCCTGCAACAGCGCCTGTGATGAGCTGACTGCGGCGGTTGCCAATGGCTATGTGGCACAACTGGAATTCAGTGTCGACGGGGCTGGTGGCATTACACTGGACAATGTTCTCTGTGCTGCAGCTGAAGACGATTTTGACAGCAGCTGTGAAGGCAGCAGCAGCGTGTCCTGGTACATCGGCTGGTTCCAGAGCGAATGTGGTTTGGCCGAAGCGGCTATGTGCCTGGTGTACAAGGTTAACAGTTCGGACGATTTTGAACTGCTGCAACTGGACGATGGTATCGACGGCTTTACGCCGGTATGGGGAGAGCAGCCTTATATTGATGTGATCAAAACCACCAGTGACGGCGGCAGCATTACGGCAGTCGAGCTGGATAATGATGACAGCAGCCCGGATGACCGTCTTGGCAGCAGCTACGATTTCAAAATAATTGTACGGGGCAGTGAACTGTCAAAAAGCAGTGGCGGTTCTATCTCTGTGTACGACAGTGCCCCCAATCTGGATTGCAGCAGCTTCAGCCAGTGTTCTGACCTGGATAATGCCATCGACGATGACAAGTGGTTGCTGCTCGACGGTTACTACGACGGCACGGATATCGTCGTAACCGACCTGACCTGCAGCAACGCCACGTTGTCGACGTTCCGTACCGATTGTGTCGCAAAACACGATGATGTGAACTGGGGTATCTGAGGCTCTGGAGCGCGGTTGGTGCCAGGGTGTGATTGTTTGTAAACGATATTGATAGTAATTTATATTCAATGTAATGTCGGGCCGATAATTTGTCCTTTGTCGGAGTCCTCCCTGATGTTGAAGAAAGTGATGTTGAAAAAAATAGTGTTGCTGTCATTCGCTACCCTGGCCAGTGGCCCGCTGTATGCCAGTGCTGATTGCCAGAAGCACCCCAAAGAAGAACAACTGCATGTGCTGGAAATGCAGAAAAAGATCGTGAATGACTATGGTTTTGCCATCAAAAAATTCCAGGCAGCTGGCCATTGTTATGAAATCTATGGCTGGGGTCTGAACGAGGCAAAGACCGAGTTTGTCAAAATCGAAGTGTATTTCGATACTAAAACGGGCGACATCGTCAAGAAAAAAATCGACTGAGCTGGTGCTGCTGGAATGATCTGGGATCGTTTTATACGTCTGTTTCACTGGTCGGTGGCGGTTTTGTTTCTGGCTAACTTCTGGTGGCTGGACGATGGCGACGATGCGCATGAATGGGCCGGTTATACGCTGTTGGCGCTGCTGCTGGCGCGTCTGATCTGGGGCTTTGTTGGCCCGACCAACGCCCGTTTCAGCGACTTTCTGCCGACGCCGGCGCGGTTATGTGATAACTGGCAACGGTTTGGCGAGTACCAGCGTCAGCATCGGCATAACAGTCGCCACAGCCCGGTTGGCGGGCTGATGGTGCTGTTGTTGCTGTTGATGCTGACAGTCACCGGCGTCAGCGGCTGGATGCAGGAACTGGATGCCTTCTGGGGCGAAGATTGGGTGCAAAATCTGCATCGCTGGGCGGCCAATAGCGTTATGGCCATGGTGGTGATCCACGTTGTGGCGGTGTTATTGATCCAGTGGCGTTACCGGGTGCCTCTGCTGCAGGGCATGCTGCCCGGTATCAAGGATAACCGACCGCAGCGTTAAACCACGCTGTGCATTCCCTTTGTCGCCAGTCTGGATATACTGTACAAAATCCCAGTTATCCAGAAAAGCCATGCGTCTGTTTATTGCTGAAAAACCCTCTCTTGGCCGCGCCATTGCGGCAGTGCTGCCGAAACCCCATCAAAAAGGTGAAGGTTTTGTACGTGCTGCCAATGGCGATGTCGTCAGCTGGTGTATCGGTCATTTGCTGGAACAGGCCGAGCCAGAAGCCTACAACCCGGCGTTCAAACAGTGGCGGCTGGATGTATTGCCGATCGTGCCCGAGACCTGGCAACTGCAACCCAAAAGCCAGACCCGTAAACAACTGTCGGTGTTACGTAAACTGGTGAAAGAGGCCAGTCAACTGGTTCATGCCGGCGACCCGGATCGGGAAGGGCAGCTACTGGTGGACGAAGTTGTCAGCTATCTGAATGTCCCGGTGGTCAAACGTCAGAACATGCAACGCCTGCTGATCAGCGACCTCAATCCCCAAGCCGTGAGCCGGGCCTTAACGCAACTACGTTCCAATCGGGACTTTATCCCGCTCTCAACCTCGGCGCTGGCACGCAGTCGGGCGGACTGGCTGTACGGCATTAACCTGACCCGAGCCTGTACCGTCAAGGGGCAGCAAGGTGGGTTGAAGCAGGTACTGTCGGTGGGACGGGTACAAACACCGATTCTCGGACTGGTGGTGCGTCGCGATGAAGAAATAAGCGATTTTGTCTCCAAACCTTTTTATGAAGTCCGTGCTGCCATTCATCTGCAAGCCGGTCAACCCTTGTGTTTTTACGCTCGCTGGCAACCCAGTGAAGCCTGTGCCAGCCACCTGGATGACGAGGGGCGGGTACTTAACCCCAAACTTGCCCATAACGTGGCTGAACGTATTCGACAGCAACCCGCCACCGTCACAGCCAGCGAACGCAAGGAGAAACAGCAAGCCGCACCGCTGCCCTATAACCTGTCGGCGTTGCAGATTGATGCCGCCAAAGCGTTTGGACTGAGCGCCAAACAGGTGCTGGATGGCTGTCAGTCGTTGTACGAAAAGTATCAGCTGATTACCTATCCCCGCTCCGATTGCCGTTACTTGCCAGAGGATCACTACAGCCGCCGCCAGTCGGTCGTCAGTGCCATTGGTCATCATCAGCAAGATCTGGTGACGGTGATTGAGGGAGCCAATCTGTCGTTACGTTCCAAAGCCTGGAATGACCGTAAGGTCGAAGCGCACCATGCGATTATTCCTAGCGAAAAAACCACGGCTTCCGGCAGCCTGACACTGGCAGAAAAACAGCTGTATTCGATGATTGCCCGCCAGTATCTGCTGCAGTTTTATCCGCCGCATCGTTATGCCGACCGTCGTATTGAGCTGGTCATTGCGGGCGGCCAGTTTGTCGCTACCGAACGGGAGAATCTGGAACCTGGTTGGAAGGCCGCCATGCCACAAGGCAAACAGCAGCGGCAACCGGATGATTCAGCGCTACCCGGCGACGGCCGCTTGCCCGTGCTGGCACCCGGCCAGACAGTATGGAGTGGTGAGCCGTTGGTGGATGAAAAACATACCCAACCTCCGACGCATTTCAGCGATGCCACGCTGCTGGCGGCGATGACGGGCATCAACCGCTTCGTTAAAGACCGCGAGCTGAAAAAAATCCTCAAAGACACCGATGGTCTTGGCACCGAAGCCACGCGGGCCAGTATTATCGAACTGTTGTTCAAGCGGCGCTTCCTGCAGCGCGCAGGCAAAACCATACTGGCCACCGAGCTGGGTCGTGCGTTGATCAATACCCTGCCAGAAAGCACCACCGTGCCAGACATGACCGCGCATTGGGAACGCCAGCTGAACGACATCAGCGAACGGGCATTAAACTACGAGGGTTTTATGCAACCGCTGCTAGGGCAGTTGCATACCCTGGTTGGCCAGGCCTGCCAGCTGAATACCCAGGCTTTTAGTGGTATCCAGAGCGACAACCCCAAGGCGAAACCCCGGCGCCGTAGCAGCGCCAGCAGCACACATAGCAAGGGCCGCAAGACGGCAGGTCGACGTCGCCAGGCGGACTGAAGCACAACGGCCAGCGCTTGTGTCCTACCAATCGCTGTCTGGTGCCGGGCAATATTTTCTCTTTATACTGCTGGCCCTCCATACGGGAGGCGTTCTGGAGGTAAAATGTCGATTCTGATTGATACGGTTTTTCCGGTCTTCCTGATCATCCTGGCCGGATTTCTGGCAGGGAAATTCAGGATTTGTGGTAGCGAGGCAGCCAAGGCATTAAATGATTTTGTCTTCTGGTTTGCCATGCCGTGTCTGCTGTTCAAGGCCATGGCTGTGGTTGATCCACAGGTGTTGCTGAATCTGGATTACCTGATCCTGATTGCAATCAGCGTGGTGCTGACCATGGTGATCGGGGTTGTGCTGGCGAAATACCTGCTCGGCAAGCGGCTTGGCAGCGCCACTATGCTGGGCTTGAACGCGGCCTACGGCAATACCGGGTATCTGGGTATCCCGCTGGCGTTTGCCAGCTTTGGTGACGCAGCCAGTGTGCCAGTGATTCTGTTTGTGGTGGTTGGCTCTCTGCTGACCATCACCATGGCCACTATCATGATTGAACTGGATAACAAGGTGGCAGCCAGTCCCGGGCGTATTACCCTGGATATTGGCAAGGCGGTGTTTAAAAACCCGATGTTGTTATCGCCGCTGGTCGGCATCCTGTATGCGATGTTGCCATTGGAACTGCCCTCCATGGTGTTTAACTTCTGCGATATTCTTGGGGCTGCCGCCGGGCCATGCGCGCTGTTTTCGCTCGGGCTGTTTCTGGTGGGCAAACCCCTGTTTGGCGATCTCGGGGCGATCTCGATGACGGCGGTACTGAAGTTACTGGGGCAGCCATTGCTGACCTGGGGGCTGGCCAGTTATGTCTTTTCGCTACCACCACTCTGGACCAGTGTGGCGATTCTGATGGCCAGTACACCAACTGGTGCAGGCAGCTTTGTACTGGCGCAAAAATACGACACCTTCGTGCAGGAAACCTCCACCACCATTATCTGGACGTCGATGATTTCGCTACTCACCATCAGCTGGGTACTTGGCTCCGGCCTATAGGCCAGTGACCTGTTCCGTGTAACAACCCGCTCCGCACAGACGGAGGTTTTTCTGTCATATTGTCCGCCCCGGCTCAGCTAACCCTGTCTGAGCCATTGCGTAGCCTTTTGGCGCGTCAATCACCCCAACGATATACCCCACCCGAGTTATTCCTTTTATCAAAAGCCGGTTTTTTGCCGTTTGAGATGGCGTCAATACCTCTTTGGGAATGGCCCTAATGGGGAAATGCCGCCGGGTGCGGTTATTTATAAGCTGAAGGCCGTTTGCTGCGTTGTTGATGAGTTTGTTAGCGACGACGTTAATTAGTAACAGCGTTGTTGCTGATGTTTCCCGGCTCCTCACCATTTAATTCCCATGGTCTGAATCGAGGTAATTCATGAAATTTGTTTCCCGTTGCGTACTGGTGTGGCTGCTGGCACTGACCGGTTACGCCGAAAGCGCTACAGAAGCACAGTGCCAAACCGTGCGTATAGGCGTGGTGGATTGGACCGATTTGCATGTGGTTAACGGCATTGCCAAATCGCTGCTGGAGCAATTGGGGTATCGGGTGGAACTCAGTAACCAGCCCGCCACACCGGAAGTATTCAGCCAGATGCAGCAACGGAATATCGATGTTTTTATGGGTTACTGGACGCCCGCCATGGTTGAGGTGGCAGCGCCATTTTATGGCCCGCAAGACGTATCAACCTTGACGGCCAACCTCGATGAAGCGCTCTGGACACTGGCGGTGCCCGATTATGTTTATGAACAGGGCGTGCATGATTTTGCCGATATCGCCCGGTTTAGCGACAAGTTTGAAGGACGTATCTACGGCCTGGAGAAAGGCAGTAGTGGTAATGCCGCCATTCTCGAAATGATTTCCTCCAATGCCTTTGGGCTGAAAGACTTCAAACTGATTGAAACCTCCGAACGGCTGATGCTGGCACAGGTGAATGGCCGAGTCCGCAAGGGAGAATGGATCGTGTTTATGGGTTGGAAACCGCATCCGATGAACCAGCAGTTTGCCATTCGTTATCTTGATGGTGGTGATCAGTATTTCGGCCCGGATTACGGCAAGGCCACGGTGAATACCAGTATCCGCAAGGGACTGGAGCAGGAATGTCCCAACCTCGCCCACTTTTTCAGCAACCTGACCTTCAAGGCCGCGATCGAAGAAGAAATTATGCAGAAAACCAGCAATGAGTTTGTCCCGGTCGATCGCGCCGTGCGGATGTGGATGCACCGCAATCCGGCCCAGGTCAGTGCCTGGCTCAGTGGCGTCAAAACACTCACCGGTCAGCCGGTCGACCCGCAGATGATGGCCGATGATATGGAAGTGACCTTTGGCCGTTAGCCGTGAAATAGCATTGGTGTAAAACAATCAGAATTACAATTGCACTACGGCCACGCGGCCACGCGGCCACGGATACGGACATGCGGCCACGGACGGAGCCGGGCCCTACGGACACGGATACGCGGACGCGGCCACGGACATGCGGCCACGGACGGAGCCGGGCCCTACGGACACGGACATGCGGACACGGACATGCGGACACGGACATGCGGACACGGACATGCGGACACGGACACGGACACGGACACGGCCACGCGGCCACGGACGGAGCCGGGCCCTACGGACACGGACACGGACATGCGGCCACGGATATGCGGACACGGACACTGATATGCGGCCACGGACGGTACGTAATTTATTGCCGTTTTTTCATCCGGTAGGCCAGTGCAGGGCGTGTCAGTCCCAGCTGTTTCGCTGCTTCGGTGACTACGCCATGGCTGTTCTGTAGTGCTTTTTCGATCAGCAGGGTTTCCAGTTCATCAAGGCTGGTGCCGGAGGCGATGAGGATGTCGGCCAGCTGGTCGGTCGATAACCCCGGCGCTATGGTGGTTATTTCGCTGCCGGGTGAAGCAATTCTACCCTGACGGTTAATGATGTTGAGCGGATGAGATGGCTCTGTCAGGGAGGGGAACAGATGTTTCAGCTCAATGACCCGATGGTTGTCGGTCAGAATCACGCCGCGTTCGATCATATTTTCCAGTTCACGGACGTTACCCGGCCAGGCGTATTCCGCCAGCATCGACATGGCGCGGTCGGTGAGGCCGAGAATTTTCTTGTTGTACTCTCGCTGGTAGCGGTCGAGAAAGTGCTCCACCAACAGCGGGATGTCTTCCTTGCGTTCACGTAATGATGGAATACGAATGGGCAGGACGTTAAGGCGGAAGAACAGGTCGGCGCGAAAGCGTCCGTCCCGGACGGCCTGTTCCAGGTCTTCATTGGTGGCAGCCACAACCCGTACGTCGATTTTGCGGGTCATGGTGTCACCAACGCGTTCCAGCTCACTTTCTTGCAGTACCCGCAGCAGGGTGGCTTGTGCTCTGGGGGTCAGTTCGGCGACTTCATCCAGAAATATGGTGCCGTAATCGGCGCGTTCAAATTTGCCTTTGCGCGATTGGTGGGCACCAGTAAAGGCACCTTTTTCGACCCCAAACAGTTCCGATTCAATCAGGTCGGGTGGAATGCAGGCGCAGTTGACGGCGACAAAGGGTTGTTCAGCGCGGTCGCTGAGACGATGTATGTTACGGGCCTGAACTTCCTTGCCGACCCCGGTTTCTCCCAGCAACAACACGCTGACTTTACTAGCGGCGGCTCTGGCAATCATATCGCAGGCCTGTTTGAACACCGGGGCATTGCCAACGGCGGAAAACGGTGTCCAGTCGGCCTGAGCCTGGGCTTCATAACGGCTTTTTAATTCGGTGTATTCGTGTTGCAGCAACTCCAGTTCGTCGATCAGCGGGCTGGGGCGGAGGTGTTTTTCCAGTTCTTCGCGATCTGGCCACTCATGGGCCGGGCGACCGATGTTGACGCAGTGGCTATCGCCACAGGCGCAGCACTGGGTTTCCTTGAATAGAATCTGTCGCCCCATGTAGTAACTGGTGTAGCCACTGGCATAGCCGAGCAGTGTCCAGCACACGGCTTCTTTGCTGGGGCCGATCTCCTGCAGGTGTTGTTCGGCTTCCCAGGAGTGGTGCCAGTCAAATTCGCCGTAATAGGCACCGCTGGCCATATCGAACTCCAACCGGATCGGTGTCACCTTGACCTTGCCTTCGAGTTTGTGCAGCTGTGGCCCTACTACAAAGGAATCTCTGGTGCTGAGGTCGGGACGCAAGCGTTTGGCCAGCTCTGCGTCCAGGCGGCCAGCGGCGTAACCAAAGCGCATCAGCACACCTTTGGCACGTTCCCAGCCAAGAATATCAATCAGGTCTTTGCGCAACTTGCCAAACACGGCGGAGTGGGTCAGTAGCATTCGATTTTCGTGCAGCCATATGTGGCCGCTGTCGGGGTCGAAACGCAGTTGATGAATCAAGTCATCGTCGCTGGGGACGGGTAACGCAGTTCTTTGGCTCATTGTTGTTATCTTTTTTGTGTTGGCCGGTATCAGATTGATCATATCGTCAATTGGATAGATCACAGTCACTATATCGTAAATGTCTATCGGGATCTGGTCGTCCCGTGGTTGGGCGTAAAGCTGAATTTTTTGATCGGATTGATTTTAAAAATCTTTTATAAAACAACAACTTGTTGTTTTTCATGGTTCTGCTGAATTGTTTTTCAAGCGCTGGCACGGCGGTTGCTTTTACTTGTGGGCAGGCAGGGATAATGGCCAGACAGGCTTCGTATCCATTCGTCATAATCACAAAAAACAAGACGAACGGAGATCAAGATTCTCTCATTGGTTCCACCCGGCTGAAAGCCAGTGGAGTCATGTGTACTATCAAACGTAAATAACAATAAACAGGAAATAGCTATGAAATACGGCGTAATGCGTCCTGGACATGTCCAGATTCGGGTTCTCGATATGGCAGATGCCCTGAAGCACTACTGTGACTTGATGGGTCTGATTGAAACGGGTCGCGATGATCAGGGTCGCGTTTATCTGAAAGCTTGGTCGGAAGTGGACAAGTATTCAGTTGTACTGCGTGAGGCCGATGCTGCCGGTGTGGACTTTATCGGTTTCAAGGTTGTTTCAGAAGAAATGCTGGATCTGCTGCAAGGCCGTTTGGTTGAATACGGTGTTGAAGTTAATGAGGCGGCCGCCAACGATCTGCAGGATTGTGGCCGCCGAATTCGTTTTGTGGTGCCGACCGGTCATACCTTTGAGCTGTTTGCCACCAAGGAGCAAACCGGCAAATGGGGTATATCGAATGTTAACCCGGAAGCCTGGCCGCGTGACCTTAAAGGGATGGGCGTGGTGCGTTTCGACCATTGCCTGTTGTATGGCCCGGATGTTCCGGCAACGGCAAAATTGTTTCAGCAGGTATTGGGTTTTGATATGGCTGAGCAAGTACTGACACCGGATGAAGATAAAACCGTGATCGCCGCTTTTCTGTCTTGCGGCATGAAAGCGCATGATATTGCCTTTATTGAAAGCCCCGAGTCCGGCCAGTTCCACCATTCGTCCTATTACCTGGAAACTTGGGAAGACGTGCTGCGTGCTGCTGACCTGATCTCCATGACGGATACCCCTATCGATATTGGCCCGACCCGCCACGGCTTAACTAACGGTCGTACGATCTATTTCTTTGACCCATCCGGTAACCGCACCGAAGTGTTCGCCAATGGTAACTACCACTATCCGGATCATGAACCGATCACCTGGACAGCGGATCAGCTGGGCAAGGCGATTTTCTACCATGATCGTGTCCTGAACGAACGCTTCCTGACCGTCACTACCTGATCTGGCTGAATAGCCCATAAGCATAACGCCACGGTCAATCGTGGCGTTATGCTTGCTGGACAAGCTGGAAGGTGTCGATACATTGCATGTTGAGAGGGACGGGTGTCAGGTTCGCAGGTGTCAAATTCGAGTTGTTAGCGTTTGGAAAATAACCAGAACCCGAACCAGCGTGTCATGGCGACGTAAGACATCAGAACCATCACTGCAGCGGTCACCAGCAGTGTGCGCAGTAGCAGTGGGATATGGGCAAGCGGTTCACCAAACAAAAAGAAAATCAGCGTTACGATAGGATACAGGGCCATCCAGCTGACGATGGTCATCTTGTATTTGGCTGGTGGAGATTGTTGGTTCGCCGCTGGGTGTCCAGGCAGATCAAACCAGTTGGCGATGCCGTAGGTTCTTTCTCGCTGGGTGGGTGACGACAACAGGGCTTCAATCGAACCGAGCAGTTGTGCCCGCTGCTCCGATGCTTCCCAGACGTTAAGTGCGGCATGGGAGGCAAAGCGGAAGATGATCCGGTACTCTGGGTCTTCGCTGCTGGCCGGGCGAAACAGGTTGGTACCCAGATAGCCCTCGAAGCGTGAAGCGGCGAGGGTCATTTCGGCGCTGAGTTGTTCGAACTCGGACTCCTTGCCGGGAATAACACGGCGAGAAATGACAACCGTAACAGGGCCGTTTGTGTCGCTGTGGGGTTCCATAACCACTCCAATAATAATAATTTCAAAATGCTAGCGCGAATAGAAAACAAGGTCAGGTGTTGTTTTTAATATGCGCGGGAATTCCGAATGTCATATATGGGTGCTCAATGAATTATCAGGATTTGTATTTCTTTGTGAAGGTGGTGGATAAAGGCAGTATCGTGGCAGCATCGCGTTATCTGAACGTGCCCACCTCCACGCTGAGTCGGCGGATACAGTCGTTTGAAGCCGAGCTGGGTTACAAGCTGATTCATCGAAGCGCCAAAACCTTTGGTCTGACCGAATCCGGCCAGCGTTTTTATCAGAGTGTCGTTCACACGGTACAGGATCTCGAAACCCGGCTGGAAAACGTCAACAGTGAGTTGTCGTCGATGTCGGGCGACATCAAAATCACCGCTCCCGTCAGCCTCGGGCACTACTACGTCAAGCAGTGGGTGTTCGAGTTCATGAAGGAAAATCCACGTATTACGGTAGAAATGTTCCTCAGTAACGAGAATGTCGATCTGGTGAAAAACAGCATTGATATCGCCTTCCGCATGGGTAATGTGACCCTGAATGAATGGGTGTCCCGGCCGCTGTTTCGTTCCAGTAATCTGATCTGTGCCACACCCGCCTATATGACTCAATTCGATAATCCGCAGCGCCCGCAAGAATTGTCGCGCATGCCGCTGGTGGCACTGAAGCGTAATCCGGTCTGGCGCTTCTTTAATAACAACGGCGAAGCGGAAACTTTCGTGCCGAAACCGGCGTTACGAACCGATGAAATCCAGTTCGCCCTGGATGCGGTACTGGATGGTGTTGGTGCTGCCTGTTTGCCGTCTTACATTGCCCGTGACGAGCTGGAAAAAGGCGAGCTGATTCAATTGTTACCGGAATGGCGGATGGAAGATCGGCAGGTCAATATTGTCTTCCCGCACCGCGAAAACCTGCCCGTCAAAACCCGCGCTTTTATTGATTTTGTCATCGCCAGGGCAACCCAGAAAGCCGCTCTTCTGCGTGAAGCCGTGTAATCGACAGAGCGATTATTATTGCGCTGCCTGCGGACTGTCTGGCTCCCCCCAGCAGGACTGACTGCGCTGAATGGCCCCTTTTTGGTACTTTGTTCATCCCGTAATCGGGATGATCAACTCTCGAAATTATCGGTTTTAACCGCTTATGCCAGCCATATACTGAGGGTCTGATATAGGGTTTCTGAAGTAGCAAGCCGAATAACAATAAACCGTGATCCCGAACGGCGGAATTACGTTTTTTCCTGCGCAAACAAATGATCAAACAGGTGATATATGAAAGAGTTTCGACACTTTATTAATGGTGAGTATGTTGCATCTCTGAGCAACCGGACATTTGAAAATCGTAACCCGGTTGATAACAGCCTGATTGGCCTGGTGCACGAAGCCGGAAAAGAAGAAGTTGATGCCGCCGTCAAGGCTGCCAAAAAAGCCCTCAAAGGCCCTTGGGGCAAATACACCCAGGCACAGCGTATCAATCTATTAAACAAGGTAGCGGATCGTATCAACGAACGCTTTGACGAATTCCTCCAGGCTGAATGTCTGGATACCGGCAAGCCACACAGCATTGCCAGCCATATCGACATTCCACGCGGTGCGGCCAATTTCAAGGCTTTCTCTGAAACCCTGGCCAACCATCCGACTGAAAATTTCCGTCTTGATACTCCAGACGGCAAAGGCGCTATCAATATGGGTCACCGTACTCCGAAAGGGGTGGTTGCGGTGATTTCGCCATGGAATCTGCCGTTGCTGCTGATGACCTGGAAAGTTGGCCCGGCGCTGGCGTGTGGTAATACCGTGGTGGTTAAACCATCAGAAGAAACCCCGGCCACCACCACCTTGCTGGGTGAAGTGATGAACGAATGTGGCGTTCCAGCCGGTGTCTTTAACGTCGTTCATGGTCTGGGGCCAAATTCTGCCGGTGAATTCCTCACTACGCATCCACTGGTCGATGCGATTACCTTTACCGGTGAAACCCGCACCGGCGAAATCATTATGAAAGCCGCCGCCTGTGGCCTGCGTAATATCTCGCTGGAATGTGGCGGCAAAAATGCCGGTATTGTTTTTGCCGATTGTGATATCGAAAAAGCGGTGGAAGGCACCATGCGTTCCGCCTTCGTTAACTGCGGTCAGGTGTGTCTGGGCACCGAGCGTGTGTACGTTGAGCGGCCCGTGTATGACCAGTTTCTGGCCCGTATGAAAGAAGAAGTTGCCAAACTCAAGCTGGGTCGCCCGGAAGACAAGCAAGCCAATTTCGGCCCGCTGGTTAGCCTCGAACACCGCGACAAGGTTGCCTACTACTACAACCTGGCAAAAGAAGAAGGCGCGACGGTAGAAATTGGTGGCGGTATCCCGGATATGGGGGCTGAACTGAATGACGGTGCCTGGATTGAACCGACCATCTGGACCGGTCTGCCAGACGACGCCCGTGTGGTGCGCGAAGAAATTTTCGGCCCTTGCTGTCATATTCGCCCGTTTGATTCGGAAGAAGAAGCGATCGAACTGGCCAACGACACGGTGTACGGCCTGGCTGCCGCGATCTGGACCGAAAATACCTCCCAGGCGATTCGTGTCGCCGAGCAGATGGAAGCCGGTATCGTCTGGGTCAACTCCTGGTTCCTGCGCGACCTGCGTACTGCCTTTGGTGGTGCCAAACAGTCCGGGATTGGCCGTGAAGGCGGAGTCCATGGTCTTGAGTTCTACACCGAACTGAAGAATATTTGCATCAAGTTGTAATGCCTGTTGGCATAACCGCACGGGTGAGGCGTAGCCCATCCGTGTATCCAGTACAGTAACAGAGAGAGCCGCCATGCCGATTATTCAGGTCAGTATTATCGAAGGCCGTCCTGATGAAATGAAGGAACAGCTGATTGTCGAACTGACAGAAGCCGCCGTACGTGCTCTGGGCGCTCCTCGTGAAAGTGTCCGGGTACTGATCACGGAAATGCCCAAGCAACATTTTGGTATTGGTGGTGTCTCGGTGAAAAAGCTCGGCCGCTGACGGCAGTGAGTGAGTGATTGTTTTCTTTGGGTATGCGGATTTAATGGTTGATGGGGCACCTTCACCCCACCAACCTGATGCCACCCTCAGATGGTTGATAGATCGACTCCGTAGTTGAGTTCCTCTGCGAAGTCCGGCAGTCCGTAACCGATGGTTTTCTTGTAGAAAGGAGAGACCTTCGCAGTCGGTGCCTTCTTCTTGTGCTTCGTGGTGTAGAGCATTCGTGCCCGCATCACCTCGAAGG
>CAJXTI010000049.1 GCA_913061185.1 uncultured Oceanobacter sp.
AGTTTGTAGCAAGGAATGAGATTGAGTAACAGGGGGCTGATTTAAGGGCGCTTACGATGCCTTTACCTCGGGAATGGAGAACACCGGTGGCATTAGTGTGAATGGCCAACAGCTTTACTTCGCGGAAATCGTCGGTCATTTCTTCGGTAGCAAATTGTTGCAATGCCTGGCTGGTGACTTCGGCACTGGATGCCATAAACGGCAGTTCAAATACTTCTGATTTACGGAAACGGCCCGGTGTGTAGCCCGCGACTGTCCAGGTGATATCGGCGCTTCCCTTGCGCGCCTGGTCAAATAGCTGTGCCGGCTTACCACCCAGTTGCATGGCCGGGTATACATCAATATGAATACGACCGTTGGATTCCTGCTCTATTTTTTCTGCCCATGGCAGCATGATTTTGGTATGTACTTCGGACATGGGCGGCAGCAGGTGGTGTAATTTGAAATTGAACTCAGCTGCTTGCAGCTGGCCTGTAGTGATCAATCCGCTGACACTGAAGCACAGTGCACTGCGCAGTATGTTGCTGATAATTTTCATGGTGTACCCTTGTTATTTTTATAAAACGTTTATTGTTATTAATGCGTCTGGCTGGGGGTTGTTTTTTAAATTGTGGGGAGACTGAGCGCTTCAGTGCGCAGCCAAAAACGGCTACGCCCGAAATAACAGCGATAACAATTGGCCTCTCAATGCTCATTTATTACTCAATAAACGGCACTTTCTGGCCGATTTTTACGGCGCTTTTTATCGTTCTCATCATCGTTTGTAGCGTTTTCAGTCGCGTTTGATAGAGCATGGCAAGCTGTTATCCGGCACTGGCTTCAGTTTTCAACTGTTCAATAATGCGGCGCGCCCGATTGGGGCCAACGTCTACATGGATATCGATCATGGCTTCGCCGACAAAGCGTTTCATGTTTTCGTATTGCGCTTCAATGACGACCTTGTCTTCATCAAAAGTCAGTGCCGTTTGTTCAATGACCTTGGCCTTGGTTGCTTCGATGTTCTGGCTCGGATTGGTTGCCATTGACCAGAAGTAATGACAACTGGTGGAGGTTTCCGGGGTAATGCCGTGGAAACCGCGCATATGGAAGCCGCCACGCTCCGGGTTGTTGACGTCTTCGCTATTCTGATCCACGGCACCGGTCCAGATTTCCAGGTGCGACGGGTGGAAGACAATTTCTTGCCAGCGGTCGATCAGCCCCTTGAACGGATAGGCTGCAGTGTAGGTTGGAGGTGGCTCTGAGGCGGGCATATGACGCACGACGCGTACGCTGGTGCCTTCGCTTTCGACGTCCATCCTGGCGTTCATATGCAGTTTGGCGTTGCCGCCGATGGTGCGCAGATGCACATAGCCGAGATGGCTGAGATCCAGCAGGTTGTCGTGAATCAGCTGATAAGGCGCATTGTAGTGATAGACGTCGCCATCGGAGACGTAGCGCGGATCATCGTGAATGGGGTAAGCCGGTGGCTCGCAGGTTGGCTCACTGTCTTGCTGCTGGCCAAACCATATCCAGACCAACTTGTTTTGTTCCCGTATGTGGTAAGCATGAATTTTGGCCCGGCGTGGGATCTTGTCCTGGCCAGGAATGTCGATGCAGCGGCCGCTGTCGTCGTACAGCATGCCGTGGTAGCCGCAACGGATGCCGTTCTCTTCGACTGTGCCTGCCGACAACGGCAGGTGACGGTGACAACAGCGATCTTCAACGGCGGCAACCTGACCATTGCCCTTGCGGAACAGTACAATGGCTTCGTTGAGCAGGGTGCGGCCCACGGGGGTGTCGGTCAGTTCCTTGCTGTGTGCTGCAACGTACCACTGGTTCAATGGGTAAGCGCCCTGCTGGCGGCCTGGCCCGTTGTTGACCTCGGCACTGACGCCAGGGATGTAAATGGATACGGTCATCTGGATCTCCTCATTCTTGTTGTTGGGCAATCAACTGCCGTACTTAAAGCCCCAGCACCAGGCGCTTGCCTTTGGCTCGGGAACAGCAGGGGGTGAATTGATTGTTGGCAGATTTTTCGTCATCGGTAAGAAAGTTGTCGCGGTGATCCGGGATGCCATGAACAACCGCCGTCAGGCAAGAGCCGCAAATACCTTGTTCACAGGACACGGGGATATCAATACCGGCGTCATCGAGTGCTTCAAAGGCGCTTTGATTGGCGGCAACGGTGATGATCTGGCCACTGCTTTTGATCACCAGTTCAAACGGACTGTCAGCCGCGCTGTCGAGGTGATGGACTGGAGCGGCAAAAAACTCCCGGTGCAGGCGGGATTCGTCCCAGCCTTGCTGCCTGGCACCATCAAGAACGTAGTCGATAAAGCCCCCAGGGCCACAAACGTACAGGTGCGCACTGGCTGGGGCGGAGGTGATGATTCGGGCGATATCGAGACGCTGATTGTCATCATCGAAATAACAGTGGCTGTGAGCTGCCAACGGCGCTTGCTGAAATTGGTCACCGAAGGCTGCTGTCGCCCTGGAGCGTGCGGCGTAGTGGACTTCAAAGTCACTGCCTGACGCATTTAGTTCACGCGCCATGGACAAAATCGGGGTAACGCCAATACCGCCCGCAATCAGCACAGAATGCCGGACGCCGGATTGCAGTGGAAACAGATTACGCGGTGCGCTGATCTGTACACGCTGACCGGCTTGCAACACCTCGTGAACTTCGACGGAACCGCCACGAGAATGCGGGTCACGCAAAACTGCGATCTGGTACTGGTGACAGTCGCTACCAGCGTTCAGTAACGAATATTGCCGTACCAGGCCGGAAGGCAGATGAAGATCAATGTGAGCTCCGGCTGAGAACGCGGGTAGGTCAGCACCGTTTTCCAGTGCCAAGTCGAGCCCGCAGATAGCGTTTGCCGCCGGGTATTTGTTGAGGATCACGACCTCGATCGTCTCGATCATGTGGTTTCCTGGCTTGATTATTATTGTTGATGTATCAACGATATGGTTTTTATAGTTGTTATGTCAACTATATGACCATTGGATTTTGTTGGTTGTTATTCAAAATAGAGAGGGCGGGACAGCAGGTGACGGCGATGTGAGCCGTCACCTGCACGAAGGCGGGTTGATTAAAAGCGTAGGGTAGAGGAGATGGGGCCAAGCGCTGGAGTTAACAACCTGTCGATGGACTGTTTGTCTGGGAGTTCTCTTGAGTGTTCGCTGGGCTATTCGGATCGTAAGCATTTACCAACCCGACTCGGGCGTTCATACGGGACAGCAGGTTGATCAGCGTATCGCGTTCTGCTGCAGAAAAATCGCCCAGCAGCAGTGCTTCCCGTTTGATGGCAACCTGAAATATCTCGTCGTGTAACACGTTGCCGGATTCGGTCAGCGAGACAATGGTTTTTCGGGCGTCTTCGGGATCCGAGCGGAAATGCACATAAGCGGATGCTTGCAGATATTTGAGCGAGCGGCTGACGGCAGCCTTGTCGAGACCGATCACCTGACACATACGGTTGGGGGTGATGGCATCTTCCACTTTCAACAGCGCCAGCAAACGCCATTCGACGATGCCAACACCAAAATTATCCCGATAGAGCCTGGACGCTCCGGCAGACATTTTGTTAGCCAGAAAGGTGATCAGTGCCGGAACGTAGCGCTCCAGATCAAGCGATGCTGCAGGTGAAGTTTTTGAAGGCATGTTTTTCGGAATACATTGGTGAACAGGGTAAGGAGTGGATTACAGCATAGCTGGGCGGATGATTAACTATTTTCTCGTTAATAAGGACGATTACCCGGTCTCTATCCACCTGCCAGCCTGTTCACACTGTGCCAATTGCTCCGCTCAGGCGTGCGGTTTGTTGATCAAGTCACATTTCAAGCAGCTTGGAGCCACACTTTTAGGATAATTGTAACGCTGGTCGCCGGGATGAACCGTCTTACCTTATACTGGCGCTTTAACGACACTTTACTGACATAAAACGACAAATAGTGGCATTTCCAGGGAGGCGAGATGAAGATTCAGCGGCTGTTGGGGTACGTATCCGGGGTTTGGTTGGTGGCGTTGGCAGGATGTGGCAGTGGCGATCCGGTGGTACCGGAAGGCACGCAGTCTGCTTCAACGGCGACGTCGGGTAGCAGCAGTTCGACAACGTCAAACATCATGACGCTGAATTTCTCTGGAGAGCAACGTTATCTCTATTACATCCAGGGCTACACCGTGTATGTGAACGGCAATTTTAACGAACTCTGGTTTTTCCATACCCCGGATAAAGTGATTATTAACGGCAACAATAACTTTTTGTACATTGATAAAGACGTTGACATTGACGATGAAGGTACGGGCAATAGCTGGGTTGATTATTAACAGGCACAGCTATAGATAACTGCTGTAGATGACTGCTATAGATGACTGCGTGTCGAAATGACGGTGTTAAAATCGATCGCTGCCTTTTTAGCTGCACTTTAAAACTGCCTGCTTTAACCCCTGCTTTAACCGCCAGACCCAGACCCTGGCACGTTTCAATCAGCCCCAAGCTCGTTTTACCAGGGAGTCAGGAACGCCCTGGCTTGCCAATTTGTCCCCGTTCCGGATTAAAGGTCAGTACCGCCAGCAGAGTAAATACCAGCAGGCAACCACTCACTACGGCCAGTGCTTCGCCGTTCAGCTTGCCATACAAAGCATGACGAATCAGTTCCACACAAAATGTAAACGGGTTGACGCTGCACAACCAATAAAGCCATTCGCTGGATTCCTGCATTTTCCACAGCGGATACAGGGCGGACGACATAAAAAACATCGGGAAGATAACGAAGTTCATCACTCCGGCGAAGTTCTCCAGCTGTTTGATAAAGCTGGATATAAACAGCCCGATAGCACCGAGTAAAACCCCCGTTAGTATCACTGCAGGAGCGACCCAGAGCAGGCCGATCAATGGCGATTCGACGTCAAACAGCCAGGCAATAGCGAGAAAGGCATACACCTGTGGAATGGCGACCAGGGTGCTGGCGGCAAGCTTGCTGAGTAATAGATACCAGCGTGGCAGCGGACTCATTAACAGCACGCGCATGCTGCCCATCTCCCGGTCATACACCATCGACAGCGAACTTTGCATGGCATTAAACAGCAGAATCATGGCCACCAGGCCGGGAACGATATACACCTCGTAGGTAATATAGGTGTCGTATGGCTCGATGATGGAGATCCCCAAGGCGGCCCGAAAACCGGCAGCGAATACCGCCAGCCATAATAATGGGCGAATCAGCGAGCTGAAAAACCGGCTGCGTTGATGCACAAAACGCAGGCTTTCACGTTTGAGAATGCCGCTAAAGGCATACCAGTAGCTGGCCGGGTTCATACGCTGGCTCCATCACCACGACGCCGGTCGGCGGTCAGCAGTTCAAAGGCTTCCACCAGTGACGCCTTGCCGGTTTGTAAACACAAATTGTGGGCCGACTCGTTGGCCAGCACCTTGCCCTGATGCAGCAGAGTGACAGGGTCGGCGGGCAGAATTTCTTCAATCAAATGAGTAGCCCAAAGTACAGTGACCTGTTGCTGCTCGCACAACGAACGAACATGGCGGTTAAGGCTGGCCCGTGTGTGAGGGTCGAGACCGACGGTGGCTTCATCCAGCAGCAGCAGACTGGGGTGATGCAATAAAGCTCTGGCTATTTCTACCCGGCGGCGATGGCCACCATTCAGCGCCCGGACTTTTTTGCCACGGGCATCCAGCAGCTCCACTCGGGCTAATTCTTCCTGTATGCGTTGTTTGCGTATCCCGGCAGACAGCCCGTGGAGGCAGCCGTGGTAGTCGAGGTTCTGCTCGACACTGAGGTCGAGATCCAGGGTGCTTTGCTGGAACACCATACCGATACTGCCCAGCAGGGCGGCGGGGGCGTGGCGGAGACTGTGGCCATTCACCCGAATATCGCCCTGTTGCACCTGAAATAGCCGACTGATCAGCGCGAACAAGGTACTTTTGCCCGCGCCATTGGGGCCGAGCAGGGCATGGAATTGACCAGACTGAATGGTGAAAGATACCTGATCCAGCGCTTGTTTACCGGGGTAGCAATGGCCAAGCTGATCCACTTCAACTAACGGTTGTACTGGCTGATTCATGATTCAGTCCGGCTTGATCGCCAGCCCCCAGGGGTAGCGTCCGACCTTGATGGATTTGGTCACTTTCAGATGTTCGATATCGATCACCGAGACATCACCGCTGATACCATTGGTGGTGAGCAGAAACTTTTCATCGGGCGTCAGCGCCATATGCCAGACCCGCCGACCCACCAGTAAATAATCGAGTACTTCCCAGGTTTTGGCGTCAATCACCGCAACATGGTTGGCAGGGCCAAGCGCAACAAAGGCATAACGACCGTCAGACGTCAGCTTGATGCCGACCGGCTGTACCTTGTCACGATGAATACCCCGGATATTAAAGCGGATTTTGTGGATCTCTTCCTTGCTGGCGACGTCGATCACCGACACCGTACCGCCGATTTCAGCACTGGCCCAGAGCTGGCTGCCATCCTGACTGAACTGTACGTAGCGCGGTCGCTGATCCACCTTGGTATTGTGCACCAGCTGCTGGGTGCTGGTATCTATCCAATGCAACATGCTGGTGGTTTCCGAGGTGTTGACCACCAGTTTGCCATCCGGGCTGACGGCCATGCCTTCCGGTTCGACGCCAACATCAATCTGACCGGTGACCTGATGGGTGAGGGGATTAACCACCGTCACCAGAGCGCTGTCTTCGTTGGAAATATAGAGGCGATCGCCATCAGGATGGAGGGCAAACTGTTCCGGATCCTCACCAGAAGGCAGGTTGGCGACAATGCGTTTGCTGGCGACATCCAGCACTTGTACGGTGTCGTCATCGCTGGCACAGATATACAGCAGTGAATAGTCCTGGTTAAAGGTAATGCCACGCGGGCGTTGGCCTACTTCAATGGTGTCGACCACTTCAAAACGGCTCAGATCAATGACCGAGAGCGAGTTGTCCTTTTCGTTAGAAACGTAGGCCAGTGCCGCCTGAGCCGGGGTTGCCAACAGCAGGGGGGCGATCAGTGCAACGGACACTAACAGGTGTTTAAAGGGATTCATCCAGTGGCTCCTCGGGTTTCGGCAGATGGTTGCACGGTGGCTTAATCGATTTGATCGGCCAGTCGGCACTGACTTTCGGGTTGGTCAAAGCCCAGGGTGTCGAGTTCGGTATGGGGGTGCAGATAGCCCTCCTGCGGCGACTGGGAAACCAGCGCCCGAGGATGCACCAAGGCAATGGGCTGTCGCAGTTGGCCATTCCAGTTGCGATAAGTCAGCTTGCGGCCCTTGAAACCGGCCAGCTCAAACTGGCTTCCTAGCAGGTGTGACCGGATGCTAGTGGCAGAGTAGGGCACCTGGTGCGATAAAGTCTCACCAATTGAGCGCATGGCTGCCCAAGCGGCGTAATCCTTGTCGGTCATCCAGCGTTTGGCTTGGCGGTCAAAGCGACTTTGTAATTGTGCAGCCCCCCATTGCTCAATCACCCGGTGCCAGCCGACCGGCTTGAGTCCTTGAGTGCCGACCACCGGGCGTGGATACCAGGTGTTGTAGAGCAGGAACTCGCCGAAGTCGCCGAGTTCATCGGCCACTACCACGGCGTCGTATTCTTTGGTCTGGGTAAACAACGGGACTTCGGTCTGGGCCGATCGGCGCAAGTCAGAATCAAAGGTCCAGTCTTTGTCGGCGACAATTTTGCCACCAAAGCGCTTGGCCGAACGTCGAACTGCGTTGGCGTAGTCTTTGTCCTGTGAGCGGGTGCCGGTAATCAGCAGCCATTTTTTCAATTTCTTTTTGATCAGCCATTGGGCCAGAGCATCGGTGAGCATGGCGCGGCTGGGCAGAGTATGCAGGACGTTGGGCAGACAGTGGCGGATACGTAATTCATCGTCATAACTGCCGACATTAAAAAACAGCAGCTCGGGATACTGGCTGGCAAAAGCGTTCAGAGTGGCTGCCGGAGCATTCACCAGCACTAGCTGGATACCTTGCTGCTGCCAGCGATTGAGCGCGGCCCCCAGTTCGGCTTCGTCCGCGCTGCGGGCTTGCTCCAGCGTGTAGGCCAGCCCGAGAAAACGCCCACCGGCGTTATTATCGCTGATTCCCAGTATTGCTCCTTGCAGGCCGTTGTCTTCCGGCTCGGGCAGCACGTTGGACAGGAGCGGCGGGGATGGCAACTGCAGTTCGAGATAGCCAACGACAATCGATTGCTGGGGCTGGGAGAGAGGGCTGGCGACTGCGGTTCCGGTCGGCATTAGCAAGATCATTAATAGCCAGGCCATTGACAGTACGGTTATCAACAGCGCTGGTAGCATTGCCGGAATGCGGCGCAAGGTGGCAAGGCAAACAGGGTAAATGCTGCAAGTTTGGGTGCTTGTCATAGTGTTCAGTCGCTGGGTCATTTTTATTGTTGTTCTGTTTTTTCAAGCCTGATCACAGTCTGACGGCTTCATGGTTGATTGAGATTACGCAACCCGTCAACAGACAGGTATAGGCATTAAGTACCCAACATTTACGCCTCTCGTACTATCTCTTGATGCTGCAATCTGGAGATCCTCTGGATAGCCTTAACTGGCATGAGCGCTGATCGGAACTATATTGATGTATCAGAATGGAGGTTGCGGCCAGCAGTTAGGCGGGTTAGTGCAGTGGGATTACGCTGTCGGACAAACAGGCAACTGATGAAAAAAACGCCGCTTAACCTAGTACCAAGGTACTGAAAATCGGCTACCAAAGTGTTCTGTGGCCCGTTTTTACTCGTACCTAGAATAAGCGCAATGAAAATAACAATCGGGTACTCAATAATGAAAAAATTCAGTTCTGCCTTTCATGGCATCGCATTGGCTGGTTTTATGGCTGCGTCATGTGTCGTCTGGGCGCATGGTGATGTGACTCCTCAGGCGATTGATACTACCGGTCTGGAGCCTTTGGGTGATGAGTGGCGCGAAGAAAATCCATACCGTGGTAACGCCCGTGCGATCGAAATAGGTGAATCAGCATACGCACAGAACTGTGCCCGTTGTCATGGTCTCGATGCCATTTCTGGTGGTATCGCGCCGGATTTACGCCTGCTGGATCACGGTGTTGATGGTGATGAATGGTTTGTCTACCGCGTGCGTAACGGCGCAGTACGTAATGGCGTACCCTATATGCCAAAAATGGCCGACTTCCTCAGTCAGGAAGGTCTCTGGGCTATCCGTTCATGGCTTGAAACCCGACCTGCAGACGAATAATCACTTGTCTGTCCTGATAATGCCTGTGATGTCGAATACATCCTGGGTGCTGCTATTGAAACCCGCGCTGTTGCGGGTTTTACTGGCGGCTTTTATGGTTTTGGCGAGTAGCCATGCCAGCTCACGCTCACTGGAAGATGTTCAGGAGAGTGGTGAGCTCAGTGTGGCGGTGTATCGTGATTTTCCGCCCTATTCCTGGGAAGCGGATGGCAAGGCCATGGGATTTGACGTGGATATTGCTCGTACGCTGGCCAAGGGGCTGGGAGTCCGTTTGCATCTGCACTGGATGATCCCGGATGAAAATCTGGATGACGACCTGCGTAACCATGTCTGGAAAGGCCACTATCTGGCGCGGATTGAAGACGAACCCATGTTACGGCGGGATGTTGCCGACGTGATGCTGCGGGTGCCGTATGACCGTGAATTTGCCTTCAAGGTCGATCAGGATGGCAGGGTGATCAACGATCTGGTGCATTTTTTTGCGCCCTATCAACGCGAGCGCTGGGAATTGCTGATCGATCGGCAACAGATCGAATCGATCGAGAACCTGGCTATTTTCATGTACGACAAGGTCGGTGTGGAGATTGACTCGCTGCCCGATTTTTATCTCACCAGTGCCTTTCGGGGCAAGGTTCGAAATAACGTCGTGCATTTCACCACCACTGCCGATGCGGTCACTGCACTGGGTACGGGTGAGGTAGCCGGAGTGATGGGCATGAAATCCCAACTTGAGTGGGGCATGCAGCAGTTGGGTAATCCTGAGCGTTATCAGCTGGCTGATATACCCATGCCTAACCTGGTCAGCCGTTACTGGGAAGTGGGAATGGCCGTCAAGGACGATCATCGCAGCCTGGCGTACGCACTGGAAGACGTTGTTACTGCAATGATAAACAGCGGCGACATGAAGAAGCTGGTGGCGCAATATGGGGTGGAATTCCTCAAAACCGAGCAGTTTTTAGTACAAGAACAGGCTGAATAATCCCTCTCATTCCTCTCTGGGTGTGGATGGTGGATGGCCGAGCTATTTGGCGTTTGATGGCTGACATCAGGCGTCAAACCGCTGCCATCCAAGCTCGACATCTCCAAGCTCGACATCTCCAAGCTCGACATCTCCAAGCTCAACATCTCCAAGCTCGACATCTCCAGCCTTAACTAACATCTCCAGTTTCAACCTCTGCGATACCTGACCTCCAGTACCTGGAAGTGTCTCTGGCAGCTGTTCAAAGCGTAAACCAGGAGCTTGTCAGACTTAGGCGTTCGTCGCATGGGAAAGATGGGTTTGAGCGATTTTTACGTAAAATTGAGGCGAATAGTGGTTCTGTTTACCAAGAATGTGCGCAAAAAAAGTCAGCTTCAGCTTTTCCGCAATAAAGCAGTCCTAAGCCCGACAGACTCCAAGTACCTACTACTCCCGTATCAGGAGTGCTACCAAGGCACTAGCAAATCACGCCTCTGGTCGGATTGGATGATGACCTGTCAAAACCAACAATGGTGATGTATCTGGACTCTAGGGCCAGTGCATCCTGTGACTGCTGCTCCATCCTGAGCGGACACAGAGGCTCCTACACGAATAAGAAAATCCTTTTAAGGAGAACACAATGAAAACAACTTCTATCGGCTTGAAGGGACTCGCGCTGTCCACTTTGGTAGCGGCCGTCTCTCTGGCCAGTTCTGTTCAGGCTGGTGTTACCGACAAAGATATTATCAACGACCAGGCAACCACCAACGACGTAGTGAGCTACGGCATGGGTCTTCGTGGTCAGCGTTACAGCCCATTGGCCAAGGTCAATGCCCAATCTGTTCAGGATCTGACGCCTGTTTGGGGTTTCTCTTTTGGTGGCGAAAAGCAGCGCGGCCAAGAAACCCAGCCGATGATTAAAGATGGCGTTATGTACGTAACCGCCTCCTATTCACGGGTGTTCGCGATTGATATCGCTACAGGAGATGAGTTGTGGCAGTACGATGCCCGGCTGCCAGAAAACATCATGCCTTGCTGCGACGTGATCAACCGGGGTGTGGCGCTGTACGACAACCTGGTGATCTTCGGCACGCTGGACGCCAAACTGGTGGCACTGGACAAAGACACCGGCAAAACCGTCTGGAAGAAAAAAGTAGCTGACTACAAGGGTGGTTATTCCATCTCAGCGGCACCGATCGTAGTGAAAGGCAAAGTCATTACCGGTGTTTCCGGTGGTGAATTCGGTATCGTCGGTAAAGTCGAAGCCTACGACGCCAAAACCGGTGAAGTGGTCTGGACGCGTCCTACCGTTGAAGGCCATATGGGCTACCTGAACGGCAAGGAAAATGGCATTACTGGTGGCAAGGCAGGTAAAACCTGGCCTGGCGATCTGTGGAAGTCAGGCGGCGCAGCCACTTGGCTGGGCGGCACCTATGATCCGGACGTCGACCTGCTGTTCTTCGGTACCGGTAACCCGGCACCATGGAACTCTCACCTGCGCCCTGGCGACAACCTGTACTCCTCTTCCCGTCTGGGTATCGACCCGGATACTGGCGAGATCAAATGGCACTTCCAGACCACGCCACACGATGGCTGGGATTATGACGGTGTTAACGAACTGGTGTCTTTCGACTACAAAGACGGCAAGAAAACCATCAAAGCCGCCGCAACAGCTGACCGTAACGGCTTCTTCTATGTCTTGAACCGCGAAAACGGTGACTTCATCCGTGGCTTCCCGTTTGTCGACAAGATTACCTGGGCCAAGGGACTGGATAAAAAAGGTCGTCCGATCTTTAACGACGACTTCCGCCCTGGTAACCCGGCCGACAGTGCAGACGGCCACAAAGGCAAATCCGTTGTCGCTGCCCCTGCTTTCCTGGGTGGCAAAAACTGGATGCCAATGGCCTATTCTCAAGATACCGGGCTGTTCTATGTACCCTCCAACGAGTGGGAAATGGACATCTGGAACGAACCAACAGCCTATAAAAAAGGCGCTGCCTACCTGGGTGCTGGCTTCACTATCAAGCCAATCAACGAAGCATACATCGGTGTTCTGCGTGCGATCGATCCCAAAAGCGGCAAGGAAGTCTGGCGCTATGAAAACAACGCACCTCTGTGGGGCGGTGTGATGACAACCGCTGGTGGCTTGGTATTTACCGGTAACCCGGAAGGCTACCTGATGGCATTTGATGCCAAGACCGGTGAAATGGTTTACAAGTTCAACACCGGCTCCGGCATCGTCGGTACACCCGTAACCTGGGAACAGGACGGCGAACAGTACATCGCAGTGGTATCCGGCTGGGGTGGTGCAGTACCGCTGTGGGGTGGCGAAGTGGCCAAGCGGGTGAAAAACCTGAACCAGGGCGGGACAGTCTGGACCTTCAAGTTGCCTAAGCGTCACGAAGTCGCTGTACGATAAGACAGACCGACAGGCTGCTAGCTGTTTATCAGCTGGCTGAGGCCCTCTGATCTGAGGCTAACAACCTGAAGCTATGAAGCTACAAACAAGCCGCTGCCGCAAGGTAGCGGCTTTTTTGTAGCTACTGTACTGGTACGAGAGAGCGGAATAACTGGCCAGCGGTGCCCAGGGTTAGGGTTATTGTCAATTATGGTGATCATGCAGCGTCTGGATTCCATTGGCTCACCGCTTCTCCGGCTTTTGAAGCAACTCGCGTGCTGGATCGGTGGCTTCGTATCGGCGAGTGCACTCGACAACGGTACTCTTGTCCATGGTGGCGTATCTCGTTTTTGATTGTTTTGTTTGGCGACAACCAGAGTCGTGGTTTGTAGTGGTTCAATGATTCTGGACGCTTATTTAAGGCGTTTACACTAACGCCAGCAACGAAGTGTCTATGAGCAAAAAAGTCCATCTTTTACAACAGAATTCAGACTGGAGTGTTCGAAAGAGGAGCAATGCCGGTCGAAGTCGATGATAGCTGTGGCGTATTTCTTTCCGGTACACTGGCCAATCATTCTGGTTTTTATCCGGTATTTGCAACGTACACAGGGAAAGCGACTATGCCATTGTCTTGGCAGCAGCCATTGCAGCAATATTTCGGGTTTGACTCTCTGCGTCCTGGCCAGCAGACGGTGATTGAGACGATTCTGGCAGGGCGTTCCGGTGCGGCGATTTTTCCGACAGGCTCGGGCAAATCGCTCTGTTATCAATTACCTGCGCTGATGTTGCCGCATCTGACGTTGGTGATTTCACCGTTGCTGGCGCTGATGCAAGACCAGGTGCAATATCTGCAATCCCGTGGCATTGCGGCTGCAACGATCGATTCTACCCAGAGCCGGGACGAAGCCCAGGCTGTTATGAGCGGTGTGCGCAGCGGTACGATCAAAATCCTGATGGTGTCGGTCGAGCGGCTGAAAAACGAGCGCTTCCGGCAATTTATTGGTCAGGTGCCTATCTCTTTGCTGGTGGTCGATGAGGCCCACTGTATCTCGGAGTGGGGTCATAATTTCCGCCCGGATTATTTGAAACTGCCGGATTATTGCCGCGAGTTTGCGGTGCCACAGGTGTTGTTATTAACCGCCACTGCGACTCAGGCGGTGATTGATGATATGCAAACGCACTTCGCTATCGCCGTAAACGATGTGGTGACGACGGGCTTTCACCGGCCCAATTTGCGCTTGCTAGTACAGCCGACGGCGGCATCTGAACGGGTTGATCAATGTGCGACCTGGTTGCAACATCTGGCCCGCAAATCGGCACAAAAACAGCAGGATTTTGCCGCCATTATCTATGTAACCCTGCAACATACTGCTGAAGAAGTAGCCCGGCAGCTGGCCCCGCAATTGCCGTTTCCGGTGGTGGCTTATCATGCCGGTTTGGGCCACGAACAGCGGGAAGCCATTCAGCAGCAGTTTATGGCTGGTGCGATGCCGGTGATTGTCGCCACCATTGCGTTTGGCATGGGGGTGGATAAAAGCAATATCCGTCAGGTGATGCATTATGACTTGCCGAAATCGATTGAAAATTACAGTCAGGAAATTGGCCGTGCCGGGCGCGATGGCCATGCTTCGGACTGCATTATGCTGGCGGATGAGTCCGGTCTGACGGTGCTGGAAAATTTCGTTTACGGCGATGGGCCAGAGTTACACAGCATTCAGCTGGTGATTCAGAGCATTTCGGGTCAGCTGCAGGGCAGTCAGTGGGAAGTGCTGATGACGCCCTTGTCTAATGCCACGAATATTCGTTTGCTGCCGCTGAAGACCCTGTTGGTTAATCTCGAAATGCGCGGTGTACTGACGTCGCAGTACAGCTATTTTGCTGAATACAGGTACAAGCTTGAGCAGTCCGAAACGGAGTTGTTGAATCACTTTAACGGTGAGCGTCAGCAGTTTTTGCAAGCGGTACTCAACACCAGCAGCAAAGGCCGCAGCTGGTACACCTTCAATAGTGACGCGCTGGAGCAGGCGTTAGGCAAGCAAGCAAGCGCTGGAGACAGGCCAACCCGAGTGCGGGCATTAAACGCGCTGGAGTTCTGTCAGGAGAGAGGCTGGATACAACTCGAAAGCAAACAGATGACGGATGTTTATCGGGTCGATGGGCAGAAGCTGGCCGAACCGGGTCTGGCGGAGTCCTTGTATACGCATTTTTTGCAGAAACAGACCAATGAGATTCATCGTATTCACACGATGCTGGATCTGTTTCGTCAGCCTGACTGTGTATCGCGGCGGCTGGCCGCCTACTTTGGTGAGCAGATGCCGCAGGATTGCGGTGTCTGTTCGGTGTGTCGTGGCCAGTTTAAAGACTGGACTCGTATTCAACATAGCCATTCATTGGCAACGTTGGATGCGGCCAGGCTGGTGGCTCCGTTACAACAAAACATTCAGCAGCAGTTTGGTCAGCCAGCGTCGCTGGAGTTGCTCACCCGTTTTTTATGCGGAATTCAGGTGCCCTGGTTATCCAAAGTACGTGCCCGGCAGTTGCCCGGTTTTGGTCAGCTGGAAAACATCCCCTATGCTGACGTCCGACACTGGCTGGCATCCGGTTTGACTTGAGTCGGTGGGATCAACAGGGATGGATCAACAGAGATGGGATCACTGCGGGATGATCCGCCACGATCGATCGATCGTGGCGGAGCGGGTAGCGACGAGTACGAGGTGGTTAACAATGGTTAAAGTTTTCTGGCTTTGATCGTCTTGCCCTTGACCCGGCCTTTATTTAACACATCAACCGCCTGACGGGCTGCTGTCCGTGCCACCGCGACGTAAGACACCATATCCAGCACGTGTATCTTGCCAACCTGACTGCCCTGAATACCGCCGGGCGCTGTGAGAGCGCCAAGTACGTCACCTGGGCGCATTTTGTGTTTGCGGCCTGCGGCAATACAGAGGGTGGCGAATTCCGGCAGCACTGGTACCGGTTCGCTGCGGCTGAGTTCGTCGATGGCGATACAGGGAATCTCAATATCTTGCTGGTGGTTGAGTGCCTTGCGCTTATGGTCTTCGCTGTCGGCCAGCAAGGTGATGGCGATACCTTCCTTGCCTGCGCGGCCAGTACGGCCAATGCGGTGGGTGTAGACCTCAATTTCCCGAGGTACTTCGACGTTAATCACTGCGGGCAGATCGTCAACATCCAGACCGCGAGCGGCAACGTCAGTGGCGACGAGGAAGTTGGCCGAGCCTTGTTTGAACTGGGTGAGAATGGCATCGCGGTCGCGTTGTTCCAGGTCGCCATTAATGGCGCGGGCAATAAAGCCGAGAGAGGTTAACTGCTGGGCGATTTCTTCGGTACTTTGTTTGGTATTGCAGAATACCACGGCCTGTTGAATGTTGAAGTGAGCTAACACTCGTTCAAGAGCAGCAGGGCGCTGATGACGGTCGCACAAGATAAAGCGTTGATCGATGCTGTTGCTGGTATGAGTCGATTCGACCTTGATGATTTCTGGCGTCTGTTGGTACTGGGCGCTCAGTTTCTGGATATTGTTCGGGTAGGTGGCCGAGAACAGCAAGGTCTGGCGGTCTTCCGGGGTGTGGCCAATGATGTGCTGAATGTCGTCACTGAATCCCATGTCTAACATGCGATCGGCTTCGTCGAGCACCAGAGTGTGTACCTGGCTGATGTCGAGGGTGTTTTTGCGCAGGTGATCCTTGAGGCGGCCAGGTGTGCCGACGACGATATGAGCACCGTGTTCGAGGGAGCCAATCTGGGGGCCAATGGAGACGCCACCACTGAGTACCACGACTTTGATATTGGCCAGGTAACGGGCCAGTTTGCGGATCTCGGTGGCGACCTGGGTTGCCAGTTCGCGAGTAGGGCACAGCACCAGGCCTTGGACACCAAAAAAGCGCGGGTTGATTTTGGTCAGCAGTGGAATGGCGAAGCTGGCGGTTTTGCCGGATCCGGTTTTGGCCTGGGCAATCAGATCCCTGCCGTCCAGCGCCAGCGGCAAAGCCAGTTTTTGAATGGCGGTCATGGTGGTGTAACCCATGGCACGCAGGTTGTCGATTTGTTCCGCTGGCAGCGGCAGGGTTTCAAATTCGCTGGTGGGGGTTGATTCGGTCATGGCGGCTGCCTGTGGTGTATCCGGGATGGACTGATGCGACCGGGCGGCGTTGCCGACGGGGCTGATATCAGCTGTGGTGTCAGGAGATGTCCCGTTACGCTGGGCGTTGACGGGTGGGATGGAGCCGAGTTTGCCGCTCCGGGCATTTTTCCAGGGATCGACCATCAGACAGGTTTCCGGGTCAGTAAAACACCAGTCTCAATATGATGGGTATAAGGAAACTGGTCAAACAGGGCGAAGCGTTGAATGGTGTGCGTTTGTGACAGAAGACGCAAATTCGCTTGCAGGGTTTCGGGGTTGCAAGAAATGTAGATGATGTTGTCGTACCCCTGCAGCTGTTTGACGGACTCGTCATCGAGTCCTGCCCGTGGCGGGTCGACCAGTACGGTGCGGAAGTCATAGCTGCCGAGGTCGATGTCTTTCAGTCGTTCGAACTGTTTTTCGCCACGCAGGGCCTGAACAAAATCCTCGCTGGCGAGACGGGCGATAATCAAGTTGTCGATCTGGTTGTCGGCGATATTGATCTGCGCCGCCGCGACGGAGGTTTTGGAAATTTCAGTCGCCATAACACGGTCGAAGCAGTTGGCCAGCGCGATCGAAAAATTGCCGTTGCCACAGTAGAGTTCGAGCAGGTCACCACCAATACCCTCTGAACAGCTGCGCGCCCAGCTGAGCATGTGCTGATTCATTGCGCCATTTGGCTGGGTGAAGCCACCTTCGATCTGGCGGTAGCCATAGCGCTGGCCATCGACCTCTAGTTGCTCGGTAACGTAGTCCCGTTCCAGCACTACTTTTTGTTTGCGGGAGCGACCAATAATGGCGACGTTTAAACGAGCCATCAGGGCGCGTGCTTCTATTTCCCAGCCGTCATCCAGTTTTTTGTGATAAATCAGTGTGATCAAGGCATCGCCACTGAGCGTGGTGAGAAACTCGACCTGAAACAGTTTACGCCGCAGTGGTTGATTGTGTTGCAGCTCTGCTAACAGGCGTTGCATCAGGTCGTTGATCAATTCAGAGGCAATCGGAAAGTCGAGCACTTCCAGCGGCTTTTTGCGATCGTCGGGATCAAACATGGCGTAGAAACAGCGGTCACCGCTGTGCCACAGGCGAAATTCTGCCCGTAGGCGGAAATGGCTGGCACGGCTGGCAAACACTTCCAGTTCCGGTGGGCTAAATTCGGACAGGCGTTGTGTCAGGGTTTGGCACTTTTGTTCCAGTAATTCCGGGTACTGTTCTGGCGTTACGCCGGGTTGGTACAGATCTGACATAAAAGCGGGTAAGCTCCGCATTGGGATAGATATGGGTGAAAAAAGCCGGGCATTATACGGCGCTGGTGCTGTACAACAAGCGTACTGCACGGAAGCCTGAGAATAAAAACAACTTTCGGTGTTTGATTGGTTGTGAGTGGCTCCTTTGGATAGGGCTTCTTTGCCGCAAATACCACCTGATTCTATTGATTGCCTGATTATAGAGAGAGGCCTTGGCATGAGTGATGTTCTGGATGAACTGATGGGTTTGCTCGATCTGGAGCCGATTGGCATGAACCGCTTTCGTGGTCGCTGCCAGGATTTGGGTTTTAAAAATCTGTTTGGTGGCCAGGTGTTGGGTCAGGCGCTGTCAGCGGCGATGCAGACCTTGCCTGGTGATTTTCATCGCGACTGGTTGCCGCATTCATTACACGCCTATTTCTTGCGTCCCGGCAATGTCCGCGACAGCCTGGAGTTTGAAGTATCCGCCCCTCGTGATGGTCGCAGTTTTGCCAATCGGCAGGTGATTGTCAGTCAGTTGGGTAAAGCGGTGATGTCGATGATTTGTTCGTTTCAGCGTCCCGAGCAAGGCTTTGAGCATCAGCTGAATATGCCTCCGGCAGAAGGGCCGGAGGGGGTTGCCTCTCAGGTCGAGCTGGCCCGGCAGTGGCGCGATTGTTTTCCGGAGCGCTTGCGGCCGATATACACCGCCGACAAGCCGGTTGAGATGCGGGTGGTTGATCCGATCAATATTTTTTCACCCGAGGTTCGCCCGCCGCACAAGGCGGTGTGGATGCGCAGCGACGATACCCTGGGTGACAATATTCGCCATCACACGACCTTGCTGGCCTACGCCAGTGACTTCAATCTGATCACGACCGCCTTGCTGCCGCATGGGGTTTCGGTGTTCCAGAAAGAAATGCAGGTTGCCAGCCTGGATCACAGTATCTGGTTTCATCGCCCGTTCCGTATGGATGACTGGCTGCTATACAGCATCGACAGCCCCAGTGCCTCGGGTGGGCGCGGTTTCTGTCGGGGTCAGGTTTTTTCTTCCAATGGCGAGCTGGTGGCCTCGATTGCCCAGGAAGGTCTGATCCGTCATTGCAAACCGGAAGACTGAGTTTCAGGGCTGGCTGGTTTCTTCGTGGTTGGCCTCAGGCAGCAGTTGCGGGTCAAGGAACAACATCGGGTTTACCCGCGCGTTGTTGAGGCTGATGGTCCAGTGCAGATGTGGGCCGGTTGCCCGGCCAGTTGCGCCCACCAGGCCGATATGGTCACCGGCTTGCAGTTGGTCACCAGGCTGCACATCGATCTGGCTTAAATGGCAAAACATCGAAATCAACCCCTGACCATGATCCAGCAGCACGGTATTGCCGTTGAAGTAGTAGTCGCCGGTTTGCACCACGGTGCCGTGGGCGGGGGCGACGATGGCGGTGCCTGTGGCGGCGGCGATATCCAGCCCGCTGTGAGGATTACGGCGTTGGCCATTAAAAAAGCGTTGTAGCCCAAATGGGCTGGAAATTGGCCCGGTGATCGGCCAGATCATGGGTTGCCATTGCGTCGATGCGGTACTGCTGAATGAGGTGAATACGGCTTTCATTGCACGGCTTTCGGCACCAATGCGATCCAGTGCTGGCTGACTCGGATTAACGTGTTTGTTTTGCACCGTCAGGTGTTGTTCGGCGTAATTGTGTTTGGTTACGCTGAAGGTTCGGGCTTGGCCATCAATGGTCAGGGTACGTTTGCCAGGTGCTGACTTCAGGTCAATACCTACGATCGCGGTCCAGTGCTGACCAGTACCGTTGCCGGTGGCGACGGTCATGACCGGTTGACCCTTGATGTCGACCTTGGGACGAGTGGCTGCGGTGCCGAGGTCGAACAGGGCGAGACCGCCGGGAATCAACTGTTGTTGTGGCAAGACCTCGGCGCTCACGGTGAATGACAGAAACAGGCTCGTCAGCGCTGTGATTACCAATCGATTAGCCATCAATTGATTAGCCACCAACCGCTTCGCTCTGAATCGCTGGGTGAATGTTCCGGCCTCTGTATTTTGTGGTGTTTTCACTGTTGTCTTGTGCATTGTTGTCTATCTCCTTCGCTTATCTGTCTGGTCTCGGCTGACATCAGCGGGATGTGTTGTCTGAGTGGGAAGCAAGCACTTCGCATTCAAGCCAGCCCTCCGCCAGGCGCGTATGCACCCGTTCCCCCGGCTGGTGCATCCGGGCAGTACGAATCACTTCGCCGGTTGGCGTCTGACAGAGCGCATAACCCCGGCCCAGTACATTGAGCGGGCTAAGGTTATTAAGCAGCTGTGCCTGATAGCCAAGTTGTTGCTGGCGCTGCTGGAGCAGCCGTTCCATCGCCTGCTGCAGACGGCTGCCGAGCTGGCTGTTCTGGCTGCTCAGAGCTGTCAGTGTGGTTTGCGGATGCTGGTGTTGCAGCCGCTGATGCCACTGCTGGATGTGCCAGTGACGTTGCTGTTGTTGCTGTTGCCAGACGGAAATCAGGCGCTGTTCCAGTCGATCCAGTTGTTGGGCTTTTTGCTCCAGTTGCTGCGCCGGGTGGCGCATACGCTGTTGCAAATGCTGCAGGCGCTGGCTGGCGGTCAGCAAGGACTGGCGCTGACTGCGTAACAGTCGTTGCGACAGTTGGGCGAGTTGTTGCAGGCGGCTGGACTGGTCGTCACTGACCAGTTCTGCGGCTGCGGACGGGGTTGGCGCACGCAGGTCGGCAACAAAGTCGCACAGGGTGAAATCCACTTCATGGCCGACGGCGCTGACGACCGGTAAACGTGAGGCGAAGACGGCGCGCACCAGAGCCTCATCGTTAAAGCACCAGAGGTCTTCCAGCGAGCCACCGCCGCGTCCGAGAATAATCACGTCGACGCTGTTATCGCGATTGGCCCGTGCCAGGGCGGCAATCAGCTGGGCTGCGGCATCCTGGCCTTGTACCAGTGCCGGATAGACATCGACCTCGACGGCTGGATTGCGCCGTTGCAATACCGTCAGAATATCGTGTAGCGCCGCTCCGGTCGCAGAGGTAATAACGGCAATACGCCGGGCTTTCGGGATCGGCTGCTTGTACTCCGCATTAAACAGACCTTCGGCTGCCAACCGTTGTTTTTGCTGCTGGAAGGCCAGTAATAATGCCCCTTCACCCGCCGGTTTCATGCTTTCGACAATCAGCTGATAGTCGCCGCGAGCTTCGTACAAGCTGACCTTGGCGCGAATTTCGACCTTGTCGCCTTCCTTCGGAGCGAATGTTAACTGCGCGGTACGTGAACGGAACATGGCGCAACGTACCTGAGCACCACTGTCTTTCAGGCTGAAATACCAGTGGCCGGATGATGGCCGGGACAGGTTCGACAGTTCACCTTCTACTCGCACACTGGCAAAGGATATTTCCAGCAGTTGCTTGGCGCGCTCGTTTAACTGGCTGACCGTAAAAACGGCGGACTGGGTCGGTGCAGGCATGATGGTCTCGAACAGGGTTTGTCCAGAGGCTGCCACAGCGCTGTGGCGTTGGCCAGCGGGTGATTCTAAAAAGTCTGTCTTTGATGAGATGCTTCCGGTGTGCAGTGAGCGTTTTGGGAGATGGCGCAGTATGTCGAATATCGGTAGTCGGTAATATAGACGTCATCGATCAGGCATATTAGTGTATTTATTGAACGCCGCAGGGCAATAATGTCTGCAGCGCTTCATTGACTCCATTTTCAAGTTAAAGGATTAAGGACTATGAAAAAAATTGCAGCAATTGCCATTTTGGCAGCGTCTTCTTCATTTGCACTGGCGTCTAACGGCCCGGCTGGATGTGGCTTGGGCACTGCCGTTATCTTCCCTGATGCCGACGAGTGGCATGAACATGTGCTGGCAGCAACCACCAACGCCACCTCTGGTAACCAGACCTTCGGTATGACCTCTGGCACGCTTGGTTGTGAGTCTGCTCATGGCCCGTTGTCGAAAGGATTGACGCAGGCATTTATCGACGAAAATATGGATCAGCTGGCTGCCGATGTGGCGGTTGGTGAAGGTGAAACCCTGAATGCCCTGGCTGAAGTGGTGGGGGTTGAACTGTCCGATCGCGCAACCTTCGCGGCAGTGCTGCAGTCCGGTTTCGATACCATGTTTAACGAAAATGCGACCTCTGCAACGGCGCTGGCTGCAATGACGGCTGCGATGGCTGCCGATGCCAGCCTGCAGAAATACCTGGGTTGATCGTTCCTGTTGTTGGCAAGCAGGGCGCCGGGTAACGATTATTTCTAGCGGTATTGCTACTTGATTAAAGTGCGCTGAGGCGCACTTTTTTATGTGCTTTATTTTATGTGTCTGGTTCTGTGGGCTGCTGTGTTGTCGTGGGTTACAGAGGAGCGGTTGGCCATGGCTGTTACAGGTGCGAATTGCTGGCGCTGATCATATTGACGGATCTGACGAGTGAGTGGATTGTTAATGAGTTTTTATCCCGGCTACAAAACCGGTCTCTCCCTGTCCGAATGGATGCGGCGTCTGACAGGAACGATGACGTTGATTACGGTGGCGTTGATTACGGTGGCGGCTTCTTCTGTCACGGTATCTGCTGCCGCAACAGCAACAGCAGCGACTCCAATCGCTAACGATAATCCGGCTTTCTGGTCTGAAAGCAGAGTGACGCAGCTGGAAGCGCTGGCAAGCAAGCCGCAGTGGCATCATCTGCTGCATTATCGTTATCACCCGTTCAGCTTTCGCTGGATGGCGCAGAACGATTCGCCCGAATTTTATCTGGCTCATCCAGAGGGTCATCTGCAAGGTGACGCAGGTTTGCGGGCTGAATTACAAGCGGCTGTGGCGGCATTTTTACAGCGGGATATGGCTCCGGATACGTCGGCGCAATGCCGTTTTCCGGCCCGTTATCACTGGCTCCGACTGCAGTTGCCGGAATACGACTGGCAAGATCAGGCATGCCCGGAATTTGAGCGCTGGCGCGAGACGCTGGGGGCTTATTCGCTGACGTTGGTATTCCCGGCCTCACACATTAATTCGCCCTCATCCATGTATGGCCACACCCTGGTGCGTATGGATCGCCAGGATCCGGACTCCAGCAAACTGCTGGCTTACAGTGTGAATTTTGCCGCCAATGCGAACCCGGACGATAACGAGCTGGTATTCAGTTACAAGGGGCTGACGGGAGGCTACCCGGGCGTGGTGTCGGTGATGCCGTATCACGTTAAAACCCGTGAGTATCAGCACATGGAATATCGCAATGTATGGGAGTATCCACTGGCGTTGACACCGGCCGAAGTCGACCAGTTTGTGCGCCATATCTGGGAGTTGAAGGATACCGAGTTTGATTATTTCTTTTTTGATGAAAATTGCTCCTACCGGGTGTTAGCTATGATTGATGCCGCGACCGAGCGTTCTGATCTGGCCGATGGGTTTTTATTCACCGCCATTCCGGTAGAAACCATCCGGGCGCTGGATTCGGCGCAGCTGATCGCAGGTCACGTGTTCCGGCCTTCGGCAGCGGCAGAACTGGACAACATGGAATATCAAAGTTCGCCGGATATGATTGCTCTGGCCCGTCAGCTGGTGGAAGGCCAGCGGTCGCCGGAGCAATTGCCAGAGCAACTGGACGATCAGCACAAAGCGCAGGTGCTGGAGCTCGCTTTCCAATACGCCCGTTACCTGTCGGTCAGAAAGAAACAGGCGACGCCGACCTTGCGCCGTCAGACACTGGCGCTGCTGCAGGCGCGCAGTCAGCTGACGCTGGCGAGTGGCAGTGCGTTTCCGCAACCGGTGCAAGCGCCTGTGCGTGATGATCTGGGGCACGGCTCTGGCCGCATCGGTGTATCGATCGGGGCAGCGGTTTGCCGATCTGTCGCTGCGTCCGGCATACCATGATGTGATGGATCGTCCGACGGGTTTTGTTGCCGGTTCTGAAATCCAGATGATGCATCTGACCTTGCGTGATCAGGCGCAAGACGGCCTGCGGGTGCAGCAGCTGTCGGCGGTCAAGGTGCTGTCGCTGGCCAGCCGTGGTGAATTTTTGCGGCCGTTATCTTGGGGCGTGGATGCCGGATACGACCGCTTGCCCGGTCTGGCTGGCAGACCCGGTGCAGGCCATGGTTATCTGGAGACGGTGTTTGGTTACACTTGGGGGCTTGGGCAAAGTCCCCTGTCACCCAATGGCATGGGGCGTGTTTACACCTTGCTGGAAACCCGTTTGCTGGCAGGGCAGCAGTTGGGTGACGCTGGCTGGAGCCTGTCGGCAGGCCCGCAGACCGGTTGGCTGTATCAGGGGGAGCACTGGCAGTGGCAACTATCCGGGCGCTGGCATCCGGCCATTGCCGGTGAGTCGCTGGATCTGCTGGAATGGCAAGGACAACTGGGATGGTCGGTCATGGAATCCGGCCAGATCCGACTGCTTGCCCAAACAACGCGTTTTGAACAAACATGGGTTGAGCAATGGTCGCTTGGGGTAAACTGGTATTTCTGATGATGCGTTGGTGCGGACGGCGAAGGCGGCGATGTTGTCGTGTGAGCAGCAGAGGATCTGGCTGGGGGCGTAGCGCTATGGTGATCGGCCTGCTAGTGATGCTGTCTGGCTGTACGTCGCTGACCCGGCTTTATTTTCATCCTCAGCAAGTCTGGATCCGTACCCCTGCCGAACTGGGCCTGGCCTATGAAGACATCGCTCTGACTGCTGCCGACGGCACCTCGCTGCATGCCTGGTGGATTCCCGCACAAGAAGACAACAACGAAGATAACAACGAAGATAACAACGAAGATAACACAGCCGCCAAGGCGGAATCGGTGTCGTCGTCGGTAACGCCATTGCCGGTGGTGCTTTACCTGCATGGCAATGCAGAAAACATCAGTTCTCACTTACTCAGCGTGTCCTGGTTGCCACCGCAGGGAATTGGCTTGCTGGCGCTGGATTATCGCGGTTTTGGTGCCTCACAAGGACAACCACTGCTGCCGGACGTGTTGATGGATATTCAGGCCGCCGCCGAATGGTTACAGCAACGTTTTCCCGACCGTCCGCTGGTGGTGCTGGGGCAGAGTATTGGTGCCGGGCTGGCGGTGCCGTTTGTCGCCCGCCAGGCCGAGCGCTATGGCATTGATGCCCTGGTGCTGGAAGCACCACCGGCACATTATGCCGAGGTCGCCCGAGACATGTTCTCCCGCAGCTGGATCGGCTGGGTATTGATACCGGCAACCTGGTTGTTGCCGTCTGACTGGGATCCCGACAACTATGCAGCGGCGGTTTCTGTGCCGGTACTGGTGATCCATAGCCCGGATGATCAGGTTATCCAGGTCGAACAGGGTAAAACACTGTATTCCGATTTGTCTGGCCCGGCTTGCTGGATCAATGCAACAGGCCCTCATATTGCCGGTTTTTCAAGCGCGGCAGTGCGTCAGCAGACGCTGGCGTTCATCTCCGGACTTTCGTGCGCGGCGTTGTCGAGGTAGTTATTTCCGGGTACAATGCCGCGCCTAAGTTTCTCCGGGGTCGCTTGAAAACGTGATATTCCCGGCGGATCAGGCCAGCGAACAGGGCTTTCCGCCACCGCGTTTGACTTCGGGTAACCTCCCAAATTTCCCCATTCTGGAAGGCTCTCTATGTTGCGAATCGCTCAGGAAGCACTCACTTTTGATGATGTGCTGTTGGTTCCCGGTTTTTCTGAAGTTCTGCCCAATCAGGTTTCCCTGAAAACCCGTCTGACTCGTGGTATTGAGCTGAAGATTCCGCTGATTTCTTCTGCAATGGATACCGTCACCGAAGGCCGCCTCGCGATCGCGATCGCACAGGAAGGAGGTCTGGGTATTATCCACAAGAACCTGACTCCGGAAGAACAGGCTGCCGAGGTTCGCAAGGTCAAAAAATACGAAAGTGGGGTGGTGAAAGATCCCATTACGGTCACCAGTTCAACCACGATCAGCGGTGTGCTGGAATTGTCTGCCCAATTCAATATTTCCGGAATGCCGGTTGTCGATCATGGCGAGCTGGTGGGTATTGTTACCCGCCGTGATGTGCGTTTTGAAAAAAATCTGGAGGCAACCGTCGCCTCGGTAATGACTCCCAAAGAAAAACTGATCACCGTGCTGGAAGGCACCAGCCCAGCTATTGTTCAGGATCTGCTGCACAAGCACCGTATTGAAAAAGTGCTGGTGCTGAATGAGGCTGGCAAACTGGTGGGACTGATGACCGTCAAGGACATCGACAAGGCCAAAGCTTCTCCCAACGCGGCCAAGGATGATCAGGGACGCTTGCTGGTGGGTGCTGCTGTCGGTACTGGCGCAGGCACGGATGAACGTGTGGATGCACTGGCCGCTGCCGGTGTAGACGTGATCGTGGTGGATACTGCCCATGGCCACACATCCAATGCCAATGGCACTGGTGTGATCGATCGTGTGCGCATGATCAAACAGAAATACCCTAATCTTCAGGTGATCGGCGGCAATATCGCCACCGCAGAAGCCGCCGTTGCTCTGGTAGAAGCCGGAGCTGATGGCGTGAAAGTAGGTATCGGTCCGGGTTCTATTTGTACCACCCGAATTGTGGCCGGTGTCGGCGTTCCGCAAATCAGCGCAGTCGCCAACGTTGCAACAGCCATGGAAAAGTACGACGTCCCGGTTATTGCAGACGGCGGCGTACGTTTCTCTGGTGACATCGCCAAGGCACTGGTTGCCGGAGCCTCAGTGATTATGGTTGGTTCTATGCTGGCCGGAACCGACGAAGCACCCGGTGAAGTGGAACTGTTCCAGGGGCGTGCCTACAAGTCTTACCGTGGCATGGGCTCTCTGGGTGCAATGGGCCAGACCCAGGGTTCTTCCGACCGCTACTTCCAGGACAAGAAGGAAGGCGTTGACAAGCTGGTACCAGAAGGCATCGAAGGTCGTATCGCCGTTAAAGGGCCGCTGTCGAATGTGGTTCACCAGTTGATGGGCGGTGTTCGTGCGGCCATGGGTTATACCGGTTGTGCGACCATTGACGAGATGCGCACCAAACCGCAATTCGTACAGATCACCGGTGCTGGCATGAAAGAATCCCACGTCCACGATGTGCAGATTACCAAAGAAGCGCCCAACTACCGCCTTGGTGACTGATTCGTGATCCCTCAGGCTTGTGTGCGGTTGCTATGCGCGCAAGCCCGGGAGGAGCCACCCCACAGGGGGGCGAGCGGTACGGATTATATGGATTAAAAGAGAGGGGATTAACGTCCCCTTTTTGCATTTTACATTGAACTGAACATTCACCCAGGGCCAAGGCCCGGTTTTCATGGATACCCTATGTCTCAAGATATCCACGCCCAGAAAATTCTGATTCTGGATTTTGGCTCCCAATACACCCAACTGATCGCCCGTCGTGTGCGCGAAATCGGTGTGTTTTCGGAAATACGTGCCTTTGATATGGACGCCGCCGAAATTCTTGAATACAACCCGAGCGGTATTATTCTGGCCGGTGGCCCGGAGTCCGTCACTGAAGCCGGATCACCACGGGCTCCGGAATGCGTCTTTACCCTGGGCGTCCCCGTGCTGGGTATCTGCTACGGCATGCAGACCATGGCAGAACAGCTGGGTGGTCAGGTTCAAGGTTCCAGTATTCGTGAATTTGGCTACGCCCAGATTCAGGTGGAAGGGAATGGTCAACTGTTCCATGACATTCGGGATCACATCACCGACGACGGCCAATCGCTGCTGGACGTCTGGATGAGCCACGGCGACAAAGTATCCGCCATGCCTGAAGGCTTTGAGCTGATGGCCTCAACGCCTTCATGCCCGATTGCCGGTATGTACCTGGCCGACAAACATTTCTACGGCGTTCAGTTCCACCCGGAAGTGACCCATAGCCTGCAAGGCCAACGCATTCTGGAACGCTTTATTCTGGAAATCTGTGGCTGCGAAGTGCTCTGGACACCGGCAAAAATCATCGAAGACCAGATCGAAAAAGTCCGCGCCCAAGTCGGTGATCAAAAAGTATTGCTCGGCCTGTCGGGTGGTGTGGACTCCTCCGTGGTGGCGGCCTTGCTGCACAAGGCCATCGGCGACCAGCTCACCTGTGTATTTGTCGACAACGGCCTGCTGCGCAAAAACGAAGGCGACATGGTGATGGACATGTTTGCCAAAAATATGGGCGTTAAAGTCATCCGTGCCGACGCCGAAGCGCTGTTCCTGGGTGCCCTGGCTGGCGTGACCGATCCGGAAGCCAAGCGTAAGGCCATTGGCGGCAACTTTATCGACGTATTCGACGCCGAAGCCACCAAACTCAAAGACGTACACTTCCTGGCACAAGGCACCATCTACCCGGATGTGATTGAATCCGCCGCCTCCAAAACCGGTAAGGCCCACGTCATCAAATCTCACCATAACGTCGGCGGCCTGCCAGACGATATGAAAATGGCATTGGTAGAACCATTACGTGAACTGTTCAAGGACGAAGTGCGTAAAATCGGCCTGGAGCTGGGCTTGCCCTACGACATGGTCTACCGCCATCCATTCCCGGGCCCAGGCCTCGGGGTACGTATTCTGGGCGAAGTGAAAAAAGAATACGCCGATATCCTGCGCGAAGCCGATGCCATCTTTATTGAAGAACTGCATAACTTCGACTGGTACCACAAAACCAGCCAGGCCTTCGCGGTATTTATTCCGCAAAAGTCCGTTGGCGTCGTCGGCGACCAGCGTCGTTACGAATGGGTGATTGCCCTGCGCGCAGTCGAAACCATCGACTTTATGACCGCCCGCTGGGCGCACTTGCCGTATGAGCTGCTGGAGAAAGTATCCAACCGTATTATCAACGAAATAGAACACGTCTCCCGCGTGACCTACGACGTATCCAGCAAACCGCCTGCGACGATTGAGTGGGAATGATTCCACGTCTGGCACTGGCTGGCATTCACAAGCAGTAAACCTCTATTAACCCATTGATATCAATGGGTTTTTCTTTATTTTTCCTGGCAATGTCAGGCACTCCCCAGCACCCTCAAGCAAACTTTTTTCATGGTATTTTTGATGGTATTGTTCGAGCTGATACCGCGACCTCAAAGAAATACCATGCCATGAATTTTGGAGTAGTCATGGTATCGAAAATCACTAACATGCTGATATTAAAGTAAATATAGGCGAAAAATACGGCATGTTTGATCATGGTATTAAGGACGAGAAAAGGAGGATTAGCCATGCTGACCGATACCAAGCTTCGCAACCTGAAACCTCAAGACAAGCTCTACAAGGTCAACGACCGAGACGGCCTTTACGTAGCAGTCACGCCGGCAGGGACAATCTCTTTTAGCAGGCTGTTGAAATTCTTATTCGCTTTGCTGACAGAAGCTTTTCAACTCGCTAAATCACGC
>CAJXTI010000050.1 GCA_913061185.1 uncultured Oceanobacter sp.
ACGAGATTTCTGCCTGTCTCGTGGGCTCGGAGATGTGTATAAGAGACAGTGTTACACGTCCCTGGCGTGAAAAAGGTCAATATTCTTGGCGAGCAACAGGAACGTATCTTTGTCTCCTTTTCTCATGAGCGGCTGGCCACCTTGGGGGTCTCACCGCAGGACATTTTTTCAACACTGAACAGCCAGAACATGCTGACCCCTGCAGGCGCGATCGAATCCACCGGCCCGCAGATTTTGCTGCGTCTGGAAGGCGCTTTTGATGAGCTGCAGAAAATCCGTGACACACCAATTGCCGCGCATGGGCGAACCCTGAAGCTGTCCGACGTGGCCACGGTCGAGCGTGGTTATGAAGATCCGGCAACGTTTATTGTCCGTAACGACGGCGAACCCGTGCTGCTCCTCGGCATCGTGATGCGCGAAGGCTGGAATGGCCTGGATCTGGGCAAGGCGCTCGACACCGAGACGGACAGAATCAACGCCGATATGCCGCTGGGTATGACACTGAGCAAGGTAACGGATCAATCGGTAAACATCCGCTCAGCCGTAAACGAGTTTATGGTCAAGTTCTTTGTCGCACTGCTGGTGGTGATGGTGGTTTGCTTCATCAGCATGGGTTGGCGGGCAGGCATTGTCGTCGCGGCGGCTGTTCCACTGACCCTGGCGGTGGTGTTTCTGGTCATGGCGGCCACCGGTAAGAACTTCGACCGTATTACCCTGGGGTCACTGATTCTGGCGCTGGGTCTGCTGGTCGACGATGCCATTATTGCGATCGAAATCATGGTGGTCAAAATGGAGGAAGGCTTCAGCCGTATAGCGGCGTCGGCCTACGCCTGGAGCAGCACAGCAGCCCCGATGCTCTCTGGCACCCTGGTGACAGCAATCGGCTTTATGCCTAACGGCTTTGCCCAATCGACCGCCGGTGAGTACACCAGCAATATGTTTTGGGTTGTCGGTATCGCCCTGATCGCTTCCTGGGTGGTGGCGGTGGTGTTCACCCCCTATCTCGGTGTCAATCTGCTAGCGGAGCACCGATCTGTCACAGGCAGCCACACAGCCCTGTATGACACCCCCCGTTATAACCGTTTTCGCCGCGCACTGGAGCAGGTTATTGCTTATAAATGGCTGGTGGTTGGTGTCGTCATTGCCTCGTTTATAGCCGCCGTGCTTGGTCTGGGCAGCGTCAATAAACAGTTCTTCCCAACGTCCGACCGGCCAGAGGTTCTGATCGAAGTACAGCTGCCTTACGGCACGTCGATAAAACAGACCAGCGCCATCACTGCCAACATAGAAGCCTGGCTGCAACAGCAGGACGAAGCCAAAATTGTCACTTCGTACATCGGCCAAGGTGCCCCGCGCTTTTATCTGGCAATGGCACCGGAGCTGCCCGACCCTTCGTTCGCTAAAATTGTCGTGCTGACCGACAGTCAGGAAAAACGCGATGCACTCAAGTTGCGTATGCGCGAGGCGGTTGCTGCCGGATTGGCACCCGCAGCACAGGTGCGGGTTACCCAGCTGGTATTTGGACCGTATTCGCCATACCCCGTGGCTTATCGGGTGATGGGACCGGATCCGTCCAGACTAGGTGAAATTGCATCTCAGGTAGACGCTGTGATGCAAGCGAATCCGATGATGAGAACCGTCAATAGCGACTGGGGATCACGGCTTCCTACGCTGCATTTTTCACTCGACCAGGATCGTATCCAGGCAATGGGTCTCACCTCCCAAGCCATCGCCCAACAACTGCAATTTTTGCTCTCCGGAGTAGCCATCACCAGCGTCCGCGAAGGCATTCGTTCCGTCGAGGTCATTGGCCGTGCCGCAAGCGACATACGTAACGATGCAGAGAAAATAACCAACGTCACACTGATAGGCTCCGCCGGTCAGCGCATCCCACTGTCCCAGGTTGGCGAAGTCAGCGTGCGTATGGAAGATGCCGTTTTACGCCGCCGTGATCGCACACCAACCATCACGGTACGTGGTGATATTGCTGACGGCCTGCAGCCGCCCGACGTCTCCAAGGTAATCACCAAAGAGTTACAAACCATCATCGATCAGCTCCCGGCCGGGTATCGGATTGAGCAAGCGGGTGCGATTGAGGAATCAGGCAAGGCCAGTCAGGCCATGTTGCCGCTGTTTCCGATCATGATTGCCATGATGCTGCTGTTTATCATCCTGCAAGTACGCTCCATCTCCGCGATGACCATGGTGTTCCTCACCGCACCACTGGGCTTGATTGGCGTCGTACCGACACTGCTGCTGTTCCAACAGCCGTTCGGCATTAACGCCCTGGTCGGCTTGATCGCGCTGTCGGGCATTCTGATGCGTAATACCCTGATCCTGATTGGACAAATTCAGCACAATGAACGCAAGGGATTGAGTCAGTTCCACGCCGTGATCGAAGCGACCGTTCAGCGTTCTCGCCCGGTGCTGCTCACCGCGCTGGCGGCGATTCTGGCTTTTATCCCACTCACGCACTCCGTGTTCTGGGGAACGCTGGCTTACACCCTAATTGGCGGCACCCTTGGCGGCACAATGATGACGTTGGTGTTCTTGCCAGCGCTGTACGCCATCTGGTTCAAGATTCGCCCCGCCAAAACGGCAAAAATACAGCCAATATGAAAGGTAAACGGCCAGTAAAACTTTCTTGTCATTTACTGGTCATCTGCGCTCATCAATCTATTTATAGGGCGTATCTGAAAATGTGCCCTATAAATATTGCGGCATATCATCCCCCGTCAGCGGATGCCGACCGTGACAAAGAGAAATGTAATGATGAATATCAATCGCCAAAAACGAATCGTCGTAACAGGAACCGGTCTTGTCAGCCCGCTGGGCTGCGGTGTTGAAACAGTCTGGCAGCGACTCTTGTCGGGACAGTCTGGTATCCGCAACCTCCCCAGCGAGATTACCGACGGCACCGGTATTACCGTCGGTGCACAAGTACCGACCTACGAGCAAGACAGCGTCGCAGGCTACGACCCGGATCGACTGCTTTCGAGCAGGGATCGCAAGCGGATGGATCGCTTCATCGAGTTTGCACTCATGGCGGCCCACGAAGCGCTGGAACAGGCAGACTGGCATCCAACCGCCGAAACAGACCAGCAACGGACGGCGACCATCATCGCGTCAGGGGTTGGGGGGTTTGGAGCAATTGCGGATGCCATTCGCACCACCGATAACCGGGGACCGCGCAAATTATCCCCCTTTACGGCACCCTCCTTTCTCGCCAATATGGCAGCTGGATATGTCTCTATTCAGCATGGATTCAAAGGCCCACTCGGTGCCCCGGTAACCGCTTGTGCGGCGGGTGGGCAAGCCATCGGCGATGCTGCCAGACTGATACGAAGTGGCGAGGCCGATATCGCCATCTGCGGGGGTACAGAAGCCGCGATTGATCGGGTAACCCTCGGCTGTTTTGCTGCTGCACGAGCGCTGGCCACGGGTTTTGCCGACTCCCCTCAAGAGGCTTCACGCCCTTTCGAGCGCGACCGCAACGGTTTTGTTATGGCCGAAGGTGCAGGACTGCTGGTGATTGAATCACTTGAGCACGCCCTCGCCCGTGGCGCGCAACCACTGGCAGAGTTGTCAGGCTATGGCACCAGCGCCGACGCCTATCACCTGACGGCAGGCCCTGAAGACGGTAGCGGTGCGCGACGGGCGATGGAACAGGCGCTGCGACAGGCTGACGTAAACCCCGCCGATGTGCATCACATCAATGCCCACGCGACCTCAACTCAAGTCGGCGACAAGGGCGAACTGGCTGCACTTCGTGCGGTATTCGGCAACGGCTCCGGCGTTGCCATCACCTCCACCAAATCCGCCACGGGTCATCTGTTAGGAGCCGCCGGGGGCATTGAAGCCATCTTTACGGTGCTGGCGCTTCGCGATCAAATCGTGCCGCCTACACTCAACCTAATTCATCCCGATCCGACAGCAGACGGACTTGATCTGGTTGGTCTGCAAGCCCGGAAAATGCCGATGACTTATGCCTTGTCGAATGGGTTTGGTTTTGGCGGCGTAAATGCCAGCGTCCTGTTCCGTCGCTGGCAGCCGGAATCGTAAAGGAATCATCTGATTTAATACTGCACGGCTTTTGCGAGAGAGACTATTTCAAAAGCTGTCATCCGCCGTCAGCACCTGAACGTCGGCTTCACCATCGGCTGGAACCGTCACCACCAGCCGCATGGACTGGCAGCAGACGCTGCAATCTTCTACGTATTCCTGCTCTGGTGCTGAAAGATCAATCAATATTCCGATCAGTTCGCCACAATAGGGGCAGCCAATTCGTTTTTCTTGCAGTAGGTGCATAAGGGGACTTCTATTTCCATTTACGGTATTCGCCAGGAGTCTTGCCTAACTGTTGGTGAAACATGGCAATAAAAGTAGAAGCCGAATCATAACCCAGGCCAAGGGCAATGGCCGTTATGGAATCACGACTGTCTATCAGGCGTTGCAGTGCAATCTGTAACCTCAGCTGTTGACGCCATTGTTGGAACGTCAGCCGGGTTTGTTTCTGAAACAGCCGTTGCAATGTTCGCTCCGATGCGCCGACTTGAGCGCCCCACTCGGCCAGCGTGCGGCTGTCTTCTGGCTGTTGCTGCAGCTGGTAACAGATTTTGAGAAGCCGTGGATCGTCAGGTAAAGGCAGGAACAGCGGCGCAGGCTTGGCGATGGCAATTTGGTCGCGCAGTGTACGGAATAAACGCCCACAGGGGCTGTGCCATTCGTATTGGATGGGCTGTTGTAATGCCTCCAGAATCAAGGCTCGGAGCAGCAGCGAGATCTCAAGCACCTGACATGCGGTGGGCAACGACACACCGGCTGCTGCGGTGATGTAAATACTGGCGATTTCAGCGCCATTCAGGGTCGAGATTTCATGTGGTTCATCCGGAGGTACCCAGACGGCCCGGTCTGGTGGCAGCAAATAGCGGCCCGACGGTGTAATCACATCCAATACACCCTGGCCGGAGTAAACCAGCTGTCCCCAACCATGGCTGTGGGCGGGTACAACGGTCTTTGCCGCCAGCTGACGATGCAGCACGCTGATCGGGCGCATGGGCTGGCGACTGGAGGGCGTGAGCAGGGGAACACGCTCCCAGTCTTGGCGGGTTTTCTGCATAAAGTGTCATATTGTCTGGAGTCCGACATTCAGTTTATGGCTAAAGTCCGGGTGATGCTATTTATGTCAGCAATCATCCTGGAGTACTTTGTGAAAGCAGCCATCGTCAATAACTTCAATCAAATGCCGGTATACGGTGTAATTGATGCGCCAGTAGTGGCAGAGAATGAGCAGTTGGTGTTTGTCCATGCCGCCGCAATCAGCCAATTGACAAGGCTGAAAGCTGCCGGCAAGCATTACAGCAGCGGATCCCGCTTGCCCATAGTGCCAGGCGTTGATGGTGTCGGTAAGCTGGCCGATGGTCAGCGGGTATTTTTTGCTTTTCCTGGTGGGCCTATCGGTTCCATGGCGGAGCAGGTCGCCGTCAAAAAAACCTGGTGCGTGCCAGTGCCAGATGCAGTGGATGATGTCACCGCTGCAGCAATTGCCAATCCGGGCATGTCGTCCGTTGCCGCTCTGGAGTGTCGTGCCCATTTTCAACCGGGTGAGGTGGTGCTGATTAATGGCGCAGCCGGTGCCTCCGGTCGACTGGCGATTCAACTTGCCAAACATATGGGCGCTGCAAAAGTGATTGCCACCGCCCGCAATCCACTGCAGGAGCCTGAATTACGGGCATTGGGTGCTGACGCCTTTATTTGCCTGCAGCAACCGCCTCAAGAACTGACCACGGCCCTGCGGGATGTGATCGCAGCGTATCGAGTGGATATTGTGCTCGATTATTTATGGGGGGTTCCGGCTGAATGTATTCTGAATGCGGTGTCGCTGATCGCCGTCGGTCATGGACAAAAGCCGCTGCGCTTTGTGAATATTGGCTCACTGGCCGGTACTTCGCTGACGTTGAATGCCGCTGTTTTACGGGCACACAATCTTGAACTGATGGGCAGCGGACTGGGCAGTGTCTCGTACGATGGCTTGATAAACAGCATCGCCAAAGTTCTGCAGTGGGTAGAGCCGGCAGGGTTGTTGATTGCTACTCAATCGATGCCGCTGGAGCAGGTTCATGAAGCATGGCAAATGACAGGGCCAGAGCGGATGGTGCTGACGTTGTAGCCGTTAGTCCTCATCCAGCGGATAAATCGATTCGGCGTAAAGTTGCAGGTCTTGCATCCAGTGCAGCTTGCGTGAGTCATCCATCACCTGCTCTGCCGCCAGCTGCAATTCATGGGCAAATTGCTGGAAATTTAATGCCCGACAAGCGGGGTTGTTATGAAACAGGCGTTCGCGACGCACGCTTTCCCAACGCAGACGATCATCGCCTTCCAGCGTTTCCGGGAAGTTTCTGGCGCGGTAGCGGAATAACATCTCATCGCCGCGACGATCCTTGAAGCGCCCCTGAAATGAAGGCAGATCCCACGGCGAGGCGTTATGCAGTTCGTTCATCAGATTACGATCAGCGGGCGAGAAAAAGCCATCGTACAACTGGGTATCCACATCAGTGTGCGCGGCAAACTCACGCTCGGCAAACACCTGTTGTAGCTTGGCGGTGATATCCACGCCCTGCTTGATCATGCCCAGATGCTTGCGCAAGGTATCACCACTGAGGTTCCAGCGTGCGGCCTGATCCGGCGTCAGGGTTTTGGCTGGTGCCAGCACCGGTGACTTGTTGAGGTGCAGCTCTTTTAACGGCAAGCGCTCCACTCCCTCTGGCAAGTCATCGGTTTTGGTAAACACCCGCTGGCGAATTTCTTCCGCTGTCAGCTCAAACAGTGGCGTCGGATCCTGGTGCAGGTCGAACACAATCACGCTGTTTTTGTTTTTCGGGTGCATGCACAAGGGAACAACGATCGCCATGCAGCCCTGCTCAACGGGAAACATACCGGAGATATGCACCAGCGGCTTGCGCTGAGCCACATCGATCAGATCGGCGACGGCTGGCTTGCGGCGCAGCTCAAATAGATAACGGTATAATTTGGGTTGTTTATCACGAATCAAGCGCGCCAGGGCAATGGTTGCCCGCACATCAGACACCGCATCATGGGCTTTGCCATGATTAAGACCATTGGCAGCGGTGAGGTGCTCCAGCTTGAAACTGACCCGGCCGTCTTCGTGTTGTGGCCACTCAATACCGTCCGGGCGTAGTGCATAGGCACAACGCACCACATCCAGCAAATCCCAGCGGGAATTGCCGCCCTGCCACTCCCGTGCGTAAGGATCAAAAAAATTGCGATACAAGGCATAACGGGTGAATTCGTCATCAAAGCGGATGCTGTTGTAACCGGCGCTGCAGCTGCCCGGCACCGAGAACACCTCATTAATCTGGCGAATAAACTCAACCTCGGGCAACCCCCGTTGCTGACAGTCCTGCGGTGTTATGCCGGTAATCAGCACCGCCTGCGGGTGTGGCAGGTAGTCATCGCTTTGTTTGCAAAACAGCTCGATCGGTGGCTCGATTTCATTCAGGTCTTCGTCGGTACGAATGGCAGCAAACTGTGCCGGACGATCCCACGCCGGGCTGGCTCCAAAGGTTTCGTAGTCATACCAGACAATGCTGCTCACATGATTCTCCTGCTATCGCCGACGCTGTACCCGGACTCTGTGCATCCGGTCAAATAGGTGCGCATGGTAACAGCTTGAACCCCCACCACGCACGCCGCCCTTACTGTACGGTCATAACGCCCGAGACAAACCGACGGTACGATTCAAACCGTGACGGACTTCCCTAATATGCCGTGCACTGTACAATGGCCACGCTTTTTTCCTTTGTGCAGGTTGGACGGATCAGCTCGATGTCTTTATTCAAGAAGTTTCTGAAACCAAAATGGCAACACGCCAATCCGGATGTTCGACGCCAGGCACTGGCCGAGATGGCCGCCGAACAACTCCCCAATTTTATCGACACGGAGCCTGAAGCCGAACTTCGCAAGGCCGCTGTGATACGTATTCGTGATGAAGCCCTGTTGGAAAGCCTGTTGGGCCACAGCCATCAGGATGTTCGCGATGTTGCCCGCGAACACTGGCTGACCCTGCTGTTGCCCGCCTCGGCAAACATCAGCAGCATCACTCATAGTGCCACGCTGGTGCGTATCGCCGGATTGACCCGAGACCAGCAGCTGCGCCTCGACGCCATTGCGCGGATTTCCGATCAGCACGAACGTCTGTCGATTGCCCGAGAGCACCCGGTCGCCAAAGTGCGTCTGGCCGCTGCCGAAGGTATCGACCAACGGGCGCTGTTACAGCAATTGCTGGAATTTGCCCAGGCCAAAGACAAGGCCGTCTATCGACTGTGCAAGGAGCGACTGGCTGCCGCCAAAGCGAATCAGGAAGCCATCGCAGCCCGAGAACAACAGATTACTCATTTGTTGGATCAGGCCGCTTATCTGAATCGGGTTGGCTATGGCCCCGATTTTAACGGCCGCCTGCAGGTATTGCAGCGCCAGCAACAGGAGCTGGACGACAGCCTGACCACAAGCCAGCGCCAAGCACTGGCAGCAGAACTGGTCAAGGCCGCCCTGATTCTTGAACAACACGACGCTGAAGAACAGCGTCTGGCAGAACAGCAACAACGCCGTACAGAAGCTCTGGCGGCACAGCAACAGCTGATTACCGAGCTCGACGATGCCCTGACAGCAGCACCGGCCAGTGCCGATCCGGAACAACTGAAACAGCAATTACTGACGCTTGATGAGCGCTGGCGTGCAACTCAGGCAGAGCAAAAAGCCGCCGCCGACGCCCAGCGACAGTTCGAAAATACCATGCAACAAGCGCTCGCCTTGCAAGCCACTCTGGAACAAGTCAACGCCAAACAGACTGAGCTGGCACAATGGCTGGAGAAAGATCTTCCTGCCGATATGCGCGGCTTGCAACAGGTGATCCAGGGCGGCAAAAAATGGCAAGTCCAGCTGAAATGGCCAGCCCATCTGGAACAACCGGAATGGCTGGCGGCCCTGTCTGGCAAGCGTCAGCTGGCAGAAGCCCAGCTGGCCAATCTGGAAAACCAGCAAACAGCCCGTACTGATGCACTGCAACGCCAGCTCGACACGCTTGAACAGCACATCGACGACGGTCACCTGAAAGACGCCAGCAAGCTCTATGGTCAGGTTCACCAGAGCCTGCGCCAGATTGACAGCAAGGCTGCCCATGCCTTCCAGAACCGCATCAAGTCTCTGGCGGCGCGGCTGAATGAAATGCGTGACTGGCAAGGTTTTGTCACCACGCCGAAAAAAGAAGCCCTGTGCGAGTCGATGGAAGCCCTGGTCGACGCCGATATCAGCCCCGATGTACTGGCCGACAAAATCCAGGTACTGCAGGATGAGTGGAAAACACTCAATTCCTCACAACCAGACAAGGAATTATGGGATCGTTTTCAGGCCGCTGGCGACAAGGCTTTCGAACCATGCCGGGCCTGGTTTGCCGACGTTGCACGGCAACGGGAAACCAACGTTGAATTACGTAATCAGCTGATCGACGAATTACGTCACTACGAAGCCCATCTCGACTGGGATAACGCCGACTGGAAAGTGGTGCAGAAAACCCTGGAAACCGCTCGGGAAGTCTTTCGTAGCTATTCGCCGGTTGATCGGGCAGCCCACAAGGATACCCAGGAACGCTTCCGTGACATTTGTGACGCCGTTTACAGTCACCTCAAGGCCGAATACGACCGCAACCTGGCGGCCAAATCCGCCCTGGTTGAAGACGCCGCAGCACTGGCAGAAGCGGATGATCTGGTCGATGTCGTGGATCGCGTCAAAGAGTTGCAGCAGCAGTGGAAAGAGATCGGTATTACTCCACGAGCACCCGATCAGAAATACTGGCGCCAGTTCCGCAGCCAATGTGATGCGGTTTTTGCCCGCCTTGATGAACAGCGTACCGAACGCAAGGCCGAATTGAATGGCCGGGTAACAGAAGCAGAGGTGCTGGTTAATCTGGCAACGGAATTACCCGCCAGTGCATTGCCAGCTGCAGATGCACTCGAACAGCTCAGTCAGTACGAACAACAGTTTGCAGCCATCGAACTGCCCCGCTCCGCCCATCAGCGGCTGCGCAAGCAACTGACGGACGTTTCCGCTCAACTGGACGACCGCCAGACTGCCCAGAGCCAGGCCGCTGAACGTCAACGCTGGCAGGGTTTGCTGGATCGATTACAAGCGCTGGCCGATCACAATGAAACACTCTGGCACGAGGCCGAACAGCTGCCGTCTGCTTACCCATTGGCCGCGTTTGAACAACGCTGGCAAATGGATCAGGAAACTTCCGTTTCTGTCGACACCGAGGCCGCCCGCGACCTGTGTATTCGGATGGAAGTCATTGGCGGGCTGGAATCTCCGGCTGACGATCAGGGTCGGCGCATGCAGCTGCAAGTGCAACGCCTGGCACAAGCGATGGGGCAGAGTATCGGACACACCGATGAACGTCGCACACTGGTACTTGAATGGCTCGAAACGCCTGCCAGCGCATCCCAGCAACAACGGTTTATTCAGGCATTAAAAGCGAGTCTGGATTAGGGGTTTTCCACTTCGAATAAGCGCTGGAAAATGGCATTCCCTGGTCAGTTCAGGGAATGCCAGCCAATAACCGTTCATCCCCTGCTTGCGGATCCGCAGCAGAATCGATTTACTCGGAACACAAGAATCAGCTACTGTTTGACCTGCCTGAAATATAATCGGCCACGGCGCTGTCCCGTGCCTGTTATCCCCATTAGCCAGGCTTATTCGTCAACGCACGGCACAATGACAGGGAGGGTATGGCATGTCTGTTGCTCATTCATTGATGGCCGCGACCCTGCTGTGCTGGCTGACTTGCAGTCTTTCCAGCAGCGCCATAGCCATGGCCAGCCCGGCAGGAAAACCGGTTTTACATCCTCTGTCTTCACTCACAGCCGTACATTCCCAACAGGGTAACTTCATTCCTGAAGTGGTTATTTCCGGGTTGGAAAACCCCTGGGCCGTCGCCTTTATTAACAACGACAAACTGCTGATTACCGAACGTCCCGGTCGCCTGCGTATCGCCAGCCACGCCTACCTGAACGACGACTCACCGTTTTTGCTCAGCCCGCCCATTACCGGTTTACCCGAAATCTGGACCGGAGGTCAGGGGGGGTTGCTGGATGTCGCCTGGCATGATAACTGGGTCTATTTCAGCTACGCCGAAGCGGGCGACCTGCTGACCAATTCGACCGCCGTGATGCGCGCCAAACTCATCGACAATGGCAACCGCAGCTACCGACTGACGCGGCAACAATTACTGTTCCGGCAAGCCCCGAAGTATCTGTCACGCGCCCACTTTGGCTCACGTCTGGTATTTGACCAACAGGGTTACCTCTATATCACGCTCGGCGAGCGCTTTTTTCCGCGCAACTATGCCCAAAACCTGGAGAACCACCTCGGCAAGGTCATACGACTGAAAGCCGACGGTACCGTACCCCATGACAACCCCTTTGTTGGCCAACGAGGGGCTATGCCGGAAATCTGGAGTTATGGCCACCGCAATCCTCAGGGCGCCGCCATCAACCCGGCCACCGGTGAACTCTGGATACACGAACACGGCCCCAAAGGCGGCGATGAAATCAACCTGATCAAACCCGGACACAACTATGGCTGGCCAGTAATCACCTATGGTGAGGAATACATTGGTGGCAGCATTGGCGAGGGAACACACAAGGACGGCATGGATCAGCCATTGTATTACTGGGTGCCTTCGATCGCGCCATCCGGCATGGCCTTTTATACCGGATCGGCCTTTCCCGAATGGCAAGGCGACCTGTTTGTCGGCTCCTTAAAATTCCACCAACTGGTCAGGCTGGAGCTGGAAGGTAACAAGGTGGTCGCCGAAGAACGGATCAACATTCCCGACCTGGATCAGCGTATACGCGACGTAGTACAAGGACCGGATGGCCTGCTGTATCTGGTAACCGATGATGCCGATGGCAAGATTATCCGCCTGAAACCGGCACCTTGAGCGGATCGTTGCTTGCCACCAAAGCGGCAGTCGGCGGAAAGCGTTCGTTAAACCGTGTCTGAACGCTTGCGAATCACAAACCGGTAAACCCCATCAAGCTCTTCCTGCAGCAGCATTTCCTGTTCCAGAAAACCGCAAAAACGGGTGAAATCCCGGCGCGTCGAAGGATCTGTTGCCAGTACCTCGATACAATCCCCCAATGCGGCATCGTTAACCAGATTGTGCAGCAGCATGACGGGTTCCGGGCAAAACAGGCCGCGGGCATCCAGCTGATGCTGAATCGGCAAATGGGTCGTGGTTTCTGACGAACTCAAGGGTAACTCCAGTCAGTAAAGGGACAATAAATGAGGCAATATAACGGATAGCGAGCTCAACAATTCAAATAAGAAGCCGAGTGAAGCCTTTGCTCAGCGCTTTTTCTTTGCTCGCTTTTTACGTAAATAATCCTTAACCGGTGTTTTACGATTCGGTAACGCCTGTTCAAAACGTTCACGGATCGATTCCACCCTGGCTTCCTTGTCACGGTGGGAACGCTCATGACGATGTTTTTCGCTGGCTGACGCAAAATCCACCACAGTGTCGTTTGCCATAACGGCTTACCTCCTGACCGGTATATACTTCAATGCTAGCTATAGACCCATAATTATACCAATGAATCCTTGCCGACCCGCATTTCCTGTCGATACTCAGCTTGCCAGCATTACGGCACAACTGGCAACCCACCAGACCTTACTGCTGACTGCTGAACCCGGTGCCGGTAAAACAACCCGCGTACCGCTAGCGCTGCGAGCAGCACCCTGGCTCGCCGGACAGCAGATTATCATGCTCGAACCTCGTCGTCTGGCCGCCCGCAATGCCGCTGTGTTTATGGCCAGCCAGCTGGGAGAAGCCGCAGGCGAACAGGTAGGCTACCGGGTTCGGCTCGACAGCAAGGAATCTGCCCGTACCCGGATATTGATTGTGACCGAGGGTATTCTGACTCGGATGCTGCAAGACGATCCCGAATTGACAGGCGTTGGCCTGGTCATTTTTGACGAATTCCATGAGCGGCACCTGAACAGCGATCTGGCACTGGCACTGGCGCATCAATGCCAGCAGCTGCTACGACCAGATCTGAAACTGCTAATCATGTCAGCCACGCTGGACACCGATGAGCTGTCGCAGCGGCTGCAAGCACCCCTGCTCCACTGCCCTGGCCAGGGCTTTCCGGTAACGCTGGATTACCGGCCACCACAATCGGCCAACGAGTCACTCAGCCAGCATGCCAGCCGGGTGATTCATGAAGCACTGCGACGCAGTGACGGCCACCTGCTGGTGTTTTTGCCCGGCGTGGCCGACATCCGGCGTCTCGGCGATGAACTGGAACGACGTTACCCACAGAACGATTCCCTTGATTCCCTTAAGGTACTGCCGATTCAAATACTGCCACTGCATGGACAGCTCAGTGAGCAGCAACAAAAACAGGCCCTGGCAGATTTGCCCGCAGGCCAGCGCAAAATAATACTGGCCACCAATATTGCCGAAAGCTCATTAACCCTTAACGGCGTCACCTGCGTGGTTGACAGTGGCCTTGAACGACGTATGGAGTTCAGCCCGACCAACGGTCTCAGTGAATTAAAAACCCGCCCGATCAGCCAGGCATCCGCGACCCAACGCATGGGGCGCGCGGGTCGGCAGCAGTCTGGCCATTGTTACCGGCTATGGCCGGAAAGCACGCACCAGCAGCGCCCACCCCATATTGAAGCGGAGCTGCTGAATGCCGATCTGGCACCGCTGTTACTGGAACTGTTGTTATGGGGCGCCGAGGTCGATGAGTTACTCTGGCTCGATTCGCCTCCAACGGCGGCACTCAATCAGGCCCGCAGTCTGCTTCATGGTCTGGGTTACCTCTCATCCCCCGACAGTAACGTCCTGTCTGAGCATGGCCAACAATGCGCCCGTCTCGGTATTGAACCCCGTTGGGCCTCCGCCCTGGTGGCAGCCCAACAACAAGGGCAAGCTCGCCCGGCTGCGGAATTGATCGCGTTATTACAGCAATGGCCCCACCAGCAGCGCCGCAGTGACGATGTCGAGCGACTGTGGAATGCCAGCCGTTCGACGCCGTTGTGGCAACAACGGGTCGCCCCTCTGGCTCAGCGCTGGCTCAAGTGCTTGCCCGTCGGCACAACCCGAGCTACCAGTGGCGCACCGGTGGCATTGGCTCGCTGGGCCTTGCTGGCCTTCCCTGAACGATTGGCCCGCTGCCGCTCCAACAGCAGTGCACCAGGCACTGGCAATACCCACAATGCCTTACGCTATCTGATGGCCAGCGGCAGCGGTGCGGAACTGCACCCGAGTTCCGACCTGATCGGCAGCCCTTGGCTGGTGATTCTGGATCTGTCGGGCGCGGGCAACCATCTGATTCGTCTCGCCATTGCCATTGATGAGTCTGAACTGGCGGCCACTCTGGCAGCCAATCCGCATTGGCTGTCACAGCACACGGTGGTGCAATGGCAGTCACAAGGCAACTTGCTGGCGGAAGAACAAAGTCGGATTGGTGAATTGATTTGGCGTCGTCGCAAGCTGGACACGCTCGGCAGCCAACAATGGCAACAGGTCTGGCGTGACTATTTTAATTCGGCGGCCAGCTCCGCAGTCAAGGTTCAGCAGCGGCTGGCCAGCCTCAACTGGAATGCGGAAGCCACACAGTTACGGCAGCGGCTATTACTTTTGCACAATCATGACCAGTGCCAGAGCACTACGGGAGGCTGGCCGGATGTCTCCGACCAGGGCTTGCTCGCACGTCTGGATGACTGGCTGTTACCCTATCTGGATGGCTGTCGTAATGAACGGCAACTGCAGCAACTCAATTTGGTGACCCTGCTGACCAGCCTGCTCGACTGGCCGCAACAACAACAGCTGGAACAACTGGCTCCGACCCATTGGCAGGTTGCCAGTGGCTCCCGTATTCGTATTGATTACACGGAGACACCGCCAGTACTGGCGGTCAAACTGCAGGAAATGTTCGGTTACCCGCAACAGCCTGCGGTACTGTCAGGGCGTCTGGCGCTGAAAATCCAGCTATTATCACCGGGCCAAAAACCTCTGCAGGTGACTCAGGATCTACCCCATTTTTGGCGTCATGGTTATGCCGAGGTGCGCAAGGAAATGCGTGGCCGTTACCCCAAGCACCCCTGGCCGGAAGACCCGCTCAGTGCCGAGGCAACCGCGTTGACCAAAGCGGCACTGGCCCGGCGTCTGGCAAAATCATCTTGAAATAGTCAGAGCTACTATTTGGGCATATCTGGACATATCAGGGTTTATCGAGAAAAGGCTCAACCTTGCTGATCAGACCGGCGGCGGTGGGGGCACCCAATTCTGCGGCCTTACTGGCATCAGCCATCGCCGCCTGGTATTCCTGCTTGGCAAAATAGGCATTGGCCCGTGCCAGCAAGGCATCCTGGGTTTCACCAAAACGGGAGATGTAACCATCCCAGAGGGCCACCATGTCGTCCCAACGCTGCCGGCGGGTAAGCAGATTATCCATCAGTACAAACCACTCGGGACTGGCATTGGGTGATGCCAGCGCCACCTCCGCATCACTTTCGGCATTGGCCAGTTTTCCCATTCCCAGCCAGGTGACTGCCCGCTGATAACTGGCCGGACCATCCGCAGGATCCAGCATCAAGGCTTTGCCAAGATAGTCCAGAGACTCATCTGGATGACCACTCTCTCGGGCGCGTAAGCCCAAGCCAGTCAGACTAGTGACCAGCTGGGTACGATAAAGACGAAGTTTGGCTGATTCTGGATCAATTTCCGTGGCATAAGCCAGTTCTGCCGCCGCATTACGATATTGCCGCAAATCACCATAGATCTGTGCGCGACCCAGATAACTGTCGGCATCGGCAGAATGCAGTTGCAGCGCCTGAGCAAAATCATCCAGTGCCTCAGGATAGTCTTTCAATGCCAACCGCGCTTCTGCGCGCTGACGATAAAAACCGGCAACATTGCCATAAGCCAGGGCGCGGCTGAATCCAGCTTCCGCCGCTACATACTGGCGACGCCCAAGCTGGGCCTCAGCCAGTAAGGCCTGTACATATCCGGGCAATATCGCCAGTGCCGGATTACTGGCCTTATTCACCATAATCCTGTTGGCAAAGGCCTGCATTCTGGCTTTCGAACCACCCCAGCGGGGTGTTAGAAAACTCAGTTCTGTTCGTGCTACCAGCAGCGATTCAGGCACAACCTCCAGCGCATGCTGCAGGTAAACCTGATGCTGGGAATCATCTCCCAGGGCCACCGCCGCACCGATCAGTAAACTGTAGGCCAGTCCCGAACGCGGATTCACTCGCAAAGCGGCATCAATATCGGTCAGGGAGGCATAAAAATAGCGCCGCATGGCGTCAGTTTGTTCAGGCGAGCGATTGGCAGTTGACTGGTGGTAAATATCCCAACCCAGCCCGGTCAGGTAGGTGGCACGGGCAAGATACGGATACTCCAGGCTGGCATAGGTGCGCACCCAGTCATTGAAGTAATGTTCCATGCCGGGTTTACCCAAATCGAACACTTGATAGACAGCTGCCAAGTGCGACTCAGAACGGATATCCTCATCCAGCGTCCGCTGATATTGCTCCAGGCGGTCATTCAGCACACCAAACTGGCGTGCCCGCAACAACTTGCGTAAATGCAGATAATCGCGACTGGAGATACCTTCCAGAACAATCGACGAGTGGGAGGCAGGATGCTTGCTCTGGCTGACAAAAGCCTGTTCTGCCGGGTTTTCGGTATTACGTCCGGAAGGAGCACGATCAGAAAAGTGGCTGCGGCCATCACTGTCGACCCATTGGTAGACCTGAGCAATCACCTGAGACCCCATCAGGCACGACAATAACAGTGCAATCCAGACAAGGTTCATGGCAGCTCCAAAATAATTCAGGCAATTATATTAATGGAATTCTTGATAAAAAGGTGTCGGCCTTTTCACATTGATGAATGATAACGTGGAATTACCTGATGCGATTAACTCAGGCTGCGCAGGCATGGAAATTTGCGACGGATATTAGAGTAGCGCCAATATGTCGTGGCGCTACTCTTGTTACAACGGTTACAACGAAAATTGTTACAACGACGATGACAGCGTTTATTACAGCCTTATCAATAAATGCTCATCCACCGATGATTGATTAAAGGCGCTGCAGCAGCTCGGATTTTTTGTTGGAAAATTCCTGCTCTGACAAAATCCCCATATCTCTCAGGCTGGCGAGTTTTTCGATCGCAGCAAAGACATCATCACGATTGCCGCCATTGTTTTGCGGTTGTGCCGGTGCCGACTGAACGGGTTCTGGCGCACGATTACTGGTATTGGACGCTGGTGAAGAAGCAGAGGATTGGTCAAGAAAAGGATTATGACCAGAAACAATCGGCAGACTGGTCAGATACACTGTACCAAACTGGCTGCTGAACGTTAGCGAACTACCACCACCCTGCTGCTGGCTAACACCACCAATCTGGTGTTGCTGGGTATCGTAAACACTGACTTGTCCATTGGAGTCGAGCGCCAATCGATGACAATGCGGGAAAATAGCGTAACGAATATTATTTTGAGCACCCGACGATGAGGGGCTACCCAGCTCTGACGGCCACCAGTTGTTGGACTGAAAACCACCCTTCCCGGATGCACTGGCAGCTGGCGCTTGAAATATCATCTGGCCACCGGCAAGAATCGACGCGATTTCACTGCACAGATTGTTGACCGTATTTTTCAACCCATTGTTAAACATATCGCCAACCATGGTCATGCCGCCACGCATCCATTGGCCACCACCGCCCAGTTCCGGGCAATAAAATTGCGCCATGGTGCCGTTACCGTTAATAACAGCCTGAATCATGCAAATTACCGCGTCACTGGACAGTCCATACCGACTACCCAAGTCATTAACAATACCCTGACCATACTCTGTTAAATTGCTCATAATAATCTCCTGCTGCGTGACGACCTTTTGGCGCCACCATACAGCATCTACAACGGGAATGTGTGACATTTATAGTGAATTTCAAGGCTATTTGAGTAGCTGCCAAACACACTGAATAAACAAGTATTCCCGGCAAGAAAGTGTTACCCGAATCACCCGCTACCGGCACTTTTGTGCACCATAACGGGTCGGGTAAATCACCTGCTTTAAAGGCCCTGAGCACTCATTGGAATGACCTCCCTGCCATCCAGTTGGCGAGCATCCTGCCAATGTAAAAACTCGTCCAGCGGTAAGGCAGGACTGTAAAGAAACCCTTGCAGGCATTCACACCCCATTTCCCGGAGCATCTCCTTCTGATCCAGTGTTTCCACGCCTTCGGCTGTCACATCCAGATGCAGTACCCGACACAAGGCCATGATTGCCTTGCAGATTTCGACATCATTGGGATTACCGGGCAAGTCCCGGACAAAGCTGCGATCAATCTTGACCCGATCAAAGGGCAAATCTTTCAAGCGCCCAAGCGATGAATAACCAGTACCAAAATCATCAATGGCCAGATGCACTCCCAGTCGGCGGATACGTTCAAGCTGTGGCAATAATGGCGCACTGGTTTGCAAGGCGGTTTCGGTCATTTCCAATTCCAGCTGGTCTGCTGGCAATTGGTAACGCCTGAGCATATCGGCAACGATATCTGGAAACTGGTCATCTGCCATTTGTCGTGACGATATATTGACCGACAGACGCATTCCCCTGAGACCGGTTGCATGCCACTGCGCCAGTGTGCGACAACACTCTTCCAGCACCCAGATGCCTATTTCAATGATCAGCTCACTTTGCTCTGCCGCAGGAATAAAGCGATCCGGCAACAACAAGCCCAGTTCTGGATGCTCCCAACGTAATAGAGCTTCGGCCCCACACACCCGCCCATCGCTGGCCGACAACAACGGCTGATACCCAATCAGAAACTGGTTCTGTTGCAAGGCCTGACGCAGATCCGTTTCTATTTTAAGGCGTTGCCGATATTCCTGATCCATGGCGAAATCATAAAAGCAGTAACGATTCTTACCCAGTTTTTTGGCTTCGAACATGGCCGTATCTGCGGCCCTTAACAGCTCCTCCGCTGTGCGCTGGGAGTCTGTCGACAACACCAGACCGGCACTGGCACTGATGTGCACCCGCTCACGGCTCAGGGTGACTGGCTCCGCCACAGCACTTAAAACCTTACCAGCTACCGTCTGTAACGACTGCTGGCTGCTGTCGCCGCACAGCATGATGACAAATTCATCCCCGCCCATACGTGCTACAAGATCTTCTTCACGCAACACCCCCACCAACCGCTGGGCGACCGTTTGCAGCAGCTTGTCACCTTCGGCATGACCCAGTGTATCGTTAACCCGTTTGAAGCCATCAAGATCCAGATAGAGTAAACCGAGTCGCTCATCGGGTTTTCGCTCCCGAACCCGTTGTTCAAGTAATCGTTCCAGCCGTACCCGATTACCCAAACCGGTCAGAGAGTCGACAAAGGCCATGCGGATGATGCCCTGCTCAGCTCGCCGTAATTCAGAAATATCCGCAATATTAATGATATAGCCTGTCACCTGGCCTTGTTCATCCAGTACTGAGCTGATGTGCTCCCAAGCGGGGAAGATATCGCCATTTTTGCGCCGACAGGCGATTTCACCACTCCAGTCCTGCCGTTTTGGCAAGGCATCGACCGGCATCCGGTCATGATGACGCCGCGCGTAAATCAGTGGCCCTGGCTGCTGCCCCAGCAGATCGTCGCCAAAGCCGGTCATTTTTGTAAAGGCCGGATTCATTCTCAGGACGTTAAAGTCAGCGTCGGTCACCAGCAAGCCTTCGGAGGATGACTGAAACACCACATTGGCCTGATTCAACAGCGCCTGGGCCAGGTACTCTTCATGCACATCATGGAGAATACCGATCATAAACAACTGTTGGTCAGGTCCTCTGACCACACTGGCCAGCAAGCGAGTCCAGCGGTATTCCCCTCCCACCGAAGCTGCCAACCGCAGCAACTGCGACAAGCGACTTTTTAGTCCCAGCTGTACCCGGAAATTGTCCAGATCATCGGGGTGTACGACGGAGAGCAATTCTTCAATATTCATGCGGTATCCGTGCTTGTCTGACCGGGCCTCTGGCTCCGCCAAGGCCTGAGACAATTCCGGGTGCCACTCCCACACTTTCATATGGGCTGTTTCCAGCGCCAGATGTAAGCGTTCCGCAGAAATCCGGATTTCCTCATCGGCCAGATAGCGGGCAACAGCCACCTGGATTGCCGCGTCAATTTCACGTCGTTCAAACGGCTTGACCAGATAGCCATAAGGCAAGCTGGCAATGGCACGGCTCATCGTCTCGCTGTCGGTATAAGCCGTCAGGAACACCACCGGAGTGCCAAACTGTTCGTGTATCAGCAAGGCGGCTTCCGTGCCCAACAAATTGCCCGCCAGATGAATATCCATTAACACCAAGTCGGGTCGCTGCTGTGCTACCAACTCCAGCGCCGCTTCGCCACTACTGGCAATCGCAATGGCATCGTGACCCAGGTCGATCAGAGTCATGCGCAAGTCCAGCGCGGTAATACGTTCATCTTCAACAATCAGGATACGCTGTGGCTTCATTTTTCCATTCCTGCTGTCACTTCTTCACTCGGTAATTCAAGTCGAAAGCAAGTGCCTGGCACGTCTTCAAGAAGAATCGAGCCATTCATCTGAGCCACTAACCCGTGTATCAATTGAAAGCCCAAGGTCGGACTGCTTGCTGGATCTATCCCGACAGGAATACCGACCCCGTCGTCATGCACGGTCACCGACACTCCAGATTGTCCAGAAGAGAAGCCAATCGCGATGGCACCACTCGTGCGATCAACAAACGCATGCTTGATGCAATTGGTCACCAACTCGTTGATGTAGAGTCCAAACGGCTGGGCAACCCCCAAAGAAATATTAATCTGTTCCGGATTCGAATACACCTGCAACTGAATGCCCTGCAGCTCTGACAGATAACTGCGTTTCAGCAAATCAATCAGCCGATTGGCGTAAGCCACAACATCGACCTGGTCGAAGTGTTTCTGTTCGTAGAGCAGTTGGTGAATCAGCGCCATTGCCTGAATCCGCCCCTGGCTTTCGACAAAGTAGCGGCGCATGTCTTCTGGCACTTTGCGGGTTTGCAGACTGAGCAGACTGGACACTACCTGGAGGTTATTTTTAACCCGATGATGTACTTCGTTAAGCAATGAGGTTTTTTCATCCAGCGCCCGTATCAGATCTTCCTGAATCGATTTTTGCACCGAGATGTCCATCACCGTGGCCAGTGTCCTTGGCCCACTTCTGAATGTCAGCGGTGTCAGCCCTACCTCCACAGGGAACATTGAGCCATCCTTGCGCACCGCAAACAGTTCACGTCGTGAGGCCATGGTGCGTGCCTCCGGCAAGCGACGATAGCTGGCGCGCAAATGCACGTGGCGCTTAGCCTGTTCTGCCGGAATCAGCGCCTCGACATCCAGTGACAGCAGTTCTTCCACACTGTATCCAAACATTTCTGCCGCCCGCCGGTTAGCGAGGTTGATTTTACCTTCGCTATCCACCAGTACCAGACCATCAGCGGTACTGTCGACGACCCGTCGAAAACGTTCTTCGCTGAATTTGAGTTTGTCTTCGCTGGCGACCCGCGCCGAGACGTCGATCGCTGAAGAAATCAGATGTGTGACCCTGCCTTGCTCGTCCAGCAGCGGTGACATCATAAAGTCGATGGTCATACGGGTATCGTTGATCATCCGTACCACGACATCATAACGCACCGTTTCTCCGGCAGCCGCCCGTGCGATTGTCTGCTTCATCTGCTGCTGGACATTTTCGTCATAATTCCACCAGAAACAATCCCAGTATGGTTTCCCCACCACGTCATCCAGGGTAATGCCAGCAGCTTCCAGCGGTGAGCGATTGGAATCCAGCACCACCCCATCAGTAGAGAGAATACCGACAAAGGCAAACAGGCTGTCGAGCATCCTCCGCACCAGGACATTGGCGGCTTCTCTGGTTCGTTCAAGCTGCCGCGTCATGGTCATGTTTTCCGCCACGACCAGTACGCCAATCACTTCCGTTGTCGCATCGTTATTGGCGAATATAGGTAAATAGGAACCGAGCCAGCGGGAGTCCTTGCCTGACAACGATGGTGTTTCGCCCTTGACTTCAAAGTTACAAAACCGTTTACCCGTTGCCAGCACCTCATCCAGCATGGGCACAATCACTGGCGCCAGCTTGGGCAGTACTTCGCTGACACTGGCGCCAATATGGCGGTCAGCAGCGAGGCCGTTAAAGTTGGTCAGGGTTTCGTTAATGCAGAGGTAACGCTGATCACGATCCAGAACGGCCAGACCTAGCGGTGAATCTTCCAGCAGAACGTCAAATGCACCCGCCTTGACGCGATTAATGTCCAACAGAGAATCCTTGTTCATATATAGGGGCCATCGGTTTTTTTTTGAGTATAGAAAACGAAGGCCACTTGGCATGACAATATACAAACCGTGCTAAAAAAATCCTGGTTAGATCAAATATGCATTATTAATCATGGCAACCCACGACCATTGCCGCCACATCTCTTCCAATGAAAACGCCCAACAGCACAATACGTGTTTCTGTCAGAACTACCGGGATGTGGATGCTTGCAAGCGAGCAAGTACCGCTGCCAGATTGCAGCAGTACTCTGGAGAACAAACAGACGATGGATTAATCCTGAGACAGGGTGTCCAGACGAATAGAGTGTGCGGCAACAGGCTTACTTTTACTCACCCGATCGAGCAAGTAGAACAGCGAGTGATAAGGGATTTCGCCATGCCGCGCCAAGCCAATCTCGCAGGTGCGACTGGTTGAAATGCCTTCCTTGCAGTCCTTGACCTGGCCTCGCAGCGACGCCAGTGCCGAGGCGTTCAGCTCTGGCAAAACAAACCCCTTGTCGCCAGCAAAACCGCAGCAGCTAATGTCTTCCGGCACCACGACTCGGGTGGAGCACTGCTTTGCCAGTTTGATCAGTTCAGTGCCTAACCCCTGCTTGGTGGTTGAACAGGTGACATGCACGGCAACTGCGTCATCCACGGGTGTGATAGCCAGTTTCGGCACCAGATACCGATTGGCAAAATGCACCGGATCGAGCAGCTGAATACGCTTATCCAGTTGCTGGCTCATACGAAATACGCAAGGGCTGGTATCGATCAATACTGGAATACGGCCCATATCACTGGCCACCAGCAACGCCTGGTTCAGCTGTTCCCGCATGGCATCTGCCTGCTCAAACATGCCCTTGCTCTCCAGTGGCATACCGCAACAAAACGCCTGTTGATCGGCCAGCTGGGTCACTGTGAGACCGGCTTTTTTTGCCAGATCCAGCGTTACCTGCTGCAAACTGCGCTGGTCATCGTCCTGCTTTGCCGACCCCATATTCCGGCTGGCACAACTCGGAAAATACACCAGATCTACCCCGACTCCGGCCACTTCCGGTGTCGGCGCCAGCGGCCGGGCGCTACCGCTGGCTTGCGGCATGGCGTCATGCCATTGTGGCAGCGCATCGAAGGTCAGTTTGTTGGCCACCTTGCTGATACCTGCCAGTGCGGAATCCCCAATCACCGCACGGGTCAGATCCAGCATTTTCAAACCGGCACGCGTGCCGTTGGCAACCAGCTCAAAGTGTCCGGCAACCCAGTCCGCCCGGCCGCCATAACGGGCGTTACGCTCGCTGCGCAAAAAACGACTGAGGTCGCCGGTATTGATGTCCACCGGACAGGCCAGGCTGCACAAGCCATCCGCAGCACAGGTATCAATGCCTTGATACTGGTAGTCACTGAGTAATTGTTCGTACTCATCAGAGCGATGCAAGTTAGCGTGCTGTCGCTCCAGCCGACTCAGCTCACGCATCACCACAATCCGTTGCCGAGGCGTCAGTGTGAGGTTTTTCGACGGGCACACCGGTTCACAAAAACCGCATTCAATACAGCGGTCGATCAGGTCGTGGGCTTCCGGTATCGGTTTCAGGTGTTCGATATGAGTACGCAGATTGCGGGTCAGAATCACTTCCGGGTTGAGGATACCAGCCGGGTCAAACGCCGCCTTGATACGCCACATCAGCTCATACGCCTGTGCCCCCCACTCCAGTTCCACAAAGGGTGCCATGTTGCGCCCGGTGCCATGCTCGGCCTTGAGCGAACCATCGTAACGACCAACTACCAGCACACAGACTTCGTCCATAAAATCGGCATAACGCTGGATTTCAGCAGCGTCGGTAAAATTCTGGGTAAACACAAAATGCAGGTTTCCGGCCAGAGCATGGCCAAAAATAATCGCTTCGTCGTAGTGGTATTTGCTGAACAGCTGCTGTAATTCCAGCACTGCGGGGGACAGGGATTCGACCGGAAAGGCGACGTCTTCGATGATCACTGTGGTGCCTTTTTCCCGCACCGCGCCGACGGCCGGAAACAACCCCTTGCGAATATTCCAGTAGCGCTGACAGATGTCTGCATCGATGGTAAAGGCGTTGCCATGCAAGGTATCAAATTCAGCCAGCACTGCGGTCACGGCGGCCAGACGCTGGTCGAGTTCTTGCTGGCTGGTGCCACGAACCTCCACCAGTAAACAGGCAACGTCGTCAGCCAGTGCAGCCAGATAATCGGGCATGCCTGGCTTGTCTTCCACACAGCGTAAACTGGCGCGATCCATCAGTTCCACCGCCGCTACCGGAGCGCTGGCCAACGCGGTGACTGCACGACTGGTGCGTTCGATATCGGCAAACATCAATAAGGCCGACGCCTTGAACGCATGTTCTTCTACCGTGCGATAGACCACTTCTGAGACAAATCCCAGCGTGCCTTCCGAACCGACCATCAAGTGCATCAGGATGTCGATCGGGTCCTGAAAATCAACCAGGGCATTAAGGCTGTAGCCAGTGGTGTTCTTAATTGAGAATTTTTTGCGGATACGGGCGGTCAATTCCTGATTGGCAGCCACCTCGTCACGCAGCGAGGCCAGTGTGGCGATCATCTCGGGCTGGCGTTTTACAAATGCCTGTCGCGACGCCGGGTCGGCGGTATCCAGGATCGTGCCATCGGCCAACACCAACCGCATTGAGTCGATGGTCTGATAGCTATTCTGGGCTGTGCCACAGCACATGCCAGAGGCGTTATTGGCAACAATACCGCCAATTTTACAGGCATTGATGGATGCCGGATCCGGGCCAATCTTGCGTTGGAACGGTGCCAGTTTACGATTGGCATGGGCACCGATAACGCCAGGTTGCAGCCGCAGTTTGTCACCGTTCTCCAACACGTCAATACCATTCCAGGTTGGTGCCAGACGAACCAAAATGCCATCCGTGACGGCCTGACCAGACAGACTGGTGCCTGCCGCGCGAAAAGTTACGTGTACCTTGTGCTGGCCAGCCAATAACAACAGTTGCACCACCTCGGCTTCTGTATTCACCATCACGACGGCCTGCGGTATCAACCGATAGAAGCTGGCATCGGTTCCCAGCGCCAGCGTCCGCAGCGCATCGGTGATGATTCGATCAGACTCAATCACCTGCCCCAGTTGCTTCAGAAAATTGCTATATTCGGGTTTCATTGCTTATCCCTGACGACACCGGCTTGGCGGTACCGCCGCAAAATCAGTTGTGTTCATCAGCTCAGTCGCTGGCGCATTCATCCTGCACGCATTCATCCACTAACAGCACCACCAGCTCTTTTGGCCCATGGGCGCCATAAGCCAGGGTTTGCTGAATATCGGCGGTTTTACTGGGCCCGGAAATCAGCAACAGGTTGGTTGGCAGCTTACCCTGCCAGCGTGGCTGCTCGATCAGTTCGGCAAAGCCGGATACCAGATCGGCTTGATGCAGCAGAATGATGCTCAGCGGCGGCACCAGCGACAAGGTTCTTGGCTCCTCTGCGCCGGTGGCCACCACCAGCGTGCCGGTTTCCGCCAGTGCCGCAGTGGCACGACTGAAACCGGCCGACATCTCGGTGAACAATCGCACTCGCATACGACTATCTGCGTACGCTTCCAGCGCCTGGTCAAAGCGCGACAGACGGAGTTCCGGCAGGCGGCTGGCCAGCGCGTCGGCCAGTTCCAGATTAGCGGGGCTTTGGCCCAGGCAGAGCTGATCCAACCGTTTTTGCTGCAGCAGTTCAACCAGTTGCCCAATCCAGTTGGCCCTGTTGCATTCAATTACCTGGGCGTGATTGGCCGTCATCAATTCGATGAAACGGGCTTTCCAGGCGGTTTCCGGCAAGCGCGGCATGGCGGGCAAGTCGCCGTGGTTAACCGCCGTCGCCTGTTGCGCTTGCCCTTGGCGCAAGCGCTCGAGAATTCGGGTTTTACTGTTCATTGCTATTCTCTCTGCTATTGGCTACCGGAGATGCTTGCGCGGCAATACCCGCCTTGCGGGCCAATTCATGCAGGCTGTAGGCTGCAGGTTTTGGCATCGAACGAGTGTTCGTCCAGGGGGCCAGTCTGGCGGGCATCAGCTTGCGGCCACGGGTCATTAGCCTGGTCGTCAGCCGGTACAACCAGGGCACCTTGTGCACCAGACTCCAGCCTTGCCAGATCAGACTTTCGGCCAGCGTACGCTTGCTGCCGGTTCCTTCCACATGCGTCTGGCCATTTTGCTGACGACTCAGTGGTGCCACTGCCTCAGCCCGCAGATCACGAATCAGATCTGGCAACGGGATACGTACCGGGCAAGCCTCGCCACAGGCACCATTAAGCGAGCAAGCGTTGATCATGTCTCCATGAACCGCCAAGCCGCCAGCCGAACCCAGCTGGGGTGTCACCACCTGACCAATCGGGCCAGGATAGGTCGAGCCGTAGGCATGACCGCCAATCCGGGCATACACCGGGCAATGGTTCATACAGGCACCACAGCGAATACATTGCAGGGTCGATTTCAGATCCGGGTGGTTGAATATTTTCGAACGACCGTTATCCACCAGCACCAGATGCACCTGCTCCGGGCCATCCAGTTCGTCCGTCTGGCGCGGGCCAGAGATCATATTAACGTAGGTGGTAATCAGCTGGCCGGTGGCAGAGCGCGGTAACAGGGTAAGTAACTCCGGTACATCACTGAGACTTTGCACCACTTTTTCAATGCCCGTCACGGCAATATGTAGCGGTGGCACGGTCGTGCACATACGGCCATTACCTTCGTTCTCGATCAGTAACAAGGTACCGGTTTCCGCAATCGCCATATTGACGCCAGAGATACCGGCATCAGCATGACGGAATTTCTCCCGCAGAATGGCGCGGGCATTACCGATCAGATCATCCACTTCTTCGCTGTAAGGTACCGGGTCACCTTCAGGGGTCGTGGCGCGACTGTGCATCAGCTGGGCGATTTGCTGTTTGTTTTTGTGAATCACCGGCATCACGATGTGGGATGGCGCTTCTTTGGCAAGCTGCACCAGATACTCGCCCATATCACTTTCCAGACATTCGATCCCTCGGGCTTCCAGATAGTGGTTCAGCTCAATCTCTTCGCTGACCATGGATTTGCCTTTCACCACGGTATGGGCCTGATTGGCATCAAGAATGCCATGGATGATTTGATTGGCCTGCTCGGCAGTATCGGCCCAGTGCACCTGAATACCGTTGGCAACCAGGTTGGTTTCCAGTTGTTCGAGTAAATCCGGCAGCTTCACCAGACTGCGCTGGCGGGCGGCTTCACCCCGATCACGCAAGGCTTCCAGTTCGACCGCATCTGGAAAGACACTCTGACGTTTGCCCATCAGAAAGTCACTGGCTCCCCGAAAACTGGCCCGCAGGGTCTCGTTTTTTAGTGCCATGCTGGCGCGAGCTTTGAAGTGGCGCGCCTGCATATCGGCAAACTCGTGCTCTTCCTGATCAACCAGGGTTTTTAATTCAATAAACGCAGGGGTTGACGAATTCATGCTTCACCTCCGGTCTGATCCAGGGATGCTCGTACCAGCGTTGCCAGGTGGCGTGTCGGCATGGCGCGGGCCTTGCCCTCGGCCGCCAGTACATCCAGCGTGCCGCCAATATTCATCAGACAGCCGCAATCAGCACTGGTAATCACATCAGCCGCTGTGGCTGACATCGCCATGGCCTTGTCGTGTGCCATCGCTGCCGAAATCTCCGCCTGCTTCACCGCAAAAGTGCCGCCAAAACCACAACATTCGGTAACCCGCGCCGGCTCCACCACCTGAACACCCGGCAGACGGCCGACCAGTTCCCGGTGCTCGGCCGCCACTCCCATGCCCCGCCGCGACGAGCAAGAGGTGTGCAGTGCCACTCGTTGCTCCGTTATGTTGGTAATACCACGAGACTCAAACTGAATATCGAGAACGTTAATCAGAAATTCGGAGAACTCATAAGTACGTGCTGCCAACGCCACCGCCTGCGGCGCTTCCGGCTGGCCACGAAACAGCGCCGGGTACTCCAGATGCACCATACCGGCACAAGATCCCATCATCACTACAACGGGAATGTCCTCTGCAAAAGCTAACAGCTGACGCCGGGCAACGGCGCGGGCTTCGTTTTCGTAACCGGAATTCCAGGCTGGCTGGCCGCAACAGGTTTGTGCTTGTGGAAACACCACCTCAACGCCCTGGCTCTGTAAAACCGCAATCGCGTCCATCCCCGCCTGGGGGAAAAAACTGTCGACCAGACACGTGCCCATCAGGTACACTGTCTCTTATACACATCTCCGAGCCCA
>CAJXTI010000051.1 GCA_913061185.1 uncultured Oceanobacter sp.
CGAGATTTCTGCCTGTCTCGTGGGCTCGGAGATGTGTATAAGAGACAGACGTTATGCTGCCCAAAATTAATGGGTTTGAGGTCTTGCGCCGTATTCGTGCCGAGTCGCAGGTGCCAGTGATTATGCTGACGGCGCGGGGAGAAAGTGTTGATCGGGTGCTGGGTCTGGAGCATGGCGCAGACGACTACATTGCCAAGCCCTACCATCACCATGAGTTGGTGGCTCGTATAAGGGCACTGTTCCGTCGTATCGACATGACGGGCGACAGCACCACGACGGCTGCAGAAGGCGCGATTCAGGTCGGTACTCTGGTATTAACACCGAGTGATCGTGGCGTCTGTCTGGATGGCGAAAACCTGGTGCTGACCGGTGCCGAGTTTGGTGTGCTGCAATGCATGATGGAACACGCGGGCGAGCTGGTCAGTAAGGATACCTTGTCAATGTCAGCACTGGGACGTTCGTTGATGGCTTACGACCGTTCGATTGATATGCACGTCAGCAACTTGCGTAAAAAACTCGGCCGCCGTGAGGACGGCAATGACTGGATCAAGACGGTGCGCAGTCGTGGCTATTTGCTGGTGAAATCCTGAGCCATGGCCAGATACCCCGCTGTCACTCGGGTAAGCTGGTATCGCTCACTGTATTTCAAGGTGTTTGTCTGGTTCTGGCTGGTCATTTTCCTCGCCATGGGGCTGGCGGTGACCACCAGTGACTGGGTCGATAATGACTTTATGAGGACGGCAGATCTGGCCGATTCCCGTTTGCTGTTGAGCCTGATGGAACGTCAACCGCCGATTGTCGCCGAGGGACGGATGCTCTGGCGTGAGCTGCAACCGGGCTGGAATCTGGTATCGGTCCCCGTCGATCGGGTGGATGAATTACCCCATGACCTTGAAGAGTTTGCCGACCGCGCCGGTGATCTGGGAGTATCGCTGTATGGCCAGAACGATGGCTGGCTGATGCTTGGGCCGGTACAAAGTGGTGGTTATCTTTATATTGGCGTGTCTCGCCAGGCTTGGGAAAATTTTCTGGACGATAATCGCCGCTGGGTCGTACCGCTGGTCATTGTGGTGGTAGTGACGCTGCTGTGTTTTTTACTGGCATGGAATCTGACCTTGCCGATGCGCCGTTTGCAGCAGGTAGTGCGGCAAATGGCCGAGGGTAACTTTGATGTGACCGCGCTTGCTGCAGATATCAGCCGCAAGGATGAAATCGGGGTGCTGGTGGCGGAGGTCGCGAGTATGGCCGGTGCAACCCAAGGTTTGTTGCACAGCCATCGTCAACTGTTGCATGACGTCTCCCATGAGCTGCGTTCACCACTGACCCGTCTGCAGATAGCGCTGGGTATCGCCCGTAAAAAAGATCAGCAGGGGGTGGTTGCCGCAGAACACAACCGGATTGAGCGGGCTGCCTTCCAGGTGGAGAACCTGATCAGTCAGATTCTCGATCTGGCTCGTTTATCACAACTGAGTTCCGGGCAATTACAGCTGGAAACACGGAGTCCCTGCCAACAGCTGGATATCTGGTTACAGGATGCCGAGCTGGAGCTGGCAGCCCGATACATTGTCGTGCGTCGAGACTATGCCGGGGCACCGCAGCAGTGCTGTTGGGACTGGGTGCTGATCGAACGGGCTGTCGATAATCTGCTGCGTAACGCCATCCGTTATTCTCCGGACGCCGGGCGCTTGACGATTCGTGTGATGGAGGTTGACCAGCGGGTGGATATTTCGGTCTCAGACCAGGGGCCGGGAGTTCCCGATGACATGCTGGAGCGCATCTTTTCTCCTTTTACCCAGGTCGATCACGCTCGCAGCCCTGCTGCTGGTGATATGGGCTATGGGTTAGGGCTGGCGTTAGTCAGGCGGGTTGTGGAGCTGCACGGTGGCAACGTGATTGCTGAGAATGTTTATCCGGGCTTGCGTGTGGTTCTGCAATTGCCGAGGGTCAATATCCCTACAACTTTTGTCTGAATGCATTGGTCTGAAATTGCTGCATGTCAGGACAGATAAAATCAACGCAAAAGAACTGCAGCCGCTGGGCCTATTTCAAGGATATAGTGGAAAAACCTCAGGCTTTTTGCTATTAAAGACGCCCCTTTCGCGGATGTTGTCTTGTCAGGCAATAGCGTTACGCGTCGAGCCCAGGGATATTTACAATACAAAAAACGACTGGATGAGCACTATGTCAGAAGATCTCAAGCAAGCAGCTCTGGATTATCATCAATTTCCCAAGCCCGGCAAGATCAGTGTCGAACTGACCAAGCCTGCCGCAACTTCTCGCGATTTGTCGCTGGCGTATAGCCCTGGTGTGGCTGAGCCGGTCAAAGAAATCGCTGCCGATCCAGAAAACGCTTATAAATATACCGCCAAGGGCAACCTGGTCGCCGTGATTACAGACGGTACCGCTATTCTGGGACTGGGCAATCTGGGGCCGTTGGCATCCAAGCCGGTTATGGAAGGCAAGTCCTTGTTGTTCAAGCGTTTCGCCGGTGTTGATTCTATCGATCTGGAAGTGGAAAGCGAGAGCCCACAAGCCTTCATCGATACTGTACGCCGTATTGCAATCACCTTTGGTGGTATCAATCTGGAAGACATCAAGGCACCAGAGTGTTTCGAAATTGAACGCACCCTGATCGAGCAATGTGATATTCCGGTATTCCACGATGACCAGCACGGTACAGCAATCGTCACGGTTGCTGGTGCCATGAACGCACTGGAAGTTGTCGGCAAGAAAATCGAAGACGCCAAAATGTGCGTGTTGGGTGCCGGTGCCGCTGCGATTTCATGCTCCAAGCTGATGATCCTGGCGGGCATGAAGCCTGAAAACATCTTTATGTGTGACCGTAAAGGTGTGATCCACAGCGGTCGTGATGACCTGAACCAGTACAAGGCCATGTTCGCTGTCGAAACCGACAAGCGTACTGTGGATGATGCACTGGACGGCGCTGATATTTTCCTGGGTCTGTCTGGCCCTAATATGGTGACTGGCGAACAGATCAAGGCGATGGCGGCCAACCCGATCATCTTTGCCTGTGCTAACCCAACTCCGGAAATCATGCCGGAAATCGTGGCGGAAGCACGTCCTGATGCCATCATGGCAACCGGTCGTTCTGACTACCCGAACCAGGTAAACAACGTACTGGGCTTCCCGTTCATTTTCCGTGGTGCTCTGGACGTCCGTGCCAAGCGTATCAACGAAGAAATGAAACTGGCTGCAGCCAAGGCGTTGGCTGGTCTGGCGAAAGAGCCGGTTACCCAGGAAGTTCTGGATGCCTACGGTCTGGAGTCGCTGTCTTTTGGCCGTGAGTACATTATTCCAAAGGCGGTTGATACTCGCCTGCTGGGTGTTGTGTCTCTTGCGGTGGCACAGTCCGCGATCGATAGCGGTGCTGCTGCTGGCCCACTGCCTGCCAACTATCCGCTGAAGTCTATCGCTGACATCTGATCAGTCGACTGATTTTTGGGTAATAAAAAAACCGCCAACTCGCAAGAGTGGCGGTTTTTTTATGGCGGCTATTGGCTATCAGACACCGTAACGCTGGCGCAGGGCCTGGATGCGATCACCCAGTGGTGGGTGAGAGGCGGCCAGCGCTGACAACTTGCCTTCGCCACCAATACCAAACGCCACCAGTTCGCCATTCAATTCGGACGGTTGGTCATAGCTTTCTTGTAATCGAGCCAAAGCATTGATCATCGAGAGCGGGCTGACCAGTTCGGCCCCGGCGATATCGGCGCGATATTCACGACGACGGCTGAACCAGGCGACGATAAACGAAGCCAGAAAACCGAGGATAATTTCTGATACAAAGGTAGCAATAAAAAAGCCGATGCCAGGGCCGTCCTCATTTTTCAGAATCGCCTTGTCGACAAAGTTACCGATGATACGGGCGAAGAACATCACAAAGGCGTTGATTACCCCCTGTATCAGCGCCAGCGTGACCATATCGCCGTTGGCGACGTGGCCGATTTCGTGGCCCAGTACGGCTTTGACTTCATCTTTGCTCATCCGCTGTAGCAGACCGGTTGATACCGCCACCAGCGCATTGTTACGGTTCCAGCCGGTGGCAAAGGCGTTGGGCTGATGAGAGGCAAAAATACCGACTTCCGGCATGCCGATACCGGCTTTTTCTGCCAGTTCCTGCACTGTGCTGACCAGCCATTGCTCGCCAGAGTTATGCGGTGAGTCGATCACCTGAACATTCATGCTGCGTTTTGCCATCCACTTGGAAATCAGCAAGGACACCAGTGAACCGGCCATACCAAAGACCAGACAGAACACCAGCAGGTTGCCGAAATCCAGCCCTTGCTGTGTAACGTAGCTACCGACCCCGAGGATCGACAGGGTGATACTGGCAACCAGAATCACGGCCAGGTTGGTGGCCAGAAACAGGATGATGCGCAACATGATATTCCTCCTGTGGAATGAGTTGGGCGCAAAGATTGAACTCGCTATATGACCACAAGATTGAGGCAATTACGGCGTATTTCAAGCAAAAGAGTTGGGAATGCAGGATGAAACCCGGTCTCGTGATTGGTATCCGGCTGAATATACGTATAATGGCCAAGTCCCAGGGGGTGGCTCCAAGAGTCTGAGAATTGCCAGTCGGCATAAACTCCTAGAACCTGATCCGGTTAGTACCGGCGTAGGAATGGGCGAGTGCCTCGGGTTATTCACCAGCATATCGACAGTCTTCTTGTTGCTGATCTGATCAGCGACCTACGCAATATCCTGTACACCAAGCCGGGTCTCCTTTTTGCATTATTTAAGAGGACAGACCCAGATGTCATTCCGCAAAACTCCGTTATCTTTGGCCGTGTTGACGATGGCAGTTGCCATACCAGCGCATGCCGACAGTGCCAGTCAGGTGCCAACCGAAGAAGTGATCGTGACGGCTGACTTTCGTCAGACCGATGTGCAGTCCATTGCAGAAGCCACTACCGTGGTCGGTGCGGCCGCCATCGAACAGCGTTCCGCCGATCATCTGGAAAGCCTGCTGGCGCTGGCTCCGAACGTGAACTTCTCTTCCGGCGCTTCCCGTGGTCGTTATTTCCAGATTCGCGGTATTGGTGAGCGCTCCCAGTTTATCGATCCGGTGAACCCGTCGGTGGGGTTGCGGGTGGATGGCATCGATATGACCGGACTGGGCGGTGGCGCGGGTTTGTTTGATGTGCAGCAAGTCGAAGTGCTGCGTGGCCCACAAGGCACCCGTTTTGGTGCCAATGCGCTGGCGGGCATGATCAATATCGAAAGTAATGATCCGACCGCAGACTTTGAAGGCATGGTGTCGGGCAAGCTGGGAAACTACAACACCAAGGCTCTGGGTGTGGTGGTATCTGGCGAAGTAGGACCAGGCCTGAACATGCGCTTGTCTGCGCATCAGAACCGCTCCGATGGCTACATCCACAACGCCTATTCCGGCCGGGACGACACCAATAATATTGATGAACAACTGCTGCGCCTGAAAGGTAACCTGGAGCTGGACGAGCGTAACACGCTGGCCTTCACCGGGTTGTATATCGACGTTGACAATGGCTATGACGGCTTCTCGCTCGACAACACCCGCACCACCTATTCCAACTATCCTGGTCAGGACAAACAAAACACCCACGCGGCCGCGCTGACCTGGACATCGGAAGTATCGGCTGCCTTCGACTTGCGGGTACACGCTTCCGGCAGCAACAGCAAAACCGACTACGGCTTTGATGAAGACTGGGCGTACGGTGAATACGACGATTCCACGGGAACCTGTGTTACGCCGGGCACCTGTCTGGCCAATCAGGAGGGTGCCTGGGGCTATAGCTCGACCGACCAGTACTTGCGTGAGTATCGCCGTCGCGAGCTGGACGTGCGGTTGACGTCGACCGCCGCCGGTCGTTTGTTTGCAGACTCCACCGACTGGGCAGTCGGTGTGTATTCCATGACCCGTGCAGAAGATATGACACGCTTCTATACCTGGAATGCCGACACCTTCTATAGCGACCTGAATACAGAGTCCAAGGCTGTCTACGGTGAATTATCGGTGCAGGCCAGCAATGACCTGACCGTTACCACAGGCCTGCGCCGCGAACAGTGGCATACGGACTACGACGACAGCAACGCCATTGCCAACGACCGCACGGAAGACTTGTGGGGTGGCAAGATTGCACTGGAGTATCTGCTCAATGATAACCAGCTGGTTTATGCCTCATTGGCACGAGGCTACAAGGCGGGTGGGGTGAATACCGACCCGGACATCAGCGAAGACAACCGCACCTTCGATACCGAATTCAACAACGCGCTGGAAGCGGGGCTGAAATCCAGCTTGCTGAATGATGCCCTGCAAACCCGTGTGGCGGCGTTTTTTATTCAGCGCAAAAACCAGCAGGTCAAGAGCTCCTATGCCGTTTCCAATGGCGCGGGTCAAGGCTTTACCTTTCAGGATTATCTGGCTAATGCCGCCGAGGGTCAGAACTACGGGCTGGAACTGGAAACCGAATGGGCACTGACAGAACAGCTGAACTGGATGTTCAGTGGCGGCTGGCTGCAAACCAAATTTATCGACTACCAGTACGACACCGCCGATGGCAACTTCAGCATGAACGGTCGTGAGCAAGCCCAGGCCCCGGCCTACAGCTTTGCCAACAGCCTGACGTATGCCGTAGGTAACGGCCTGACGCTGGTGCTGGAAAACGAAGCCAAGGACAGCTTCTACTTTTCCGACAGCCACTATGAAGAATCCAGAGCCTACGTTATGTGGCATGCCCGCGTGGCCTACGACGGCAGCAACTATCAACTGGCGTTGTACGGTCGCAACCTGACGGATGTGGATCAGGAGGTGCGTGGTTTCCACTTCGGCAACGACCCCCGTGACGGCTACGCCAACGAACGCTGGGTGCAGTACGGTGACCCGCGTTTAATCGGCGTGGAAGGTAAATTCTACTTTTGATCAAACCCCGTTCAGACCGGCCACTGGTGACTGGTCTGAAGCTAACTCTAACTCCAGGAGCAGGTTATGGAACTCTCAGTTGATATCAGCGCATACCCCTTGGCCGATGACTACATCCCGGCCATCAAGATGTTTATCGAACGCCTGCAAGGCACCGCGGGCCTGACCGTGGTGTGCAACACCATGAGCACTCAGATATTTGGTGAGTACGATCTGGTCATGAACACCATCGCTACCGAAATGAAACACTCGTTCGCAACCTATGGCAAAGCCATTTTTGTCTACAAGATGATTCCCGGCGTGAACCTGGATCCGGCGCTCAAGCCACACGGCTGAAGACGATTCGGTATCAATAGCGAGGTGTCCTGATGGACGAAATACTCAGTAGTGTTGTCAGTGCGTTTGTTGCACAAAGTATCCCCGAAGTGATCGCCGTGGTACTGGGTGTCGCCTACCTGGTGCTGGCCATGCGCCAGAGTAATGGGTGCTGGTATGCCGCTTTTGGCAGTACCGCGATTTTCAGCTGGTTGTTCTGGGATGTCAGCCTGCTGATGGAATCGGCATTAAACGTCTATTACCTGGTGATGGCTGTGTATGGCTGGTGGGCCTGGCAACAGGGCAACGGCAGTCATAGTTCCGCTGACGAGAGTGAACAAGAATTGCCAATACAGCGCTGGGGGCTAAAACAGCATCTGTTGACGCTGGTGGCCATTGCACTGCTGACGCTGATTAGCGGCACCTTGCTGCATGGAAATACCACTGCGGTGATGCCGTATCTGGATTCCTTTACCACCTGGGGCGCGGTGATTACCACCTGGATGGTAACCCGCAAGGTACTGGAAAACTGGCTCTACTGGATCGTGATTGATGCCGTGGCTATCTTTTTGTACATCGACCGTGAGCTGTATCTGACCGCCCTATTGATGGCGATTTATGTTGTGCTGGCTGTGGCTGGCTGGTTTCTCTGGCAGCGCGACTATCGCGCCCACTGTGCCCGGCAGACCGATAGCCTTGAGTCATCCGACTGGCAGCAGGCCTGATCGTGTTGTTTCGGCGGCGGGCACAACAATCGTTAGGGCAAGAATGTCAGCGCATGCTGGCAGACTGGCAAAGCTGGGGTCTGTGTGAGCACCCGCCTGGGCCGCATCGTATGGCCGCGCTTGAAGGCGGGCTGACCAATCGCAGTTGGTCGCTGACGCTGGATTCCGGCAAGTACGTGGTGCGTGCCAGTGCCACCAACAGTGAGACTCTGGATATTCGCCGAGAGGCCGAATTCCGCATTCAGCAACGGGCCGCGCAGGCTGGACTGGCACCGCGAGTGCGTTATCGCAGCCCGGATGACAGCTACTGGATTATTGATCGGGCGAATGGGCCTGAACTGGCGGAATGCATCAGTGCCGGTCTGGACACCGGCACCATGATCGCGTTGGCGCAACAACTCAAACAGCTGCACCAATTGCCGTTTGGGCCGGACTTGCCCGAGTTGCATGTTGCGGTCAAGGCAGATCACTACTGGCGAGGCATCGAAGCCCGCTGGCCCTGCGACTGGAGCCAGCAGAAACTACCGTTGCAGCATTGGTTGGCAGAGGCACCGGGGCCAGAACGATCGCTCTGCCATATGGATCCGAATCCACATAACTGGCGGCTGCATCAAGAGCGCTGGTTATTAATCGACTGGGAATATGCCGCTATCGGCCATCGCTACTGGGATATCGCCGGGCTGGCCGTGTCAGTCAATATGAATGCGGCTCAACAACGGCAATGGTGCGCGCTGTTTGGTATTGATGTGATGGATCGGGGCTGGCAAAAGGCATTGCTGCAAGAACACTATTTTGGTGTGCTTTGGTACGGCGTACAGGGGCTGATGGATCGAACCCGGCTGCTGGCGGAACTCAGCGAGTTGCACCGGGCTGCCCGCCAGTTGGGGTGATCTGTTTTATCGCTGACTGCCGCCTGTGACACAACTTGTTGCGGTATTCATTCGGGTCTTTGGAAATCGCCATCTGCCCGTCTGCCGACGTCAGCTGCGCGGCTTGCAGTTGCCGGGTCAATATCCGGCTGAGCCAGAACCTCAGTGCTGCTGCACGTAACGCCATTGGCCAGAGGTTTTGCTCTGACATAGTGAATGGCCGTACCGATTGATAACCATCCAGTAACGCCGTCAACAAGGTTTCGTCCCAGTGGCCATCAACATCGCAACACCAGTCGTTGGCGACAATGGCGAGGTCAAAAATCCATGCATCCTGACAAGCGTTATATAAATCCAGAATGGCCCCCAGTTTCGGGCCAGCGGCGGTATTCTCAAACAGAACATTGTCGTGGAAGAGGTCGCCATGAATCCATCCGTGTGGCAAGGCCAGCCAGTCACTGTGAATCAGACGTTGCTGCTCAATTTCATCGCGCAACAGCGCCATATCGCTGTCATCCAGCGCCGCTGTCAGCGTTCCCGCCATCGTGATCCACCAGTCCAGGCCGCGAGCGTTCGGGCGTTGGACCTTCAGGTCGGCAGCGGCCAGATGCAATTGGGCCAGTGCGGCAGCGGCCTGACAGGTATGACTGGCAGCGGGAAACTCAACATGTTCGCCAGCCAGGCGCGGACACAGAATGGCCGGTTTATGTTCCAGACAAAACAGCCACTGGCCGTCACGATTGGAGACAGGCGCGGGTACCGGTAACGACGACTGGGGATGACGCCGATTGGCCACACCCAGATGGTTGGCCAACGCCACAAACTGTTCGACTTCATCGGCGGCATGGTGCTCAAACAGCGTCAGCACAAACTCACCGGCCGTGGTGGTGACAAAATAGTTGGTATTTTCAATCCCCCCGGCGATGCCACGAAAAGACAGCAGCGGGCCAAGCTCGAACTGTTCAAGCCAGCTTGCCAGGGATGATTGCGGAACCGGAGTATAGACAGACATAGAATGGTTATATCGAATCCGCTTTACCAGCGGAAGATCACCCACTTGGGTACGACGATATCCGGGTTGTCCTTGCGGACAAAGTCCTCGCCCTGAGCTTCTGGTACCAGGTAGTAAGGCTTGCCAACTTTAGGCTCGACCTTGATTTCGACCAACTTGCCGTTGACGCGGAACTCGTAGAAGGTTTTGTCGCCATCATTCCGAATCGTGACCGATTCACCGCTTGGGTCGGCAGCAAAGCCAGAGGTTGAAAACAGCGCTGAAGCCAGAGTGACGCCAAGCGCGGCGGCAATACGACGGAGGTTCAGACGAGTCGGGGTCTTCATGTTAGGATGCCTTCCAATTTTAGTTCTTCCTCATTGTATGCCGACCCGGACGCGAACCCCAGCGCTAGCGTCCGGGTTTTGCCGAGTCTACAGGAATTCTGTTATGTCCAAGTCTGTTGTTCTTATCGACGGATCTTCCTATCTGTTCCGCGCCTTTCACGCCATTCCGTTGCTGACCAACTCCCGAGGTGTTCACACCAATGCGGTGAAAGGCGTGATCAGCATGATCAAACGACTGCAAAAAGACTATCCAGACGCTCAGATGGTGGCGGTGTTTGATGCCAAGGGCAAAACCTTTCGCAACGACATGTACCCGGAGTACAAGGCCCATCGTCCACCGATGCCGGATGAGCTGCGTGAACAGATTGAGCCGATCCATAACATCATTCGTGCCATGGGCTTGCCGTTGCTGATTATCGACGGCGTTGAAGCCGACGATGTGATTGGCACCCTGGCGGTGCAGGCAGAATCGAGCGGCTGTCAGGTGATTGTCTCCACCGGCGACAAGGACATGGCGCAGCTGGTGGATTCTCATGTCTCGCTGATCAACACCATGACCAACACCTTTTTGGACGTGGAAGGGGTGAAAGAGAAATTTGGCGTACCGCCTGAGCATATCATCGACTACCTGGCGCTGATGGGCGACAAGGTCGATAACATTCCCGGCGTGCCCAAGGTCGGTGAAAAAACCGCCGTCGGGCTGGTGGCCGGGCTGGGCTCACTGGAAGAGATTTACGCCAACCTCGACAAGGTCAAAGACCTGGCGTTTCGCGGTGCCAAAACCATGGCCGTAAAGCTGGAAGAGCACCAGGAGCAGGCGTTTTTGTCTAAACAACTGGCGACCATCAAATGCGATGTCGCGCTGGAACAGCCCCTCGGCGAGCTGAAAAGCACAGCGACCGACAAGACCGCGTTGCTGGAACTGTACCGCAATATGGAATTCAAGGCCTGGATTGCCGAGCTGACGGATGAGACGACGAGCCGTGCTGCTAACACCAGTGCTGCCACCAGCTCCGAGACAGCCAGCTCAGAGGAAAGCCGTGCGACGATGGCAGAAGCGGGAGCAGACACTGACAACGAAGACGTCATTGTCAGCGCCGAGCCAGGCCAGTACGACATGGTACTGACACAAGCTGTGCTCGACGGCTGGATTGAACAGCTAAAAACCAGCAAGCTGTTTGCCTTTGATACCGAAACCACCTCGCTCAACTACAAGGATGCCCGTATCGTCGGCGTCTCGTTTGCGGTGGCCGTCGGCAAGGCCGCCTACGTGCCACTGGCGCACGACTACGAAGGCGCACCAGTACAGCTCGACCGCGAGGCAGTACTGGCGCAACTCAAACCGCTGCTGGAAGACAACAAACTGAAAAAAGTTGGCCAGCACATGAAATACGACGCCCACGTACTGGCCAACCACGGCATTAACCTGCAAGGAGTCCAGTTCGACACCCAGTTGGAAAGCTACGTGCTGGATTCCGTGGCGACCCGTCACGATATGGACAGCCTGGCGTTAAAATATCTGGGTTACAAAACCACGAGTTTTGAAGACGTGGCTGGCAAGGGCGTCAAACAGAAAACGTTCAATCAGGTGGAACTGGACGTCGCCGGGCCATACGCAGCCGAAGATGCCGACATCACCCTGCGACTGCACCAGACGTTATGGCCAAAACTGCAACAACAGGGCGCGCTGGCCAAGGTGTTTACCGACATCGAAATGCCCGCAATGCCGATATTAACCGCGATGGAGTCTCTCGGGGCCTTGATCGACGCGGATAAACTGCATGAGCAAAGTGCCGAGCTGGAGCAAAAGCTGCAACAGCTGGAACAGCAGGCCCACGACGTTGCCGGACAGGTCTTTAACCTCGGTTCACCGAAACAGCTGGGAGAAATTCTCTACCAGAAACTCGGGTTACCGGTAAAAAAGAAAACCCCCAAAGGCGCGCCGTCTACCGCTGAAGACGTGCTGGTCGAGCTGGCGGACGAAGGTCATGAACTGCCAAAAATCATTCTCGAAAACCGCAGCTTATCGAAGTTAAAAAGCACCTACACCGACAAACTGCCGACCATGATTGCCGGTTCCACCGGTCGGGTGCACACCTCCTACCATCAGGCTGTGGCGGCCACCGGGCGTTTGTCGTCCAGTGATCCGAACCTGCAAAACATCCCGATTCGCTCCGAAGAAGGACGCCGGATTCGCCAGGCCTTTATCGCTCCTCCAGGCTACAAGCTGGTGGCGGCTGACTACTCTCAAATTGAATTGCGCATCATGGCACACCTGTCCGGTGATGCCGGGTTGCTGAAAGCCTTCAGCGAAGGGCGCGACGTACACCGCGCCACCGCAGCGGAAGTGTTTGGCGTTAGCGAAGCTGACGTCACCGACAACCAGCGCCGCAGCGCCAAGGCAATCAACTTTGGCCTGATCTATGGTATGTCGGCGTTTGGACTGGCCAAGCAGCTGGGCATTGGTCGTGGCGAAGCCCAGGATTACGTCAATCTCTACTTCGAACGTTACCCCGGTGTCCGTGATTATATGGACAATACCCGCGAACACGCCAAAGACCTGGGCTATGTCGAAACCATCTTTGGTCGCCGCTTGTACCTGCCAGAAATCAAATCCCGCAACGCTCCCCGTCGCCAGCACGCTGAGCGCACGGCGATCAACGCGCCGATGCAGGGCAGTGCCGCCGACATTATCAAGCGCGCCATGATCCGGGTAGCCAACTGGTTGCCGGATTCCGGTTTTGATGCTCGCATGATCATGCAGGTACACGATGAACTGGTGCTGGAGGTAAAAGCGGATCAGGCCGAGGGGTTTGCCGAAGCGCTGAAGCAGCAGATGCAGGACGCCGCCGAGTTACGCGTCCCCTTGCTGGTTGAAGCCGGTATTGGCGACAACTGGGACGAGGCACACTGAGTCAGGCCGATAAAAAAAGACCCGGACGCAGTGGAGACGACGGCCGGGTCAACTTCGGATTCTGGGGGAATGACCGAAGGATAGAACTGTTTGTGCCGCAGCTGTCTGCGTCACCATTCCGTGCGGGGAATTGTTTCACTATAGAAGAGGGAAACGCTGACAAAGTTCCTGTGGGCAGAAATTCTGTAGCGTTTTGTAATAAGATGTGACGCTGTTCGCAGCCGTCAGGGATCGGGGGACTGATCAGCGATATCCTGGCTGACAGGCGTAGCATCGGGGTCTGCATCGAGGTCTGAATCAACAGGGGTGTTGGTTTCTGGCAAGAACCAGCTGTTCAGACGCTGTTTTAGCTCATCCAGACCATCGCCATTCAGTGACGAGAACATCTGTACCGAGACGGCAGTCGAGCTGTTACGAATTGCCTGAGAAACCTGCAACAGCGCACTTTTGGCAGCGCCACGCTTAAGTTTATCGGACTTCGTCAGTACCAGATGCAGTGGCATACCGTTATCATTGGCCCATTCAAGCATGCGCTTGTCATAATCGGTCAGTGGATGACGTATATCCATTAGTAGTACCAGACCCGCTAGTGCATCGCGTTTTTGCAGGTAATTGCCGAGCTCTTTCTGCCAGGCATTTTTGACACCGATAGGGACTTTGGCGTAGCCGTAGCCCGGTAAGTCGACCAGTGCCAGCGGCAGTTCACCGAGCTGGAAATAGTTGATCAGCTGCGTACGGCCAGGCGTTTTACTGGTTCTGGCCAGTTTTTTCTGACCCGTAAGCCGATTGAGTGCGCTGGATTTCCCCGCGTTGGAGCGGCCGGCAAAGGCGACTTCACGGGTAATTTCGCCAGGACATTGGCTCAATGTGGCGGCACTACGAAGGTAGTGGGTCTTGGTGTAAGTCAATGAATCCTGGTTTGGCATAGGGTAAACGTAATGACCGTCCGGTTTTTGATGATATATAATGCTTGGCCTTTAAAAGGCGTCGCCAGTCTACCACAGGGTGTAACATTCCGGGCGGAGTCTCTGGTGCAAGCCGAGTATAGTGAAAAATTAGCCTGATCTTATAACGACCGATGAGAGAGAACTTCACAATGACCAAATTTCTGGCCCTGCTTGCGGTGTCTGCCGCCGCGATGTCTGCCAACGTTAACGCATTTGATGCGGAAGCCAAATTCAATACATCATGCGGTGCGTGTCATGCCCCACAAGTTGCGCCGATGATCGGTTCTCCTGCTGCCTTCAGTGCTGAAGCCTGGGCTCCGCGTCTGGAAAAAGGCATGGATACACTGGTAAGCCACGTGACCAACGGTTTTAATGCCATGCCTCCACGCGGACTCTGCATGGATTGTTCCGCCGAAGACTACAAAGCGCTGATTACTTATATGTCGACGCCCAAGTAAAGCAGTAGCGACGAACGTCGACTGCGACGACAAGAATTAACTTACTAACTGGATCTGACGATGAAAAACCTGTTGATTGGCCTGATTGTTTCAGCCGGACTGATGTCCGCGGCCCACGCTGGTGAAGCGGCCTCCGCCTACCAGGGCGATGCCGATGCTGGCAAAGCAAAGTCTGCTACCTGTGCTGCTTGCCACGGTGCAGACGGTAACAGCATGGTGCCAACATTCCCTAAACTTGCTGGACAGGGAGAGCGCTACCTGATCAAGCAGATCAAGGATATTCGTGACGGTCGTCGTCAGGTTCTTGAAATGGCTGCGTTTGTAGCCGCATTGACCGACAACGATATCGCCGACCTGGCAGCCCACTTCAGCGCCCAGACACCGAACGGTGCCGGTGCCAAAGAAGAACTGGTTGAACTGGGACAGAAAATTTACCGTTCCGGTATCGAATCCAAAGGCGTACCCGCCTGTATGGCGTGTCACGGCCCCAACGGTAAAGGTGTTGCTCTGGCCGGGTTCCCGATGCTGTCTGGACAGTACGATGCCTATATTTCCAAGCAGCTGCATGATTTCAGCTCCGGTGCCCGTACCAACGACGGTGACAGCCGCATGATGCGTGACACTGCTTACCGTTTGCACGATTCCGAAATCGCAGCAGTCGCGTCTTACATTCAGGGTTTGCGTTAATCGCAGCCTGATAAAAAAGCGGCCTTGGCCGCTTTTTTTCTGTGTTTTTTTGCCTGAATGATCTGGCACTAAACAGAATACATGGCCACTGGCCGGGTAGGTGATTCGGAACCTTTGTGTGAAAATGCACCTAACTGGCCAACCTGACTGGCGACTTTAACTCTGAATGGAGATGTTTATGCTTATGCTGATCAAACGATGGATGGCAGTCCCGCTGCTGTTGATTAGCTCTCTCACCCTGGCGGCAGAATACGAAGCCGGTGTGAATTACGATGTTCTGGCCGATCCTGTACCGGTCATGGCAGATGGCAAGGTGCATGTGGAAGAAGCCTTCTGGTATGGCTGTCCGCACTGCTTTCACCTTGATGAATCCTTGAGCCAATGGGTAAGCAGCTTACCTGCGGATGTCGAATTTACCCGCGTACCGGCAATGTTTGGCCGTGCCTGGGTATCCCATGCGCAATTATATTACGTTGCCGACGTGCTGGGCATTCTCGACAAGGTACATACCCCGATTTTCCGCGCCATTCATCTGGAAAAGCAGCGCTTGCTCGACAAGGATGACCAACGTGATTTTCTGGTCAAGCATGGTGGCATTACGGCGGAACAATTTGACAAGGCGTATGACAACTTTGCCGTCAAATCCCGCATGAGCCAGGCTGACAAACGTATTCGTTCGTTCAAAATCAGCGGTGTACCAGCGCTGATTGTTGACGGTAAATACGTGGTCTCTGCCAGCACCGCAGGTGGTCAGGATAAAATGACAGCCGTGGTGGATTTCCTCATCGAAAAAGAACGCGCCGCCAAATAGTGGCACAAACAAAATAGTGACACAGAGGGGTTGGCCTGAGACATTGGGCCAATCCCTTGCCTTCCTTCCGGTTCTACCCTCACCATCATGGCCGCTGCATGGCCTCATTAAGACCCTTGCATGGCCTCAGATCGTCAGAGGGTGCGTACTGCACACCATCTAGCGCGATTCCACAGATCCCTGCGCATCGAAAATAGCGGATTGTGGTAACCTCTCGCCTTCCAATTCAGTGTGTCGGGTTATCTTCAGGAGTATTGGTATGTGTGGCATTGTCGGAGCCGTGGCCCAGCGGGATGTTGTCGAAATATTGCTGGAAGGCCTGCGCCGCCTCGAATACCGGGGCTACGATTCCGCCGGAGTCGCCATTATTGATGCCACCGCTGCCAACCCCCAGCTAACCCGAGTACGGCGTCTGGGCAAGGTACAGGCATTAGCCGACGCCGTGGCGGAAAACGGTCTTCCCGGTGGTTTGGGTATTGCCCATACTCGTTGGGCAACCCACGGCGAACCTTCGGAAGCCAACGCCCACCCCCATGTCTCCGGTGATATCGCCGTGGTACACAACGGCATCATTGAAAACCACGCCAGCCTGCGTCGTGAACTGCAGGCCGACGGCTACTACTTCCAATCCCAGACCGACACCGAAGTGATCGCCCACCTGATTGCCCGCGAAGTAAACACCGGTGCAGCGCTGCTGGATGCCGTGAAAAACACCCGCAAGCGCCTTGACGGTGCTTACGGAATGGTCGCCATCAACCGTGCCAGCCCAGACCGGATGGTCGTTGCCCGCTCCGGCAGCCCGCTGGTGATTGGTTACGGTATCGGCGAACACTTCATCGCCTCCGACCAGCTCGCACTGCTGCCCGTGACCCGCAAATTTGCCTTCCTGGAAGAAGGCGACGTGGCAGAAATTACCCGTCAGAGCGTACAAATATTCAATATCGACAACGAACGCGTTGAGCGAGAAACCCGCGAAACCTCCGTCGAACACGATGCCGGTGACAAAGGCGAATATCGCCACTACATGCTCAAGGAAATCCACGAACAGCCCCAGGCCATCACCAATACCCTCGAAGGCCGCCTGCACAATGGCCAGCTCAACCTCGCCGCCCTGGGTGACCTCAGCGGTATCGACAACGTCCAGATCATCGCCTGCGGCACCAGCTACCATGCTGGCGTCACCGCCCGCTACTGGATCGAAGCACTGGCCGGAATCAGCTGTAACGTCGAAATTGCCTCCGAATTCCGCTATCGCAAACCCGTTGTCAAACCCAACACCCTGCTGGTGACCATCTCCCAGAGTGGCGAAACCGCCGACACCCTGGCGGCCTTGAAACTGGCCAAACAACTGGGCTTTCGCAAAACCCTGACCATCTGCAACGTCCCCGGCTCATCACTGGTACGCGAATCCGACATGGCCCTGATGACCCGCGCCGGGGCAGAAATAGGCGTGGCCTCGACTAAAGCCTTCACCACCCAGCTCACCGCACTGTTACTGCTTACTGCCGGGCTGGCGCAACAACACCCGGATGCCAGCGGCATTCAACAGCGCATTGCCACCGCCCTGGAACAACTGCCAGGGCTGATCCAGCAAGCGCTGGAAATGAACGACCAAATAGAACAACTGGCCGAACGTTTTGCCGACAAACACAACGCCCTGTTCCTTGGCCGTGGCGACCAGTACCCCATTGCCATGGAAGGTGCGCTCAAACTCAAGGAAATCTCCTACATCCACGCCGAAGCCTACGCCGCCGGAGAACTCAAACACGGCCCACTGGCGCTGATTGATGCCGAAATGCCCATCGTCGTCGTCGCACCCCACAACGACCTGGTCGAAAAACTCAAATCCAACATCGAAGAAGTCCGCGCCCGGGGCGGAGAACTCTACGTCTTCGCCGGACAAGCTACCGAAATCACCCCCGCCGACAACATGATCGTACTGTCGATGCCCACCTGCGACGACCTCATCGCCCCGATTGTCTACACCTTGCCGCTGCAATTGCTGAGCTACCACGTCGCTATTATCAAAGGCACCGACGTTGATCAGCCGAGGAATCTGGCCAAAAGCGTGACGGTGGAGTAAAGCGGGTGGGAGAGTACTCGTGCTTTGTGTCGTATCGAAATAAAGTGAGTCACTAACTAATAAAATCGATAACCTTGAACGCCTGTGGCAGAGTCATGATATCTCCATCGGTGTTCATGGAATGACCAATTCAAAGCTGAACGGGACGAGTGCCCGATAGACCACAATCAGGGTCTTACCTTGCAGGGAATTGTTATGTCGATTACTGACTATCACGCCAAGTACTTCGCCTTTGAGCTGACTCGCCAGCGTCGTGGCGGTGATGTCGGTCGATTGAGCAATTCGCTTTTGACGCCTCGGCCGATCTGAATCCCCACCAGATCGGTGCTGCTTTATTTGCTTTGCAAAGCCCGGCCAATGCCAGTATCCAGCTGGATGCCTTTTTGATCTCCAATACTCCCAAAGCAACCTTGCTAGGAGACTGGCGAGACGATCCCGGTAATCCGGTGACAGAGCAGCAGTTGGAAGATTGGCATGTACTGTTTGAACAGGATGGGGTGGAAGCGATTCGGGGATATGGTCAAATTAATAGCCTGAATGGTGTCGGTTCAGGCTATTAATGATGAATATTGAGAGTAGATTGAATAAAAAACGAGGTAGTGATGAAACTCACTGAACTGGAAATCAAAGGGTTCAAGTCTATTGACGGCGCAGGGCAAACAATTGCCTTTGGTGATGTCACCATACTGCTGGGTGCCAATGGGGCGGGTAAAAGCAATCTGATTTCTTTTTTCCGGATGCTGGGTTACATGGCCACGGCTTCGATACAGGTATATGTAGGTAAACACGGAGCCAGTCAATTACTTCATTACGGCCCAAAAGTTACTGATTGTATTGAGTTTTCAGTCTCTGTTTGCAGTGAAGGTCGAGTTGAAACCTATGTGATTGAATTGATGTGGGGAACACATGACCGATTATTCGTCAGCAAGAATTCAATAATCACTACTAATCTTCTTACTGGTGAGAAAGTTGAATCGTTAATAGGTTCTGGTGAATTTCTTGAAAAAGATGGCGAAACACCAATACGGCCCCCTGTGGTGGATTGGCTAAGTAAAGTCCGCGACTACCAGTTTCACGACACGTCTGACACAGCTCGTATCAAAGATCGGGTTTATATTGATGATGCTGCTTGCCTGCGCAGTGATGCCGGTAACCTGGCGGCCTTTTTGAAAAATCTCAAAAACACCGAGAAATACAAGCCGTATTACCAGCGTATCGTTCGCCATGTGCAAAAAGTGATGCCTCAGTTTGGTGATTTTGCGTTGGATACCGTGCCGGGTAACGAGCGTTATGTGCGATTAAACTGGCAAGACAAGCTGCGCCCGGATTACCTGTTTGGGCCTGATCAGATTTCCGATGGTTCGTTACGCTTTATGGCACTGGCGACTTTGCTGATGCAGCCTCCGGAGCTGATGCCCAAAGTGATTGTGTTGGATGAACCTGAGCTGGGTCTGCACCCGGCAGCCACTATGGAGCTGGCGGGTTTGATCAAGCGTGCATCACATCATGTACAGATTATTGTAGCGACTCAGTCTACCCGGCTGGTCGATGAATATTCTCCCGAGCAAGTCGTAGTGGTAGAGCGAGATGAGCAAAGTGGTGCCAGTCAGTTTCGCCGCCTGGATACGGTGAAACTGGCCAGTTGGCTGGATCGTTACAGCTTGTCAGAGTTGTGGGAAAAGAATGTGCTGGGAGGCAAGCCGTGATTCGTCTGCACTTTATTGTGGAAGGTCAAACGGAAGAGGCCTTTGTGAACCAGATATTAAAGCCATACCTGGCCCAATATCAGGTCTATGCGGATGCTCGTTGTGTGGAAACCAGTCGTGACCGTCGAGCAGGTAAAGTCTACAAGGGTGGGATGACAACCTATGCCAAAGCAAAAAATGACATTATGGCGTGGGTTGCAGAAGACAGAGGTAAAAGCGTGCGCTTCACCACCATGTTTGATTTATACTCACTCCCTGGTGATTTTCCGGGGTATGAGCAGGCAATTCGTGAACTGAATGCATACCGTCGGGTTGAGCAGCTTGAAACTGAGCTGGCACAAGACATCAATGAACGTCGGTTTATTCCTTATATTCAGTTACACGAATTTGAAGCCTTGATACTGGCACAGCCCTCCGCGCTGGATTGGGAATACCTGGAACATGACAAGGTTATTCAGAACCTGGTGAATATGGTTGGAGAGCAAAACCCGGAGTTGATCAACCAGGGACGTGAAACAGCGCCATCCAAGCGAATCCTCAAGGAAATACCAGAATACGACAAAGTGACGTCAGGGGTGTCTGTGGCTGAATACATTGGATTGGATGTATTGCGGCAGAAGTGTGGTCACTTTGATCAATGGCTGACAAAACTGGATCGGTTGGAGAGTTAATAGTAATAATATCGAATCAGCGGTTGATGTTATCCACTCAAAAAAGAAAAAAGCACATCATCCGATAGCGGCTTTTTCTATCTCGAATAAGCTTGATTTCAACAACGCAAGATCCAGTACCATCACGCTGAATTGAAACAGCTTCTCAACATGTCGGTTTGTATCCCGACGCCCACCAGTTCAATCCCATTGCGTTCACAGGCTGATGATGTCCTGAGTTTGTTCTTGATGATCCGGTTTTCCATCGGTAATCACCATGATGATTTTCCGTTCCACCTGACGGTAGATCAGTTGGCTGGCGGCGTACTAAGGAATCTGTGGCATTTTGTCAGAACCCTTTTGAAACCTTTCCCGGAGGGGAGGGGGTCAATACTTGCCGTATTCTGTGTACAAGATCGTGTCGAACCCATCAACCCGTTGATTCGAACCGACAACCGGCTTTAACCCAATCCATTCGCAAAAGTAACCATTTTAAACCGGGGTACTGACGACTTGTTGTTTCTTCAAGAATGGCACTTCTTAAAAAAGGAATCTGGCCATGAAACTATCTCTTGTTGCTGATTCGAGGGTGTTCTCAATCATAGAACGAAGCCTGCTGTCGGTGAACAAGCAGGATCAGGACGCAGCATGATCAGGGTTGAACACCAGATTTGGCAATAACTCGCCTGCTCTCCTCTCCCCCCGCCCTAACCGTCAGCCAACACCGGATAGTCGGTATACCCTTCGCTACCGGAGGCGTAATACGTTTCCATATTGCCTTCGTTGAGGGCGGCTCCGGTTTGCAGCCGTGCCACCAGATCCGGGTTGGCAATAAAGTCGCGGCCAAAGGCGACGGCATCAACAATACGACCTTCCAGCCGCTGAATGGCGTGGTCGCGGCTGAGGTTCATATTGCCAATCCATACGCCGCTGAAGCGTTGGGCAAGGTCGGGTGTCAGGGCGTTATCATTGCTGAGGTCTTCACGGCTGAAGATGAACGCGATGTGACGTTGGTCAAGGGCTTCCACTACGTAGCCGAAGGTGGCCGCCGGGTCGTCATCTCCCATATCCTGGGTGTCGCAAGCGGGCGACAGGTGGACGCCGACGCGGCTGGCTCCCCACACAGCAATCAGGGCATCGGTGGCTTCGAGCATAAAGCGGGCGCGGTTTTCAATCGGGCCACCGTAGGCATCGGTACGCTGGTTGGTGCTGGTTTGCAGGAACTGGTCGGGCAGGTAGCCATTGGCTCCGTGTAATTCGACGCCATCAAAACCGGCGGCTTTGGCGTTTTCAGCCGCTTGCCGATAAGCCTCGATAATGGCGGGTATTTCATCGGTTGCCAGTGCGCGTGGTACCGGGTACTCGACCTGGGGGCGCAGTAGCCGGACATGGCTGCGCAGGGCAACAGCGCTGGAGGATACCGGTGTTGCTCCGTCCAGGTAGTGCGGGTGCGAGACCCGGCCGACATGCCACAGCTGGCAAACTATTTTGCCGCCTGCTTGATGCACTGCCTCGGTGATGAGTTGCCAGCCTTTGACTTGCTCATCCGACCAGATGCCTGGTGTATCCGGGTAGCCAACTCCCATCGGCATGATGGCGGTGGCTTCGCTGATGATCAGTCCGGCGCTGGCCCGCTGGCGGTAGTACTCAACCATCAGGGCATTGGGAAGACGGCCGGGTGCCCGGCAGCGGGTCAAGGGAGACATAACGATGCGGTTGGCTAATTCCAGATCACCCATCTGGATGGAATCGAACAGGCTGGGCATGGCGGGTGTGCTCCTGAGGTGGTGGCTGTCGGGCATCACTATGCAACATCCGAAAGTGGGAAAACAACCGTACGGGGGGCGCTGCAATAGGACGGTATATTCCGTCTGGAGTCTTATTTTGTGTCAGACAGCCATGCTGCTGTGGCATGTGTATGAACCGGCAGCATGTCTTTAATGTAAACCGGCTTGGCGGTCTCTCCCCGGGTTTTTTGATGAGTAATAAAGACGGGCTGCTCAAACCGTTTGCGGTACGGGTTTGCGGTTAAGGGTTGTCATGATCACACCGGCCAGAATCACAAACACCAGGCAACCTTCGAAGCCGACGGTCAGCTGATGAGCGAGTTGCGTTTCATCGGTCAGCGCTGAGCTGCTACCCGCTTCGGTTGCAGCAACAATGACCACCAGAATGCTCAGGCCCAGGGTGCCACCAAGCTGGTGGGCAACATTAACCATACCGGAGGCTGCGCCGGAATCTTCTTCCCTGATGCCAGCTACGCCGGCGATTGTCAGTGGCCCAAGTACCGCACCGTTACCCAAACCGATCAGCAACATGGGTAAACCAATGGCCAGCCAGTAGTCGCTCCTGCCATCACTCATCGCCAGCCAAGCCATGCCAATACCCAGGATAACCAGCGCCAACAATGCCACGTTGTGGTTGCCGAGTTTACGCGTCAGGCGCGGTACTTGAGTGGAGGCAACAAAAGTCAGTACGGTGAACGGCAGAAAGGCAATACCAGCCTCAACCGGAGAAAAGCCAAGAATCCGTTGCAATAATTGAGTGGCGAAAAACAGGAAACCAACCATGGCGCCTAAAAACATCATACGGGCCAGATAAGCACTGACTCGTTCACGGCTTTTGAACAAACGCATGGGGAGTAGCGGGGTGGGGTGGCGTGATTCGATACGCAGAAACCAGCCCAGAAAAAGCACTGCTGTGGCGAGACTTGCCAGAGTTATCGCATCTGTCCAGCCTGCCTGGGTGGAATGCACGGTGCCGAACACCAGAGCGCCCATTCCCAGCGTTGAAGTGATGGCTCCGGTGATATCGTAATCGGCCAGCGATTTTTTACCAGCGGGAGGCTGGGCACTCTGGTCGCGCAAGATTTTCCAGGTCGCCAGCATCAATAACAGGCCTACGGGGGCATTCACCCAAAAACCAACGCGCCAGCTTAACAATCCGGCAAACAGCCCTCCAAGTACCAACCCCAAACTGGCTCCGATACCGGCGGTGGCGGCATACCAGGCCAGCGCTTTGATGCGCTTGGGGCCTTCTGGAAAGTAGGATGACAGCAAGGCCAGTGTGGAGGGCGCAAGAATGGCTGCACCAAAACCTTGCAGGGCGCGTCCCCCCAACAAGGCCAGCGGAGATTGAGCCATGGCAATCAGCACTGATGAAAGGGCAAACAAGGCCAGCCCGATCATTAACATACGTTGACGACCCAGCAGATCACCACTGCGTGCGCCCAGTAATAACAGACTGCCGAAGGTCAGGGTGTAGGCATTCTGAACCCAGGACAGCATGGCATTGGAAAACTTCAGCTCGGCCTGAATTTCCGGCAGGCCGGTAATCACAATGGAGATGTCCAGAATAATCATCACATAACAGGCCAGTACCAGTGCGAGTACCTGATTGGGGTTGGTGGTGTTCTTGGTGTTCTTGGTGTTTGTGGTGTGGGTGTTGTTGGAGTTCGACAAGCTTGTCTTTGATGCCTGCATCTTCATCGCGGTTTGATCCAAAAGAGTGTATGGCTATATGGAAGCGTTAGCTGAAAAAGTTGGGTGAACGGCCATGCTAAGAGATTTGTATCTATCAATATACTGGTGTAAACCGCTTAAGCTTGTGTGAGTAATTCATGAATTATGGCCGGTGAAGTCTGAGCGGATACAGTCAGCGCAGCATCTCTACGACTTACTGATATGAAAAATCTGTTTGTTTCATGAGCTGAGTGCATTAATGCAACCCAGTTGCCCTACCTAATCAAAAACGCGGATTCCACTTACTATTATTTGATAGATGATCCCTCTAGATGAATATGACGGCTGATACGCCGAACCATTGCCCCACAGGAGAATCCACTCATGATTTCCGTGATCAAAAATGCTTCGCAGCCGTCCTGGCGTGGTTCGTCCGACTGGTTTACCGGCACGGTGCGTGTTGATGGCCTCTTTAACGCCCCGGCATCAGCACCCACTGGGACAAACACTGCTGGTGACGGCCGGGCGTGGTTTTGTGCAACAGTGGGATCATGAGCATCAGGTGATTCAGCCTGGTGGCATCGTGTCGATTCCGACCAACAGCAAACCTTGGCACGGTGCTGCCCCAGACGTTGCCATGACACATATTGCCATGCAGGAAGCGCTGGATGGCAAAGTGGTGGAATGGCTGGAGCAGGTAACGGATCAACAATACCTATCCGTAGAATAATCCGTATAAGGCACCGCAGTGGTGCCCACAACGTACCGATCGCTTTTATCAAATGACATCGAAGAGAGAATTGTTATGAAAACTGCAAGTTATGCTGCCCAAACTGCAGAATCCCTGCTCGCCCCCATGACCATTGAACGTCGTGAACCTCATGCCAATGATGTGTCGATTGATATTCTGTATTGCGGTGTCTGCCACTCGGATTTACACACCGCTCGTAACGACTGGGGCTGGACGGTATACCCGGCGGTACCGGGTCATGAAATTGTTGGTCGGGTGTCGGCGGTGGGTAGCGAGGTGGCCAAATACAACATTGGTGACCTGGTTGCAGTGGGCTGTATGGTCGACAGCTGCCAGCATTGCAAACCCTGCCATGCCGGAGAAGAGCAATACTGTGGCCACCGGGTGGATACCTACAATACGCCAGATGGCAGCGCCATGGGTCATACCATGGGGGGGTATTCCAACCATGTGGTGGTACGTGAAGAATTCGTTCTGAGCGTGCCCGAAAATCTTGAGACCGCCCGTGTCGCACCGCTGGTGTGTGCCGGTATCACCACTTATTCACCGCTGCGTACCTGGAACGTGGGGCCAGGCAGTCAGGTCGCGGTGATTGGCCTCGGTGGTCTTGGCCATATGGCGGTGAAGCTGGCGGCGGCGATGGGCGCGCACGTAACGGCCATCACCCGCAGTGCGTCGAAAGCCGACGAAGCGAAGGCTTTGGGGGCCGATGCCGTGCTGATCAGCACCGATACGGCTGCCATGAAGCATGCCGCTGATCGTTTTGAATTGATCATTGATACCGTACCGGTAAAACACGATATCAACCCGTATATGCCGTTATTGGAACTGGATGGCACGCTGGTGATTGTTGGTCAGGTGGGGTTAATGCAGGAATTGCACACAGCCCCCATGATTCTGGGCCGCCGCCGGGTGGCTGGTTCGCTGATTGGCGGTGTTGCCGAGACCCAGGAAATGCTCGATTTTTGTGGCAAAACCGGTGTCTTGCCAGAGGTGGAAATGATCCGTATGGATCAAATCAACGAAGCCTACGAGCGCCTGGAAAAGTCCGATGTGCGTTATCGCTTTGTGATTGATATGTCATCGATGCCAGCCCTCGAAGGCTGATGGCCGTCGCCTGCTGGAGCGTCTGGCTGCCGCCAGCATCAGCCAGCCTTATCGGCTGCTGATGCCCGTGATCGGTGAGCGGGTTAAACCGGCAAATACCGAGCAAACGCTTACCCGCTGGTGGGAATCGGTAAAGTAGCCTCATTTGGTTTACGGCTGCCAATACCAACTGCCAATACCAACCGATGGGCATCGCCGTCAGAAACGAGGTGGCCAACGTAAGGCTTCCACCACAATCTGGAAAGCCGGGGTTGGTTCGCGGCGGTTGGGGTAGTACAGGTGATAGCCGGAAAAGGGTGGGCACCAGTCTTCCAGTACGCGTATCAACTTCCCTTCACGGAGGAATTGGATGGCGGTGTCTTCGGTCAGAAAACCGATGCCAGTGCCATCTAATGCTGCCGCAACGACCTGTTGGCTGGTGTTGCAGGTGAGCTGTCCCTTTACCTGAATATTCAATTCCCGGCCATCTTTCTCAAACTCCCAAGCGTACAAGCCGCCGTAAGTCGGCAGGCGGAAATTGATGCAATTATGCATCAGTAAATCTTGTGGAACCTGGGGAATCGGGTTGCGCTGGAAGTAGCCGGGGCTGGCAATCGCGGCCATGCGTACTGCCGGGCTGATAGGCACCGCAATCATGTCTTTTTCTAGCTGCTCTCCCAGGCGAACACCGGCATCCAGACGTCGCTCGACAATATTGGTGAGGGCAAAATCGATATTAATTTCCAGCTGGATGTCGGGGTATTGGCGCAGTACCGGTGCCAGTCGGGGCCAGAGGAGGCTTTGAGCAACATTATCGCTGGCGGAAATTCGCACACTGCCAGCAGGCTTGTCGCGCAGGGCGCTGATAGCGGCAATTTCAGCATCAATATCATTAAAATGAGGCGCTATGCGCTCAAGCAACCGCTGTCCCGCATCGGTGGGCGATACGCTACGAGTGGTGCGGTGTAACAGGCGAATTCCCAGATGGGCTTCCAATCCCCGAATGGTATGGCTCAGAGCCGATTGGGAAACGCCCAGCAGCGCGGCAGCCTTGGTAAAGCTGCCTTCACGGGCAACGTTGAGGAAGGCTTGTAGTTCGCCATAGCGGTCGCGGGACATAAAATCGTTACCTGTGCTTGGAGCTGGTTGAAAATGGGAAGGCGATGTGGGTCTTGACGTTAACGTTGAAGTCGCCCGTCAGACTGATCGACGTGATGCCGCTGTCAGGGCTTCAAGCGTATCGATGTCCTGCACCACACCAGGGTCATCAACCGCAATGTGCAGAACGTGACTCAGGTGTTGTTGAATCACTTGCCGGGCGCCGCTGGCTGCTGGTAATTGTCGCAGCGCCGGCCAGTATGCCCGACCAAATACCACCGGATGGCCAGGCCTGCCCTGATAGGTAGGACGTACAATGTGTTGCCTGCTGGCACGCTGTAATAACTGGCGCACAGAGGTCGGCTGAATGGTGGGCATATCTCCCAGCATCAGGGCAAGGCTGTGCCGTTGGCTCCATGTGGCAGACGCCTGAATGGCGCCAAGGGCATCGGCAATACTGGCCCCCAGACCTTGCTCGGCATGGCGTGCGCGGATGATATCGCTGTCGTCGGGTATCCCCAGAGACTGAGGCTGATCGTCAGGCCTAATGACCACCACCACGTCAGCCAAGACTTGTCGGAGCTGATGAATCGTTTCACCCAGCAGTGTTCGGCCAGTCGCGGGCCAGCGTGCCATACGCTTGTCACCCGCGCCAAACCGGCTGGAGTAACCGGCTGCCATAACCACTCCGAGTATCTGACGGTGAGGGCTTTCGACGGTTGCTTCAGAGTTGGTCACGGGGTTGGCCTTTTTGTACGCGTACGACATCGGCCATTACCGCCAAAGCAATTTCTGCCGGTGTCTTACTGCCCAGTGCCAGACCAATTGGCATATGCAGGCGTTCGACCTGCTCGGCAGTCAAACCGCCAGACCGCATCAAGCGTGCGGCGCGGGCGTCCGAGGTGCGGCGCGACCCCATCACTCCAATATAAAACGCAGCGGTTTTGACAGCTGCCATCATCGCCAGATCATCAATGCGGGGATCGTGCGTCATGGCCACCACTGCGGTAGCCGCATGACAATGGCCCGCCTGGCGGATAAACGACGATGGCATCTGGGTCTCGAGCCTAATGCCCGGCAGGTTAAAACCGAGGCGTTCCTCTTCGCGTGGTTCACACACAATCACCTCATAGCCCAGCGCCACGGCAAATTCTGCACAGGCTCTGGCAACGGTAGATAAGCCAGCAATGATTAATCGGGTAAGCGGATTAAATGGTTGATCTTACCTTTGCATGAGAGTGAGACAGACCGG
>CAJXTI010000052.1 GCA_913061185.1 uncultured Oceanobacter sp.
TTCCAGCCCCTTTCTCAATGACATTCGCCGCTTTATGCGCACCCGCGGCTACAGCTCGCCTGGCGCTTGTGTTGGCTGGACGGGATCTGGTGATCGAATAATTCGGCGGGTTCTGCTGCTTTACTGCTGTTCTGTTTGGTCAGGACTAATCGAGACTGTTGCCTTTAAGGCACTATGATGATGCCTTTTTGTCACTTTGTGACCTATCGACAGGACACTGAATACGTACACTTCCGATCGGTGCTGGCCCGGCAGACTCCGGGTACATGCACCAGTGAGAGAACGTCCCCCTAATCCTCAACAATAATAATCCGAGGAATACCAGATGTTGATGTCCTGTTTACAACGCAAAACCGGCTCGTTCACGCGTACCCTGATGTGTCTGTTGCTGTTATCGCCTGCCATGGGATGGGCGATGTCAGATCAGTCATCCGGTGGTTATACCGCGACCCGTTACCCGATTGTGCTGGCTCATGGCCTGTTCGGCTTTGATTCCCTGCTGGGGGTGGATTACTGGTACAAGGTTCCTGAAACCCTGCAGGCGGATGGCGCTCAGGTGTATCTGACGTCAGTGGCCAACTCCAACTCTCCCGAGGTGCGGGGAGAGCAATTGATTGCCGAGGTTGAACAGATACTGGCGTTGACCGGCGCCGATAAGGTGAACCTGATCGGTCACAGCCATGGTGGCCCGACCACCCGCTATGTGGCATCGGTACGGCCCGACCTGGTGGCCTCGGTGACGTCGATCTCCGGGGTCAACAAGGGCACTCCGGTTGCCGATGGTATGAGTGATTGGGTTGAGGGTGGCAGCGCCCTGTCTGGGGTTGCGGCGTCATTGGGAACGGCACTGGCTGTCGCGATTGATGTGTTGTCCGGTGGCGGTTACGAGCAGGATGTGATTGCTTCGCTGGCTTCGATGACCACCGCAGACTCGGTGGCCTTTAACCTGCAGCATCCAGGCGGTATTCCACTGACCGAATGCGGTGAGGGGGACTACGAGTTTAACGGTGTGCGTTATTACTCCTGGGCCGGTGCTGCGCCGTTGACCAATATTCTTGATCCGTTGGAAATGGTGACTACCACGGCAGCGCTGTTTTTTGATGCCGGTGTTGCCAACGATGGTCTGGTCGGTGCCTGTGCGGCGCACCTGGGGATGGTGATACGGGATGATTTTGCCATGAACCATCTCGACGAAATCAACCAGACCCTGGGGATTCATCACCTGACCGAAACGGATCCGTTGACGGTATTCCGTACCCATGCGCATCGTCTGCAGCAAGCTGGACTGTAAACCATGGCTGAACCAGGTTCTAACTCTCCGTCACAACGGCCCTTTCTATACCGACTGCGCCACCCAATAGTCGCAGCATGGGGAATATTTGCTGCGCTGCTGCTGGTCGGTGTGTGGTGGCTAGCGGGGTCGGGTGCCTGGTCGCCGGAGACAGTACGGGTTCAGTCAGCGGCGGCAGTTGCCGCCGCTGACTCCGTTTCCGGTATGGCTGTGCCTTCATCGGCGGCACCGCTGCAGACCAGCACTCGTCGCGAAATATTGCCCGACGCGGTTGCTTTGGGGCTGGCCACCTTTCGTGGTGCGGCACCGGACGGTCGCTTGCACGTCAACGGTGCCAATCAGCTGATTATTGACCGGCAATTACGTTATTGGCTCGACAGCTGGTTATCGGTGCAAGGTGAATTAAGCCTTGAACAGGTGCTGGAATTAATCACTGAGCGCATGAATCAACTGCCGGATCCTGGTCGCACCGAGGCGTTGGCGCTGCTGGATGCTTATCTCGGTTATCGCAACCAGCTGGCCAGCTACGATGATCGCACCGGCCGCAGTCTGACCAGTGGCGATCTGGAGGCACTGCAACAGCGTCTCGACTGGACCGAACGGCTACGTCTGCAATGGTTCACGGCAGCGGTCAGCCAGGCCTTTTTCGCTCAGGACGACATTCTCGATCAGCGTTTTCTGGCGCAGCAGGCGTTACGCCAGGCCGCCAACACCAACGCCAACGCCCACACCAACACGGAGGACGATAGCAACTCAACCATGGTGCTGGAGCAACAGTTACAAGCCCTCGAACAGCAGCTGGCACCAGAACTGCAACAAGCCAGAAGCCAGAGCCGCCGCCTGATGACCTTGCAACAAGGTGAACAGCAACTGGCCCGGCAAGGTGCCGACAGTGATACGTTGCAGCAATGGCGCAGTGCCCAGTTTGGCGAGCAAGCCGCACAACGGCTGGCAGTACTGGATCAGCAACGGCAGCTCTGGCAACAACGATTGCAAGACTACGCGACTTTGTCCGGGCAACTGTCCGGGCAACTGTCAGGGCAACAGGGTGAACAGGCACTGGCACGTTATCGCACAGAACACTTCACCACGACGGAGCAGAAACGCCTCAAGGCTGCGCTGCAACTGCTGCCGTAATGGCGGTCTGGTTGACCGGTCAGGACGAATTCTGCACCTTGCGCGGCCATTGGGAATCACGTCACAATGCCTTATGTTGTGTTGCCGAACGTAAAAGGACTCACCATTTTGTGGTGTTTGCCGTCTTGTCCTGACGCCCCGCAGCACCCGCGCACGACGGCATGGATGCAGGAGGGAGAGCGAAGCAGGGAGCCGAGCGTTGTGCGGGATTCAATTGATGGTTCCTGATGGCAAGTACTTGGCATCAATCAACAGGAGGTCGCTACACATGCACGTAATAAACCCGATTGGCGTAATACATTCCCCCCACACATCCATTGAAGGCATGCCTATCCAACCAAAAGGGGCCGCTGACATTGCCGGGTATGTCATCATCGACAAACAATACCAGGACGGATTACGCGACCTTGAAGGCTTTAGCCATATCTATCTTTTTTACAGTTTTCATCAGGCCAGCCGCACCGAACTGCTGGTCACGCCTTTTATGGACAAGCAAGCAAGAGGGGTCTTTGCTACCCGCTCGCCACTACGGCCCAATCATATGGGTATGTCGATTGTGAAGTTAACCGGAATTGAGGGTAACCGACTGTCTGTTGAGGGGGTGGATATACTGGATGGTACCCCCTTGCTGGATATCAAACCGTACATCGCTAAATTTGATGCAGTCAAAGACAGTCGCTCTGGCTGGTTGCAGGCCAGTGATGCAGAAATCAGCGCCAAGCGTTCAGATGAACGATTCCGTTAAACCACAGTAGGGCAGAGGCGCTGTCCTCTGCCGTGTCACCAGGATTAAATATATGTCCCCTTATGTCTGGTTTCCGACAAAAAATCGGTAGCAATCAGTTTCGGCTCAGGAACTGACAAAGACGACATTATTATTGTCGTATTTCCGACAGTTATCCGCTCTCTTTTGAAAAATACCTTGTCTATCAAACAATTAGCCAGCTCCTTTGCCATGGTCTGGCAATTGCAGTCTGATTTTTGAACAGCCCTGATAACGATAATGGCGATGCATTTTGCCTCTGGATGCAATCGCTGCCCGGATCCGTTTGTTGGCGCGTGGCTGCTGGCTATGCGTAACAAAACATCCGCGGCAATAAGGCTGGGTTCCCCGCGCAGAAAAAGAGGATCGGTGTTTCGTCCAGTGGCGTCAGACCGATGATTACTCCTTCCATTCAAGGAAACCAACCGTGGCTAAAGCTCAAATTACATTCAAGGACATTGATATCACCGTAACCGTACCCATTGGTGTACGCGTGATCGAAATCTCAGACAAAGTCGGCTCAGGTATTGTGTATGGCTGTCGCGAAGGCGACTGCGGTACCTGCCTTATGAAGGTCGAGGAAGGCTGGGATAACCTGTCCACACCGTCCGTTATTGAAGACAAGATCCTGCGCGACAACGCTGCGGGTAAACACCATCGACTGGCCTGTCAGGCTCAGGTTCTGGGTGACGTTATTGTCAGCCCGGCCTGATACCACAGCACAGACGCTTTTCGTTTTACTCACAGATAATTATCAAGGAGCCTGATATGGCTATTCTGACCTTCAGCAACCCATCGTATAAAGACAAGACCGTATACGCTACGGCAGGCAGTCACACGGAATCCGTGTTGAAAATTGCCAGGGAAAACAAGATCCCCATCGACTTCAACTGCGAAGACGGCAACTGTGGCACCTGCCTGATCAAGGTCACGCCACTGGGCAGCAAGCCTCGTATGGCTGGCCCGCTGACCGATAAAGAAGTATCCGCATTGACGGAGCTGGGGAAAATCAGCAAAGACGATGTTGATACCATGCGGGTTGACGATCTGCCAACCGTCTGGCGGCTGGCTTGTCAGCTGATTGCCCGTGATGAAGAGCTGTTGATTGAGTATTGATCACAGTTCCGGGGGAGGGTGTCGGGCATAGCCCGGCATTCGCCCGTTCTGCTCGTTGTATCTGGCGCTGGCCGTCGGCATTGTGGTGGGGCAGATTACGCAGTTCGCATCTTTGCATATTTCATAAAAAACCGTCTTTTCTCTGTAAAATCCTTTAAAAACAAATAGTTATTACATGCTTTAAAAGCTGACACGGCGGCTGCTATGGCTCTGATAACGTAATAACAATAACAATAACAATAACAATAATGAGAACATCACGAGTAGCGCCGAATCTTCTTTGCCCGGTTCTTCCACCGGTCTGAGTCATTTGAATATTTCTGATCCGAAATACGTCAACGCACTCAACGTATTTTTGGGCGGCGTGACGCCGGTGGAATATCAGGCCTTCCAGGGTTGTGCGCATGTTGGTCGCCAGTTTGGCGGCGTTGGGGCACGGGTTGCTTGCCAGATGCAGTCGATCGATGAGTTGCGGCATGTGCAGACCCAGGTGCATGCCATGAGCCATTACAACAAGTACTTCGATGGTCTGCACAACTGGTCTGGCATGCAGGACAAGGTTTGGTACATGTCGGTACCGGTCTCTTTCTTCCACGATGCCCGTGCGGCTGGCCCGTTTGAATTTCTGGTAGCGATTTCGTTCAGCTTCGAATACGTGCTCACCAACCTGTTGTTTGTGCCGTTTATGTCGGGTGCGGCCTATAACGGCGATATGGCCACCGTCACGTTTGGTTTTTCTTCCCAGTCGGACGAAGCCCGCCATATGACTTTGGGTCTGGAAGTGATCAAGTTCCTGCTGGAGCAGCATGAAGACAACGTCCCCATCGTACAGAAGTGGGTCGACAAATGGTTTTGGCGCGGCACCCGAGTACTGGGGATTGTTGCCATGATGATGGACTACATGCTGCCATCACCACCCTGATGCAAGGGCGGGTATTTGAGCGGGATATTCATATGGAAAAATTCGTCACTGCCGCTGATGGTGCCGGAGACGGAGAACGTTCCGCGTTGTTTAAACGGATCTGATCAGAATGTTGGGAGGCAGTAGAGGATAGCGGGATAGCAATAAAAAAATCCCGGTGAGTCATCACTCACCGGGATGTAGAGAACTGCGGGCGGGTACTTACTTCAACACGCCGTTAAAAAAGGCTGTCAGACTGGCGTAATCATCCAGTGGCAGTACGTCAGCTACGTACTGATCTGGCCGTACGATAACAATACAGCCCTGTTCCTTGTTGATGCCGCGCATGTCATAGACATTTTTGCCACCGCCGGAAGATTCAGGGCGGTGATCGGCACAGAACACTTTCTCGTGGTCGCGCAGGCCATACTTACCCTTTTGTGGTGCCAGTACCGGATGAATGGTGCCGGTTTCCACTGCCTGGTGGTGCTGGTTAAACACCGCTCGTACGTCGATTACGGCGTCGGCATCGGCTCCTGCCGGGGTGTATTGCTGCAGCGGTGAGCTGGCATCGTTGGCAAGAAATTCACACAAGGCTTTGACGCCACACTGATCCGACATTGCGTCTGCACTGCCGCCGAAGGCATAAATACGATACGCGCCATTGGCGGTATGGCAGTGACCCAGCTGTACCGGTTTGGCATCGCCGTGGCGAACAACCGGAGCCGAGTGGAAACGTTTGCCGACGGTCAGGCCGCTGGCCAGATGCTGATGCTGGCCGTCAGACACCATAATGGATGGCTTGTACTGGATCGAAACGCCTGCGGTGTATTTGCCAAACAGCTGGAAATAACGCTGGAATTCGGCTGGATCGACTCCGTCTGGGTTATCGGCTGACTTCGGTTTGGCGCTAAACATTCTGGAGAACTCGCGGTCGAAATCGATCAGCGCCTGACCATACTCACGCCGCTCGGCAGAATAGGTTTTTAACAGATCCTCTTCGGCCAGACCGGTCAGAACGTGAGCCAGTTTCCAGCCCAGGTTCCAGGTATCCATCACCGACGTGTTCAAGCCCTGACCGGCTTTCGGGCTGTGGGTGTGACAGGCATCACCCGCCAGAAAAACCCGTGCCGAACGATCGTTAGTGGAATCATCAAAGGCCGTGGTAATACGCTGACCAATCTCGTACACACTCCACCAGGCTACCTCTTTCACATCAATGGTGTAAGGCTGCATGATGCGGTTAGCGCCAGCAATCAGTACGTCGGCAGTCATCTCGTCACGGGCGACGCGCTCATTCTCCTTGAGTTTGTCCAGCTCGATGTACAACCGTGCCATGTAACCACCCTCACGCGGGATGATCAGCATATTGCCTTCGTTGTTGGAGTGAATCAGCGACTTCAGGCGAATATCCGGGAAATCGGTATTCAACAGCACATCCATCACACCCCAGGCCTGGTTGAGAGCATCGCCGACCAGCTCCTGACCAATCGCACTGCGCACGCTGGAACGGGCACCATCACAACCGACGACATATTTGGCTTTAACGGTCTCGATTTCCTGGCTGTACTGGGAATAGTTGACACCGCGCTCCAGCTTGACCGTGACCGGATACTCGCCGCCTTCCGGGTCGACCTCCAGGCCCAGCAATTTACGCTGGTAGTGCGGCTCCACCTTGCCAGGGCCTTGGCGCATCACATCCAGAAACATATCGTGAACACGGGCCTGGTTGATGATCAGGTGCGGCATCTCAGACAGATCATCTTCAACATCCGGCACTTTGCCGCTACGAGCAATCTCATGCGGTTTGTTGGCATCCGGCTTCCAGAATGCCGCTTCGCTGACCTGATAGGCTTCCTGAATAATCTGATCGGCAAAGCCGTAAGCCTGGAACATCTCAATGGTACGGCAAGCGATACCGTCAGCCTGACCGACCAGCAGACGGTCGTCTTTCTGGTCAACGATGGCGACCGAAATATCGCCAAACTGCGACAGCTGCGCCGCCAGATTCAGCCCGGCAGGGCCACAGCCAACGATCAACACATCAACACACTCAGGCAGAGGACGTTTGATTGGTGGTACTACAACGGCATCCTGTGGATCGGAAAAACGAGGATCGCCGGGATGAAAACCATTGAGATGGAATTGCATGATGTGCTCCTGAAGCGGGGCGACGGCGCACGCACACCCCTGCTATTCGATTGTATGGATTATTTTGATGAATCAGCCATAGCACTTTACCCGCCGCAAGTTATCAGGAAAAATCGGTTTTTAGGTTTAGATGCAAAGAAAACACATATATGAACCCCAACCTGCTCAAACAATTGGCGATGGTCGTTAAACAAGGATCGATCAGTGCTGCTGCTGAACAGCTGTTTATTACCCAACCGACTCTGACCCGCGCCCTGCAGCAATTGGAAATGCGGGTAGGGGCACCGGTGCTGGCCCGCACCCGCTACGGCATGATACCCACAGAAATAGGTGCCCGACTGGCACAAATTGGCGAACGGATACTGGCCGAAACCGAACAGGGTGACGAGGTTATTCGCCAATGGCACAGCGGTTACGACAACCAGTTCGCCATTGGCATCGACCCATTATGGGAATACGCCACCGTGGCAGAGATGACCAGCGGCTTTTTAAGCCAGAACCGTTACGTGTTTCATTGCCGGGTTGGCTCCGCCGCCACCCAGATCGAATGGATGCAGGGCGGAGAGCTCGACTTTCTGCTGGCCCCCGCACACTTGTCTGTTGCCCATGCCTCCGGCAGCCAGGGAGCACTGCAGCGGGAAGTGGTATTCCGTGACCGCTCCGGCGTGTTTGTCGGCAAACAATCCCGATTACTGGGCAGCCAGCAACCGATTTCCCCCGACGTCCTGGAACAACAACGCTGGCTTATCGCCGGAGCCAGCGCCGGATTTTTGTCTGGGGTAGAAGACCCGGCGGCGCAACAAGCCGCCCGGATCGCTTTTACTGGAGGCATTCGTTCAGTGATTCATCTGCTTAACACCACCAGTATGCTGGTGCGCCTGCCCGCACGGCTGGCCTTGATGACGACCGAAATTGATCCACAACAAATGATACAAGTCGAAGGCCAGACCAGCGCCCGCCGCGATATAGCCCTCTGGTCGCGCAGGCAAGATAGCGAACGGCCCGACAGCCAGAAAGTGCGTGAGTTTATTCGGGACTGGGTAACCGGGCTGGATCACAGCGTGGGGGAGTTCGGGCTGGATTTGTAATGGCAGTACATGAGAGCGCTATAACAAGTATTGATAGTATCCATGTCGTGGGATCATCTATGTGATCCTCTTGGCTCTGGACGGCGGCAACACTCGCGCAGAGCCGTGCAGGATGAAATAGATGTCCCCAGTACTATAAGCAGCTGATCGTGGAATACCTTGGCAAGCTGTCGCGAGGGGTTGTCGGGGTTAACTGACAAGCCGGTTAGCGTTGGGTGATCCGCTGGCAACGTGGGTGTTGTAGTGAGTGTCTGGGTTCAGCCTTGTTCGAGTGCCAGCACTTCGGCAAATTTTTGTCGCAGGATATCCCGTAACAGTAAGGCGGCGGGGGTGATTTGTTCACGGCCAGGGGAGACCAGGTTGAGGTCGATTGGGTCGGATTGGTATTGCGGTAATATCCTCACCAGGCGTCCGGTGCGCAGGTCGTCGTTGATGTCGAGCCGCGATTTGTAGGCGATGCCGCGGCCTGCCAGTGCCCAGCGGCGTACCATTTCACCGTCGTTGGCGCAGCGGTTACTGCGTACGCGAATACGTTCATGGTGGTGCTCGTGGTGGTGCTCGTGGTGGTGTTCTGTCGCAGTGGTGGCGCTGTTTTTTACTGTTGTTGAATTGGCTGTTGTTGAATTGGCTGGTGTTGGTTTCGCGGCAATAAATTCCCAGACATCGTGGGTACGGTTGTTGAGCTGAAACAGCAGGCAATTGTGTTGCAGCAGGTCGGCAGGTGTCTGAGGTGTACCAAACCGGCGCAGATAGGCCGGTGAGGCGCACACCACCCGATCAATCGTGGCCAGTTTGAACGCCACCAAAGATGAATCCTGCTGATTGCCGTAACGAATGGCGAGGTTGATCCTGTCCATATAAAAATCGGCTACCGCATCACCCAGCAGCAGGTGGATGGACAAGTCCGGGTGTTGCTCCATGATGTCGTCGATCCACCTGGGTAGCAGGTTCCGGCCAATATCGGACGGAGCGGAAATTCTCAGTTCTCCGGCAACCTTGCCAGCCAGCGCATGAATGGATGCCCGCCCGGCGTCCAGCTCCGCCAGTGCCTTGCGACAATACAGCAGAAACCGTTCGCCTTCGGCGCTGATGCGTAATTGCCGCGTTGAGCGGATAAACAATTGCACCTTGAGCTGCTGTTCCAGTCGTTTGAGTGCGGCGCTGGCAGCGGCGGTTGTGATGTCCAACTGTTCAGCGGCACGGGTGATGCTGCCGCTGTCGGCGGTACGCACAAACAGGACGAGGTCTTTGGTGTTCATTATCAAATATTTTTTGACTAAGAGTGTGGTATTGCCCCGTTTATAGCACGGGTTTGGCTGGGAATAATAGGCCATCGCCGTACGCTGCCCACCGGCAGCAACAACCGGCATCTGTTCGCAGACATCAGAGAGGATCAGACATGAAAGCTGTTGGTTATTTGCAACCCCGGGCCATTCAGGAACCCGACGCCCTGGTTGATATCGAGTTGCCCATGCCGACTGCCACGGGCCGCGATGTGCTGGTAAAAGTGCAGGCGGTTTCGGTCAACCCGGTGGATACCAAGGTACGCTCATCGGCTGCTGCCGAGGCCGGGCAGTACAAGGTGTTGGGGTGGGATGCGGTAGGCGAAGTGGTCGCAATTGGAGACCAGGTAACGTTGTTCAAGGTGGGTGATGCGGTGTGGTACGCCGGGGATATTACCCGTTCGGGTTCCAATGCCGAATTTCAGCTGGTGGATGAACGGATTGTCGCCATCCGGCCAACCACCTTGTGGAATGTCGAAGCGGCGGCGATGCCTCTCACGGCGATTACCGCCTGGGAACTGCTGTTCGCCCGGCTGGGTTTTACGCCGTTGCTGCCATCTGCGGAGACGGTTGCCAGTGACGCGGATGCCGCTGCGCCAGCGCCGGTTATCCTGATTATGGGGGCTGCGGGTGGGGTGGGATCGATTCTGACCCAGTTGGCCGCGCGGCTGACTCGCGCGACGGTGATTGGTACGGCTTCGCGGCCACAGAGCGAGCATTGGGTGAAGGAACTGGGGGCTGACCATGTGATTAACCATCACCAGCCGCTGTTACCGCAGTTGCAGGCGGTGGGTATCGACAGCGTTACTCATGTGATTAGCCTGACGCATACCGATCAGCATTTTGATCAGCTGGTCGAGGTGCTGGCACCACAAGGCAAGCTGGCGCTGATCGATGATCCACAAGGGCCAATCGATATTATGAAGCTCAAGCGCAAGTCCATTTCGCTGCACTGGGAGCTGATGTTTACCCGTTCGATGTTTGCTACCTGGGATATGCACAAGCAGCATGAGTTACTTACCGAGGTAGCCCGTCTGGTAGACGACGGTGTGCTTAAAACCACGCTGGGTGAGCATTACGGTACGATCAATGCCGCCAATCTCAAACGTGCTCATGCTTATCTTGAGAGTCATCAGGCGGTTGGGAAAATTGTGCTGGAAGGGTTTTAAGCTGATGCCTGCGTTACATGACGGATCGTGCCCGCCATGTAACGCCTGCTAAAATACCTTGTCAAAAGCCATTGATTACAGCCATTGATTACAGGCAAATAATCCCGGCTTCCGGTTCGGCGGCATACAACTTTTCGACGGTGTCGGCCCGATTGGTCAACACCGCATTCTGGTTGATAGAGCCTTTGTCGGTAATCTCGTGGGCGTCCAGTTGCGGTGGCCGGGCTTCAATCACCAGTCGCTGAACACGGGTAGAGCTACCGGTTGAGGAGGCTGCCATTTCACCGAGCAGGCGTTCAAATACCTCGCGTGTGCGTGGATGAGATACCAGTTCGCTGGCACTGGCATCGGCTGGCAGTTCGGTCAGCTTGTGCAGTTGAGCCAGGTCGGGGAACACCAGAACCGAAATATAGCCACGGTCGCGACCCGCCACCACCAGATCCTGCACGTAGGGCGCGCAATGGTGAATCACAAATGGCCGCAGGGTGCCAACGCTGACCCAGGTGCCGGTATCCAGTTTGAAGTCTTCCGATACCCGGCCATCGAAGTAAAAGCCGCGATTGGGCTGCTTTTCATCAATAAACTTCAAGGCATCACCGAGGCAATAGAAGCCTTCTTCGTCATAGGCCTTGGCGGTTTTGTCGGCATCACGCCAGTATCCCGGTGTAATGCTGAGGCCACGGATACGGGCTTCCAGTTTGCCACCGTTGGGCACCAGTTTGATTTCGGTGCCTGGAGCCGGTACGCCGACCACGCCGGATGCACATTCTTCAATGGATGCAAACAAGGCTGCCGGGCCGGTTTCGGTAGAACCCAGGCCGGTCAGCATCGGTACTTTTTTGCCGGTGTACTGTATCGCCAGCGCATCCAGAGAGTCCCATACATGCTGGGCCAGACCGGCACCGGCAAAGTACATCACGTTCAGGTTGCGGTAAAAATTGGCGGCAACGTCGGGGTTTTCCTTCAGTGCTTGCGCCAGTAATTCAAACCCCTTGGGGACGTTGAAATAGACGGTCGGGGAAATGTCGCGCAGGTTGTCCAGTGTGATGGGCATGGCCTTGGGAACGGGTTTGCCCTGATCGATATAGAGCGAACCGCCGTTAAACAGCACCAGGCCAACGTTATGGTTGCCCCCAAAGGTATGGTTCCACGGTAGCCAGTCGACCACGACCGGTGGTTGCTGCTGTACAAAGGCCAGGACGCTGGCCAGCATGGCCTGGTTGGAGCAGAGCATTTTCTGGGTGTTGATTACGCCCTTGGGCATGCCGGTGGAGCCGGAGGTAAAGAGGAATTTGGCGATGCTGCTGGCGGTGACCGTCTGGTTGGCCTGATCAACGGCGCTGGTCGCAGCGGTGCTTTGCAGCGTTTCAAACGCGGTCAGTTGACCTTGCAGGTTATCGGTGCTGTGTTCGGAAATCACCGACACCACCGGCAAACCAGGCAGGACGGCGTCGATGGCATCACGATAAGGCCCGAGATTGTCGACAAACACCAGTCCGGGCGTCAGTACGTCGACAATGTGGCGCAGCTTGCCGAAGTCGGTAGAAATCGTGGAGTAGGCGGTGGAAATGGGCGCGTATGGAATACCAACGTACATGGCCGCCAGCGCCAGCAACAGGTGTTCGCTGCTGTTGCCAGACAGGATGATAATCGGTCGTTCCTGGCTCAGGGGTTCCCCATCGATGCGTAAATCCAGCAGCCATTGGGCGATGGCACGTACTTGCGTACGGGTTTCGGCATAGCTGAGGGCTTGCCAATGGTTATGATCTGCGCCGGACAGCGGGCGCTGGCAGACAAACAGCTGATCCGGCGTGTGCTCGGCCCAGTGATCGAGTCGGTCGGTGATGCGCTCCGGGTAGTCACACAGTTCGCCGATCGAGCGGATAACGCGGCTGCCATCCTCGCGCTGTTCAACGTCGACAGGATGATTCACTACATGGACAGGATGGAAATCGGCAAGCATGTTGAGGCTCCCTGATGCACTTTTTATGGTTGTTCGCATCGTTTGTGAGTTTTTATTCGGTTGTTACGACCGCTGTCGGGGGTTACCCGGCAGCAGTAAAGTCAAAGTCTTTCAAGCCGTCATCGGCATTGGCTACGGTGCTCATCAGTGCGTGAATACGCGGCATTTCATGGGCAAAGTAGAAACGTGCGAGGGCAATCATATTGCTGTGATAAGCCGTATCGCTGTCACCCCGTGTATGGGCCTGATTGGCCAACAAGGCCAACTGCCAGCCAACACAGAGCAAGCCCAGCGCTTCCAGCAGCGGCACCGATCCAGCGTGCAGTCGGGTCTGGTCGCTTTCTTTGGCGGCCATCTCCAACAGCGTGCGTAACTGGCCATGAATCGCTGCACCTGCGCGAATCAGGCTGGCTTGCAGTTGACTCAGAGGGGCTGCCAGGCGATCGGCATCCTGGTTGATGTCTCGCAGCAGGTGTTGCAGTGCTACGCCCTGGTCTCCGAGAACCTTGCGGAACACCAGATCCCGTGCCTGAATACCGGTGGTGCCTTCGTAAATGGTGATGATGCGGGCGTCGCGCATAAACTGGGAAACCCCGGTTTCTTCGACAAACCCCATGCCGCCAAACACCTGAATGCAGGTGTAGCTCATCTGGTTGCCTCGTTCCGTACTGAAGGCCTTGAAGACCGGTGTGAGCAAGGCAATCCGTTCTCGCAGTTGCTGCCGCTGGTGGTCGTCCTCGCTGTGTTCCGAAAGGTCGATCCAGGCCGCAATCAGATAGCCCAATGCCCGCAGTCCCATGGTTTGACTGTGCATGGAGAGCAACATGCGCTGCACATCGGGATGCTGGCTGATAGTGACCCGTGCGCCGCTCTGGAAGTGGCTGCCCTGGGTACGTTCCTGGGCGTAGCGCAAGGAGTGCTGATAACTTTGTTCGCCAAAGCCTACCCCTTGCATACCGGTGCTCAGGCGAGCTTCGTTCATCAGTACGAACATCGCCATCAGACCCTTGTTCTCGGCACCGATCAGCTCGCCAATGCAGTCGTCGTTGTCGCCATAGCTCATCGAACAGGTCGGGCTGCCGTGCAGGCCCATTTTGTGTTCAATGCCACTGCAGACCACATCGTTGCTGGCCCCCAGTGAGCCGTCGGTGGCAATGCGATATTTTGGGACGGCAAACAGTGAGATGCCACGGCTGCCGGCCGGAGCATCTGGCGTGCGCGCCAGCACCAGATGGACGATGTTTTCGGCCATGTCGTGCTCACCGTAGGTGATAAAGATCTTCTGGCCCTTGATGCGATAGCTGCCGTCACCCACGGGCGTGGCCCTGGTGGTGGTCGCGGCGAGGTCGGAACCGGCACCGGGTTCGGTCAGTGCCATGGCAATGGTCCACTGGCCACTGGCCAAGGGTTCAAGATAGCGTTGCTTTTGCTCATCGGTGCCAAAATGCAGCAGGATCTCGCTGCCACCCTGGTTCAGGGCGTGGAACATCACAAACGCCAGGTTGGCCGACAACCACATTTCATTGACCGGCTGGGCGATACTCTTGGGCAGCGCTTGGCCACCAATGGCTTCGGGCATGGCCAGACCCATCCAGCCATTGTCACAAAACTGCTGGTAGGCTTCTTTCCAGCCGGCCGCAGTGGTGACTGTGCCCTGGTCAAAGGAACAACCTTGCTGGTCGCCAATCTGGTTCAGGGGTGACAGGGCACCGCTGGCAAACTTGGCTGCTTCTTCCAGTACCGCAGCAACAAAGTCCGGGGTGAATTCGGCCAGGGCTTCAACCTGATCCATCGCGGTTTGCTGGCGTACCAGATCGAGTACGAACAGCATGTCTTTTAGCGGAGCTATGTAGTCACTCATCGCATGCTTCCTATTTTGCGGCCATGCGAATAGCGCCATCCAGGCGGATGGTTTCGCCGTTGAGCATGCAGTTTTCAAAAATCTGCTGCACCAGTTGGGCAAACTCGTCCGGCTCACCCAGTCGTGGCGGGAATGGCACGGCAGCGCCGAGCGATTGCTGCACTTCTTCTGGCAGTACGGCCATCATCGGGGTCTTGAACAGGCCTGGAGCAATGGTCATCACTCGAATGCCAAAACGGGCCAGCTCTCGGGCAATCGGCAGGGTCATGGCGACCACACCCGCCTTGGAGGCGGAATAACCGGCCTGGCCAATCTGGCCATCAAAAGCTGCGACGGAGGCGGTATTGATGATAACGCCACGCTCACCGGTCGATTCCGGTTCGTTGTGCTGCATCTGGTCGGCACACAGGCGAATCATGTTGAAGGTGCCGAGCAGGTTGACCTTCAAGGCGCGTTCAAAGGAGGAAAGACGGTGCGGGCCTTCACGGCCAATCACCCGTTCAGCTCCCGGAATTCCGGCGCAGTTGACCAGCCCGTAGAGGCTGCCAAAGGTGTCGGTTCCCTGGCTGATGGCGCTGCTGACCGATGCTTCATCGGTAATGTCACAGGTGCAGAACAGGCTGCTGTTCGGGTAGTCCTGTTCCAGTTGGGCCACCAGTCGGGTGCCTGCTTCGGCATTAATGTCGACCAGTGTTATGCGGGCACCCTGGCTCAACAGGCGGCGGGCAACCGCTTCACCCAGGCCAGAACCGGCACCGGTTACCAGACAATGTTTATTGGCAAGATTCATATAACGCTCCTTCTCCAGCGATTGCTTCGGGTCCAGCGGTTGTTGCGGATCCTGTGATGGGTTTGGGCAGGGCACTCATGGGCGGCTTTGAATCCACCTGGATGAGTGCCATACCAACCTGTCAGGATGATTTTTTACGGTTGAGGAAGGCGTCGATACGTTCCTTGACCTCACCACTGGTCTGGGTAATACCGGTCAGCAGGGATTCGGTGAACAGGCCGTCGTCGCTGGCCATGTTGTTGATACGGGCAAGACCGGAGGCCATGGCCCAGTTGGACAGGCGTGAGTTGGTGGCAATGGTTTCTGCCAGCTCCTGGGCTTTTTCCATCGCCGTACCCTTGGGCACAACGTAGTGCGCCAGGCCCAGACGTTCGCCGTCTGCGGCATTCAGCGTGCGGCCTGTCAGCATCATTTCTGTCATGCGGCCATGACCAATGGTTTGCGCGACGCGCACGGAGGCACCACCACCGACAAAAATACCGTGGCGACCTTCTGGCAGACGATAGAAGGTGGTTTCATCGGATACCCGGACATGAGCGCAGATGGCCAGTTCCAGGCCACCACCAATCACGGCACCGTGCAGGGCGGCAACAATCGGGATACCACTGTTGCTGATGTGGCTGAATACCCGGTGCCACATACGGGAATGCACCACCACTTCGAATGGCTCGCGGGCGGTGTGTTCGGACAGATCCAGGCCGGAGCAGAATTCAGGGCCATTACCAGAAAAGAGGATAACGCTGACGTCCTTGGGCATGTTGATAAAGACCTGTTCGATCTCCAGGCACAGGGCGTCGTTGATGGCGTTTTTCTTGTTGGGACGATTCAGGGTCAGGTGGCCAATACTATTGTCTACACTGAATGTCAGGTGTTGGTAGTTGCTCATGAGCGGGCCTCGTCGGCTTTGTTCTTGTTGGTTATCCGCTGAAATCAGTCATCCGGATATTTGTTGTTTTCAAATATAGTTTATGAGTACAACAGTTTGCAACCAATAACTCCATTCTTTGCACGGGAGAGGCCAGGAGGACAGCTCGCGACAGTTCGATCAATGTCTATTGATGTGCTTTAAACTGTTGTTGACATAAACAATTAGCCGGGACACACTCGTTCACGAGCGGCATCGCAAGAGTCAATTCGGATACGTCACGATCCGATTGATGCCCTTCAATAATCGATAAAAATAACAAGGTGTGAATAATAATGAAGATTAAAAACCTGCTGATCACGCTGGGCGTGACTTTGGGCAGCTTGACGACTGCTCTGAGTGCTCAGGCCGCTGAACCCGAATATACGTTCAAATTGCACCACTTTCTGCCGCCGATGGCGATGGCCCACAAAGACTTCCTGCAGCCATGGGCTGACAAGGTAATGAAGGAATCGGGTGGGCGTATCAAGATCGACGTCTTCCCGGCCATGCAGCTGGGCGGCAAGCCACCACAGTTGTTTGACCAGGCCCGTAAGGGAGTTGTTGATATTTCCTGGACGGTGGGTGGTTATACCCCTGGCCGCTTCCCGAAAGCCGGTGCTTTTGAGCTGCCATTCATGGCTGCCAGTGCCGAAGCCACCAGTATGGCGTTACAACAATACGCCGAAGAAGAGATGCAGGAAGAGCTGAGTGATGTGCATGTACTGGCCCTGCACACCCACGCGCCGGGTTCTCTGCATTCTCGGGGTGACATGATCAAGGTTGCTGCAGACCTGAAAGACCTGAAGCTGCGTGCCCCCAACAAAGCCATGGCTGAAGCCTTTGGTATTATGGGTTCTGCCCCTGTATTCATGCCGGTGACCCAGATGTCCAGTGCCTTGGCCAAGGGAATTCTGGATGTGGCTGCACTGCCGTTTGAAGTGGTTGCACCGATGAAGATCAACCAGCTGACCAACAATCACACCCTGGTTAAAGGGGATCGTGGCCTGTATACCCAGTTCTTCCTGTTCAGCATGAACAAACAGGCCTACGAACAACTGCCAGCTGATCTGAAAAAGGTCATCGACAACAACTCCGGTATTGAACTGGCGCGTCATATTGGTTATTTGTTTGATCAGTCGGAACAGCACGGCTATGACATTACCGCCAAGGGTGGCAATCATTTCTACACCTTGCCAGCCGCTGAGGCAGACCATTGGAAGCAGATGATGCAGCCAGTAACGGATGCCTGGATTAGCGATATGACGGAAGACGGGGCCGATGGTCAGGCGTTGTATGACAAGGCCAACGCCTTGATCACCAAGTACCAGAAAAAAACCGGTTCCTGACCGGTTCACCGCTGGCCTGCTATGGGCATCGTCTGTGGCAGGTCGCCTGGTCGCGAGCGTTAAGCGGTTGTTTGATAACTGTTTAACAAACAACAATTGCCCGGAAAACAAACACTTTTTTGTTATACTGCCTGCCAGCTATTACTTATCAATACGCAGCATAGTGGCTGTTCAGACCCCAGGCATCTCATGGCAACTTCTGATTCACCGTCCGATTCCCTCGATTTTGGTATTTTGCACGACCTGATTGGCTATCGTTTACGTCGCACCCAACTGGTGTTTTTTAACCGCTTTGCCGAAGCCTGTACGGATCTTGGTATCAGTCCGGGATTGTTTGGCGTACTGGTGCTGGTGAGCCGTAATCCTGGTCGCACCCAGACAGCCATTGCCCAGGCATTAGGTAACGACCGCTCGGCGATGGTCGCCGCCGTCGACAAGTTGGAGAAAATGGATCTGGTGGAGCGCCGTCCATCGCTGAATGATCGTCGTTCCTACGCACTCTATTTGACCGAACACGGTGAAACGTTTTATCAGACGATTGAAAACCGGGTGCGAGAACATGAACAAGGGCTGGAGTCGCTGCTTGAACCGGGTGAAAAAGACCTTTTAATTGATATGCTTGCGCGACTTTGTCAGGCTGGTCGTAACGGCGGAGTCTGATCGCAGCCAAACAGCGACATACTCCCCGGCGACAGCTAACAGACGAGGAGGGTGAATATGTCGGTCTCACTGATGCCCGTTAGCGGCGTTGAGTTGCAAGCCTATATTGATGACCTGGCGCGGTTACGTATCCGCGTATTTCGGGAATATCCCTATCTTTACCAGGGTTCTGCCGCCTACGAGCAGCAGTACCTGCAAACCTATACAGGCTCTGGCCAGGCCATGGCCGTATTGGCCATGGATGACAGCCTGCCACCAGGGCAGCGCATTGTCGGTGCCTCTACCGGCATTCCGATGACTCATGAAAGCGAGGCGTTTCGCCAGCCGTTTGAGTTGGCGGGCATTGATACCGCGACGTTGTTTTATTGTGGTGAATCCGTGTTGCTGCCGGAATATCGTGGTCAGGGTATTTATCGCGGTTTTTTTGCTGGTCGCGAACGTTATGTGCGTACCCTGGCTGGGTTTGAATCGCTCTGCTTTTGTGCAGTGGTCCGGCCCGTCAACCATCCCCTGAAGCCTGTTGGTTACCAACCACTGGATGCTGTCTGGCAGCATTTTGGCTATTCCCCGCGACCGGATCTGGTTGCTCATTATGACTGGCAGGATATTGATCAGACGGCTGCAACTGCTCATCCAATGATGTTCTGGGTAAAAACACTGTGAGTACATTACGCATTGCCTCGGCGGCCTATGAGGTCGGTTTTCTGGACAGCTTCAGTGCCTGGCAACACAAGGTCTCAGGCCTGGTGCAGCAGGCAGCCAATAACGGAGCGCAGATTTTGCTATTGCCGGAATATTTTGCCATGGAGTTGACGTCGCTGTTTACACCCGCTGTGTATCAGTCGCTGAGCCAGCAGCTGGTCGAGCTGCAGAGTCTGCGGGTGGCTTTTGTGGCGGAGTTTGTCCGTCTGGCGAAACAGCATCAGGTGTTGATCGCCGCAGGCACGTTTCCGGTCGGATTAGCCACGGTGGCGGGCTGGGAGCAATACGTTAACCGCTGTTACCTGTGCTATCCCTCCGGCGAGGTACATTGGCAAGACAAACTGCAAATGACCCGCTTTGAACATGAGCAGTGGGGGATTTCCGCTGGTGACGCTTTACGCGTTTTTGATACCCCGTTTGGCCGTCTGGCGGTGAATATCTGTTACGACAGCGAGTTTCCACTGCTAGCTCGTCAGCAGGTGGCGCAAGGTGCGGATCTGATTCTGGTGCCTTCCTGTACCGATACGCTCGCGGGTTATCACCGCGTACAACTGGGCTGTCGGGCACGGGCGCTGGAAAATCAGTGTTTTGTGGTGCAGTCGCCTACCGTTGGCAGCGCTGCCTGGTCGCCAGCCATCGATAGCAACTGCGGTGCGGCCGGTGTTTTTGCCCCCGTGGATTACGGCTTTCCTGACGACGGCATTGTGGCGCAATTGCCGCTGAATCAACCCGGCTGGTGTTATGCCGATCTGGATCTGGCTGAGTTGGCGCGAGTTCGCACCGCAGGACAAGTGTTTAACTATCGCGACTGGGAAGGGCAATACCGGTTCATGGAAGGGCAATAAACCGGGTAAAACATCGGCCCCAAGGGCCTCCCTGCGTCAATTGCATTGTTGTGGCAGGAGGTGGCTTGCCGCTGAACCGGTGTGATAAACACCAGCCCCAAGGCACCTCCTGCCGGTAAGTCAAATCAACAACGCCCATTCGCTACCGGGCAATTATTGCGGCGCATAAATCACTCCGATTTTATCCAGTTCGTCACCGGCCCGGCCCTTGAAGCCGACAATCTGCCAACCTGCGGGGGCGTTGAAAGTGGTGCAGCTGGATGTGCTGCTGCCGCCCGTCAGCGTACGGTTCTGGCTGGTGGTGAAACGCGCGTAAAAGATGCGGGTCTGGTCGTTTTTCTGGCCGGAGCAGACCTTCAGCGCCGTGAGATATTCACCGCTGTTCAGGGTCAGGGAGGATTCGCTGCCACCGTTACCACCGTGCGACAGTACATTGCCTTGAGATAAGCTCAGGCCAATATTGTCGATGCGGGAACCGGCACGCAACGTCACCCTGCTGACAACCGGATTGGCTGGTAATACCGCCACGTCGTTAAATCCGCTGCCATGCGGGCCACCCCAAAAATCGGACATTTGCAGGTTGCTGGCGGTGCTCCAGCTGAAGTTGGTCTGTACCGGCGGGTGATCGGACAGCTTCAGGCCGTCGTAGGTCAGGTCATCCTGACGCACATCATACAGAGTGGCGTCCAGGTGGATAAAGGCATTGCCGCGATAGACGATCTTGTCGACGATTTCACAGTCGGCACTGGTGATTTTCGGATCACAGACCAGCGCGTCGATACCGGCTTCGGGCATATCGCCGGAGCGTATCAGGTCGACCCAGGCATCGCTAAAACCACGATTGAGAAACTCCCACATATTGTCGCCACTGCGAGTGTAGCGGGTATTGGTATCACCCATGACGATCACGGCGTTAGCGGCGGAGTGGGTTTCGATATAGTTGATCAGTTGCAGCATATCGGCGCGGCGAGCGATCAGGTCGGCCTCTTCTGTTTGTGCCTGGGTATGCAGATTGTAGATGTCGACGTACACACCTTCTGCCAGTCGGGTGCGTGCCAGGGTAAAGCCTTTGGGGGTCAGGCAGTCGACGCCATTGCAGGCATCCCAGCTGACCCGATCCCAGTCGGTGTATGCAAAACGGCTCATGCTGTTAAGACCGCTACCGACTCCCATACCTCCGGTGGTGGCCGAGCGATAGGCGTGGTCGTCACAGGTGTCGTACAACGCCGCGTGGTAGTTGAAATCTTCCTGGACGTTGATGATGTCAAATTCGTTGACGTAGCAGCTGATCTGCTCGGTGGCGGCCTGCCGGTCGGAGTCTGCGCTGGAAAAGACTTCCAGCAGACCGGCGACGTTGTAGGTCAGGGTGCTGAAGGTTCCGGCGTCGGCCTGGACAGGGGTATGCAGCAAGCAAAGTGGCACCAGCGCAGCGAGGTGGCGAACGATGTGTTTCAGGGCAGTCATTTCAGTGTCTCCAATGGTGGGTGGGGCTTATGGATTGGTTGTGGTTGTGGTTGTGGTTGTGGTTGTGGTTGTGGTTGTGGTTTGCGTGACGCAGCCGTTCGCAATCCTGGCTTGGAAGTACAGGCCGTTTGATAGTGAGTTGAAGGATTCGTCACGGTACTGCGAGGTGGCTGGTAAAAGGGCAGCTGAGAGAGGAACTGCCCTTTTACCGTCAGCGGAACCGGGGCACCGGCTCCGCTGACGGGTCGGACGGGTTATTCGACGGTAGCGACAATCGAGGTGTCGGTGTACTCAAGTGTGATAGCCACTTCGCCAGCGTAAACACTGGCGAATTCACCCCCCATGTTATCGGCCTGAATCAGGGTAAAGGTCGTACCGGATGCGGGGGTTGATGCAAACGTCAGTTCCAGAGCGGCACCCGCAACATACGCCGTGCCGGAAGCCGCTACTTGAGTGCTGTCTGTATCCATGTTGATGGCCAGTGTGGCGGTGTTTTCAAGCGTCAGGTTTGCGACGGCCACCGCGCCATCGGCGTTCACCAGCGCCGCGCCGCCATTGATGTAAACATCACCGCTACCGAAAGCGGTTGCCGATGCGGCTGCCAGTACACCACCTTCAATCACGGTGCCACCGCTGTAGTGGTTGTTGCCTGTCAGAGTCAACTGGCCGGTGCCATTTTTGGTCAGCTTGCCAGCACCGCTGATGTTATTACGCCATTCGTCCTGAGCATTGAAGCCGCCTTTGCCGGCATCCATATAGACGTTGACGTCACCGTTAAATGCGCCATAACCATCGCCCGCAGCGATCAGGTTAATCCGTCCCCAGCCGTTGGAGTCATCCAGCAGCGGATAACCGGATTCCACTTCTGTGGTGGCCAGTACGGCCCGGCGCTGTTCATCGGACAGATAAGGCTGACGGGTTTTCAGCAAAGCTTCCGCCCCTTTTGGCACAATAGCAGCCAAACCCAGGGTGCCGTTTTGCGGTAAGCCGTAGGTCATGCGCGCCAGGTAATCAGCCTTGATTGCGGCGTGGTCATCGAAGCGATTGTTGTTGAATACGTTAACGTTGAGTGTGCCGTCTGCATTTTTGCTGCTGCCGGTGTCTGTCACGGTCTGGTGGGCGTATTCATACAGACTCATACCGGCGGCTGCCGCTTTGCCACCAAAATATTCCAGCGCTTGTTGCCGTGCCGCTGCGGCCTCGGCCGGTTGGGTGTTGAGCGCGTAGGTGGCGACCATCAGGGCCTGCATACGACCACCAATGACATCGACCGGTGAGTGCATACCGGCAATAATTCGGTTTTCTCCCAGGTCTGAACCACGGGCTACGTGCTCGGCAAAACGCTCTGGCAAGGCATAGGCATAGGCGAGAGAAGCCAGAATGCCGGCGTTGGCGTGGCCGCTTGGGTAACCGTTGTCTTTACGGCGGTTTTCCGTCGTGGCGGTGTAAAGCAGTTCCGTTTCCTTGCTGGATGAATGCGCCCGACGACCGCAAAACAGACCGGGCAGGACATTCACGCTGCTGGTGTAAGAGTCTATACGGTATTCTTTTTCTTCGCGGGTCTCACTGGCACCGTCAATACAGGTCAGGCTTTCGACTCCTTTGAAGTCAATGTTGCCGGTGTCGGTCATGCGCCATGGGCGCGGTGTACCAAAGATGTATTTCGGGCCACTGGTCGACGCGTGTGAATCACGGAAACGTTTTGCCAATTGCACCATGTCACCCAGGGTTGAATCTGTTTGACCACCATAGGTGCTGTAACTGTCGTTGTTTGGTTGCGCGTAGCGATTGTTTTCGGTCACGTCGGTGAGCAGGATGGGCTCGAAGCTGGCGTAAGCGCCAGAGTTGGCGGCGTAGTCTTCCGTCAGTGGGCCAAAGCCATCAATAGTGCTGTAGGTTTTGCTGCGGATGTCATCCAGAAACGCAAACAGGGCCTGATCTTCCGTGCGGGCTGCCGTCACGTCGATCACGTACTGGATGTTGGCGGCCCAGGAAGCAGCATCGACGATCTCGGTGCCAGCCTCAACATAATCGCTGGGCTGACCGTTGGCGGCAGCGTGCGGATTAGGGCCATCACCGGCCTTGTAACCGTTGGCATCATCGGTGTAATTACCCGCCGTGGTCTGCCATTGTTCCGTGGTGCCTTGCCAGATTTTGTTGATGCTGCTTAGCACCGTAAGAATCGGGTTTTCATCGCGGAAGAAACGGCCATCTCCTTCATTCAACGCCAGATTATCAACCGCTGGCAGCGGGTACTCGACTGATGGCTCAGCAACGTATTGTTCGTAACCCAATCCGGTCGGGATGGCTGGTTTAGACACCAGCAGGGTGCTGGTCTCGATGTCTGGAGTGTCTTGTACCGTGTCGTTGTTATTATCGTCACTGCCACAGGCGCTGAGCAGCAGAGCGGTTGCTGCCAGTACCGCAGTGTACAAGGTGCTGCGCTTGGCGCCGAAGAATTCAGAGGTCATAAAATAGGCTTCCAGGTGAACAAAATAGAGCAAGGATCAGGGCCGATCTGCACCGCTGAAAACAACAGGCAGAACAAGCGATTCACTGAAGAAGACGTCGGTACAAGCGCGATGGGGACATGACAATTACGTGAAGTTTTACTCACAGTTTATTCACAGGTTGTTGTTGATGCCGCCCCAAGGGGCCGAAAATCCGGTTTTTAACCTGACTGATACGGTCTGTGCCCGCTGTCAATGCTGCTGTTGGTGAACGTGGTATCAGGAATAACAGCTATTCGATGAACCAATAGCAAAAATGGCACGGTGTCCGATATATTGTTGCCACTGCCGGATCAATTCATACCGGCAGCATCTATTGATGGCGCGGTGGTTCATACTGTATGGTCGCTGACAACATAACCGGTACAACAACGGTTATGTTCTCCCTGTTTAGCGCCAATCGATTGATCAGTCATCCCGTTTTTTGAATGGCACATTGTGCGCTGTGTGCTGCGATTACCAGATTATGATCGTCATATACTGGATCGTAGTTGATGGTCTGGTGTCCTGATTGCCAGGCGGGTATTCGATGCTTAACCCAGGTTTCCACAGCGCCAGATTGTGTTTGTACTGGCGTTTTGCGGCTTTTTATATTTCCGGAGAATTATGTCTTCTGTGGCTGTTCGCCTGACTCCAGGCTTCTTGTTAATGCTGTCGGCATTAACCGCGCTTACGCCATTGGGAACGGATATTTATTTATCTGCCGTTCCTGCTATTGCCAGTGATTACGGTAACTCGCTGCATGAGGTCGAGCTGTCGGTCAGTGTCTTCCTGATGGGCTTCAGTCTGGGGCAGCTGCTGGGCGGGCCGCTGTCGGATCGTTATGGCCGTCGCCGCATGGTGTTGATCGGGCTGAGTATTTTTGCGGTCGGTTCGCTGGGTATTATTCTGGCGCAGTCGCTTGATGTGATGCTGGCTTTTCGGGTGGTTCAGGCACTGGGTGGCGGTTTGGCGGTGGTCAACAGTACCGCGATTATTCGCGATCTGGCCAGTGGCCGTGAAGGGGCAGGGGCAATGATACGGGTGATTCAGGTGATGATGATCGCACCGCTGGTCGCGCCGTTACTGGGTATGGTAATCCTGAAAATGCTGGGCTGGCATTCGGTCTTCGGCTTTTTGCTGATCTATGCACTGTTGCTGATTGCACTGTTTTATTTTCGCCTGCCAGAAACACGCAAGGTACGTACGGGCGGTAATCCGTTACGTAATTACTGGCAGGTATTGAGTGACCGTCGCATATGGGGATTTGTCGCTTCAACTTGTGCTGCTTATGCCGGGATGCTGTCGTTCGTGACGTCGTCTCCAGGTATTTTTATGGGCCATTTTGGCCTCAGTGATACGGTCTATCCTTTGGTGTTCGGCTGCATTGTCTTAACCATGCTGGCGATGAGCAAGGTGAACCTGCATTTGCTGAAGCGCTACAGTCCTCCCGTGCTGATCAGTATCGGCCAGAAGATCCAGATCGCCATGGGGATATTGATGGTGGGCTATATTTTCCTGTTTGACGAGCTGTCGGTATGGCCACTGACGCTGATGCTGATGCTCTACATTGGCAGCCATGGGTTTGTGGTCGCCAATGCGACTTCATCGATTACCGAGTATTTCCCCCATCTGGCTGGAACGGCGACAGCGCTGGTCGGTGCGCTGGGCTTTGCCAGTGGTGGTATCGCTGGTGGTGTGGTCAGTGCGCTGTCGGATGGCTCTCCCAAAGCCATGGTCTGCATGATGCTGGCGGCGGTATTGTTTGGTTTTGTTATCCGCCGTTTAACAAAATCTTTTCAGGAGCTGGCCAGCGCCTGAACGCTCGTTGCCCGGATGAAACTGGCGGTTTATATCATCGCCGCGCTGGGCTGTGGCCTCGCTGGTGGTCGAGAAGGGCAGTCTTATCGCTGCTGCCCGCTTTCTGAATGTACCGTTATCGACCTTGAGCCAGAGAATCCAGGGCTTTGAAAAAAGCCTTGGTTATAAGCTGATCCATCGTACCGCCAAACATTTTGGCCTGACCGAGTCTGGCGTGCGTTTGTATGACAGTGTGCATACAGTCATACATGATCTGGAAATGCGGGTTGATGGCGTTAACAGTGAACTGTCGTCACTGTCTGGCGAAATCAAGATTACCGCGCCGATTGCCGTTGGCCATCATTATATCAAGCCGCTGGTTTTGGGGTTTATGCAGCAAAACCCCCGCGTATCGGTGGAATTGTTGTTATCCAATGACCATTCTGACCTGGTAAAAAACAGCATTGATATCGCCTTCCGGCTCGGCCCGATTACCCTGAACGACTGGATTTCGCGGCCGCTGATGAAAGCGCCGGTCATGCTGTGTGCGGCGGCGGATTTCGATTTTGGTGCCCGTTATCCTGAACATCCCTCTCAACTTGCCTTGCTGCCACTGATTGCCACCCGTGGTTTGCCTGTCTGGCGTTTTAACCAGGGCGAGGAGTCTGTCTCTTTTGTCCCCAAAGCCTATTTCAGAACCGATGAAGCGCGATTGGCGCTGGATATGGTACTGGAAAAGGTCGGCCTGGCCTGCTTGCCGGAATACCTGGTTGCGGAGGCGCTGGCCAGTGGCCGTTTGCGGCAACTGTTGCCTGACTGGGGTGCTGGATACAAACAGGTCAATATGATTTATCCACATCGCAGTAATTTACCGACAAAAACCCGAGCCTTTATTGATTATGTGATTGCGAGATATGAACCGCTGAAGGATATGGCATTGGTCTCATAGTCATTTCGAAAGCTGCTCTCATAGGTGGGATCTTGTGTTTCAAATTTAGTCGGTTGAGCAGAATTGGCTGAGGAGTACATTGGGTCGTCAAGGCGGCACCATGACGCTCCGGTTTGGCGAACGGGCAATTAAATAACTCTAAATGGTGTATCCGTCGAACCGCGCACACGTCGCCGTCGTATTTTGATACACCCAAATGCAGGCAGTATTCAGCGGTCGCGATACTGCTGATTTATTCACCGAGATGGATGATATTTTTTATGAATGAAGCTGATATCAAGCAAGCGGGAGACGAGCTGTATAACGCGCTGGTTACCCGTACCACGCTGCGCCCGCTGACGGAGCGCTATCCCGACATCACCATCAAGGATGCTTATCATATTTCACTGCGCATGAACGAGCGCCGTATCGAGGCCGGTGAACGCATCATTGGCAAAAAGATCGGTGTGACCTCTAAAGCGGTGCAGAACATGCTCAACGTACATCAGCCGGATTTTGGCTACCTGACCGACAAGATGGCATACAGCCAGGGCCAAGAAATGCCCATCAGTGAGCTGATGATTCAGCCCAAAGCCGAAGGTGAAATCGCCTTCGTGCTGAAAAAAGACCTGCTTGGCCCCGGCATCACCAATGCCGACGTGCTGGCGGCGACCGACTTTGTGATTCCGTGTTTCGAAATCGTCGATTCACGCATTGAAAACTGGCAAATCAAGATTCAGGACACCGTCGCCGACAATGCCTCGTGCGGCCTGTTTGTGCTCGGCGATACTGCCGTCAGCCCGCTGGATGTTGACCTGACCACCTGCGGCATGGTGGTAGAAAAGAACGGCTCCATCATCAGTACTGGTGCGGGTGCTGCGGCGCTGGGTTCTCCGGTGAACTGTGTTACCTGGCTGGCCAACACCCTGGGTGAATTCGGTATTCCGCTGAAGGCCGGTGAGGTCATTCTGTCTGGTTCGCTGGTGCCGCTGGAACCGGTTAAAGCCGGTGACTTTATGTCGGTAACCATTGGTGGCATCGGTTCTGCCTCTGTTCGTTTCGTATAAGCGTTAGACTCAGCGAGGAAATGTTATGTCTAAAAAATTGAAGGCCGTGATCATCGGCCCAGGTAACATCGGCACCGACCTGCTGATGAAAATGCAACGTTCCGAATGGA
>CAJXTI010000053.1 GCA_913061185.1 uncultured Oceanobacter sp.
GAGATTTCTGCCTGTCTCGTGGGCTCGGAGATGTGTATAAGAGACAGGTATATTTTTAATTATTATCGGGCGCAAGCCGGTCGGGAAAGCACTGAGCGTCCGGTGAGTGTTTTTGAACTGTTTCCGCCGGTCAGCTACCGGATCGGATTCCGGGATCCGGCTTTGCGGGATGATTTTAACGCGGGTTTGCAACAGCTGCGCCAGAGTGGCCGTTATCAGGCGATTCTCGACCAGTATTTACAGTAAATCCGGGCTGTCGGAGCGGTATTTGGGTTCGGTAAACCTGGCTTCAGGCGATGGCTGCAGGGCCTAATACCATTGTCCCTTGCGTTCAGTCATGCTGTTTGATTCCAATGACCTTGTAAAACTCGCTATAATTCGTGCGATTCTAATTTTGATAAGCCGTATTAGCTTAAAAAGGGGCCCGTTGTGAAACATCTGAAAGCACTGATTTTGGTTGCTGCTACCTTGCTGGTTTCGCAAGCATTCGCTGCGACAGCTACCAATGAAGATAAAATTCGCGAACGTATCGCCCCGGTGGGTGAAGTTTGTGTTGGCGTGGAGTGCGGTGGTGCGGTGGTGGTTGCAGCCGGTCCTCGCTCTGGAGAAGACGTCTACGGTGGTGCCTGTTTCGCCTGTCATGGTGCCGGGATTCTGGGTGCACCAAAGAAGGGTGACACTGCGGCCTGGGATGCCCGTCTGGAGAAGGGGTTCGACGCAACGCTGCACAACGCGGTGCAGGGCTTGAACAGCATGCCGCCGAAAGGCAACTGTATGAATTGCTCGGATGACGAACTGCTGGCAGCAATCAAGTTTATGTCGGGTCGAGAATAAACCGGCATAACAGCAAGACAGACACAAAAAAGCCGCAATCCATTGCGGCTTTTTTGTGTCTGGTATCTGCCAACAAGCGTCAATAAATACAAGAGCTAATAAAAATAAGCGCTAATAAGAAGAAGCACGTGTTGGTCAGTCAGCCATACCCAAGGCACGGCGCATGAACTCGGGTATCGCCAGACCTGCAGCATGCATCTCGGCGTTGTAGTACTCGGTGCGGAAGGATTTGGCGGCCGAGTCTTCGATGCGGAAGCTGGTGGTATCGCCACCTTTGCTGGCGAGGGTGCAACTCCACCAGCCAGACGGGTAGATCACTTGCGGGAACGGTACGGTATGGCTGCTGCTGGCTCCGGCTGCGGCCATATCAACATGGATTTTCTTGATGATGGAATCGCTGTGGTACAGCGGTGATTCTGATTGTTGGACCACAATGCCCAACGGAGCCAGCGCCTTGAAGCAATCTTGGTAAAAATCGACGGCAAACAGCCCTTCTGCCGGGCCGACCGGGTCGGTGCTGTCGATAATAATCACGTCGAGGGATTCCGGTTCGCAGTCCTTGATCCACTGAATGCCGTCGGCAAACAGGATGTTGGCGCGGGGGTCGTCGTTGGATTCACACAACTCCGGGAAATGCTTCTCCGACATGCGGGTGACCAGCTCGTCGATATCAATCTGCCAGACCTGTTCAACACCGGTGTGTTTCAGTACTTCGCGCAGGGTGCCACAATCGCCGCCACCAATAATGGCGACTTTTTTAGGTGCCGGGTGGGCGAACAAGGCCACGTGCGACATCATTTCGTGATAAACAAAGTTCTCACGGGTGGAGACCATGGTGCAGCCATCAATCACCATCAGCTTGCCGAAGGTTTCCGTGTCGTAGATGTCAATGCTCTGGAATTCACTTTGAGCGCTGTCGATCTTGCCTTTCACTTTCAGAGAGAAGGCAGAGCCTTGTTGATCAAATACTTCGGTAAACCAGCCGTCTGCCAGTGAGTGTGTCATATTGGATACTCAAATGAATCGATGTTCTTTAAAATCGGCGGCTTGCCGGTGTAGCGGATGCTCCGCCCACGGTAGCCCCGACAGGGATATGTGCGCCGGTCTGTGAGCAGAGGCGGGTGCCTCCCGAATGACTGAACGCCGGTCGTCCCGGATTTTCCGGTAGCGGGCGTCGTTCCTTGTGCCGCTGCGACCATTTGCGCTGCAAGATACCTTAACCATGGATTCGCGCCAAGCGAATCAGTACTCAGGACCGCCCATGACTACCGCCAAGCCCGCCCATGCAGAAGACGTCTATAACCTGCCTTACTGGAGTGAGGGGTACGCCCGTATTAATGATCAGGGCAACCTGAGTGTCCACCCGGATGCCTCTCCAACGGCGGGGGTTGATCTCAAAGAGTTGGCAGACCTGGTACGTCAGGAAGGACTGCGATTACCGGTATTGCTGCGTTTTCCGGGGATTCTGCATCACCGTGTTGGCAGTCTGGTCAGTGCTTTTGAGCAGGCACGGCAGGAGTTTGATTATCAGGGTGGATTTACACCGGTCTATCCGATCAAGGTGAATCAGCAGCAACCGGTGGTCGCCCAGATTGTCGCCGGGCAGCGGTTGGCGGGTATTGAGCGGATCGGACTGGAAGCGGGCAGCAAGCCGGAACTGATTGCGGTACTGGCCCAGACTCGGGACATCAAGGCCACCATTATCTGTAATGGCTACAAGGATGCCCACTTTGTGCGGCTGGCGCTGATGGCGGAGAAGATGGGCCATCATGTTTTTCTGGTGATTGAAAAACTGTCCGAGCTGCCGATGATTTTACGCGAGGCTGAGCGGGTTGGTGTCAAACCGCGTTTGGGGGTGCGAGCGCGATTGTCCACCATCGGCAAGGGCAACTGGCAGAATACCGGTGGCGAGAAGTCCAAGTTTGGCTTGTCAGCGCTGCAAATTCTGCAGGTGGTCGAGCTGTTGCGTCAGCAAGGTCAGTTGGACACCTTGCAGTTGCTGCATTTTCATCTCGGTTCGCAGTTGGCCAATATTCACGATATACACACCGGCTTGCGGGAATGCAGTCGTATTTTCGCCGAGCTGGTGAAGTTGGAAGTGCCGGTTCAATGGCTGGACGTCGGCGGCGGTCTGGGGGTCGATTATGAAGGCACCCGCTCGCGCAGCTACTGTTCGATGAACTACAGCATGCAGGAATACGCCCGCAAGGTGGTGGAGGCGATGAAGGATATTTGCGCCGAAATCGGTGCCGAGGAACCGCATATCATCACCGAATCCGGGCGTGCCATGACCGCGCACCATGCCGTATTACTCACCGAAATCATTGATCACGAGCGGCCGTTAGATGGTGAGCTGGAGCCGATGAAGGAGGACGATCCGGTTTGTCTCAAGGGCTTGTATCGGGCCTATGAGCTATTACTGGAGTCCCGCAGCAGCGGACTGGTGGAGCTGTATCATGATGTCCAGCACTGGGTCGCAGAGGCGCATGCTTCGTTCAGTCTTGGGTTGTTGTCCCTCGTGCAACGCGCCAGTGTCGAGATGCTATATGCCCGTACTTGCCAGTTACTGGTAGAAAAACTCAATCCGGGGAATCGTGCCCATCGACCGTTGCTGGACGAGTTGCAGGAGAAGCTGGCTGACAAGGTGTTTGTGAATTTTTCGTTATTCCAGTCGTTGCCGGATATCTGGGGTATTGAACAGATTTTTCCAATTCTGCCGGTTTGTGGCCTTGATCAACCGATGGCCTATCGTGGCGTATTGCAGGATATCACCTGCGACTCGGATGGCCGTATCGATAACTATGTTGAAAACGACGGCCTGGGCACCAGCCTGCCGCTGCCATCGGTCAATCGGGGTGATATGTTGGCGTTTTTTATGGTTGGTGCCTATCAGGAGATTCTTGGCGACTTGCATAATCTGTTTGGTGATACCGACTCGGTTGATGTGGTGCTGGACGAAGACGGCAAGCCAGCGTTGCACAATCCGGTATGGGGCGATCATATTGCCAAGGTGCTGGGTTATGTGAATTTTAACGCCGACGATATTCGTCATCGCTTGATCAGTCAGGTGGAACAGAGTTCTCTGGATGACAGCGACAAGGCCATGTTCCAGCGTGAACTGTCGGAATCGATGCAGGCCTATACCTACTTGCAGTTGTAAGCGTTGGCCTGAGTACTCCGCTTCGCAAGCCCCCGCCAATACGGGTTTCTGTGCGAAACGGAGCAGAACCGGTTAACCGTCTGGCGATGGCTGACTGGTTGTCAGGACAGAGGCGTCAGTCAAGACAAGTGATTGACGTCTTCCATGCCATAGACGGGCGTTGCAATACCTTCCATGCGGGCTTTGATCTGTAGCGCCAGATATTGGGAATAATGGCGCGACTGGTGCAAGTTGCCACCGTGGAACCACAGTGCCGGCTGGTGGGTGGGTTTCCACATATTGCGTAATTCCCCTTCCCACGGCCCCGGATCCTTGCTGGTCGCCGATCCCATGCCCCAACATTTGCCGACCTTGTCGGCCACTTCCTGGGAGATGATCCGGGCGGCCCAGCCATTCATCGAACCATAGCCGGTGGCGTAGACAATCAGATCGGCAGGTAACTCGGTACCGTCGGTCAGTATCACTGAGTGGGGTAATATCTGTTCGATGGTGGTACGACTTTTCAGCTTGATATCGCCACTGGCAATCAGCTCGGATGCACCGACATCAATGTAGTAGCCGGAAGCCCGGCGCAGGTACTTCATAAACAGGCCAGAGCCATCGTCGCCAAAATCGAGCATAAAACCGGCTTCTTCCAGGCTTTGGTAAAAATCGGCATCCTGTTTCGCGACCTCTTTATAGATCGGAATATGAAACTCTGGCATTACCTTGAAGGGGATGGAAGCAAAGGTCAGATCGGCCTTGTATGTGGTCATGCCGTTCTGCACGGCTGCTTCCGAATACAAGCCGCCCAACACCTTTTCCATTAACGTATCGGATTTGATGATATGGGTGGAGGAACGCTGGATCATGGTGACGTCAGCACCATGCTCCCACAAGGCGGCGCAGATATCATGGGCGGAATTGTTCGCTCCCAGTACCACTACGTGCTTGCCGCCGTAGGCTTCGCCGCCGGGATGCTGGCTGGAGTGGTGTTGTTCGCCGACGAAACTGTCCTGGCCACGAATGTCAGGAATATTGGCAATCCCCGACATCCCGGTTGCCAGTACCAGCTGTTTGGGGCGCAAGGTCAGCGGTTCGCCAGCGCGGTTAACCTGCACGACCCATTCTGCGGCCTGTTCGTCGTAATGAGCCGAGATACATTCGGTGGAACCCCAGTAATTCAACTCCATCACTTTGGTGTACATTTCCAGCCAGTCGCCCACCTTGTCTTTGGGGGCGAAGACTGGCCAGTGATCGGGGAAGGGCAAATACGGCATATGGTCGTACCAGACCGGATCATGCAAACACAGGGACTTATAGCGCCGCCGCCAGGCATCACCGGGCTTTTCCAGCTTGTCGATGATCAGGGTTGGCACCTCCAGCTGCCGCAGCCGGGCACCAAGACCAATGCCGCCCTGGCCACCACCAATAACCAGACAATAGGGCTGTTGCTCGTAACCCAGTTGCGCTTCTTCTTGCTGGCGTTTTTCTTGCCAGGTCTGGCGCTGCCGATTAATGCCGTGCTCGGCCCCTCGGGGACGTTGAGCGTTGCGTTTTTCCGGGAAGTCTTTCAGCTCTACCATGGTGGTCAGCAAGGTCCAGGCTTGACCCTGGCGCAAGCGCAGATGCCCCCGGCCGTGGGCAACTGCAGTGTTGAAGCAAATCCAGGCTTCGATTACTCCATCGTTTTCGGTCGCCTCTTCCTCCAGTCTCCAATTGGATGGCTGCACCTGCGCCAGTGTTGCTGTCAGCATGGCCTGAATTGCTTCCCGTCCTTCAAGGGTTTTGATGTTCCAGGTAAAGGTAACCAGATCGCGCCAGAACCCTTGTGGTTCAAACAGAGCCGCAGCTGCAGCGGGGTCACGGTGCTGCAATGCCTGATTGAGTTGATCGAGCCAGTGTTGTGCCTGGGTCGAAGGTGGAGATGTTGGGGGCGTTGGGGGCATTGTTGAGGGTGTTGTAGTGGTTTGGGTATTCCGGGTCATGGATGACTCCTGATCAATATCTTGTTGTTTTTATGTGGACGCTTACGTCTCTGGTTGGCTACTGCAGTGCTTGTGCCAGACCGGTTTCAGGGCCATGGAATATTTTTAACCGATTGATATTTATAAGTTTTCAGAATTATTTTGGATAGCAGAGGAATGCCTTGAAGATAAGCCTCCGAGACAGCTGTAAAGCCACTGGCGCTACAACTGAATCATCGCCGTTACAGCTGTAACGTTTGCCAAGGGTGGAACGAATGGGCCTGTGACAGCAGCGGCCTGGTCTCTTTAGACTGGTCACATCCAATAACAAGATAGGCTGCCCAGCAGGCAGCAAGGATGGAGATAGGTGCCGGAATATTTGACTCACTCAACGGCGGCAGCCAGCGCCCGTGCTCACACCCGAGTGATCACTGAATTTGCCCGTCGGCCACCACTGCCTGCCGCTGCCGATCTGATCGGCCGTTCCTGGTGGCGTTGTTTGCAGCAGTATGGCTTGCAGCCGGGGCGCAAACAGCCAGCGCGTATCGTTACCCGTTCAACCCTGAAAGAGCATCAGGATGCTGCCGATGAATTACTGGCTGTCGCCCGTGCCGGTGTGAACCAGCTCTACGCCAGTATTAATGGACTTGGCTATGTTTTGCTGCTGACGGATCACGCGGGTGTGACGGTGCAATTTCATGGTGAGCGGGATCTGGACGACAAGTTAAGGCAGGCGGGGCTATATCTTGGCGCTGACTGGGACGAAAGTTATGCCGGAACCTGTGCAGTGGGAACCTGTATTCAGGAGCAGACTGCATTGACCTGTCACCGGGGTGACCACTTCGATGGTGCCCACATCAGCTTGACCTGCACCGCCGCTCCGATCTTTGGCCCCTCTGGTGAGTTGATTGCGGTTCTGGATATTTCGGCGCTGAATTCACCTGCTGCGCGGGATAGCCAGATGTTTGCTTTGCATCTGACCCAGCTTTACGCCCGCATGATTGAAGACGCCTATTTTCTCCGGCGCTATCGTCGCCATCTGGTGTTCCGTTGCGACGACTCGCGTGAGTTTGTCGCCCTTAATGGCCGAGTGCTGTTGGCGCTGGATGACACCGGCACGATTGTCGCTGCCAATACTGCTGGTCGTTTGCTACTGGCGGACAATCCGATGTGGGTGCCCACTGCTCGCGATGAAACGGCTGCGGTTCAGGCCGCGCCATCCTTGCCAGAATTACTGGCCAGCCGCTGGGACGATATTCTGGCCATCAACCAGATCAGTGCTGATGGCGTGCAGGCGTTCCGGTTGTCCCTGAATGATCAGACGGTGTTTGGCACGCTGATTGAACCAAAGCGCCAGCATGACCCATCGACTCACGGTCGGCTTGGCAAAGAGTCTGCCCGTCCGCTTGAGCGTGTGCCGCCGCTGGATCGACTGGCCGGTGATGATGCCGCCATGCGCAAGACAATCGAACAGGCCAAACGCTTTCGCCAGCGTGATGTTAACTTGCTGATACTGGGCGAGACCGGGACGGGCAAAGACATGCTCGCCACTGCCATTCACGCCAGTGGTCATCGCCGCCAAAAGCCCTTTGTCGCGCTTAACTGCGCCGCCATACCGGAATCCCTGATTGAGAGCGAATTGTTTGGGTATAGCGCCGGTGCGTTTACCGGTGGGCGTAGCAGAGGGGCGAAAGGGCTGGTTCAGCAAGCCGATGGTGGCACCTTGTTTCTGGACGAGATTGGTGACATGCCGTTGCCGCTGCAAACCCGTTTGCTAAGAGTGCTGGCGGAAGGTGAGGTGACGCCTCTGGGAGCTGATAAACCGGTATTTGTCGATTGTCGGGTCATTGCAGCGACCCATCACAATATCCAGGCGATGATTGAACGCAACGAATTCCGGGCTGATTTGTATTACCGGCTTAACGGCGCCACCCTGACCTTGCCGCCATTGAGACAACGGGCGGATCGAGAATTTTTGATTCGCTCCTTGCTGGCCGAGCTGAAACAAAAACTGAAACGACCGGAGCTACGCCTGCGCGCCGATGTTATCAGTGCTTTATTGGCTCACTCATGGCCCGGCAATGTGCGTGAGCTGGTTAATGTACTGGCCTATGCAGAAGCCAACAGCAGCAGTGACGTTATTACTCTGGCAGATTTGCCGGAACTTCGTGGCACTGGCCAGGGTGACAAGCTGCCAGGTAGCGAGGTCGGTGGTCGTGAGGCTGGTGGTCGTGAGGCTGGTGGTAGTGAGACTGGTGTCGTGGCTGCGGGTGAGACCGCTGCCAGTCTTTCCCGACCTGAATTGACTCATACTGCTGTGCTGACCGAAGAAGGACAGGCACTCGTTATGTTACTGGATCAACACGATTGGAACCTCAGTGAAGTCGCCCGTGTGATGCGGGTTTCCAGGCCCACGTTGTACCGCCGTATTCGCAAATTCAGAATCCGCCGACAGACCTGTGTATCCCCTGGCTAACCCGGTCGGGAATCGTACTTTTTGTAAACAATTGTATCGAGACGCACCGGGTTTGCCATGGTGGTCTATATGTAATGGGCTTGTATCAAGAATAGGACCATGACATGTCTGATGACGACTTCGAAATACACGATGATGAGACCGACCAGGACGCCGACGGTGATGCCCGGCCGCAAGTAAAAAAACGTGGCGCTACCAAAGCGAGCGATCAGGATGACAGCCTGCAGGTGTCGTCAACGGCGCACAACGAGCTGCGTGATTCGCTTGAAGGTGATGTTGAAGCCTTTCTGTCGCGCGGTGGCCGGATTCAGCAAGTAGACGACAACGTGATGGCCGATCCACCACGTAAGCCACAATCCAATTATGGCAGCCGACCTATCTGATCCATTGCTGCTCACGGTGCTGCACGGCGCTTCAGTGAGATAGCTGTCGCTGCCATTGAGTAATCTGTTCGACCACGTCGGACAAGACGCTGACCTGTAATGTCGGGCTGGCAAAGGCATCAGGCCAAGGGCTCTCGTTCAGATTGACCCACAGGGTATGCAGGCCAGCGGCATGGGCGGCGTCGATATCGTGGTGCGGATGGTCGCCGATATGCAGGCACTCATGCGGTTCGACAACGGCATGGGCCAGTGCGGCATGAAAGAGATCGGGGGCTGGTTTGGCGGCACCGATGGTTTCAGCATTCAGGTGAGCACTAAAATAATGCCGGATGCCAACTTTTTCCAGATCGGCATTGCCATTGGTCACGGCGATCAATGGCCAGTGTGTCGCCAGTTGTTGCAGCATCACTTCAGCCCCGGCAAATAATTCCAGTGTGCTGCGTTCATGGGCAAAGACAGCAAAGGCGCTGTCGGCAAGAGCACGGGCGCTATTGCGGTCGCAGCCGGTCTGCATGGCGGCGCGGCGCAAGGTTTCGAACCGGAGTTGCGACATCTGGTGTTGCAGCGACGGGTAGCATTCCGCCAGTTCAGACTTGTATTGGCGTAACCCTTCCAGGCTGTAAAGATCGGCGAAACCGGCACAGTGTGCGCAGATCCAGTCATAGCAGGCCTGTTCGGCGCGGCGCATCACCGGTGCGGTGTGCCAGAGGGTGTCGTCGAGATCGAGGGTGATCAGTTTCAGAGCCAAAAAAGTTGCCTTATCTAACGGTTGACCGGGGTCTGTTGTAAGCGTAATGCCAGTACGTCACAGAGGTAATCCAGAAACAGGGTATCCATGGAGGTGCGATAATAGCTGCCATCCTGACTGGCTAATACCAGCAGACCGTGATTATCCTGGCCACGAATCTGTGCCGCCGCAATGGATTCCATGTCGGTGGTGTCAAGATTGAGCAGGGCGGCCATATCGGCTTTGGGCAGCTGGCCACAAATGGCCCGGTGACCCTTGAACAGGCGGTGGATATTACGCTGTTGTTCCTGGTTGCGAACCGCTACCAGCGGGCGTTCCAGCTGTCGCTCGGTAAAGTGCAACATGACCCAGGCGTGCACACCAAAGTCATTACGCAGTGAATCGTCCAGGGCGGTATGGATAGCCAGCCAGCTGTTGGCTTCGATCAGGGCCAGTACCAGGCGGCGGGTCTTTTCAAACAACTGGTCGTTCCGGCGCGCATTTTCGAGCAGGTCGGACAGCCGCTGACGCAGCTCGATATTACGATCCCGGTGTACCTGAACCTGACGCTCAATCAGACTGGTCGCGCCACTGGTGGCGTGAGGCACCCGCAAACGGGACAACAGGTCGTCCTTGCCAACAAAAAACTCGGGATGATCTTCCAGGTACTGCACGACATCGGCGTCGGTGAGTCGGGGTTGCTGGCTCATGTGATCCTTACCTTGGTTCCGTCAGAAAGCGTTTTTCAACAACTGGCGAGTTAGAGATTAACCCGTCCATCGTAAACAGTCACGGCGGGGCCGGTCATTCGGACACTGGATTTGCCATCCCAGTCAATGTTCAGCTGACCACCCGGCAGGGACACAGTCACACCGGGTTCGAGCCAGCCGCGCAGCTGCCCGGAAACGACGGCAGCACAGGCTCCGGTGCCGCAGGCCAGGGTTTCTCCGCTGCCCCGTTCAAATACCCGCAAACGAATAGCGTGGCTGTTAACGACTTGCATAAAACCGACATTGACCCGGTTAGGAAAATATTCACACGATTCGATGATGGGCCCCCATTCGTGTACCGGGGCACTGTCGACGTCGTTAACCCGAATAACGGCATGGGGGTTGCCCATGGAAACTGCACCAAAACGAACGTCACCAATGCCGGGGACATGGCGGTGATATTCCGGCATGAACTGTTCCGCGATCATGGGGATGTCGGCCGGTGTCAGAATTGGCTGACCCATATCAACCACCACTTGACCGTCGCTGGTCAGGTGCAGTTCGATAATGCCGTTGGCGGTTTCTACCCGAATGTCACGCTTGCCGGTGAGCATCTGTTCGTTGACGAAACGGGCGAAGCAGCGGGCACCATTGCCGCAATTTTCCACTTCACTGCCATCGGCATTATAAATGCGATAGCGGAAGTCGACGTCGGGCCGGGTCGGGCGCTCGACAATCAGCATCTGATCGAAGCCGATACCAAAATGACGATCCGACAGTTCTCTTACCCGTTCGGGTCTGATGCGGCCAGTCTGGGTGACAAGGTCTATGACGACAAAGTCGTTACCAAGTCCCTGCATTTTGCTGAACTTGACTCTCATGTGCGCACCGGCAACAAGGCTTCGCTCTCGAACAGTTGTTCGATGGTTTCGCGGCGGCGAATCAGGTGAGCCTGGTCACCGTCGACCATGATTTCTGCCGGGCGGCCACGGCTGTTGTAGTTGGAAGCCATCACAAAGCCGTAGGCTCCGGCAGACATCACTGCCAGTAAATCACCCTGTTGCAGTGCCAGATCACGGTCTTTACCGAGAAAATCGCCAGTTTCACAGACCGGGCCAACCAGGTCGTAACAACGGACTGGCGCGTCGCTGGATGCTGCCACTGGCCGGATCTCTTGCCAGGCGGAATACAACGCCGGGCGAATCAGGTCATTCATGGCGCCATCGATAATGGCAAAGTTCTTGTGCTGGTTGAGTTTGAGGTATTCCACTTTGGTGAGGAATACGCCCGCGTTGGCACAAATCGAGCGACCCGGTTCAAAAATCAGTGTCAGTGACCGACCGGCCAGACGTTCCTTGACCGCAGCGATATAGCTGGCTGGGCTGGCGGGCTGTTCGTCGCGGTAGCAGACGCCGAGACCGCCACCGAGGTCGAGGTGGTTGATGGTTATTCCCAGAGTGGCGAGTTCATCAATCAGTGCCAGCAGGCGATCGAGGGCGTCAAGAAAGGGATCAATCGAGGTCAGCTGGCTGCCAATGTGGCAGTCGACGCCGATCACCTGAATACCGGGCAGGCTGGTGGCACGCTGGTAAACCGCCGGAGCGCGTTCGATATCGATACCAAACTTGTTGTCTTTCAGTCCGGTAGAAATATAGGGGTGTGTCTGGGCATCCACGTCTGGATTGACCCGTACTGATACGTGGGCAATAACCCCTATCGCGGTGGCAACGTCATTGAGACGTTCCAGCTCGTCTTCCGATTCGAGGTTAAAACAGCCAACCCCGACTTCGAGCGCGCGGCGCATTTCGATGGCCTGTTTGCCAACCCCGGAGAACACCATGCGAGTGGGGTCGCCACCGGCAGCCAGTGCCCGCTCCAGTTCACCCAGGCTGACAATATCAAACCCTGCACCGAGCTGTGCCAGGACATTCAAGACCGCGATATTGGAGTTGGCTTTGACCGCAAAGCAGACCTGGTGCGGCCACTCTCCCAGTGCTTCGTCATAGGCACGATACTGGCGTTCCAGTGCCTCGCGTGAGTACACATACAGTGGCGTTCCATGCTGGTTTGCGAGCTGGGCAAGGTCGACATGTTCGGCGTGCAGGCTGCCCTGCTGGTAAGTAAAGGCTGACATTTAGCGGGTCGTTTCCGTATCAGGTTGGTCGGGCAGATACAGAGGGCCTTTTTGACCACAGCCGCTGAGTACCAGTGCCGCCAGTAACAGGGCGGTCAGTAGAGGCAGCGATGGCAGACGGCAAATCAGGTTTGTCATGGGCAATGGAATAATCTGCTTGCGGGCGTTGCCAGTGTCTGGCTCTGGTCAAACGACTCAGATGGGCGATGGACTGGCGCGCGGGTTCTGTATCTTGAATTTGCACGCATTATACACCGCCTGTGCAGGCTGTCTTGATTGGTAAGAACCCGTGTGGCGTTATTCAGCGGTTACTTTGCATGGCCTGATTGATTTTGGCCTCCAGCACCTGCTTCTGCTGCCAGTGCGTCAGTAGCAACTGATTGCCAGGGTCGGCGAAGACGACGTCACTGAGATAGCACGGATAGTGCTGCTGTTGACTGCGTCGTTGTATAACGGCGGCGCTGATATCCCGATAGAGATGCTGGCCATGTTGCCAGATGCTGAATTCGGCATAGTTACAGTACAGGGTTGGCTGGTTATCGATATCAAACCGGGCGGTCAGCTCAATGGCAGCGGGCGTTTCTGCCAGGACGGGAATGTCCCGCTGCCGTACCTGCCAGAGGCCCGCCGCCTCGCTGCTGCTGGCAGGACGGTTGTTATCGGTCGGTGCTTTCAGTTCGTACAGGGCCAGCCCCTCAAACTGCGGGTGGTCGCCATGCCAGCGTTGTTGCAACCGGCGCAGAAAGCGCAAAGTGGGTAGCAGCCAGTGAGCCAGTTCTGTCCGGCGTATGCGCTGATGCACTAATGCGGCCCATTCGTCGACCAGATAGAAATCCAGCTGGTCTCCCTGACGCTGATAAAACAGCTGCCAGCGGCGTGGCTGGCAATGCAACATCAGCTCGTTGAGCGGCAGCGGCAGTTGGCTCACCCAGCGATCGACGGCGCTTGGACAAAAGTGCGACGCCGGTTGCGCCAGGTGAGTCATCAGGGTTGGCGTGTCATTCAGGGCAATCACTTGCCAGCGCGGCGCGGTGTCTTTGGATGCCGGTGTACAGGCCTCAAGGCTGTAGCAGCGTTCACCCAGCTGATACAGGAAGCGCCCCTGACGGCGGCGGTAGTGGGCGAGGGCGGATGAGAGTAACTGCAAGGTACGCTGGCGAACACGGGCGGCGCGATGCTTGCTGAAGCTGTGTATTTCCAGTGAGGCTCGCTGTTGGCGGTCGGCCAGCAGTGGCATCAGTAGACACAGCGCTTCATTCAATGCCTGTTCTCCTTGGAAACGGTAGACCTGCCATTCGTTCCAGCTGTTGCAGGCGAGGATATCAATGGTTGAAACCAGATTGTGATGGCTGCTGCTGAAGTTGAGCGCGTCATTCTGGTCACTGAGTTTTTGTAAACCAGCCTGGCTGTAACGTTCCAGTGGGTCGGTAGTGACGTTAATAAACACGGTTAATGACTGAATGGCAGGGCCTTTTGACCAGTCGGGTAGCGAGCGGTGACGTATCATCTGCCCGGCCAGGGTGGCCAGAGTACGGGTTAATTCGTAGCGACTAATGGCGTCGTCCGGGTAGCAGCTGATGCGGGTATCGCGGTTGATCAGACTGTTGCTGATGGCAAAGGCGAGTAATTCGATCAGGCTTGGACTTTGGCGCAGAATGCGGTGATCCGGTGGGGGTTTTTGCCAATACCCCGGTGCCAGTTGCCAGACGCCGGGATAGCGCAACAGGGTCAGCTGGCTTTGTGCCAGCGATGGGCTGATGCCAGGGTTGATCTGGATGATTTTACCCGGTCGTGAGTCAAAGGCGGCAATCAGCTGATTGCCAAGGGTCTGAATATCGGTCGGACTGATGTGCAAGGTGTTGGCATGGCGTTGACTGAATTGGCTGAGACTGCGGTAACTGCCGAGTAATTCGGCCACCAGGTCATTACGCTCGCGGAAGACTTGCTGCGGCGACCACTGCGCCTTGCTGTCATGTTCGAACAGATCCGCTTCTGACCATTGCCATTCGGTTGTCAGCTGCTGCATCAGTTTGGCGCGCCAGTCCTGTTGGCGTGCAGCCAGTGTTAGGCGACTGAGTTTGAGACCGGTCTTGTCGTAAAACGCCCGTCGGATCAGCTCCAGTCGTGCGGGTTGCTGGTTGGTCAGGCTCTGGCTGACGCGCTCCAGCATCAGCAGGTAGGCATCGCTGTCGCGGCTGGTGGTGCGGTTGTTGTGGATGTTGTGCTTCAGATCCTGGCACAACGGCTGAATCTTCGGGTATTGGCTGGCGTATTCGCGATACAGCAGCAGTTTCAGCAGCGCCTTGTAGGGGCCGCTCATGCCTTTGTGTAACTGCCAGAGTGCGGCACCCAAAAACTCATCCACCGGAATGGTGCTGATGTCGCCAAAGTGCAGCCACTGGTCGGCCTTGATTTGATGCCGATTGATCAGCTCTTGCCAGTATTGATCACTGGTTGAATTGCTTTTGTTGCCAGCACTTTGTTCCGGGATCAGCCACCAGCGCGGGTAGCGCCCTGCCAGCCAGACGGAACTGCGGTAGAACTCGTCCAGCAACAGCAGGTATTGGCTGGTACCACAGTCTTCGCCGCTGGCTGCCTGTTGTTGGCCTCGACGGAATTCTTCCAGATCCATAATAAACAGGTGTACTTCGGTGTTGTGGCTGGCGGCCCACTTCTCGATGCGCTGGCACCGGTTCTGCAGCTTTTCTTGCTGTGCCGGGTCAAGCGGCTGATTGAGGCAGACCCAGATATCGAGATCACTGTGGCGGTTCTGGGCCAGTGAACCCATGCTGCCCATGAGGTAAAGCCCGCCGATGGCGTAATGGGCAGGGGGAGCCTGGTTCAGGCTCGGGATGGATCGAATCAAATGCCGTAACGCCTGTTCGGTGTTGGCCGTGACCTGGTAGTGATCAATCCCGCAAGGTGTCTGATGATCGACAAAACCGGGCAACTGTGGGTGATTGACGTGCAGCAGCAGCGGTAGCAGATCCAGCAGTCGTTGTTGTCGCACGTGCAGTTGCGTGCGGGCATTGGAGAGCCGCTGCTGATTCAGCTGCAAAAAATTGTCTTGCCACTGGCGTAGCTGGAAATGATCGGGGAGCGGGATGGGTAAGGGCATATATCCAGTATAGGAGGCCTGTATCGATTGGCCTGCCCTGCTGGATATATTTGTTGGGTATGGATTGCGTCGGTTTATTGGTCGGGCTGTTTACCAACCATCAGGGTTGACGCCGGAAGACTTTGAAACCCTCAACAAAGGTGGCGACTACCTGGCCAGAGCGGCCGTAGCTATCCTGTTGCTGCGGGTTGATCAGGCTGGCATTAAATAGCTGGCCTTCTTCGAAACCGGAACGTAACCCGAGCGTGGCTGCCGGGACTGAACTCAGTGCCGACAGTGCTGCATTCAGCGTCAGCTCGCCGCAATTGACCCGTTCCAGCAGCAGTCCGATAAACAGGTCATACATGGCCATACCCGCTGCTGCATCGGCAAAGGGGGCTTTTTTGGCGGCAATTTCGTGGGGCTGGTGATTGGAACAAATCGCCAGTTCACCGTTGTTGATGGCTGCCAGCAGCGCCTGTCGATCGGACTCGCAACGCAGTGGCGGTAACACGTGGTAACGACTGTTGTAGCCGTTGACCTGGGCATCGGTATAACAGAGGTTGGCTAATGCGACATCGCCACTGACCCGCAGGCCGCGCTGGCGAGCGTCGTTCAGCATGCTGACGCTGCGAGCACAACTCAGTTGGCTGATATGAGCGCGTACACCGGTTTGTTCAACCAGTAACAGGATTTGCGCCAGCGCGATGGTTTCGGCCGTTTCCGGAATCCCGGCCAGGCCCATGCGGGTCGCGGTTGGGCCTTCGTGCATCACTCCGCCGTTGGAGAGTGCAGCGTCATCAGCGGATAAAAACAGCAGAATATCGTAGGTAGCGGCGTATTCCATCAGGCGGCGCAGAACGTAGCTGTCCTTGATTGGCTGACGGGCGTTACTCAGGGCAATACAGCCGGCATTACGCAAGCTGACCATGTTCGCCAGCTGCTCGCCCGCCAGTCCCTGGGTCAGTGCCCCCAGTGGCAAGACCCTTGAATACCCAGCGCTGCTGGCTTTGTCTTGCATTAGCTGAATAACCGCCGGGCTGTCAGCAACGGGTTTGGTTAACGGCTGGGCACACACCTGGCTGAATCCCGCCGCCGCCGCCGCCCGGGTTTCGCTAGCGATGGTGCCGCGCTGGGTGTAGCCCGGTTCGTTGAGGTAACTGCTGAGGTCGATAAAGCCGGGCACCAGCCAGTGGCCCTGGGCATCGAGGGTTGATTCTATGGTGCCACCGGCTGGTTTTTGGCCAATGGCGCGAATCCGGCCTTCGGCCAGATACAGGTCACAGACGGCATCCAGTTGCTGGGCTGGTGCAATGACGCGGGCATCACGAATATGCAGGTATTTCATTCGGCGGCCTCTGTGGAATGTAATGCTTCTTGCTGACTGGCCTGTTGTCCACTCATGGCCATGGCCATCACCGCCATGCGAACGGCGATACCATAACTGACCTGATTGAGAATGACGGATTGAGGGCCATCGGCAACGGCGGATTCAATCTCGACGCCACGGTTGATCGGGCCTGGGTGCATAACGATGGCGTCGGGTTTGGCCAGGGCCAGCTTGTCGGTGGTCAGACCGTAGAGTTTGAAAAACTCGCTTTCACTGGGCAGCAAGGCGTTTTGCATCCGCTCTTTTTGCAGTCGCAGCATGATCACCACGTCGCAGTCTCGTAATGCCAGATTCAGGTCGTAGTAGGCTTTGGCCCCTAACGACTCGATGTCTTTCGGCAGCAGGGTAGCCGGGCCAACCACGCGGACTTCCGCTGCGCCCAGTGCCAACAGGGCATGGATCTGGGAGCGGGCAACGCGGGAGTGCAGAATATCGCCAACGATGGCAACGATCTGTCCTTCTATTTGTTGCTTGTGGCGACGAATGGTCAACATGTCGAGCATTGCCTGGGTCGGGTGCGCATGGCGTCCGTCTCCGGCATTGATGATGGCGACGTTGGGGGTGACCTGTTCGGCAATAAAGTGGGCGGCACCGGAGTCCGCATGACGGACGACAAACATATCGCTATACATGGCTTCCAGATTCCACAGCGTGTCCATCAGAGTTTCACCCTTGGCAGTCGCTGAGCGCTGGATGTCGAGGTTGAGAATATCGGCCGACAGGCGGGTGGCGGCCAGCTCGAAGGTCGAGCGGGTGCGGGTGCTGTTTTCAAAAAACAGGTTAACCACGGTTTTGCCGCGCAGCAGCGGGACTTTTTTGACGGCCCGCTCCTGGGTGCTGATAAAGGAATCGGCGGTGTCGAGGATTTCGGTCAGCAATGCCTTGCTGAGTCCTTCGGTGGTCAGAAAGTGTTTTAGCCTGCCGTCTGCAGTGAGCTGAAGCTGGCTGGGATCAGTTGTCATAGGAGAACCATGTGTGTTGTAACCAAACCGGGTGGGATGCCAGAGCACCCCGAATACGAGTGTCAGAGCAGGCTGATGGCCAATGGCTCCGGGCCACTGAGCTTGATCAGCTGGCCGTCGTCGAGCGTCAGGCGAGCGGCGCAAACGTCAGGCTGAATCGGTAATTCGCGGCGGCCAATATCAAACAGCGCAACCAGGGTGATGCTGGCCGGACGACCGTAGTCAAACAGCTCGTTGATGGCTGCCCGTACAGTGCGGCCGCTCATGATCACGTCGTCGACCAGTACCACGTGGCGGTCTTCAATGGTGTCGGGCAATTCAGACCCTTTGACTTCGGGGTGCAGGCCGTGACGGGTAAAGTCGTCGCGATAAAAGCTGATGTCGACGCTGTAAAGCGGCTCTTGCGGTTGCAGTTGCTGATGCAGCCGCTCGGCAATCCAGACGCCACCGGTACGAATGCCAATGATCAGCGGTTGTTCAATCTTGTGTTGCTGCAGGTGGCTGCCCAGTGCGGTTGCCAGTGTGCTGCAGGCGAGCTGAATATCCGGTAATTGCATGGGGCTTCTCCCTGTTACTGCGCGTCATCGGGGCGAGGGTGTTCGCCCATCCAGCTTTCGAGAATCAATTGTGCTGCCAGACCATCAACCGAGTGTCGGCCAAAATCGCGCTCACCGCTATCGGCGATCACCATGCCTTTGGCTTCATAGCTGGTCAGGCGCTCGTCGTGGGTAAACGACGGCTTGTGCAGACGGCCTTCCAGGCGTCGGGCAAATTTGGCGGCACGGGTGCTCATGTCACTGGCACTGCCGTCCATATTTAATGGCAGGCCAACCACAAAGGCATCCGGCTGCCATTCATTGACCAGTGCGGTCAGGGTATCCCAGTTGGGTACGCCATCGTTTGCTTTGAGCGGTGTCAGGGCGCTACTGCTGCCAGTCAGGCGTTGGCCAATGGCGACACCAATTCGTTTGGTACCAAAATCAAACGCCATGACTTGCATGACACGAGCAGGAATGTGACTCATCAGGCATGGCCTATCTGGGCAGACAAGGCTGAGCCGCTGACACCCAGGCGGTTCAGTGCAGCCTGGTAAAGTGTTTCCGGAGGTGTGTCAAACAGTAACTCGGCGTCGGCTTCAACGGTCAGCCAACTATTGCCGAGAATTTCCTCATCCAGTTGCCCTGGGCCCCAACCGGAATAACCCAGTGCTAGTCGGTAGTTATCCGGCCCGGCCCCCTGGCCAATGGCTGTCAAAATGTCTTTGGAGGAAGTCAGATGGGCAAAGGCACTGATGGTTTCGGTGGCATTCCAGTGGCCGGGCTGTTGATGCAGGATAAAGCCCTGCTCTGTGCCGACGGGGCCACCGCCGAGCATAACGGCGTTAATGTCTTGATGGCGAGTAATCGCCAGTTGTTCACAAACGGCGGCAAAATCGACATCGAGCGGCTTGTTTAGCACCAGTCCCATAGCGCCATCCTGATCGTGTTCACAAAGGTAAATGACGGCGCTTTCAAACCAGCTGTCTTGCAGTTGCGGCATGGCGATCAGCAGCTGGTTGCCGAGGCTGTTGAGTTCTTTCATCAGGAGCCTTCCGAGAGGTAACGGTTACCCTTGAATTGCCAGGTACGGATGATTTCGAGGATGTCGGTGGTTTTGCGCATCTCGTCGGTAAACGGGGCAAAAGGGGCCGACATGCGCACAATGCGCAGCGCTGCATCGTCGAGCACTTTGCGGCCAGACGATTCGAGGATTTCAAGGTCGTTGATAGTGCCATTCGGGTTAATAGACACCAACACTCTCAGGCGACAGTTATCAAAACAGTTCTCTGCTTCTTTCGGGTAATTGAGTGTGCCCATCTTTTCAATTTTGCTGCGCCAGGAATTGACATAGTAGGCGTCGCTGGCCTTCATGGTTGAGGCTGCCGTCAGGCGCTGGACTCGCGGTCGTTTGGCATAGGCCTGGCGCATACTGTCGAGTTTGGCTTCCAGGCTGGCCATTTCCAGGCTGCGCTGCAACAGCATTTTTTGCGGGCCTTCGGGAACCGGTTTGGCTTCGGCGGGTGGTTGTTTTTCGCGACTGATGGCCTTGATGGTGCTGGCCGCAGTGGTGGTTACTGGAGATGGCGTGTTGGCAATAGCTTTGGGGGCGGATACTTCCTGCTTCTGCACTGAGGCAGGAGTAATGTCGTTACTTTGGAAAGGTGCCTTGACGTCGGTTGTCAGCATACGGGCATCTTCTTCCGTGCCGCTACCTTCCTGGTTTTCCTGGGCGAGAAAGTCGGCTTTTTCCGGTGCCTTGTCGCTGCGATAGCTGGCCAGGGTAACTTCGAGTGTTTTTGACAGATTGCTGCGGTCGTCTGGACTGAAGCTGACACCCAATACAATCATGGCGTGAATCAGCAAGGCCAGAAACAGGGCAAAAACTAGACGATCGGAACTGGAGACAACGGCAGCAGTCATGGGGGTATCTGTCGCAGAACGGCTTCGGTTAAAAATGGCGGGTGGCAATGACTGCGCAGTCTGCGCTGATCCCCGGCTTTTGTCCACCTGCCGGGGATCAACACCTGTCGATACTGACTGATTCAGTGAATCAGTCGAGTTTTGCCAATAATGTTGAGATCAGCTGGCTGGCGATATCAATGCCCGAATCGCGGCTGATTTCCCGCACGCAGGTCGGGCTGGTGACATTGATTTCCGTCAGGCAGCTGCCAATCACATCCAGACCAACAAAATACAAGCCCCGTTTTTTTAATTCCGGGCCGATCTGTCTGGCGATGGCAAAATCGTTATCTGACAGGGGGCGTGTTTCACCACGGCCACCTGCCGCCAGGTTGCCCCGGGTTTCTCCTTTGGCCGGAATACGGGCCAGGCAGTAAGGCACCGGTTCGCCGTCAATCATCAGGATACGCTTGTCACCCTCGGTAATATCCGGGATGAACTTTTGCGCCATGATTTGCTGGCGGCCGTGGTTGGTCAGGGTCTCGATGATAACGCTGACATTCGGGTCGTCATGCTTCAGGCGAAAGATCGAGGAGCCACCCATGCCATCCAGTGGCTTAAAAATGACATCCTTGTGTTGCTGATGAAAATGCCGCAGCAGCTCGGCGCTGCGAGTCACCATGGTGGGGCTCATCAACTCAGGAAAGTGCGTGGCAAACACTTTTTCATTACAATCACGCAGGCTTTGGGGTTTGTTGGCGATCAGCACGCCCGCTTGTTCCGCCAGTTCCAGAATATAAGTGCTGTAGATAAATTCGCCATCAAAGGGCGGATCCTTACGCATTAGTACAATGTCGAGATCGGTTAATGGCTGGTGTTGCCATTCACCCAGATCAAACCAGTGGTCGGGATCCAGACTGACGCTCAGAGGGGCCATTCGCGCCATTGCGCGGCCTGTGTCAATATACAAGTCGGCCTGTTCCATGTAAAAAAGCTCACAGCCAAGTGTTTGTGCTGCGTTCAGCAAGGCGAGCGATGTGTCTTTCTTGACGCTGATGGTATCAATGGGATCCATGACAACCCCGAGTTTTCTGGCCATTCTGTTTTCCCCGTAATAAAAGTCTGATCTGGATTCTATATCAATCAGGTCTCTGTTCGGTGAAACAGTTTTGACATGGGAACCTTATAGCTTGGTACATTAATGTGTGATACAAAAGTGCACCGTAACGTCACACGCATGCGGTCGCGGCCGGAAACAGCAATTAACGATCGGATGGTTAAGGCCCTTATATGGACGACAACTTTCAAAATATCAAAGTGATGGTCATCGACGATAGCAAGACCATTCGTCGCACAGCAGAGACGCTGCTGAAAAAAGTAGGCTGCGAGGTGATTACGGCAACCGATGGCTTTGATGCCCTCGCCAAAATCGCAGACACCAGCCCGAATATTATTTTTGTCGATATTATGATGCCGCGCCTGGATGGCTATCAGACCTGCGCGCTGATAAAAAACAATTCCAAGTACAAGTCCACGCCAGTGATCATGCTTTCAAGTAAAGACGGTCTTTTCGATAAGGCAAAGGGCCGCATTGTAGGTTCTGACGAATATCTCACCAAGCCGTTCAGTAAGGACGAGCTGCTGGGTTCTATCCGGCAATACGTAAAATCATAAGATAAGCACGCGAAGCATTAAGGGGTACCAAGCATGGCTCGCATTCTGGTAGTAGACGATTCTCCAACAGAAACCGAAGTGTTTCGTTCCATGCTGGAGAAAAATGGTCATGAAGTCCTCACCGCCGAAAATGGTGCGGACGGCGTGGCGCTGGCAAAACAGGAAAAGCCGGACGTAGTACTGATGGATATTGTCATGCCTGGACTGAATGGTTTTCAGGCGACCCGTCAGCTGACCAAGGACGCAGAAACCGCAGAAATTCCGGTTATTATCGTGACCACTAAAGATCAGGAAACTGACCGGGTGTGGGGCAAGCGTCAGGGCGCCTGTGGCTATCTGGTGAAACCGGTGTCGGAAAGCATTTTGCTGTCTGAAATCAATTCGGTTATGGCCAAGTAGCGATGAGCCCATTTGCGCTGCTCGTCAGCATTGCCGAACGCAGTCGCCGTAATGCCTCTGAGCTGCCACAGCAGATCGAGGTTGTTACCTATTGGCGGGGTGTCGGTTTTATGCTGGCAGGTTACGAGTTTGTGGCAGATATGGGGCAGGTAGCAGAAATATTGCAGCCTCCCAGGATGACCAAGGTACCCGGTGTTCGTAGCTGGGTACTGGGCGTGGCCAATGTTCGAGGCCGTCTTGTTCCAGTCATGGATCTGGCTGGCATGCTGGGGTTGACAGGTAAGGCTAACTGGCGTTCCCGTCGGGTGTTGGTGGTAGAGCAGGGCGATGTATTGACGGGTTTGCTGGTGGATGCTGTGTTGGGGATGCAGCAGTTTCCGATGGATACCATGAGCGAATTGGCTCAGGTCGACCCGGCATTGGAAAAATACACTCGCCACGGCTTTGACCGGAATGAAAAGGTCTGGTCGATTTTCCGTATTGACGAACTGATTCAATCCCCGGAGTTTATGCAGATCGCGGTTTGACCGGGTTCTGAGGTGACTCCATTCGGGGCGCCAGGATAATGCATGCAGTAAGTGTGGAGACAAGGGCATGAGTTCGAAAGCTGGTAACGTCTTTTCGACGGTTTTGAAGAACGGAGTCAATGGTGTTCTGGCAGTGCTGCTGGTCACATGTCTTGGCTTGTTTATTGGTATCACGGTCTATGTAAACAGTTTGCAGAACCGGGATGAACAATACATTGAACATGCTGGCGAGTTGCGGGTGTTGTCGCAGGAAATGGCGACCAACGCCGTGGAAGCGGCGTCCGGTAACCGTGAAGCGTTCGAGCAGCTGCGGGTGGCCCGTGACAAGTTTGAACTTCGCTGGAATTATCTGAACAATGGTAATCCAGAGACCGGCCTCGAACCGGCAGAAGTGGCGACGATGACCAACGTGCAGCAAGTCTGGGATGGTGTCAGCCAAAACGCCGACCAGATTATTCGCGCCCAGGATATTATCCTTTCTCTGCATGAAGTTGCCGCGACGCTCTCAGAAACGATTCCCCAGCTGCAGGTGGAATACGATGAGATTGTAGAAATTTTACTTGATAACGACGCGCCTGCTGACCAGGTGGCGGTAGCCCAGCGTCAATCCTGGTTGGCGGAGCGGATTGTTCGTTCTGTTAACAAAGTGTTGACCGGTGGCGAAGACGCTGTCATGGCGGCCGATGCGTTTGGCCGGGATGCCTCGCTGTTTGGTCGGGTACTGAACGGCATGGTGCAGGGCAACGTGGCGATGAATATTTCCAAGGTAACGGACGATGAAGCGGTACTGGCTCTCTCTGAAGTTTCCGAATTGTTTGAATTCGTATCCGGATCAGTAGACGAGATTCTTGAAACGTCGCCGGAACTGTTCCAGGTTCGTGAGGCATCCGACAGCATCTTTGTTAATTCTCGAGTGTTGCTGAACCAGACATCAGAACTGACCGAAACCATTCTTACTGAAGCCGACGAACGAGCGGTGCTGCAGGCGCTGGGATACGGTGCTGCAGTGTTCGCTATCATGATCATGATTGCTCTGGGTTATTTGTCTTATCAGTCAACCCGTCGCGATCTGGAAGAAACGGAAAGCCAGAACCAGCAGAACCAGATGGCGATTTTGCGACTCCTCGACGAAATTGCTGACCTTGCCGATGGTGACTTGACTGCCTCTGCGACGGTAACCGAAGACTTTACCGGTGCGATTGCTGACTCTATTAACTACGCCATCGACCAGATGCGTTCGTTGGTATCGGCGATTAACGAAACAGCGGTACAGGTATCCTCAGCAGCCCAGGAAACCCAGGCCACTGCGATGCACCTTGCTGAGGCTTCTGAGCACCAGGCCCAGGAAATTGCCGGCGCTTCTGCGGCGATCAACGAAATGGCGGTTTCCATTGACCAGGTATCTGCCAACGCCTCTGAATCCTCTGCGGTAGCGGAACGTTCGGTAGCCATCGCCAACAAGGGCGCCGAAGTGGTACAGGCGACGATCAACGGCATGGATAACATCCGCGAGCAGATTCAGGAAACGTCCAAACGGATTAAACGACTGGGTGAGTCCTCGCAGGAGATTGGTGACATCATCTCGCTGATTACCGATATTGCTGACCAAACCAACATTCTGTCTCTTAATGCTGCGATTCAGGCATCCATGGCCGGTGACGCAGGTCGGGGCTTCGCGGTGGTAGCGGACGAAGTACAGCGCCTGGCAGAACGTTCAGCCGCTGCAACCAAGCAGATTGAAGCACTGGTTAAAACGATTCAGAACGATACCAACGAAGCGGTAATCTCGATGGAACAGACCACCACCGAGGTGGTACGGGGTGCCCGTCTGGCGCAAGACGCCGGTGTGGCCCTGGAAGAAATCGAGAACGTATCGAAAAACTTGGCGGAACTGATTCAGAACATCTCCAACGCTGCCCGTCAACAGGCCTCTTCTGCTGGTCATATTTCCAACACGATGAATGTAATCCAGGAAATTACCTCGCAGACTTCTGCTGGTACCACGGCTACCGCGAAATCGATTGGTAACCTGGCTGAAATGGCCAACAAACTGCGTGAGTCTGTAGCGGGCTTCAAGCTGCCTGAAGCAGATCTGGATATGGAGCAACAACAGGTTCTGTGATAACAGTCCTGGTTGAGACTCCTTATGAATCATCAGATTCGTCCTGCTGTCAGCACTATGCCAGAGCTTAACGACGACCAGTTTGTTCGTTGGCAAGCTCTGCTGGAAGAGCGAACGGGTATGTGTATGCCCGTTCAGCGGCGGACTTTTCTGCAAACCAGCCTGGGTATTCGGATGCGTGAAATTGCATGCAGCGATTACTCCGAGTATTACAGCAAGGTGGTCAGTGGCCCATCAGGTGCTATTGAGTGGAATACCCTGGTGGATCGACTGACTGTGCAAGAGACCCGTTTTTTTCGGGATCCGGATGCCTTCGAGTTTGTTGGTAATTATATCCAGAAAATGGCCAATACTTTGGCGGCGGGCCAAACGCTTGAAATGTGGAGTGTAGGCTGTTCATCTGGAGAAGAGGCATACAGCCTGGGCATGGTTGCTGATCAATACCTGACTCCCGCAGGGCGCCAATATGCGGTGACGGGGACGGACATATCCACCTTTGCCTTGCGCAAGGCGCGAGCTGCCAGTTATCAACTGTCTGCCCTCGGCTGGATACCAGACAGCCACCGCGACCAATACTGCCTCCGTACTGACGACGGTCATATGCAGGTGACCGATACAGTTCGTCAGCGTTGCTGCTTTACTCAGGTGAATCTACTGAATCTTTCCGCATTTCCGCTGCAGTCCCAGCATGTGATCTATTGCCAAAATGTGCTGATTTATTTCCGGCGCTGGCGGCGTCGGGAGATTCTCAATGTACTTGCCGAACGGCTGGTTCCAGGTGGCATTCTGGTGATTGGTCTTGGCGAAATTGTAGACTGGCGTAACCCTCTGGTTGAGCCGGTTGGTGGTGGCAAGTTGACAGCATTTGTCCGTAAGCAAAACGATTCTAACAGGGAGAGCAAACGGCGATGAGTCAGGATTACATCGCCCTGGAATGGGTGAAAGGGGAAATCCAGGAAACACTCCAGCAAGCCCAGCAATCACTGGAAGCTTATGGTGAAAACCCCCAGGACAACAGCAGACTGAAGTTCTGCTTCAGTTACCTGCATCAGGTTCATGGCACGCTCCAGATGGTGGAGTTTTATGGTGCCGCCTTGTTGGCAGAGGAAATGGAAGCGGTTGCGGCTGCGCTGGCGGATGGTCAGCTCAGAAATGAACGAGATGGTCTGGAAGTACTGATGCAGGCCATTATTCAGCTGCCCCACTATCTGGATCACATCCAGGTTGGTCGACGAGACCTTCCTGTTGTATTACTCCCTATCCTGAATGAACTGCGCTCCGCTCGCGGGGAAAACCTGCTGTCTGAAACCGCACTCTTCAGCCCTCGGATGCAACGCCGGGCGGTATTGACACCGGCGCAGCTTGCACGTTTTACCAATGCCGATTTTCAGCAATGGATTCGCAAGGTTCGTCAGATGTTGCAGGCGGCAACATCGCAGTTACTACAGAATAAAAAACCCGAGGTCGCCAAGGAATATCTGCTGAAAGTTTTCAGTCGGTTACACAATGCGCTCGGGCATACGCCGTTTGGTGTGGTTTGGCAGCCAGCGATGGCGTTCAGTGAGTGGTTGATTGGCCAGCAACATATGCCCGCCAGCGCCAAGATGCTGTTGCGTGAACTGGATCATATGCTGAAAAACCTGATCGCCGATGGCGAGCGGGTGCTTAATCAGGCGGCGTCAGATGAGCTGGTCAAGAACCTGCTGTTTTATGTCGCCCGAACCAGTGTCCAGGGTGATGCTATCGCCGCTGTACAGGAAGCATTTCAGCTGGATGCTGCGTTGCCGACAGAAGATGAAATTCAGCGCGAAAGAGATGCTCTTTCAGGCCCTGACCGGGATACGGTTGGCCAGGTTCTGACGGCATTGGCTGAAGAAATTACGGCGATCAAGGATAAGCTTGACCTTGCTATGCGTGACGGCAGTGGCAGTGTTGAATCTTTGCAACTGGTGTTGCCTGCAGCGAAACAAGTCAGTGACACCATGGGGATGCTGGGCCTGGGAGCGCCACGGCTAGTGATACAAGAACAACTGTCGGTTCTTGAAGAGATGCAACAATGTGGTGCTCTTGATAACACTCGTTTGTTTGATGTGGCGGGTGCCTTGTTGTTTGTTGAGGCTACGCTGTCCGGAATGATTCGGGAAGGCAATCTGGAAGACAGTGGTGAAACCGGTGCCCTGACAGATGCCCAGAAGGCTGTTTTGCGTGAAGCCCGCAACGTTCTTGAGCAGGTTAAGGACGCGATCATTGCGTACGTTGGTAATCAGTGGAATACCAACGAGTTGCGCGACGTTCCTGGTCTGCTGCATTCAATCGCCGGTTCGCTGCGTATGGTGCCGCTGCCTGATGTGGCCGAAATACTTCATGTTGCTGCGCCATTTGTTGAACATCTGATCGAGTCTGGAGCGCGTTCTGACTGGACAACGCTAGACAGCTTTGCTGATGTGCTATCGGGTGTAGAGTATTTTATTGAACGCTATACCGATAATCCACACAGCTCTGGTGACGATATTCTCCAACGCGTGTGGGTATCGCTTGAAAGTATCACGGGTGTTCGTGCCGCTGCGGTGGTTGAGGCTGACGCTGAAAAGGCGCGCCTGGCCGAAACAGCACCGTCGGCACTCCCGGATGAAAGCGCTCCGTTTGAAGAAAGTGCTGTACTGGCTGCGACAGATGCCAATACTGTTGAGCCAGAGCCAGAGCCAGAGCCAGAGCCAGAGCCAGAGCCAGAGCCAGAGCCAG
>CAJXTI010000054.1 GCA_913061185.1 uncultured Oceanobacter sp.
ATCTACACTATCCTCTTCGTCGGCAGCGTCAGATGTGTATAAGAGACAGGACCTAGAGCGAGAGGATGCAGCTAATGAGGATCAAACCGGTCAGGAAGTATCCCCGGAGAACCCAACGAACCTGATCATGTTAGCCGTGAATCCGGCTATTCCGCTCTCGGAGCCAACGGCTCGTTTCTGGTCTGGTCAATCTTCTGCCAGCGCGTCGGCTTTGTCTCCCGCTGCCATGACGAGTTCAGGGAAAGCGCAGGGAATGACTGATCCAGGCCTGGTTAATACCACTGTAATGGCCGCAGTGGATGCCGATGCCAGTAATACTATCGACCTGGCTGATGTCATGGGGGCAGAGGTTGCCAATGATACGCTGGCAGCCGCAGCAGAAAAGCCAACCTTGTCCGCTGCTCTGAGCAGTTCGCAAGCACCGTCTTCCTTGGCCGGAGCGATGGCTGGCTGGGCGACGGATGCCATGAGCGGCACAGCGGATTCAGACTCTGGAGAAGCATTGGATATTGGCCTGACCGCCGATCAGACGTTGCTGGAGGGTGAACGTAGCAGTCCGGAGGCGTTGGAGTTTGGCAGTGATCGCCAGCGTTGGGGTGGGGCGTTGGGCGGACGCTTGTTAACCATGATCGCGGCAGATATTCAGGAAGCCCGCATACACCTCGATCCGCCAGAGCTGGGGGCTCTGGAAATCAAGATGACGGTAGATGCCGATGATCAGGCCCGAGTGTCTGTACAGGTGCAAAATTCTCAGGTGAAAGAGGTGTTGGAATCCCAGGCACAGCGGTTAAGAGAGGCGTTGGCCGAACAGGGCCTGACGCTGGCTGGCTTTGACGTGTCGGAACAGTCCCCAGGTCAGGGATTTTCCGGACGGGATGATGCGGAGGCTGAAAACACGCTGGCGTCAGAGCTTTTGGATGATGACGATAACTTGACGGCTGATATGGCCGAGCCTCACGCCAATCTTGAAACGGATGGACTGCATTTGCTCAGTACCTACGCCTGACTTGATCGCTTGCTCCTGTTACGGGGCATGATCAGCTGCTCTTTTCCTCCCGGCCAGTGTTCACTGGCCATCCCTAATGTTGATGCTCTCTGGCCTGTACTCTCTGTCTCTGGCGCGCTCTGGCAGCGCGATACTGCTTTGGCCGCTGACAAGCAGGTAACCTGACAGCAACTACACTGGTAGTGAGTGTTTTGCTTGCTGCGCGCAGTAACTGAAAACTCTGACTGTGATTCCGTGCCGATTTTTTGACGAAAATGGCTGGCACAGCAATTGCTGAATCCTATAAAGAGCAACCTTGTGGTGCTGTCCCGGAGCGACCCGAACGATGGGTGTCTGTCCACAGTTACCCACCGACCCAACGGAGCCAGTTATGGCAACAGAGCAGGATCTGAAGATTGACGCAGGTACAGAGGCCAAGCCGAAAAGCAAACTGAAGCTCATTATTTTTATTGTGCTGGCTTTGCTGTTATTCGGTGGTGGCGGTGCAGCAGCGTATTGGTTGTTGCTGGCCGGAACGGATGCTGCCGTGGTTGAAGGCGAAGCGGTTGTCGAGGAAGACGTGGTGGAAGAACCGCCGATCCCGGCGCAGTACATCATGCTCAAGCCCGAGTTTGTGGTGAGTTATCAGGTGGGGCCGAGGCAGCGCTTTTTGCAGGTCAGTATCGAAGTGATGAGCCGTAAACAAACCGCGATTGATGCGTTAACCCTGAACGAACCGATGGTTCGTAACGAAATATTGCGGGTTCTGGGTGAGCAGGAATTTGCTCAACTCCGGACGGATGAAGGCCGTAAAACCTTGCAAACGAATCTTCACGAGCGCGTATCCCAGCTATTAAAACGTGAAGCTTTTATCGAGCCGGATGATATCGAGGCTGTGCTCTTCACCAACTTTGTTATGCAGTAGGTATTCAGCGTGCAGGATTTATTGTCCCAGGACGAAATTGATGCCTTGCTTCACGGCGTGGATGACGGCGCGGTTGAGCCGGACGACCCCGGTGATGGCAATGGTGTTCGCAACTACGATCTGACCAGCAACGACCGCATTGTGCGTGGCCGTATGCCGACGTTGGAGATGATCAACGAACGTTTCGCCCGTTACACCCGTATCAGTATGTTCAACTTTCTGCGGCGCAGTGCGGATGTCTCATCGGGCGGCGTCCAGATCATGAAATTTGGTGAGTACGTACACACCCTGTATGTGCCTACCAGCCTCAACCTGGTGAAGATGCGCCCGCTGCGCGGTACGGCGTTGTTTATTCTGGATGCCAAACTGGTGTTCAAGCTGGTGGATAATTTTTTTGGCGGCGACGGCCGCCACGCCAAGATTGAAGGGCGCGAATTTACCCCGACAGAAATCCGGGTTGTACAGCTGGTTCTGAGCCAGGTGTTTAACGACATGATGGAAGCCTGGTCGCCAGTATTAAAAGTCGACTACGAATACGTTGGCTCCGAGGTGAATCCGGCTATGGCCAATATTGTCAGCCCCAGCGAAGTGGTGGTGGTCAGCACCTTCCATATCGAGCTGGATGGCGGTGGCGGCGATTTACACCTGACGATTCCCTACTCAATGATTGAACCCATTCGGGAAATTCTGGACGCCGGTGTACAGAGTGACATCGACGATGTGGATGAGCGCTGGATGCAGTCGTTACGTGAAGACATTCTCGAAGCCACCGTGCCATTGCACGGCACTCTGGCAGAACGGCGGATCAGTTTGCGCGAAGTGGCAGCCTTCAAGGCTGGCGACATTATTCCGATCGAAATGCCCGAGCAGTTTGTCTTGCAAGCCAATGGCGTACCGGTATTACGCGGTCGTATGGGGATCTCCGGAGAGAACCTGGCGGTCAAGATAACTGAACAAATCAAACCCAAACGGCGCTAGCCGAACGATCCATGGTAGCTCCATGGTAACTATCGATGGTAACGACCCATGGTCGTGATTGTGAGCCGACAGGAAGTACAACATGAGTGATGACAACGAAGAGCTCGACCCCCAGGCACTGGCTGATCAGGTGGCTGCCGGAATCGATGCCGCCGGACAGGATGATCAGGCGCTGGCCGATGAATGGGCGGCGGCGATGGAAGAATCTGGCGATGTGCCGGAGGACGAAGTCCAGGCGGTGGAGCTGGAAGAGCTGAAGGACGAAAGCAAGCGGGTAGTCGCCAACCCGGATGGCCCGGAGCTGGATGTAATTCTGGATATTCCGGTACGTATTTCCATGGAAGTAGGCAGTACCCAGATTCCTATTCGTAACCTGCTGCAACTGAATCAGGGTTCGGTGGTGGAGCTTGATCGTCTCGCCGGTGAGCCGCTGGACGTGCTGGTTAATGGCACCCTGATCGCCCATGGCGAGGTGGTGATGGTGAACGATAAATTTGGTATCCGCCTGACGGATGTGGTGAGCCAGAGTGAACGTATCCAACGCTTGCGCTAGACGGCCAATGTGGGCCAACGGTAAAAAATACTCCGGTGGTGTACTGAAGCACTTGTGTGCATTGACGCTGTTGCTGGCAGCGGGAGTCATGCTGCCGCTGCCGGTACTGGCCATGGATGCAGCCAGTAGCACTGGTAACAGCGTCGACAACAGTATTAACAACAGTATTAACAACAGTATTAACAACAGCGTCAATAACAGCGACGGCAACGCCAGTATTGCGTTGAATCCAAACACCGATAATCGGTTAGAAATCACTCGGCCCCAGACACTGGACACCGGTAGCAGCCCCATGGCATCGGCAGGCAAGGTGGCCTTGTTTCTGGTGCTGGTGTTGGGATTGATTGTGTTATTGGCCTGGCTGGCGCAGCAAGTGAGACTGCGGGGCAATTGGGGTGGGCCAGCCCATGCAGGGCGTGGGCCGATGATTCGTACACTGGCGACCCAGTCGGTGGGTATCAAGGAAAAAATTGCGGTGGTTCAGGTCGGTGACAAACAACTGGTGCTGGGTATTACCGCGCGGCAAATAAGCCTGCTGACCGAGCTGGATACACCGTTGGAGCCGACACCGGCAGCCGTGCCTGCCGCTGCCCCGATGGGATTTGCCGAGTTATTAAAAAAGGCGGCCAGAGTATGACGAACGGATATATCAGGTGGCTGACGTTGAAGCCGCTGGTCGCCGGATTGATATTGTTACTCGGCGCCAGTCAGGTACTGGCAGCGGACGGGGAGAGCGGCGGGTTACAGGCACTGAGTGGTATGGGCATTCCGGCACTGGTGTATCAGGCCAACGAGAGTGGCGGCGAGTACACGGTAACGATTCAGATTCTGGCCATCATGACGCTGTTGTCGGTGCTGCCGTCACTGCTGATTATGATGACCTCGTTCACCCGTATTGTGGTCGTCATGGCGATTTTGCGGCAGGCCATTGGCTTGCAGCAAACGCCATCCAATCAGGTCATGTTAGGGCTATCGCTGTTCCTGACCCTGTTTGTGATGATGCCGGTCTTGCAGGTCATCAACGTGCAGGCGCTGCAGCCTTATCTGAGTGAAGAAATTACCTCGGTACAGGCGCTTGAACGGGCGGTGATACCGATCCATGAATTTATGTTGGGGCAAACCCGCGAAAATGATCTGGATCTGTTTATACGTATCAGCGGTCGGGCTGATATTGCCAGCCCGGCGGATACCCCGATTCATATATTGATTCCGGCGTTTATTACCAGCGAGTTGAAAACTGCGTTCCAGATCGGTTTTCTGATTTTTATTCCCTTTTTGATTATTGATCTGGTGGTTGCCAGTATTTTGATGGCAATGGGGATGATGATGCTGTCGCCGGTGATTATTTCGCTGCCTTTTAAAATCATGTTGTTTGTGCTGATTGATGGCTGGGCGCTGATTATGGGGACGCTGGCCAATTCGTTTGGCACGGTTTAGACATATGGCCATGCGCCAGAACACGGAGATCAACCATGACCCCCAATGATATCGGCGATATTTTTACCAGCGCCATGTACATCGTACTGATTGTCGTCGTCGCGATTATTGTGCCCAGTCTTATTATTGGCCTGATGGTCAGTACCTTTCAGGCGGCTACCCAGATTAACGAACAGACGCTCAGTTTTTTGCCACGGCTGGTGGTGACGCTGTTGGCGATTATTGGCCTGGGTCCCTGGGCGGTGGGTATGGTGATTGATTACACCCGTGAGATTTATATGAATATTCCCTTCCTGATAGGCTAGGGGGCGTTCTCAATTAGTTAACGCGTCTTGTTATGGAGAAAAAATCCATCAGGCAAGGCGTTGAACGCAGAGAATGGTGGGCCCTTTTCACGTCCGACAACACTGCATGGCGTGATATCGACCCTGACCCAACTGGCTCTCAGCAGGCTCGGTTTAATCATTGAGAGCGCTCCCTGGGAACGCATCTGAAAACGACCGCGTTCCTGCGTTATCCGCTTTTTCTATATTCCTTCGGTGGTATGCCCAGCCAGCTTTTGAACGCCCGTGTAAAGGCTGCCGGGTCGGAGAATCCCAGTCGCTGGGATATCTGGCTGATGGTGAGTTCTGGCTGGTTCAGCAGCTGGATAGCGAGGTCTTGTCTGACCTTGTCCTTGAGGGCCTGGAAGGACGTTTTTTCCTGAGTGAGTTTGCGTCGCAGTGTGCGGCTGGTGACGTGTAATTCTGTCGCAGCGGTTTCCATGCTGGCCTGACTCAGGGTGTGTTGTGTGTGCAGGCAATGGGTCAGATAGTTGGTAACCTTGCGGGTGTAATGGGGGAAGAAATTGGGGCGTGTTACCCATACCAGTGGAGCGTTTTCGAGGTGGTTACGCAGGGTATCTTCGGTTTGTACCAGCGGTTCGTTGAGTAATTGGCGGTCGAAGACCAGGGCAATGCGGGGTTGGTCGAAAGTGACCTCTGCTGGAAATATCAGCCGGTATTCGCGGCCGTGGGCTGGTCGTGGGTAGCTGACCTGCACTCGGATTAACGGAATAAACCGGCCGATCAACCAGCCCGGAAAGCGGTGCCACAACAGCAGAAAAAACTCGGTAAACAGGTGGTCGGTATCCAGCTGCGGGTGTGTCAGGGTCATTTCAAACCAGGCTTCGTTGCCTTCTTCTCCTAGTGTGAGCTGGAATTCTTCGGTAAACAGGTCGTAAAACCGGCTGATATGGCGGTATACGCCACGCAGGTTACGGGCATTGACGGCCTGTTTGGCCATCAAGGCAAAGGTGCCGTGTTTTCCAGGAGTGCGTGTCTGGCCGAGAAATTCATCATTGGCGCAACGCCAATAACCCAGCAACAGGGCAGCGAATTGTTCCGATGTCATGCGTGGCCCTCGTGTTGCCAGCACCAGAGTCGGGTCGAGTCCAGCGTCGGCCAACAACTTTTGGTCGTCCAGACCATGGCGGCGCGCGGCGGCGGCAATGGTGCGGGCGTAGTGCATGGAAATCGAGCTGCGTTCAAACGTCATGGTGGCGTCACAGAAAGAGGGCCATAGTAGTTATTCGGCACAGAGCATAACCCTGATGTCCGATAATGTTAAGAATTCGGCTGGCGCGGCAATGGGCGACATTGGCCAATATGAGGGTTAATAGCGTCATCATCAGCCACCGTTATGCGGTTGGCGCGTTCATCGTGAAACTCGGGAGAATAACAATGAAAGAAGTCGTAGTTGTCAGTGGCGTTCGCGCTGCAATCGGTACGTATGGTGGCAGTCTTAAAGATACCGCAGTCTGTGATATGGCGGCCGCGATGGTGGCAGAAGCCATCAAGCGCGCCGGTATCAGTGGCGATGAGGTTGATCAGGTGGTGTTTGGTAACGTGATTCATTCCGAACCGCGTGATATGTACGTGGCGCGAGTTGCCGCAGTGAATGGTGGTGTGCGTGAATCCGCTCCGGCACTGACGCTGAACCGCTTGTGTGGCAGCGGCTTGCAGGCGGTGATTACGGCAGCGCAGCAGGTGCAATTGGGGCTGGCAGAAACCGTGATTGCCGGTGGTGCGGAATCGATGAGCCGTGCTCCCTATCATTTGCCAACGGCCCGCTTTGGTCAACGTATGGGTGACGGTGCCATGATTGATCCGATGGTGTCGGCACTGACGTGTCCATTTAATTATATTCATATGGGTATAACGGCAGAAAACGTCGCAGAAAAATACTCGGTTTCCCGTGCTGATCAGGATGCTTATGCCGCCCAGGGTCATCAGCGTGCCCAGAATGCGATTGAAAACGGTTATTTCGAAAGCCAGATTCTGCCAATCGAGCTCAAGTCGCGTAAAGGCACGGTAGAGTTTAAACAGGACGAACACGTGCGTATGGATTGCAGCGTGGCGGATATGGAAAAGCTGCGCCCGGCGTTCAAGAAAGACGGCACGGTCACCGCTGGTAATGCCTCGGGTCTGAACGATGGCGCTGCCGCACTGGTATTGATGGAGCGTGAAGCCGCCGAAAAACGTGGCCTGCCGGTACTGGGGCGTTTGGTGGACTATGCCGTCCATGGTGTGGATCCAAAGATTATGGGGATTGGCCCGGTGCCAGTCATCCGGCAGATTCTGGAACGTCAGGGTCTGAACGCCAACGATATTGATGTGTATGAGGTGAACGAAGCCTTTGCGGCGCAAGCGCTGGCGGTAGCACGTGAATTGAAGCTGCCACAGGAGCGTTTGAACCCGAATGGCAGTGGTATCGCACTGGGGCATCCGATTGGTGCCACGGGAGCCATTATTACTGTTAAAGCCCTGTACGAATTGGAACGTATCGGCGGCAAGTATGCCATGGTGAGTTTGTGTATTGGTGGCGGTCAGGGGATTGCGGCATTGTTTGCCCGCGACTGACCGAAGCGATTATCTTTGAACGCGATATCTTGTCGCTGCGCCGTCGGGCAGGGGCAAGAATGTCATCTTGATGTATGACGATCAGGTGAAATTTGTTCAAAAGCGGTGTTGTCTCAATATTCTCTGACAATATCGACGTCACACTTCACAACGATTCGGCTTTCGGGGTTAACGTCGCTGTTAATCTTTTCCCTGCAGCCTTCACAGTAAAGGAGCTCACTATGTACGCTGGACAATCGGTTACGCTGAAAATGGCCGACTCGGGAATCGCCGAGTTGATTCTGGATGCCAATGGGGCTTCCGTTAATGTATTGAATGCTCATCTGCAGGATGAGCTGGGACAGGCTCTGGCGGCGCTGGGCACTCGCGCTGATGTGCGTGGGTTGTTGATTTACAGCGCCAAACCAGCTTTTGTGCTGGGTGCGGATATTACCGAGTTTACCGAACTGTTCGGAATGCAGGCCGCCGATATTTCCCGTTGGGCTGGCAAGGTGCATGGCTTGTTCAACACCATTGAAAAATTGCCTTACCCCACCGTTGCCGCTGTGAATGGTATGGCGCTGGGAGGTGGTCTGGAGTTGTCGCTGGCGGCTGATTTTCGTGTCGCCGACAAGGCTGCCAAACTCGGATTCCCAGAGGTCACATTAGGTATTTGCCCTGGCTGGGGCGGCACCGTGCGTTTGAGCCGCCTGGTTGGTGCCGAAGCGGCATTGGGCTGGATGTTGTCAGGCAAACCGGTGAAGGCCGCCCAGGCATTGACGCAAGGGGCGCTGGATGCGGCGGTTGAAGCCGATCAGCTGCTCGACACGGCACGCACGTTATTAAAAGAAGCCATGGCAGGTGAGCGTGACTACCTTGCTAACCGTCTCCGCAAGCAGGCCGCACTCGACAATAACGCGGCCACTGCGGCGGCGATGGAAAGCCTGAAGCAAACGTTGGGCAAGGGCCTGGACGTCCGTTATCCGGCGGCTCCGGCGATTCTGGCCACCGTCACCAGCGCCATGACCGAAGATTTTCACAAGGCGCTGGCAATGGAAGCCAAAACCTTTGGTGAGCTGGCCAGTGGTGTTGAAGCAAAAAACCTCGTTGGCCTGTTCCTGAATGACCAATACCTCAAGCGCGAAACCAAGCGCTGGGCCAAACAGGCACATCCGGTTGCCAAGGCCGCTGTTCTTGGTGCCGGTATCATGGGCGGCGGTATCGGTTATCAGGCGGCGCTGAACGGCACTCCGATGCTGATGAAAGACATTAACCAGGAAGCACTGGATCTGGGCATGAGCCATGCTGGCAGTATTCTGGATCGCAGTATCAGCAAAGGACGCATGACCGAAGCCGGCAAAGAAAAAGTCCTCTCCGGTATTCACCCGACTTTGACGTATGAAGGCTTTACCGAAGTTGATTACGTGGTCGAGGCGGTGGTTGAGCGGTTTGATGTCAAGCGTTCAGTGCTGGCCGAGGTCGAACACAAGGTGCCCGACAGTGCCATTGTGGCAACCAACACCTCGACTATTTCTATCGATTTACTGGCTGAGCATTTGCAGCGCCCGGACAAATTCTGCGGCATGCACTTCTTTAATCCGGTACATGCGATGCAGCTGGTGGAGGTTATTCGTGGCAGCCAGACCAGCGACGAAACTGTGGCAACCACGGTGGCCTTTGCGGCGGCGATGGGTAAAACCCCGATTGTGGTGAATGACTGCCCGGGCTTTCTGGTTAACCGTGTGCTGTTCCCGTACTTCAACGGCTTTAACCGTCTGGTGATGGACGGGGTGGATTTTGAGCGCATTGACCAGGTGATGGAACAGTTCGGCTGGCCCATGGGGCCGGCGTATCTGGCCGATGTGATTGGCCTCGATACCATGGTTCACGCCGACAAGGTGCTGGAGGATGGCTTCCCTGAACGTATGGGTCATGACGATCGCCCAATCATCGAAAGTCTGCTGGAACAAGGTGCTCTGGGTCAGAAAAACGGCGTCGGCTTTTACGAATACGGCACTGATGAACACGGCAAGCGCTACAAACGTCGCTCTGAAAAAGTGGCCGCCATTCTGGAACAACGGGTGAGCCGCAATACTGAAATCACCGACGCCGAGATCGTTGAGCGGATGATGATTCCCATGTGTCTGGAAACCGCACGCTGCCTGGAAGAACACATCGTGGCCTCTGCCACTGAAGCCGATATGGGCCTGATTCTGGGTCTGGGCTTCCCGCGTTTCCGGGGCGGCGCGTTGCGTTATATCGACAATCTGGGCGCTAACCTGTTTGCCGCCCAGGCCGATGCCCATGCGGAATGTGGCCCACTGTATTGTCTGACCGATGACATGAGAGCCATGGCTGAAAGCGGCAAGACCTTTTACTGAGCAACTTTACTCTTTATTTATCAAGACCACTGCCGCTCGGCTGAATCAGAGAGCGGCAGGGCTAACAAGGAAATCGATTTATGAGTGATTATCAGCACCCTTATCGCGACGCGGAATTTGTACTGGAGCAGTTGGTTGGGTTTGATGCCCTGTGTGAAGCCGCTGGCCTGGAAGGCATTAACATGGAGTTGGCCAATACGGTGGTCGAAGAGGCTGGCAAGCTGGGTAGTGGCGTGTTGGCACCTCTGAACCAGGACGGTGATGAAAAAGGGGCCACCATCAACGCGCAGGGTGTGCAGCAAACACCGGGCTTCAAGGAAGCCTACCAGCAAATGACGGAAGGAGGCTGGTTGTCACTGAATGCGCCGGAAGAGTTTGGTGGTCAGGGACTGCCCAAGGTACTGAGTACTGCGGTGAATGAAATCTGGCATTCGGCCAACATGGCCTTTGCACTGTGCCCATTGCTGAGTCAGGGTGCAATTGAAGCACTGGCGCACCATGGCAGTGATGAGCTGAAAAACACCTACTTGCCGAAACTGATCTCTGGCGAGTGGACCGGCACCATGAACCTGACCGAACCGGACGCCGGTTCAGATCTGGCGGCGGTAAAATCCAAAGCCGTACCGGATGGCGACGCCTATCGCATCAGTGGCACCAAGATCTTTATCACCTGGGGTGATCACCAGATGACCGAGAATATCATTCACCTGGTGCTGGCGCGTTTGCCGGATGCGCCTGCCGGTGTCAAAGGTATCTCGCTGTTTATCGTGCCCAAATTCCTGCTCGACGACAACGGAGAAACCACCACCGAACGGAATACCGCCAGTGCGCTGTCGCTGGAGCACAAACTGGGTATCCACGGCAGCCCGACTTGTGTGATGGAATTTGAAAGTTCTCTGGGTTATCTGGTTGGTGAACCGCACCAGGGCCTGAAATATATGTTCACCATGATGAACGATGCCCGTCAGGGTGTCGGCGTACAGGGCTTGTCGGTATCCGAGCGCGCTTATCAACTGGCGCGTCAGTATGCCAAAGATCGTATTCAGGGCACTCTGCGTGATGGCAGCCGTATCGCCATTATTGAACACCCGGACGTGCGTCGCATGCTGATGACCATCAAGAGCACCACCGAGGCGATGCGTGCACTGGCGTTTATGGCTTCGGCCGAGCTGGATCGTGCCCGTCTGGTCGGTGGCGACGATGCCGCTGCACATATGGCCCGTGCCGAACTGTATACCCCGATCGTTAAAGGCTGGTGCACTGAATTGTCAGTCGAGCTGACGTCATTGGCGGTACAGATCCACGGCGGGATGGGGTTTATCGAAGAAACCGGTGCCGCCCAGCACTACCGCGATGCCCGGATTCTGCCAATTTACGAAGGCACAACCGCCATTCAGGCGCTTGACCTGATCGGCCGTAAAACCTTGTCGAATGGTGGCGCAGTACTGGATGGTTTGCTGGCAGAAATGGATGCCACGGCAGCTTCTGCCCGTAGCGCAACGGTTTTACCTGAGGCGGCACTGGCGCAGTTTGATACAGCGCTGGTGACGGCGAGGCAGAGTCGCGATTTTATTCTGGCGAATGCCCGTTCGGATGCTCATTTACTGGGTAGCGCTGCCGTCAACTTCATGATGCAAATGGGGTATGTCACAGGTGGTTGGCTGATGGTTCAAAGTGCCGAAAAAGCCAAAGCCTTGCTGGATGCTGGTCAGGGCGATCCTGAGTTTCTGCAGACCAAATTGGTAACTGCACGCTTCTTCTGTGAGCACATGATGCCTCGTCATCAGGCCCATGCAACGGCCTTGTTGGCTGGTAGCGAGAGCATCATGGGGTTGACTAACGAGCAGTTCTAGTCGGCCTTGAAAGTATTGTTCAACCACTGATTGATCGTCTGGTGCCAGACGAGTATTGATTTTCAGGCTCACCCTGTCCTGAAAATCCGCTGGTAGCAATACTCCGGCTACCGGCTTGTTTCCCCTGGTCAACCCTGGTTGGGCAGGGGTTTTTTTATTGGTAATACGGTGTTTGTCTTATAACGATAACAACAAACATCCGAGCGCTGCTGCAGCGAACAGTGAGAGGTATCTATGACCCAACGTGAATCCATGGCCTACGATGTTGTTATCGTCGGTGCTGGTCCTTCTGGCCTCAGTGCGTCGATACGACTGGCGCAACTGGCTCAGGAACAGGGCCAGGAGTTAACCATTTGTGTGGTAGAAAAAGGCTCCGAAGTGGGTGCTCACATTCTTTCCGGAGCTGTCATCGAGACCCGTGCGCTGGATGAGTTGCTGCCCGACTGGCAAGCACTCGGAGCACCGCTGACGACACCGGTGATCAAAGATGAATTGTACTTGCTGCAGGATCAACAGAAGGCCGTGCAGTTACCGGGGCTGTTGATTCCAAAAACCATGCACAACGCTCATCTGGGCGACAAGACCAACTACGTGGTCAGTCTGGGTAATCTGTGTCGCTGGCTCGGCCAGCAAGCCGAAGCCCTGGGTGTGGAGATTTATCCGGGCTTTGCTGCCGCCGAGGTGGTGTTTAACGACGATGGCGCTGTGGCCGGTGTGACTACCGGTGATATGGGTGTCGCTGCAGATGGGCAGCCGAAAGAGGGAATGTACACGCCGGGTATGAACCTGCTGGGCAAATACACCATTTTTGCCGAAGGCTGCCGTGGCAGTCTGGGTAAACAGCTGTATCAGCGGTTTGAACTGGATAAGGACGCCGATGCCCAGCACTACGGTATCGGCCTGAAAGAATTGTGGGATGTTCCGGCCGACAAGCATCAACCCGGACTGGTGTTGCACGGTGCCGGCTGGCCATTAACCGGTGCTGGCAAAGACGCTACCGGGGGCGGTTTTTTCCTCTATCACGCTGAAAACCAACAAGTGGTGGTTGGTCTGATTGTGGATCTCAACTACAGCAACCCCTGGTTGAACCCTTATGATGAATTCCAGACGCTCAAACACCATCCGGTACTGGCACAGTATCTTGAAGGTGGCAAGCGGGTGTCTTACGGTGCCCGCGCCATTGCCAAAGGCGGTTTGAATGCCTTGCCAAAAATGCACTTTCCTGGCGGTTTGCTGAGTGGTTGCAACGCCGGCACCCTGAATGCTGCCAAAATCAAGGGCACCCATACGGCGATGAAAACCGGCATGCTGGCGGCTGAAGAAGTGTTTGCAGCCATTGCCGCTGGTGACGAAGGTGGCAAGGATCTCTGTGGTTATGCCCTGCGCTTTGAAGCCTCCTGGGTATACGAAGAGTTGTACGCGACCCGCAACTTTGGCCCGGCATTACACAAGTTCGGTACTCTGATCGGAGGGGCGTTTAACTTCGTTGACCAGAATATTTTTAATGGCAAATTGCCGTTCACCTTGCATGACAATCATCTTGATTTCGCCCAGATGAAACCGGTGACCGAGTGCGTCAAAATAGAATACCCAAAACCGGATGGCGTGCTCAGCTTTGATAAACTGACCTCGGTGTTTCTGTCGAATACGTTTCATGAGGAAGATCAGCCCTGTCATCTGACCTTGAAAGACGCCAGTATTCCTATGGCATCGAATTGGCCGAAGTATGCTGAACCGGCACAACGCTATTGCCCGGCAGGGGTGTATGAAGTGATCGAGAGTGAGGGTGCTAACAAGCTGCAGATCAATGGCCAAAATTGCTTGCACTGCAAGACGTGCGACATCAAGGATCCAGCGCAGAACATCAATTGGGTAACACCGGAAGGCAGTGGCGGGCCGAACTACCCAAACATGTAATGGGGTAGGAGCAGGGCGTAGCAAGGTAGGGATGCGGACAACAAAGAGCTGGCCATCGGGCCAGCTCTTTTATTTTTTTACACTAACAAAAAGCTTATTCCCAGCTGGCAACGCCCAACAGACGCAGCGTCTGGATAGTGAGCTGGCCGGAAGGCAGATCGTTGTCTTTTTGGAAGCGGGTAACCGCATTCATGGTCTGCCAGCCGTAGACGCCATCAATCGGACCTGGGCTATAGCTTTTATCTTCCAGAGCTTGCTGCAGTTCTGAGACAACATCTTTTGTGGTATTGGTTTCACAAAGAATCTCACGCCATTCCATCTTGGCATCTGTCACCTTGACGGTTTGAGGAATATCTTCGTAAACCGCAGGAATTGTTTCGGCGATTTCCTTCGGCTCTTCTACCAGCTTTTCAACTTCTACTGTTTCATAGATAGCCGGGTGTACGATTGTGGTGGTGTGCGCGGCAACGTCAACAACCTGCTTGGAGACAGCTTTGTATTCCGCAGGAATAACCACTTCTTCTGTACGTTCTGGTTTCACCAGGATGGTCTTGGTGATGATCTTGGATTCTTCTGGCACTTCGACCAGACACATGATTTCGCCAGTGGCAGAGTCAATTTTTTCAATCGGTCCGTTACCTTTTTTCCAGGTGGAATAGGCTGGACGAATAACGATCTTTTCTTCTACGGTTTTATATTCTGCTGGCAGTTTAACCAGCTTGGTAGACGCTTCTTTTACCATGACCTGTTCGGTGACAGTTTTATAGGTAGCAGGGACAACAACCAGTTCTTCCCATTCTTCGTTAACCAGCACCTGCTCTTCCGCCATCGCGTACTTGGCCGGTTCTACTTCCAGCTTGGACAGCTCAGGAGAAACCATTACCTGCTTCATCTGGGTTTCGTATTCTTCCGGAATTACCAGGCGGGCATAACAGTGTCCCGGGGTAGCATTCGGAGGCATAACGGAATCAGCGGTTGGAGTGGTAGATGTTGATTCAAGCGATTGGGCTGTTGCTACCTTTCCAGAAACAGTCGTTTTGCTTTCTTTTACTTCGGCCTTGAGCTTCGCATTTTCCTGCTCCAGCTCGTCGCGGGAGTCTTTCAGACGCTGGTATTCAGGAAAATCTTCCAGCGCAGCGGTGGACGCAGTGTCGCTGGATGGCTGGCTGGCACAACCGGCCATGACGGCCAGTGTCAGCGCGGAAAGAAGGTAGTTTTTTTTGTTCATCTAGTTGTGCTCCATTGCGTAAGATGTTTGAGTTGACAGACGGACGTAAGGAATTGTCAAACTACGTTCTGCTGCCTGGTGCAGTTCCAGCTGCGCTCAGCCGCACCTTCGGTAAAATCTCGATAGATCCTCTGGGTATAAACTCTTTCGCCCAGCGGGGCTTCCGGTCAGTTTCAGCTCACTATGTCAGCTCATTGGTGTTACTCCAGATCAAGGCTCTCGTTGTGCTGTGACCAGAGAGAGCCTCATTCTGAGGTTTGGAGCTGATCTTGTACTGAAACCGCAGTATGCATCAAGTTATTCATTGGTTCCCTAGGTTGATCGAATATTGTTACAAAGAGGGTAAAATTGCAGCGCTTCAATGGATATCGGAGTGGTTTGCCCGCTTTGTTGTTTGTTGGTTTGGATATTCTGAGTATTTTGTCATTGTGAGGGTGACTGTTAGCTGACATCGTGATCCAACGCTACTTATCACTACTTTATATAGACTGTCGGAAGGATCTGCAGCCTGGCGATTGTCCCGTCGGGTTTCTCTTGTTTGCTGGGACAATTCCTGGTCTGCTTTCTGGTCTGCTTTAGCGACGGGTAGCCAGTGCAGAAATAGCTTAAATAAAGGTTGCCATGCGCCTCACCTGAGGTATACTTGTTTCCAGCTTGAAAGCATTGCCCTTATTTATTAGTACCCTTCGAAGTAGTAGTTCTTATTCCCTCGTTTGTAGTAGATAAGCACCAATTGAGTTCCAGCGTTGGCCTGTGAATTAATCACAGCGCCTTATCTTCTATTTATTCAGGAATATCAAAATGTCCAAGACAACTGGCGTAGTTAAGTGGTTCAACGAAGCAAAAGGTTTCGGTTTTATTGAACAAGAAAATGGCCCAGACGTTTTTGCTCACTTCAGCGCTATTGCTAGCACTGGCTTCAAGACTCTGGCTGAAGGCCAGCGTGTTGAATTCACTGTTAAGCCTGGCCAGAAAGGTCCACAAGCTGAAAACATCGTTGCTATCTAATTCGCCTCTGGTGATTTGGTAGTACATAAAAAAACGGGCCGATGCCCGTTTTTTTGTGCCTGTTATTCAGGCAAGCCTGTCTTGTTCCTGTCTCGTACAAACGCCAGCGGAGATCCTTTCCGCTGCGCTGTTTATCGATCGGCGTCCTTTTGATCAGGTCAGCGGGTCGCCTCTCCTGCCGTATTTGCATGCTGGTTCAGAGTGATCGCGTCGTCGGCAACATCATCCCGGAGTACCGCGCTATGTCGTTTGGGTTCTGCAGGATGAATCGACAGCCAGAGATCTCCGCGCTGCGACATGACGACGGCTTTTTGGAACACCAGAGTATTGGGAATACTTAATTCATAGCCCTCATCCGTGCGTAAAAGCAGATGAAACAGGGTGATTTCTTCTATCACGGCTTCGGGGCAATCCGCTTCCAGAATGCGTATACGGTCTCCTGGTCGATAGGGAAAGAAGAAAAAAATAATCACACTGGCGGTGACGTTGCTAAGCACAGACCACTGGGCAAACAGGGCAACGCCGAGCAAGGCGGCAGCTGATGACAGGACAAAGGTAAATTCGCTATAGCCAAACCCGACCACCAGGCCGATCAGGAGTAACAAACAGCTGAACAGGGCGATTTGCAGTGCTTTCTGTAAATAGAACACCCGGCTCAGGCTGACTTTTCTTTTTTGTCCCTGAACTTCAATAAAGGTCATCAGTATGTGATTGAGATAGGCGTAGCCTACGACGGCAAGGATAACGAGAATAATTTTAAACATGGTAATTCTGGTCTGGGCCTCTGGCTGAATTGTGGTCTGACAGCGTTGCTGCATATGGGTTGGTTTACAGATTGAAGCGCGTCAGTTTTGCAGGATAGTATCGTCCGGCAGCAGACTGTCGTGCATGTTTTCGATACTTTCGACTACGTCGTCCGGTTCGGAAAAGTAGGCGACGTTGAACATGGCATCACCTTCGTGAACCAGAGGGATATTCTGGCAGCCAATGATAATGCCGTCCTTGCGGGCGACTACCTTATCAAGCTGAGTGCCAAACGGATCACAGATAATCGCCATGACGTCGTCTTTTTCCACCTTGTCACCAAGATGCTTCAGGTTGCGTACAAAGCCACTGTCAGTAGCGCGCATCCAGCCGCTGTCACGGGCGATCAGTGGTTCGATCGGAAATTTCTTCTGGCGGCTGGGGGGCAACATACCGAGGTGACGCATCACACGTAAAATGCCACGTTCGCCAGCACGAATACACAATTCGTCGTAGCGCAGGGCTTCTCCAGCTTCGTAAAGCAGGATCTTGACGCCCATCTCGTCGGCAGATTCCCGTAAGGAGCCGTCGCGCAGATTGGCATTCAACAAGACTGGGACGCCGAATGCCAAAGCCATATCACGGGTTATCTCGTCGTCGAGATTGGCGCGGATCTGGGGCAAGTTGGAGCGATGAATCGCGCCGGTATGCAGGTCAATACCGTAGTCGCATTTGGCCACTACTTCGTTGAGGAACATGTACGCCATTCGGCCTGCGAGAGTGCCACGGCTGGAACCGGGGAAAGAGCGGTTAAGATCGCGGCGATCGGGCAGATAGCGACTCTGGTTGATAACACCAAAGGCATTGACAATGGGCACAGCGATCAAGGTGCCGCGCAGATTACGTAATCTGGAGCCGTGAATCAGGCGGTTGATGATTTCCACACCGTTGAGTTCATCGCCATGAATGGCGGCACTGATAAACAGTGTGGGGCCGGGTTTGCTGCTGCGGCGAACATATACCGGCATGGTCACATTGGTACTGGTATAAAGACTGCCCAGTGGCAGGTTTAACTGGTAAGTGTTGCCTGGTTCTATGGTATGTCCGGCAATGTGCAGGGCGGGTAGAACTGGAGTGCGTCGGCTCATGATGGGGTATCCATTGAAGATCCGTGGAGTCTGCCAACAGTGTTGTCATCTGTCACTGCTTCTCTGTTTGGTAAATGAAAATCAATGCAGACTTTTGTATCCTGGGCCGTTATTCTGCGGTCAGTTGCCCTGTATCTGTTGCATTGAACGGTGGCGTCGATTTGTTCAGGTTGGTGCACCGTGCGATTTTCATTCATTTTTCCAGTAGCCCTGTTGTTATGACTTCATTGAATACCTGCCCATGTTATCAGCCGACCATTATTGCGGATCGGCAACAGGGGGAGACCCGCACCCTTTGGGTACTTTGGTTGACGTTCTTGACCATGGTGGCCGAAATCGTTGTCGGCAGTGCCTATGGCTCCATGGCCCTGCTGGCCGATGGTTGGCACATGGGGACGCACGTTGCGGCATTTACCATTACGCTGTTTGCCTATCGTTATGCCCGTCGTCACGCGATGGATCCTGATTTCAGTTTTGGTACTGGCAAGGTTTCGGTATTAGGTGGCTTCGCCAGTGCGGTTGCACTCGGTGTTGTGGCCTTGATGATGGTACTGGAATCTGTGCAGCGGTTGTTTATGCCCCATGAAATCGGCTTTACGGAGTCGATTGTGGTGGCAGTGATCGGCTTGCTGGTGAATTTGGCCAGTGCCTGGTTGCTCAAGGATCATCATGGACACAGTCATGGCCATGCTCATGAGCCAGTGGATCATGTCGACCATCACGACCATCACGACCATCACGGCGGTCATGATCACAACTTGCGTGCAGCCTATATGCACGTACTGGCAGATGCCCTGACATCGATACTGGCCATTGTGGCGCTGATTGCTGCCATGATGCTGGGCTGGTTATGGCTGGATGCACTGATGGGTATTGTTGGCGCTGCCATTATTTCTGTTTGGGCGCTCGGTTTGTTGAAAGACACCAGCCGGATTTTGCTGGATGCCAGTATTGATGCACCCGTGCGTCAGCAGATTATTGATGCAGTACAGACCACCGGGGCTGAAATCCGCGACATCCATATCTGGAAAGTATCTGCTGATCGTTACGCTCTGGTGTTGTCGGTAACGGCCAATGAGAGCGATACTGCCAGCCGTATTCGTCAGCATCTGGCCGATTATCCGCAATTACAGCACATCACCATTGAAGTGCACCTGCCGTCACATTGAGTTGTTACTTTTCTGGCAACACCTGACTTGTCAGGCGGTTATCAGGATTGGCTTTTTCGCCACCGGAGCTTCGACTGCGTATGGCAAGCTGCCGCTATCGTCTGGATCGTTTTATTGCCCAACACACGGCGTTTTCCCGGCGCGATGTGCGTTTGCTGCTGGCGCAGCGGCGCATCACCATTGATGGCGAGGCGGCGGTTGATATTAACCAGCCGGTTGGTCCTTTCAGTCTGGTGACGCTGGATCACGTGGTCTTGCAACAACAACAGCCGTTGTATCTGGCCATGAACAAGCCGGTTGGCGTGGTCAGTGCGACCCGTGATAACGAGCATACGACGGTGATCGACCAGTTACGACACAGTACTGAGTGTCCGTTAGAACCGGCGCAGCTGGAGCAGCTGCACATCGTCGGGCGTCTGGATCGGGCGTCCAGTGGCCTGCTGTTACTCACCAATGACAGTCTCTGGTCACAGCGCTTGATGGCACCAGAGCACAAAGTTGCCAAGGTGTATCATGTGACGCTGGCGCATCCGGTCAACGCCGATTACATCACGGCGTTTGCTGCCGGTATGTATTTTCCCTTCGAAAATATCACCACGCGTCCGGCGTTACTGGAGATTATTGCCGAGCGAGAAGTGTTGGTAACCTTGATGGAAGGCCGTTACCACCAGATCAAACGTATGTTTGGCCGCTTTCGGAATCCGGTACTTGGGTTACATCGACTCAGTATCGGTCAATGGCAACTGCCGCCAGACAGTTGGCCGGGACAGAGTTGGCAGCTGGCAATAAAGAGCTGACACACGCGCACAATCCGAGTCATCACCTGATTGCGGGCAGCAACTGTTGTAAACTCCGGGTTTGTTATTCCTCGTCACCACGCATCACTACGTATTACTCCACGTATTACTACGGGCCATTGTCATGTCGTCTCCAGCTGCTTTTGTTCACCTGCGCGTTCACTCTGAATATTCCCTCTACGACAGTACTGTGCGGGTGAAAAAGCTGATTGGCGCTACGGTGGCAGCGAACATGCCCGCCGTCGCCCTGACCGATCAGAGCAATATGTATGCGCTGGTGAAGTTTTACAAAAGCTGCCTGGGGGAGGGCGTCAAGCCGATTCTCGGAGCGGATTTGTGGCTCGAAAACCCGGAAGACAGCTATGCCCCGTTTCGGGTAACGGCACTGTGTATGAACCCGGACGGTTATCTCGGCTTGCGCGAACTGGTTTCGCAGGCTTATCTGAACCAGCACCACGACAAGCCGGTGGTCAAACGTGAATGGCTGATCGAAAAAAACAACGGCCTGATCTTGCTCTCCGGTGCCCGCGAAGGGGATGTCGGCCTGCGGGTCTTAAAAGGCAAGCTGGATGCTGCCGAGGCTCTGGTCGCTGAGTACCAGCGGATTTTTGGTGACCGCTTTTATCTCGAAATCCAGCGCACCGGTCGTACTGGTGATGAAACCCTGGTGAAAGCCAGCCTGGTTTTGGCGGGCAAGTTGCGTGTCCCGGTGGTGGCCACCAATGACGTGCGGTTTATTTACGCTGATGACTACGAAGCCCACGAAACCCGGGTCTCGATTGGTCAGGGCTATGCGCTGGATGACAAGCGCCGTCCACGCGAGTACAGCGAACAGCAGTATTTCCGCAGTGCCGAAGAAATGATCGAACTGTTCCCGGACGCGCCAACGGCGATTCAGAACACCATCGAAATTGCCAAACGCTGCTCGGTAGAAGTATTACTGGGCAAATACTTCCTGCCCGACTACCCGATACCAGAAGGCATGAGCGAAGCGGATTTTTTCCGCAAAATCTCCCAAGTGGGCCTGGAAGAGCGGCTGGAAGTGATTCTGGCCGGTATTGCAAAAGAGTCCGATGAGTACCGCGAAAAGTGCCAGCCGTATGAAGACCGCCTCAAGTTCGAGCTGGATATTATTATTCAGATGGGTTTTCCCGGTTACTTCCTGATCGTGATGGACTTTATCCAGTGGGCCAAGAATCACGAGATTCCAGTGGGGCCGGGGCGAGGCTCCGGGGCTGGCTCGCTGGTGGCCTATGCGCAGAAAATTACCGATCTTGATCCGCTCGAATACGACCTGCTATTCGAACGCTTCCTCAACCCGGAACGAGTATCGATGCCTGACTTCGATATCGACTTCTGTATGGAAGACCGCGAGAAAGTCATCGCCTACGTGGCCGATACCTATGGCCGTCAGGCGGTCTCCCAGATCGTTACCTTCGGCACCATGGCTGCCAGGGCGGTCGTCCGTGACGTTGCCCGTGCCCAGGGCAAGCCGTTTGGTCTGGCTGATCGACTCTCCAAGCTGATCCCGGGTGACCCCGGCATGACGCTGGAAAAGGCACTGGCGGCGGAAGCACCACTGAAAGAATTTCTGGACGAAGACGAAGAAGCCCAGGAAATCTGGGAAATGGCTCTCAAACTCGAAGGTATCGCCCGCCAGACCGGCAAGCACGCTGGTGGTGTGGTGATTGCCCCCACCAAACTGACCGACTTTTCCGCCACTGCCAGTGAACCGGATGGTTCTGGTCTGGTGACCCAGTTCGACAAGAATGACGTTGAAGAAGCCGGTCTGGTGAAGTTCGACTTTCTCGGTTTGCGCACCCTGACCATTATCGATTGGGCGTTAAAAACCATTAACAGCAAGCGCGCCAAGGAAAATCTGCCGCCGGTAGAAATTGAGCACATTCCACTGGATGATCAGGCCTCGTATACCTTGCTCAAAAAGGCCCAGACCACGGCGGTGTTCCAGCTCGAATCCCGTGGTATGAAAGACCTGATCCGGCGGCTGCAACCCGACAATATCGAAGACATGATCGCCCTGGTGGCACTGTTCCGTCCCGGCCCGCTGGAGTCCGGCATGGTGGACGACTTTATCAACCGTAAACACGGTCGTGCCAAGGTCGCCTATCCACACCCGGACTTCGAACACCCAAGCCTGAAGGAAGTCCTCGAACCGACCTATGGCGTCATCGTCTATCAGGAACAGGTGATGCAAATCGCCCAGGTACTGGCCGGCTACACCCTGGGTGGCGCGGATATGCTGCGGCGCGCCATGGGGAAGAAAAAGCCGGAAGAAATGGCCAAGCAGCGGGATATTTTCCGCACCGGTGCTATTGATACCGGGGTTGACCCGGATCTGGCGATGAAAATCTTCGACCTGGTGGAAAAATTCGCCGGTTACGGTTTTAACAAATCGCACTCGGCTGCCTATGCCGTGGTGTCGTACCAAACACTGTGGTTAAAAACGCACTACCCGGCGCCCTTTATGGCGGCGGTATTAACCTCCGACATGCAGAATACCGACAAGGTGGTGATCTTCTTTGAAGAATGCCGCGAGATGGGTATTGAGCTGGTACTGCCGGATGTTAACCAGTCGCGTTTTGGCTTCACCGTTAACGCTGACGAAGCCATTGTCTACGGCCTCGGTGCGGTAAAAGGCGTCGGAGAAGGCCCGATTGATGCCATTATCGAAGCACGTGAAGCCGGTGAACCATTCCAACATCTGTTTGATTTTTGCCAGCGTGTTGACGGTAAAAAAATCAACAAACGCGTTCTCGAAGCTCTGGTGCGCTGCGGTGCCTTCGACAACTTGCCGGTTACCGCACCCCGTGCGGTATTGATGGCCAGTATTGAAGATGCCATGAAAAGTGCAGGCCAAACCGCTGCTAACGAAGCCGCCGGTATGGTGGATCTGTTTGGCGAGGTGCAGGCTGAAGCTGCTGTGGGGGCTGACCCTTACGAACGTTTCCGTCGCCTGCGTGACTGGACGTTAAAAGAACGCCTGCAAGGTGAGAAAGATACCCTCGGCCTGTTTGTTAGCGGACACCCGTTCGATGAATACGAAGCCGAAGTGCGTCAGCTGGCACCAACCAAACTGGTTAACCTGCAAGACAACAAAAAACCGCAGAAGCTGGCAGGGCTGGTGGTTGATATGCGGCTGATGAAAAACAAACGCGGCGAAAACATGTGTTTCGTGACCCTGGACGACCGCTCTGGTCGCATGGAAGTGGCGCTGTTTTCCGACGTCTACGAACAAGTGCGTGAGGTGGTAGCAAAAGACAAGGTGCTGGTGGTCGAAGCCCAGATCAGCCACGACGCCTATTCGGGCGGGCTGAAGGCGATCGGTCGCTCGGCGATGGAGATCAGTCAGGCCCGGCTGAACTTTGCCAAATCCATTCGTATCCAGATGAATGGCGAGCGGCTGGATGATCAATCCTGCCAATTGCTGGGGCAGCTGTTGCAGCCACTGGAAGGAGGGTGCCCGATTGTGCTGGATTACCATAATGATACCGCCCGCTGTGATATTCGGCTCGGCGACGAGTGGCGGGTCAACCCCACCGACGACCAGCTACTGCAATTGCGTTACGAATTTGGCGAGCAAGCCGTCGAACTGGTGTTCGGCTGAGATTTGCCATGAGTCTTGCTGACGCGTCAGTCACTGGCGCTGAGGGCGTAGAAGGCGCTCTTCTGCAACGGCTGGACGAGTTGCTGGCAACCCGGATCAGCCCGGCAAGCCAGCTCTGGGTCGGCTTCAGTGGTGGCATGGACTCCTGCGTTTTGCTGCATTTGCTGGCGCAGTGGTGGCAGCAAGGAGGGGCATCGTCATGTGCCGGATTGCATGCTATTCATGTGCATCATGGCTTGATGGCAGAAGCGGACGACTGGGCCGGGTTTTGTTCGCAGCAGTGCCAGGCGTTGGGAATCCCTCTGACCGTTGAACGGGTTCATCTTGGTCGCTGCCAGGGTGGTATCGAACAGGCCGCCCGTCGTGCCCGTTACGAGGTGTTTCAGCGTTATTGCCAGCCTGACGATTGGCTGTTGCTGGGGCATCATGCTGATGACCAGGTCGAGACCCTGTTCAATCGCCTGACACGTGGTAGCGGCCTGAGTGGATTGGCGGGTATGCCGCAACAACGTTATCTATCCTCGGCAAGACGACTGGTTGAGCGCTCAGACAACCGACCAAGCGAGGAGGGATCGCCCCGGCTGTTACGGCCTTTGCTGGACTGTTCGCGACAACAGCTGCTGCAGTATGCACAGGCACACCTGCTACGCTGGGTAGACGACCCCTCCAATCAGGATACCCGGTTGGAGCGGAACTGGTGGCGGCAGGTGCTGTTGCCGGAGTTGTACCGCCGTTTTCCTGGTCGTGAACACTCACTCAAGCGTACTGCCCGGCGTCTGGCAGCAGACAAGGCAGCGTTTGACCATCTGTTAGCACCGGTGCTTGAGTTATGCACCGACGCTGATAACTGGCCCGGCAACGCTGGTTCCAGTCTGAATATCAAACGCTGGCAGGATCAGCCCAAAGTGTTGCATGAGCCGCTGCTGTATGCCTGGTTTCAGCACGCCGCGGTAGAGGTTGCCAGTGAGGCACGGCTGGCCGAACTGGTAGAACAGGCGTTATATGCAGCGGCGGATGCACAGATAGTGGTTGGGTTGGGAGATGTTCGGGTACGTCGGTTTCGGGGACGCTTGTACCTGGTGCTGTCGGATCGACACTGGCCTGTCACCGTACCTGCGACTCTTGCTCTGACCTTGCCAGACACTCAGGCAAGCGCAACGTGCTGCTTGCTGACAAGATGGTCGCTGGGCGAACTGGTCGCCGAGCATTGCCAGTCTGCGGGGACTGACTCTGCCATCGTATTGCTGTCTGGTGACTATCAGCTCACTTGCCAGGCTCACCTCGAACTGTCGCATGCGCTGCTGCTACGGCCGCCAGGGCGTCCGTCCAAATCATTGAAGCAACTGTGGCAAGAAGCCGGAATTCCGCCCTGGTTGCGGCCACATTGGCCGCTGTTACTGCAGCATGAACGGTTGGTTGCCGTTGCAGGGATAGCGGCTGATCAGTCTGTTATTGCCAAGGTGGGCCAACCGGGATATCGACTGGTGTGGCAGTCGTGTCCTGCTCCTTCGGTGCCGTAATCAGCGGAACCTGATGGTCTTTGCAGACTCCAAAACGACATGTGTCTTGGTCAGAATCGTCTTTTTCTGGCCTTGTTCAGCGCTGGTTGATGACCCGCATTTTCTTTTTCACCGTAAAAAATTATCAATAAACGAGGGTACATGCAGCAAGGTCTGATCGCAGGATTAGTGGTACTGGTCACGGGGGTCGCAGTGGCAGGGTATTGGCAGGTTACGCAGCTGCAATCTGTCGAAGACACCCGGATTATGGGTGACGCGCAGGGCGAGTATCCATCAGGGGACGAATCAGGGCGCGGTACACCGCTTGCTCTGCCAAGTATTGCGTCTGATGCTGCGCCTGAGAGGGTGGAGCCTGAATTGATACCCGTGGCGACTTATCAGGGTGAAGCGTTGGCTGACGAACAGGCAGGATCCAGTATTGCAGCAGCAGTGGACGTTAAGCCATCTGGTGACGATCTTCAGCCGCCGGAACTGACGGTCGAAACTGAGGAATGGCAGCCACCGACGGAACAACAGCAAGCGCTGGAGCAACAGATGCAACAGCAGGCTCGTCAGCCGTTAAACCTGCACCTTCCCGAGACCATCGGACAAGAGCAACTGACGTACGGAACAGCCTCGGCACTGTTACCTAATGTTTTTAATGCTCAGCCGCAAACCGGGTCGGCACTGGATTTGTCCGGCAAATTACACTGGGATGAGTCTGAAGCGGCAGAGACCAAGCCGTTGCGAGATACCATCACCGGTGCTGAGGTTGAACTGAGGTTCAAATTACCCTGAGCTGGGCACGCGTCCGGTGTTACATGGGCAGAGTGGTGGGGAAGTCAGCTTCCCCACCACTCTGCCAACGGAGCCGGTTCCGGCTCAGGAAATAACCATCCCCAGTCCCAGCACCGCGATATAGCCAATGGTATAGGCCAGTAACAAGGCCACGACAAAGCGTAGATAGGTGCCGAAGGTTAATGCCTCAATTTTGCTCATGGCAACAATCCCTGCCGCCGAACCAATAATCAGCAATGAACCACCGACGCCGACGGCGTAAGTCAACGACAGCCATTCTGCCAGGCTCATGGTGACGTCGGCTTTCAGCAAGGCTGCGGTTAATGGCACGTTATCAATCAGCGATGACAGCAAGCCCATCAGGTAATTGGCCGACCAGGCGGGCAGGTGTTCGTACAGACTGACGAATGAATCCAGCGCGTGAATTTCTTTCAGTGCGCCGACCAGTAACAAAATACCAAGGAAGAACAACAGGGTATCGAACTCGATCTGACGAACATAGTTGAGGATCGGGTCGTTTTCGGTGTCTTCACCGTAGGCGCGGGCGACCAGAAACATCACCGCCAGACCGGTCAGAAAGCTCAGTACCGGTGGGATATCGAACAGCACATTACCTGCAATAGTGGCAATGATGGTACAGATAAAGATCGCGGCAATGGCAAAATCGACCGCTTGCAGATCATGGGTTTTACGCCGAATGATGGCCGTTTCTTTGAGTGGAATCGACAGTATGGCTGCCAGCAAGAGTACTGCCATCAATGATGGAAGCGACAGTAACAGCAGGTTGGTGATGGTGACCTTGCCCTCAAGGAAAATCATCAGAGTGGTGACGTCGCCAGTGATCATGGCGACACCACCTGAGTTCACGGCAAAGACCACCAGAGTGGCAAAACGCAGGGTTTTACGTATTGGCAAATCCAGCGACAGAATCAGGGCAATGGAAATCAGTGTCGCAGTGATGTTGTCGGCCAGGGAAGAAAATACAAAAGAGAACAGACCCGTCAGAAACAGCAGCTTGCGTTCGGATATCTGGTTGGGCAGTACCTTGTAAATCAGGCTTTCAATCAAGCCTTTTTTGTTCAGATAAACCACAAACGTCATGGCGGAGAGCAGGAATAGCCAGAGGCTGGCGATTTCACCGATATTTTCCCCCAGTCCATAAATCACGCTGTCGTGTTCACCTGGGTCGGCAGAGCTGAATATAAACAGTAATACCCAGGACAGGGCGCCAAGGAACAGCACCGATTGTGCTTTGTTAACATGGATGATTTCTTCGAGAACGACGGATAGCAGGCCGAGAACGGCCAGACCTATTAGCAGGTAATGCAGTATGTCTGTCATGCAGGCTCCAGGAATTGATGAAAAACTCATTCACCAGACATCACGGTAGCCCAGGGTAGCCGTATTGAGAGGGAAGAAGTGTTCATCACCAGTAAGTAGTAGGGGCGGCAATTCTAGAGCAGAAATTGTTGGTGTAAAAGTGGTTAATTAACGAACTCAGCAATACTTTGGTGTCGTTAATGGTACGAAAAACCTTGAAATAGTCAGAAATAAAACCTGTTTTTATCGTAACAAAGACAGCCGTTGCGACTTGGCTCCATATGGGGTCTGGTTGGCAATATGATGGTGCGCTGTTGTTCGGGCAGTCGCGGAGACAACGTCCAGGTCGTCTCCAGTCTTGAGGGGACATCTATTTAATCCTGCACGGCTCTGCGCGAGTGTTGCCGTTGTTCAGG
>CAJXTI010000055.1 GCA_913061185.1 uncultured Oceanobacter sp.
GCCAGCCACGACCTGTTGCAGCCGATGAATGCCGCCCGCTTGCTGGTAGCCACACTGCAAGAACGCCCGCTCGATAGCGACAATCAGATTCTGGTTGAACGTATCCATACCGCGCTGACCGGCGCAGAAGAACTGCTGGCCGATTTACTCGATATTTCCCGGCTTGATGCCAATGCCGTCACTCCCGACAATGAAGAATTTGCCGTCAGCGATTTGTTTAACACGCTCTACAGTGAATTTCAGCCCCAGGCCCAGCAAGCCAGCCTGGCATTACACATGGTGCAAAGCCGCCTGCGTATTCGCAGTGACTCCCGCCTGCTGATGCGCATTTTGCGTAACTTCGTCAGTAACGCCATTCGCTACACCCCGGCTGGCAGAGTCTTGATTGGCTGTCGTCGGCGTGGTGAACAGCTGCAATTGATGGTCTGTGATTCCGGCCCCGGTATTGCCGAACACCAGCGTAGCGAGATTTTTCGTGAGTTTCGCCAGCTCGATAATGCCAACCAGGGACGCAGCAAGGGCGTTGGTCTTGGCCTCGCCATTGTCGAGCGGATTGCCCGCATGATGGATCACCCGGTGGCGATCCACTCCCGTGTCGGGGTCGGTAGCTGCTTCTCTGTCACCGTGCCGCTGGCTCATCCGGATGATCAGGTCAGCAGTCCCTGTGCCGACCGGGCGGATACGGTGCCCGAAGGACTGGCGACCAGCGCTCGGCTTGACCACGTGCGCGTACTGGTGATTGATAACGAAGAAACCATCCGCCTCAGCATGAAAAGCCTGCTGCAAGCCTGGGGCTGTAACGTGATTACCGCCAGTAATGGTGAAGTCGCCCAGGATGCCTGGTACCACTTTCGCCCGGATATTGTGCTGGCCGATTACCACCTCGACCATAATGAAACCGGTACTGCCGTGATTCGTGCGCTGGCGACCGAGGATTCCGATGTTTTAACAACTCCGCTGATCGTGATCACCGCCGACCGCAGCGACGACATCCGCCAGGAAATCACGCGTCTGGGGGCAACCCGACTGAACAAGCCGGTAAAACCGGCCAAGCTCCGTGCGTTGATGGCCTATTTACTGGAACAATAAATAACGGGCACCACATGACGTGCACCACATGACGTGCACCACATGACGTGCACCACATGACAGGCACCACAGCTTACACTTGGCCATTATTCAGCGGCAAGATACTGCCCCAAGGCAGTTTGTATACCTGTCGTCAGGGTGACCAGATCGTCGTTGTTCATCACAAAGGGCGGCATCACGTAAACGCAATCGGCAAACGGGCGTACCCAGATTCCCTGTGCCACACATAACGGCTGCAGCTCGGCCACATTAGCCGCCTGCTCCAGTTGCACCACACCAATCGCGCCCAATACCCGCACATCCTTGATGCCCGCCTGACCCCTGAGTGGCGTCAGCCCTTGCTCCAGCTGCTGTTCGATACGCTGCACCTGAGTTTGCCAGTCGGATTCCAGCAACAGGTCGATGCTTTCACACGCCACTCGACACGCCAGCGGATTACCCATAAAGGTTGGCCCGTGCATAAAACAACCGGCGTCTCCCTGACTGATGGTTTCCGCCACCAAGGTCGTCGCCAGCGTCGCTGACAAGGTCATATAACCACCGGTAAGTGCCTTGCCAAGGCACAGGATATCCGGTGTGATATCGGCGTGTTCACAGGCAAACAGCTTGCCGGTACGGCCAAAACCGGTGGCAATTTCATCGGCAATCAATAACACATCAAACTCATCACACAAGCGCCGGGCAGCACGCAGATAGTCCGGATGGTAAAAGCGCATACCGCCAGCACCCTGCACCACAGGTTCAAGAATCAGCGCCGCCAGGTGCTGGTGGTGTAACGCCAACGCCTGACGCAGTGCGGCGATATCCGCAGCCAGAATCGAGTCGTCCCTGGGTTGGTCGTGCTGAAGTGGTTCGTGCTGAAGTGGCCCCGTTCGGGGGAAAACCGCCTGAGGTTCACGAACAAAATGCTGCGCCGTCAAAACACCGGCAAACAGATGATGCATACCCCGCTGTGGATCACAGACTGACATCGCGCCCATGGTGTCGCCGTGATAACCGCGCTGCAGTGCCAGTAATCGCTGCTTCTCCGGCTTGCCCCGAGCCTGCTGGTACTGAATCGCCATTTTCATCGCAACTTCGACCGCCACCGAACCAGAATCGGCCAGAAACACCTTGTCCAGCCCTGGTGGTGTCAGTGCCACCAGCCGTCGCCCCAAGGCAATCGCAGGTCCATGGGTCAAACCACCAAACATCACATGAGCCATGCTATCCAGCTGCTCGGTCGCGGCCTGATTGAGGCGCGGATGATTGTAGCCATGTACCGCACACCACCAGGATGCCATGCCGTCGATCAATTCGCGGCCGTCACGCAAGCGCAAGCGCACCCCACTGGCCGACGCCACTTGCCACACCGGTGACGGTGTGGTCATCGAGCTATAGGGGTGCCATAAATGGTGGCGATCAAACTCGGTATCGGTCAATGCCGATTCAGACCAGGGTTTGGCGGCTTGGTGATCATGACCTGTCATCATTCGCTCTCAAAAAAATCAACAAAACAGAGGTTAACGGATTTCAGTCTTCAACTCCGCTACAACCCACTGACAAACCGCCCTGGCGGCGCTATTTCAGCCTTTTTGCTAAACAGCCGGAGCCACCCTCACCATTAGTAAACCAAAGCTTGCTGACCGTATTGACCTGTTCCGCCACCGTCTTATTGTCAAGCAGCCGAGTACTGCCCACTCACTGATACGAATACAACCACAGGTCGACCCCGTTACCATGCCCAGTTCCTGCTCTACGCCCTGGCAACAACGCCTGAATGACGCCAGCCAACAGCGCCGCAATCTCAATCAATGGCGTCAGCGCTCAACCCTGAGCAGCCAGCAAGGGCCGCTGGTTGAGCGGGATGGCCAACAACTGATCAATTTTTGCAGCAATGATTACCTCGGCCTGGCAGCCAGTGGCGCAGCAGCACTGGCCCACAGTGCCCAGCGCTGGGGTCTGGGCAGCGGTGCATCACACCTGGTCTGCGGGCATTCAAGCGCCCACGAGGAATTGGAACAGGCGTTAGCCAAACACACCGGATATCCGGCAGCCTTGTTGTTTTCGACCGGTTATATGGCCAATGTCGGCTGTATCAATGCCTTGACCCAGCGCGGTGATCTGATCCTGCAAGACAAGCTGAACCATGCCTCCCTGATCGACGGTGCCTTGCTCAGTCGAGCCGATTTCTTGCGTTATCGCCATCTCGATTACGCCCAGCTGCAACAACGGCTGGAACATCGCCAACAACAACTCCAACTCCAACAACAACTCCAACAACGTCAACAACAGCCCCAAAACACTCAAGCACTGACACTGGTGGTCAGTGACAGTATTTTCAGTATGGATGGCGATCTGGCGGATGTCGCCAGGCTCAGTCAGATCTGTCAGCAGCAACAAGCGTTGTTGATGGTGGATGATGCCCACGGCTTGGGCGTTATCGGTACCCATGGTGCAGGTGTCCGTTCGGCCTTTGATCTCGGCGCCGCACAACTGCCGGTTTATATCGGCACGCTGGGCAAGGGCCTCGGCGGCTTTGGTGCCTTCGTCGCCGGAGATCAAAACCTGATCGACTATCTGGTGCAGTTTGCCCGCCCCTACATTTACACCACCGCCCTGCCTCCCGCCGTTGCCGAGGCCATGCTGTCGAATCTCGAACGTCTGCAAGATGATGCTCTGCGGCAAACCCTCAATCAGCATATTCGCTATTTTCGCCAGCAGGCCAGCCAGCTCGGGCTACAGTTGATGCCATCGGTATCACCGATTCAGCCTTTGATGATCGGCGACGAAGCCGCTGCCATGGCCATCAGCGCTGAATTGCAGCGGCGTGGCTTATGGGTCACGGCGATTCGCCCTCCCACTGTGCCCGATGGCAGCAGTCGTTTACGTATCACCCTGACCGCCGCCCATGCCACCGAGCAGATCGACGCACTACTCTCTGCGCTGGATGAACTGATCCCAGAGTCGTTACGCAGCGCTACTGACAACGCGCTGCCGTCACAGGGAAGCACCCTGTGAGCCAGGCCGATTTCTGGGTGCCACTGAACGCCCACACCGCCTCAAAGTCCGAGCCGCTGTGGTACTGGCTGCCCGGCTGGAGCTTCACGGCGACTATCTTCGAACCCTTGCTGGCCGCTCTGCCGGGCAGGCATCTGGGCCTCGACTATCGGGCGTTCTATCAGTGCCTGACTCAATCCGGGCAGACCCCCACTTTCAACGATGCTGTCACACTGTTGCGTCAGACCGCCAGCGCTGATGCGCTCTGGGTCGGCTGGTCGTTGGGAGGAGCGCTGGCCCATGCCACGCTTTCTCATGACCGGCTTTCTCACGATATACAGAGCCAGGCAGCGGCCGATACCACGAGCAGAATTCAGCCACGGGCGCTGTGCACCCTCGCCACTGGCAGCCGTTTTCTCCGCCAGTCAGACACGTCGCAACAAGGGATGGATGAAGCCACATTCAGCGCTTTTCGTAACGGCTTTGAGCGCTTCCCCGCCAAAACACTGAAACGTTTCCTCGCCTTGTGCTGCCAGGGAGCGGAACAACCACGAGCTTGCATCGCGGCCTTGTCCAGCCAGCAATTAACTGATCAATATGCGCCGCTGCTGGCCACCTCGCTGGACTGGCTGACTCAATATCAACTCGACGACCGCCAGCTCAACAACCAACACGCTGACATCTTACGACTGGCCTGGTACGGCCAACATGACGCGTTGCATCCGGCCGGACTGACATCCAGCGCAGCGCTGTCAACGATACCATCTTGCGGCAGCAGCCACGCCCTGTTGCTGGAGCAAGCCACCATTCCCCTGTTGCAACGCGCCTTGCTCGAACTGATAAACGCCAGCGCCGGGAAGCAGCCATGAATCCACTCCCGATGCGCGACAAACGCCAGGTCGGACAGCAGTTCAGCCGTGCGGCGCGCAGTTATGATCAGGCCGCCACAGTACAGCAATGGGCACAACAGCAATTACTGCAGCGCTTGCAGCAGCATCTGCCAGACGGTCTGCACGGCCACTGGCTCGATATCGGTTGCGGCACCGGTGCCGCCCTCGAACCACTGGCCGCCATGGGAGCGCAACACATCACCGCGATTGATATGGCCGCCGGAATGCTGGAGGTGGCAGCCCGACGTCCGCTGTCAGCGCCAGGATCGTCTTCTCAACCACAGTGTTCCCGTACCCTGTTGTTAGCGGATGCCGATCAGCTACCGCTGGCGGCTGGCCGTCGCTCCGATACTACGATCGACAGCACAATCGATGCTGCCCCCGACGTTAGCCAACAGTCCCCCTGTGGGGCGATTTCCAGCCTGATGCTGCAATGGAGCGAAGCCCCGCAACAGACTCTGGCAGAGTGGTATCGGGTACTGGCTCCTGGCGCAACCCTTGCCATTGCCACGCTGTTGCCCGGCACCCACCGCGAAATTGCCGCCACCTGGCAGCAGATAGATCACTTCCGCCATATCAACCGCTTTGCCAGTGCGGTGGAGCTGAGCATTGCGCTGCAACAGGCCGGTTTTGATATTCAGCTGCAGCAACAGGCCAGCTATCAGGAACACTACCCGGATAGCCTCAGCCTGTTACAGGCGTTAAAAGCGATTGGTGCGACGAACGTCAACAGTGGCCGCCGCCCAGGATTGGCCGGACGCCAGCTGATCCGACTGTTTGATCAACACTACCCCAAAGATGCCAACGGCCAATGCCCGTTGAGCTACCAGCTCTGCTGGATATTAGCGACCAAACCCGACCACGGATAAGACCCATGACGCCTGCTGCCCCCGCTCTGCCCAACCGCCGCGTATTTATTACCGGAACCGATACCGATGCTGGCAAGACACTGATCTCCGCCGCGCTGCTGGCAGCCGCTGGCCGGGCGGGCTATCAGACCTTTGGGTTAAAGCCAGTCGCGGCCGGATGCGAGCGCATAACAGATGGCAACGCACAGCACCCCGGCCAACTGCGTAACGACGATGCACTGCTGTTGCAACGCTTCAGTAATGTCGAGCAGCCCTATGCCATCCATAATCCGTTTGCATTTGAGGCCGCGATCGCACCCCATATCGCCGCCCGGCAAGAACAACGACCGCTGAAGTTGGATGAGCTGACCCGTGCCTGCCGCCACTCTCTCGCAACAGCGAATGCCAGCTTTGAACTGATCGAAGGTGCCGGTGGCTGGCTGGTACCAATCAATACCATCCATTCACTGGCCGACCTCGCCGTTGAACTCGACGGTGACGATGCGCAACAGCCACTGGAAGTGATTCTGGTGGTCGGCTTACGTTTGGGATGTATCAATCATGCCTTGCTCAGCGTCGAAGCCATACGCTCTCGCGGGCTGACACTGGCAGGCTGGGTCGCCAATAGCCTGAGTCCAGCCATGGATGTCGAACAGGCCAACCTGGAATACCTGACCGACGTCCTGGCGCAGCAACACATTCCCCTTTGGGGTCATGTGCCGTACCTCAACATGCTGGAACAAGCGGCTGATACTCCGCCACAGCAGCTGCTCGACAACAAGGCCCATGCTGCCCTGCGCGCCAGTCAGTCTCTGGAAGCGATGTTCAGCTGATATCCCACACGGATAGCACCGTGAAGGTCAATAAAGGTAAAACATCTCAAAAATCCTGCCAGAATCTCGCCAGAGTGCAGCATTTTTAACACCAACACGGTCACATAACGCCAGTGCGGTTTGATGCAGGGTAAAAATGCCCTGTGTACACTGTACCTTCAGGCAATACTGCTACACCCAGGGGCCTGAACGAAGCCCCTCGAATAAATCAACCCCGGCAACCAAAAGAAGGACTCTTGATGAATCACATCAGCAAACAACTCGTGGCAATCTCTCTGGCATCCAGCTGCGCTTTCAGCGCATTGGCACACGGTAATGACGACGTTGAAGATGCTATCGAATACCGCCAGTCGGTGTTCCACCTGGTCGGCACCCATTTTGGCCATATGGGCGACATGGTGAAAGGCAAGAAAAATTTTGACGCGGTGGAATTCCAGTATCGCGCCAACAGCCTGGACGCGCTGGCAAAAATGCCGCTGGAGGGCTTTACCGTACCTGGCTCCGACAAAGGTGAAACCAAGGCCAAGCCCGCAGTGTGGGAAAAGCCAGAGCTGTTCCGCGAGAAGCTGACCAAGTTTCAGAAGGATTCAAGCGCGCTGGCCAAAGCCGCTCAATCCGGCAATATGGACACCATCAAACCGGTATTTATGGAAACCGCCAAAAACTGCAAAAGCTGTCATACCGACTTTAAAAATCGTTAAAACCGGTTATGCCATAGCTCAGGATGCAGGCCATAGGGCCTGTCTCCTGATCCCGCTACGAACACCGTCCATCCCCAACTTGCCTGCACGCAGCAGCAGCCATCAGCCAGCCACAATCAAATAGTAGCTGACCGCCCACAGCAGCAGAAACACCCCCCAGGCGCGCCATGCAGGTACCAGAACAGGAACCTGAACATCCCTCAAATCATCTCGCTTTCCCGTTACCATCGCCTGCACCAGCGGCTCACCCCGCCATTGATGCAACACCACCGCCGCAATATGCAGCACCACCAGACCGATGATCAGATTAAAATTCAGGTGATGCCACTGGGTCAGCCAAGTCGCGGTATCCGCAGAGACCCAGCTCGCCAGCGGCCCTTCGGTAAAAATTTCATCGGTGGCAAACAGTCCACTGATCCACTGCAGCGCAATCAGCAGCAGTAAAGCCACCACCATCAGCGCACCCAGTGGATTATGTCCGGCATGACGCGGCACGCCCTTACCCACTAACAGGCAACGGGCAAAGTGGGTGACCGCTTGTGGCCCCTGCACAAAATGACTAAAACGTGCGTTCGATGATCCGAGCACACCCCATACCAATCGGGTCACCCAGAGAGCAACCAGGCATGCCGCCAGACTCATATGCCATTCCATCTCTCCCTCTTCCGCTGTCCACCAGCAAGCAACCAGTAACATGACCTGTAACCAGTGGTAGCCACGAATAAAACCGTCCCAAACCTTCATAATCACCTCTCTTCCATCACTCTATATTCCGTTTTGCCATAACCAGTTTACGAGATCAGCGCTATCATTTTCTGTAACAAACCGCGTTTCGCAGCACAAAGCGCGCTGATTGCCGCCCGGATTTGGCAGATTTACCAATAATGACAAGGGGCGGTTGCCTAAAACACGCTAATGACTGGCATAATAACCGCCATACGCATTTAATGCCGATCCGGCAACACGCTGGCGAAAGGCAGCGGCAGATGTTTAAAAATAAACAGGTCACCGTTACGACATGAGGATTTTCATGAGAGCGATCGTCTCAGCAGGCTGTCTTTTATTGCTCACTGCTTGTAGCCATCAATCGTACATCCCGTTTACCCAGGAGCTGCGTTTCAGTGAGGGCTTTAACAACGCCGATCTGCAACAGCTACAGTATTATGTCTGCCCGCCGTTCAAGGCCGAACGCCAGTTCAGGATGGTCGAAAAAAACATCTCCAGCGGCAAATTGATTCGGCGTCAGGGACAACTGGTGAATGAAGTCGTCGTGCCGCAATGGACACCGGGCGTTGCTGTCCAGGTGGATGAGCACTTTCTGGCGGTCAGTTTTGAAGAAGGTACGGCGTTAACTTTTGGTGTGGAACAGGGTCTTTCTCAGGGGGATTACACTCCACTTGGCCGCAACAAGGATGATCACTTTCAGGTGTATTACGATGGCGAATGGTATTACACCATTGATAACACCGCTGGCGAATGCGAAGGCAAGGTCTATTCGCAACCCCGGCTGTGGATTGATGCAGATTCGCTAAAAGAAAAGACGACGGAACGCAAGGTACTTCAAGGACGCCGTATCGAATAACACGCCAGTCTATGTTCGAAGCCCTTACTTTATATGATGCTGACGAAGCCATGCTCAAGCGCATGGCCTCTTGGCGCTCGACAAAATAGCCGCCCTGGTGCTGTCTGCACCGCAACATGACTGGATATTGGGCCTCCCAGTCAGGGCTTTCTGGCAACCCTCCATTGTGCCCTCTCCTTCCCTTTACAAGACCTGCTCACACCCACCCAATCATGGCGCGACGGTAACTTAACCATCAGCGGATACACAACGTCCGATTCGTGACTACACTGAAATACGAAATAACTGACCAAACGACCTTGTGTTGTTGAGCCATCAGACCATCGTGCGAGGTAGTAATGAACGCCCCAGTTGAAACCAGCAAAAACCGGCTGTTTACCAAAATTGTTATCGCTGCTGTTATCTGCCTTGGCGTTGCCATGGCGGTACTGATTTTTATAGCCACCGGCCTGGCCAGTAATGTCCTGGAAGCACGCGCGCATGCCAGCATTCAGCACACGGTGAAGGACAAAGCCGGACAAATTGATGTGGTGCTGCAGAAACAATTACAAATCAGCCAGATCATCGCCAATGCACCCGCAGTCGTAGACTACGCTGCAGGTTTCGCTGACACCGGTCAGCAAGACCAGCAACTGCATGACCAATTACGCCGTTATCTTGGCAAGGTTATGACTGATGGCGCCGGTGTTTATGAAAACGTCTTTATCATGCTCAACGACTACACACTTGGTGTTGATGGCATTGGCGGTAAATCCGAAGGCTTTTCAAGAGCGAATGAAGATGTCGATGCTCGTACCCTGTTATCGGATGACGTCTCAATTGGTCATACCCTGCTTTCCCCGGTGACCGGCCGTCCTGTGTTAATGATTACAGCACCGGTCAAAAACCGTTCCGGCAAGGTAGTCGGCACGCTGAATACTCCGATCGATCTGCAAAATATCGCTTCCCGGCTAATCAATGATGACAGTGAAAGTAATAATTTCCTGCTGGATAGCCATGGACTGGTGCTGTCATCTGAAAATAAAAACCATTTTCTCAAACTCGACTTTTCCAAAGATGCTCACCTGCAAGACTACTTCAGTCAGATTCAATCCGGCCGTAATGCCACCGGCCACTTCCAGCTTGAAGGGATTGATTATATTGCCAATCACCAGGCTTTTAACGATGGCAAACTGATTCTGGTTGCCGCCCTGCCAGTGTCGGAATACACCGCACCGCTGATCAGTTTACGCCAACAAATGATGACGACGGCAATCATCTGTACCGTCGTTGGTGCACTGGTGCTGGTATTGCTGGTCTATGCGATCACCCGGCCACTGTTACAGCGTTTGACCACTGCCATGCAAGCGGCAGAACGTATTGCTCAGGGAGATTTAAGCCAGGACATCCAGGCCAGTGGCAACGATGAAGGAGGACGACTACTCAGTGCCCTGGGCCGGATGCAGAACGACTTGCGTCATACCGTGAGCCAGATCATGACTTCCTCCAAAGCACTGACAGGTACGGCCACCGAACTGACTCGTCAGGCCAATACCTCCAGCAACTCCTTGCAAAAACAGCATACCGATCTCGATCAGGCAGCGGTTGCGCTGTCAGAAATGGCCAGTGCGTTTCAGGAAGTTGCCAGCAATGCCGCCTTGGCTGCAGATGCCTCGGTCGACGGAGCAGAACAGTCACGAGCCGGACAGGCCAGCGTCAACAGTATTGTCAGTGCCATTACCGGGCTGACCAGCGAGACCGAAGCCACCGCCGAAATGATGACCACTCTGGCGGGTCAGCTGGGCAAAATCGGCACCGTACTGGATGTTATTCGAGCCATTGCCGAACAAACCAATCTGCTGGCGCTGAACGCCGCGATTGAGTCAGCCCGGGCCGGAGAAAGTGGCCGGGGATTCGCCGTTGTCGCTGACGAAGTTCGCTCATTAGCGCATCGTACCGAAGCCTCGACACGAGAAATCTCCACCATTATCAGCGAAGTGCAGAATGGCAGTGACAAGGCAATGAACGCAATGAACAGCAGCAATCTCAGTGTCAAACAGGCGCTGGATATATCGCGCAAGTCCGGCGAAGCCCTCGATCAGATTGCCACGGTCATCAGCCAGATCAACGATCGTAACCTCAATATTGCCAGTGCCACAGAAGAGCAATCCAGTATGGCGCGGGAAGTCAACGAGCGGTTGAGTAACGTGCGTAATGCTGCCGACCAGACCGTCAGCAGTGCGGAACAAACCCGTTCCTCCTGTGAAAACCTCAACCAGCTGGCCAGCGAACTCGACAAGATGGTAAACCGCTTCCGGGTCTGACTCTCAACGTCCCGTCACAACCACAGCCAGCGGGAGCGTGCACAACCCTCCCGCTGGCGGTTAGCGATCCAAACAGACGGCTTTAAACAGAAGCCGCCGCCAGTAATTGATCATAAAAGGCGAACTCCCGCTGCAACACAACCGTACGGTTTTGCGCTTGCCGGAAACCATGGCCCTCCTCATCAAACAACACGTACTCGGTTGTTACCGCCCGCCCCTGCAAGGCATCAAACAACTGGCGGGTTTGTTGTGGCGGCACCACCCGATCCCGGCGGCCCTGAAAGAAAATCACCGGCAGCTGGAAATCATCCAGCTGGAAAATCGGCGAACGCTGCCGATAATACTCGGCAGCGGTTTCAGGATCACCGATCAGCCAAGACAGATAATGTGATTCGAACTTGTGGGTATGCTCATTCAACAAGGCCAGATCACTGATCCCGTAAAGGCTTGCGCCACCGCCAATCCCGGCCGCTGCCGCCCGCGAGTCTGACAACACCCGCAATACCGTATAACCACCGGCACTGTTGCCACGCACCAGTATTCTGCCCGGTAGCGCCCAGCCCTGAGCCAGCGCGTACTGGCAAGCCACCAGCACATCCTCCACATCCAGCAGCCCCCATTGCCCTGCCAGACGTTGGCGATAACGCCGACCAAAACCACTGCTACCGCGATAGTTCAGCGTTAACAGACCAAAACCTCGATCGCACCAGAACTGCTTTTGCGGATCAAAACGGCTGTCGGCCATCGAAGTCGGCCCTCCATGCAACTGAATAATCAGTGCCGGTTGATGAGCGTCCGAATATTCTGCTGTCGGCGGGTAATACCAACCGAACAGCGCTTGCTCTGCCGGTTCAAACGCTGTCATACAAGTCATAACACAAGGCTGGGGACGGGTAATCACAGCAGGCATAACCCCGACATCCAGCCTTGCATGACATAACGCTGAATCACGCCCTGATTGAAGCGACAGATCCCAGCTCACCAACTGCGATGCCGAGTCCCAACGTTCCTGCAAGGCGTAATAACGCCCGCTCTGTGCATTCCAACACAGGCCATGGTAGCGGGCAGCCGCAGAGTCATTGGGTGACAGACGCTCAAACATACCGGATTGAGGATTCAGCCAGCCGATGCCCGCTTGGCCCTGTTGGAAAAAACTGGCCACCACGCCTGCGGCACCGGCAACCCAGTGACGCAAACCCAATTGCCACTGAGCCGTCGCAAACTCTGCCGCCAGCTGGAACACCGGCTCCAACGACGATTCAGAAAGATAACGGTATAAATTCCAATAAGAATCCGCCTCCTGCTGCCCAGGTGACAGCATGCCTGCTGATTGATCCGAGACAACCCATAACTCACCGTTGGCCAAAAAGCCTGGCTGACATAACGAGACCTCGGTTTGTCCCGGAGTGGCGGCGGTGACCAGCGACTGAAGCTGCCCTGCGGCATCCAGCTCCGCCAGTTGCAACGTTGTCGATCGCCAAGGTTGATGAGGATGATTCCAGCATAACCAGGCCAGCGCACAACCATCTTCTGCTAGCGCCGGACTGGAATAAAAATCCCACCCTTCTGCCAGTAGCTGGCGTTGCGGTACGGCGAGTGGTTGAGAGAGCAGCGGTATTTGCTGCGTTTGCTGCGTGGTCAGGCTCAGCGCCACCAGCCGATTGACCGGCTCCGGCGCAGGCCCGGAATGATCTTCTTCGACCGCCAGTACCCGCTGGTGAATAGCATCCCACACCAGGTCGCCATACCGGCAACCCTGGCGATGAAACAGGCGTTCAGGAGCCGACACCGCCGCCAGACCATTGGAGAGATCCACTCGATACAACGCCTGATCGGCTTCATTAACAAAAATCAGCCCATTCGCAAACAGGCACCAGCTACCGCCGCCGTATTCATGTACCCGGCTGCGGGCAGAAAATCCTGTTGGTGTAACAACACTGGGGTCTAACGGCTGCGTGGTTGCTGTCGCCACCAGCACCCGGTTAACAGCCGTGACCGGATCAAATTCCAGCCAGCCAAGCCAGCCACCGGCACTGCTCAGTTCAGCCCATTGCTTCCCTTGAGCCGCAGCCTGCTGGGCGCTGATGGCGGTCATTCGCTGCGAGCAATAATATCAAGTGCCATCCGCTGATTACGGGTATTACGGGCCAGCAATGGCGATTGTGGTGCAACCCCTGCTGCCAGCTGCTCGGCCTCGTTGCGTGCCGCCACAATTTTGCTGTGGTGCTCCGACTTGCTGCACACCGGATCGGCATTGGCGGCATCACCGGTCAATTTGAATGCCTGACAGCGGCAACCACCAAAGTCCTTTTCTTTTTCATCGCAAGAGCGGCACGGCTCCTTCATCCATTCGTAACCGCGAAAGTGATTAAAACCGGTGGAGCGATACCAGATGTCGGCCAGTGATTCGTCTTTGACGTTGGGGAACTGAATCGGCAATTCCCGAGCACTGTGACAGGGCAAGGCGGTGCCATCCGGGGCAATAGTGAGGAAGATATTACCCCAGCCGTTCATGCAGCCTTTTGGCCGTTCTTCATAATAATCCGGGGTCACAAAAATCAATTTCGGGCCTTTGCCATTTAATTGATCCCGGTACTGATTGGTAATGGCTTCGGCTTTGATTAACTGTGTTTTGGTGGGCAGCAAGTGAGCACGATTGATAAACGCCCAACCGTAGTACTGGGCAATGGCCAGTTCAACGAAGTCAGCCTGCAACTCGATCGACAGTTCGATGATCTTGTCGATTTGCTCGATATTGTCGCGGTGAATCACGAAGTTAAGCACCATCGGATAGCCTTGGGCTTTTACTTCCTTGGCCATCGCCAGCTTCTGCGCGAACGCCTTCTGACTACCGGCTAACTGGTTGTTGAGCTCTTCGGTGCTGGCCTGAAAACTGACCTGAATATGATCCAGCCCCGCCGCCTTGAAATCAGACACCCGGCGGTCGTCCATGCCCAGCCCGGAGGTGATCAGGTTGGTGTAATAACCCATGTTGCGCGCTTCACGAATCAGCACTTCCAGGTCACGACGTAGCAAGGGTTCACCACCAGAAAATCCCAGCTGGGCCGCGCCCATCTTGCGGCCCTGCTCAAACACACTGAGCCACTGATCGGTGGTGAGCTCTGCGCCACTGCCGGTCAGATCAAGCGGATTGGAGCAGTAACTGCATTGTAATGGACACTTGTACGTCAACTCAGCCAGCAGCCAGAACGGTCGTCCGGCACCGTGAGGGTTATCCGCCGAAGGCTGAATAACCGGGTTAGCCAAAGGTGATCCAGTTGTGCTCATGGGCGACTCCGAGAAATTCAATGATATCGGCACTCAGGTCACCGGCTTCCGGGAACTTCTGTTCCAGCAGCGCAATAATATCGGCCCCGGAACGTGTGCCATCCACCAGCGCCATGATTTCTCCGGCACTGCCATTCAGTTGCACCATGCCTTCCGGGTACAGCAGGACGTGTGACTGCTGGCTTTCTTCCCATTGCATCCGGTACAAGCGGTTCAGTAGCGGTATCTGCTCGGCGGTGATCATCGATAAGCCCCGTGGTGATAACGCACCGGGTTGCCCATACCGTCGGCTTCGACATTGTGGTACGGCGCCCGGTTTTGATAATAAGCCATGGTCATGGCATCCAGCATGGTCCAGAGAATATCCAGCTTGAACTGCAGAATATCCAGCGCCCGCTCCTGCTCCTGACGGGTCACAAAATGATCCAGCGTCACCCGCAAGCCATGCTGCACATCGCGCCGTGCTTCACTCAAGCGACCACGAAAATACTGCAAACCCTGCATATCGATCCAGGGGTAATTTTGGGGCCAGGTATCCAGTCGTGACTGATGAATTTCCGGGGCAAACATCTCGGTTAACGAGGAGCAGGCGGCTTCTTGCCAGCTTGAGCGACGAGCAAAATTCACATAGGCATCAACAGCAAACCGCACACCCGGTAGCACCAGCTCCTGTGACAGCATGGTATCGCGATCGATTCCGACCGCTTCGCCCAGCATCAACCAGGCTTCAATACCACCATGGGCGCCGTCGTAACCGTCGTGATCGAGAATACGCTGCACCCACTGACGGCGCTCATCCCGGTCGCGGCAGTTGGCCAGCACATTGGCGTCTTTTACCGGAATATTAATCTGATAGTAAAAACGATTGGCGACCCAGCCACGAATTTGCGCTTCGTTGCATTCGCCGTTGTGCATCGCCTGATGATAAGGGTGGTGAATATGGTACAGCGCCCCTTTGGCGCGCAGGCGTTGTTCAAATTCTTCGCGTGACCAGGGCGGGTTACGGTGGTGTTCTGTCATGCTGTGTCTCCACCTCAAAGAGGTTACTGATGGGGATATTGTTATTGTTCTGCGCTTCCCCTCACACCGGCACCTCAAGGGGGACATCTATTTAATCCGGTGCCCGCTCTGGGCTTTCGGATGGTTTCGAATCACGAAGCCGGTGGTTGTTTGTTATTTTTTAATGCCCAACGCCCGTTAGATATCGATTTCCATACCATCGAAGGAAATCTCAACCCCCTGTGCCTCGACGATGGCGCGTTGCTCCGACTCTTCGTTCAAAATCGGATTGGTGTTGTTAATGTGAATCAATACTTTGCGAGCATCCGGGTAATTTGCCAGCACCTCCAGCATACCGCCGTCGCCCGACTGGGCCAGGTGACCCATCATCTGGCCGGTCGACTGGCTCAAGCCCATATTGATCATTTCGTCATCCCTCCACAGCGTGCCGTCCACCAGCAGGCAATCGGCCTTTGCCATCCAGGGCAACAGGTGATCTTCAATAACGCCCAGCCCCGGCGCATAAAACAGCGTGCCCCCGGTGGTCGTGTCTTCAATAAAAATACCGATATTGTCGCCCGGCATGGGATTGCCACGGCGGGGAGAGTACGGCGGTGCATTGCTGTCGAGCGGCATGGCGGTAATTTTTAATGCTTCCATACCGGGTATCGAGAACGAACGGCCATCCAGCGGAATCTCATGATGCGCCGGACCGCCGTTCCACTTTTTCAGCATGCTGAACAGCGGGAAGCCGGAACTCAGGTCTTGATGTACCGGGGCGGTGGTGTAAACGTCGAGCGGCAGGCCTTCCCGTAACATCAACAGACCGGTGGAATGATCAATTTGAGCATCTATCAACACAATCGCGTGGATACCGGTATCACGATCCTGACGCGCAGGCTGCAACGGCGCAAAGGACGCCAGCTGGGCACGAATATCCGGCGAGGTATTAAACAGCAACCAGCGTTCGCCATCGGCAGAAACACAAATAGAAGACTGGGTGCGGGCGGTGGCCTTGATGGTGCCGTCTCGATAGCCCTTGCAGTTAACGCAGTTACAGTTCCACTGCGGGAAGCCGCCACCGGCAGCGGAGCCGAGTACGTGAATTTTCATAGAATGGCCTGTTATCTGTTGTTCTAATTATTGTTTTGCTGGTACGCACAGCCGCTGTTGATCGCTGGAGATTCGGTTGCTCTTACAGCTGCAAAAAGACCGTCAGCAGTTGCAAAAATGCCCGGGAATAGCAACTACGCCCAGGCATTTAAAGGAACACACGGTTCCACCTTTCGGGTTTCAGGCATTGGCAGAGAGATGAACCGATGCCTGTATCCCCTCAAGGCTTAACGGTGGCTGAAGTACATGGTGACTTCGAAGCCAATACGCAGATCGTTGTAGGCTGGTTTAGTCCACATAGTTGTTTCCTCTTATTGTTATGAAACAGGTTTATTCCTGCTCCCTGAACAGCTTCCCAAAGCATCTGTGAGTGAACCAGAACACCTTGGGTCTATGGATACACACCGTAGGTCTTACACCCATTGAATGGGGAAACCCGGTTGTGAACACCACCAGCCTTCAGGCCGCCAAAATGATTGGCACTGCCGTTACTGATGATGATAGATCCAGTTTCTTCCACTCGCCGAATTCTTTAAAGGCTACTTTAGCGCCCTGAATATAGGCCCAAAGTATTGGTTTTAACCCACTGGTCACGACGATGGAAATCTGGTTGTCATCGTAAGGCGTGTACTCCCCGGTGTGTCCTGCTACCGGTCTCGGCTTTGGATGGCGGTGGGCAGAGTTTTTCCACCAGAAAGTCGACAAACACCCGTACTCGGGCGGGCATGTTGGCTCCCCCAACAAACACTGCATGTATGTCTTCAAAGTCTCGGGGGTTAAATGCTTCCAATAACGGCACCAGCTCCCCTTTCGCCAATTCTTGTTGAATATGAAATAAACCAACCCGAGTAATGCCCACCCCTTGCAATGCCAATTGCACCAAGGTTTCACCGTTGTTCGCCTGAATATTGCCACTCACCGGTAACATGGCGTACTCATTGTTCTGGCGGAATGGCCACCCCGGTTCAATCCGCCGGAAGCTGAAATCAAGGCAATTGTGATGCACCAGCTCGGTCGGCGTTTGTGGTGTTCCTTCACGCTCAAGATACTCCGGTGACGCCACCACCATGCGACCGGTTGCTCCCAAGCGGCGGGCCGTCAGTGGGCTGTCGGCCAACGCGCCAAACCGAATCGCTACATCGGCCTGTCCCGCCAGCACATCGGATATTTCATCACTCAACTGCATGTCCACCAGGATATCCGGGTAGCGACGGCTGAACTCCTGCAACAAGGGCACAATGACCATACGTCCATGCGCCATGGCCGAACTGACCCTGACCCGGCCTGTGGGTCTGGCTCGGTCGGCAATGGCCGACTCGGTATGATCCAGATCGGCCAAAATTCGCCGGGCCGCCAAGGCGTAGTCTTCGCCTTCACGGGTTAATCGCAAGCTGCGCGTGGTGCGTACCATCAACTGCACCCGCAAGCGTTTTTCTATTCTCGACACCACTCGGCTCACCGCCGATGGCGTCAGCCCCAACTCTCGGGCCGCACCACTGAGCGACCCGGCACAGGCCACCGCCAAGAAAATCGCCATATCGCCAGTACGATCGGTTCTACCCAACTCCATGATGCGCCTCCTGTGTCGTCAATGTGTGTGCTTATCTGTGTGTTTTGGCGTGTTCGTGGTACTGAAGCAGCAGCAGAATATTGAGCCAACTTGTGATTCTTACGCACAGCTGCCTGACCGACAAGCGATCTATTCAGGGCTACAGCATGCCACTATATTGCCGAAAGCATAAATAAGGGAGCTTTAGCAATGAAACTGAATACGCCACTACTGGCACTGGCCCTTGGCGCCTTCGCCATTGGCGTGACCGAATTTTCCCCGATGGGTATGTTGTCGGTGATCGCCAGGGATCTGGATGTCAGCATTCCCAGCGCCGGAATGCTGATCAGCGCCTACGCCTTTGGTGTGGTGATTGGTGCTCCGATCATGACCCTCGGGTTCGCCAGCATGTCACGACGGCGGCTGTTAATGCTGTCGATGAGCATATTCACTCTGGGTAACCTGGTTTCTGCTCTTTCCGACAGTTACACCACGCTGCTGATTGGCCGCATTATTACTTCGTTTAATCACGGTGCCTTCTTTGGTGTCGGTGCTGTGGTGGCAACCCAGCTGGTGCCCGCCGACAAACGAGCCAGTGCTGTAGCGGCGGTATTCTCCGGCCTGACCATTGCCAATATCGGCGGCGTGCCACTGGCCACCTGGGTGGGCGAAACCATCGGTTGGCGTAGCGCCTTTTTGGGTATGACAGCACTCGGCTTGATTACTCTGGTGGCCCTACGTGTTTCATTACCGAAGCTGGCTCTGGATGGCCAAACCAGCATGGCGGATGAAATCAAGGTGTTGAAGCGTGGATCGGTGTTATTTGCGCTACTACTAACGGTGGTGGGGGCCAGCTCGATGTTTACGGTGTTCAGCTATATATCGCCGATTTTACTGGACGAAACCCACGCCAGTAGCCTGTTTGTTACCTGTATGCTGGTGTTGTACGGCGTCGGGCTGGCCGTGGGTAACTATCTGTCGGGCCGGTTTGCCGACCGTAACCTCAGTGGTGCGCTGATTGTCTGCCTGGTCGCAACCATTCTGTTGCTGGTTGTGTTTGCCGCGACGATGCAATCTGCGCTGATCGTCGCCCCAGTGATTTTCCTCTGGGGGATTTCAAGCTTTGCCATTGTACCGCCCTTACAGGCGTTAGTGGTGCGCGAAGCTCATGATGCCCCCAACCTGGCTTCGGCCATGAACATTGGGGCTTTTAATCTGGGTAATGCTTTCGGCGCCGCGCTGGGTGGTGGCGTGATTCATCTGGGGTTGGGCCTGCCTGCTGTCGCACTGGCCGGTGCCGGTACGTCAGCGTTTGGACTGGTGTTGGTACTGCTGTTTCAGCAGAGCAAGAAAAAAGCGCAGCTGGCCGCAGCCTGAAGCGACCCGGTCTAAAACGATGAATTTTCTATTAAAAAATGCCGTATTGCATACCGGTCTGCCGCTGTCTATAGTCCCGTCGCCGTGACCGTAGACGGGACTATAGGCAGCGCTTTGTCTCATCAATATGCTATCCGCAACGGCCTTTCCAACCAATTCGGAATCACGGATGTATTCATCACGAAACTGCATTATGGTTGCTGAAAATTCATCGTTTATCATTCAGGAGAGCTTGCGTGAGCGCTTCTTCGTTTCTGTCGTTGAACAAGGTCACCAAACGCTTTCAGACCCAGGAAGTGCTGACCGGGTTTGACCTCACCATTGAGGATGGCGAGTTCTTTACCATCCTTGGCCCCTCCGGTTGCGGCAAAACCACGGTGCTGCGACTGATTGCCGGTTTTGAAACACCGGATGAAGGCCAGCTTATTCTTGATGGTCAGGACATCAGCCAGCTTGATGCAGAAAAGCGCCCGACCAATACCGTATTCCAGAGCTACGCCCTGTTCCCCCATATGACGGTGTTCGACAACGTCGCCTTCGGCTTGAAAATGGCTGGCACTGACAAGGCAGACATCCTCGCACGGGTGAGCGACGCCCTCACAGTTGTACAGCTGTCCGGTTTTGAGCAACGTAAACCTCACCAGTTGTCTGGCGGTCAAAAACAGCGGGTCGCCATCGCCCGTGCCATCGTCAATCGCCCCAAGGTACTGCTGCTCGACGAGTCACTGTCGGCACTGGATTACAAGCTGCGCCAGCAAATGCAGATCGAACTGAAGCGCATCCAGCGTCAGCTGGGCATCACTTTTATCTATGTCACCCACGATCAGGAAGAAGCCTTGTCGATGTCCGACCGGGTGTTAGTCATGAATAATGGCCAACCCCAACAAGTCGGCACGCCACGAGAAATTTACGAATCGCCGGTCAACCTGTTTGTGGCGCGCTTTATCGGTGAAATCAATGTATTTGATGGACGTATCACCCAATGCCTGGACGACTACGAATACATGGCCGAAATCCACGGCAAGGAATGGAAAATCATTGCCAACCAGCGACTGGTTGCCAATGAAGCGGTGCACGTACTGCTGCGCCCAGAAGATCTGCGTATTGAGTACATAGAAGACGCCGACGAACGCCCCGGCTTTTTTGGCAGCGTGGTGGAACGTAACTACACCGGCAAAACCCTCGACTCCGTGATCAAGCTGGACAACGGCCATACCTTGGTCGCCAGTGAATTTTTTGATGAAGACGACCCGGATTTTGACTACAACATTCAGCAAAAAGTCTGGGTCAACTGGGTGCATGGCTGGGAACACGTGATCAGGGCCGATGGCCTCTGAACGGCGGGAGAACAAAATGCTGAAGCACATCAATTTCCGCCGGGTTGTTATTGGCCTGACACTTGGTTGGCTGGGACTGTTTGTCCTGCTACCCCACCTGATGGTGATACTGACCAGCGTTTTCACCACCGATTCCGAGCATTTTGCCGTCTGGCCCATCACCTTCGACAATTACCGTCAGGTGATGGATCCAATCTACGCCGGAGTATTCCTGGACAGCCTGGTGTTGTCGGGTATCACCACGCTGATCTGCCTCGCTGTCGGCTACCCGTTCGCGTTTTTGTTATCCCGCATGACCACCACCGTCCGGGCCTTGTTACTGTTTATGATGGTGGTGCCCTTCTGGACCAACAGCCTGATCCGGATTTACGCCATCAAAATGCTGCTGGGTAAAAAAGGTCTGTTTAATACCCTGCTGGTGGGCAGTGGTATCATCGACCAGCCCATGCAACTGATTTACACCGACTTCGCGGTGATATTCGGGCTGGTGTATATTCTGCTGCCTTTTATGGTGTTGCCACTGATGGCCAGCTTCGACAAACTCGACCCCGCGTTAATTGAAGCCGGACGTGATCTCGGAGCCGGTGCCCACCAGCGTTTTGTACAAATTATTCTGCCACTCACCATGCCCGGCGTCATTGCGGGCTGTTTGATTGTCTTCTTGCCTGCCATGGGCATGTTTTATGTCGCCGATCTGCTTGGTGGTGCCAAAAGCCTGCTGCTTGGCAACGTCATCAAAAACCAGTTTCTGGTGGCACGTGACTGGCCCTTTGGTTCGGCCTTCAGCGTCTTCCTGATTGTCTTAATGGGTTTGTTGCTGTGGTTGTACTTCAAAGCCAACCAGTACGTCCAACGCAAGGGAGGCATGGATGACCAGAATCTCTAACACCGGCGTCTGCAAATGGCTGTTTATCGGATTGGTCTTTCTGTATTTGTACCTGCCGATGGCGGTGCTGGTGAGCAACTCGTTTAACCAGTCCCGCTACGGTTACACCTGGTCCGGCTTTTCATTCAAGTGGTATGAAAAACTCTGGCACAACGACGCCATGATGCAGGCGTTCGGCCACTCGCTGTTAATTGCCATGCTGGCCGCCAGTGCCGCCACTCTGCTTGGCACCCTGATGGCGCTGGCCATCCACCGCTACCGGTTCCCGTTGAAAGCCTCCGCCAGCAGCCTGTTATTTGTGTTGATGATGTCGCCCGATATTGTCCTGGCCATTACCTTTCTGATTATTTTTATCGCCTTGGGAGTACAGCTCGGGTTCTGGTCGTTGCTGATTGCCCATATCACTTTCTGTCTGCCGTTTGTGGTGATCACCGTTTACGCCCAGATGAAAAGTCTCGATCCCAATATTCTCGAAGCCGCGCAAGACCTCGGTGCCAGCGAAGCACGTATTTTTAAAGTGATCATTGTGCCACTCATGGCACCGGCCATCTTGGCGGGCTGGCTGTTGAGCTTTACCTTGTCGCTGGATGACGTAATTATCAGCTCATTTGTTACCGGCCCCGGCTTTGAAATCTTACCAATCCGTATTTTTTCGATGGTAAAAGTGGGCGTATCGCCCGAAGTCAATGCATTGGCTACCCTGCTACTGGTGATGTCGCTGGTACTGGTTGCCGTAATATCCTCTCTCATTAAAAGGCAGAAATCTTGATGACAATGACCTCTGTATTTCGTTTTGCGTCCACCACCGTGGCGGCATTGATGGTGGCGATGTCTGCCAGCGCAGCTGACAAGGTCGTGGTGTATAACTGGACCGAGTACATCCCGGAAGGCGTACTGCAAGAGTTCACCGCAGCAACCGGCATCGAGGTGGAATACAACACTTATGAAAGCAACGAGGTGATGTATTCCAAAATCAAGATCCAGAATGCCACTGGCTATGACGTCATCGTGCCATCTGCCTACTACATTTCCCGCATGGCCAAAGAAGGCCTGCTGGCAGACATCGACAAAAGCCAACTCAGCAACTTCAAACACCTCGACACCACCCTGCTGAACAAGCCTTACGACCCCGGCAACCAATACAGTGTGCCTTACACTTGGGGCAGCACCGGTATTGGCATCGACACGGCAACGATCGACAAGAACAGCATCAGCAGCTGGAAAGACCTCTGGGATCCAAAATGGAAAGGCAGCCTGCTGCTGACCGATGACGTGCGGGAAGTATTCCAGATGGCACTGGCCATCAACGGCCACTCCGCCAACACCCGCGATCCGGCTGAAATAAAACAGGCTTACGAACTGTTGAAGAAGCTGATGCCCAATGTGCTGGTATTCAACTCTGACGCCCCACGCGAGCCTTATCTGGCAGGCGACGTCAGCCTCGGTATGATCTGGAACGGCGAAGTGATCATGGCGCAGGAAGACATGCCAGAAATGGACTACATCTACCCGTCCGAAGGCGTGATTCTGTGGGTCGACAGCTTCGCCATTCCCGCCAACGCGGAACATAAGGACGCCGCCCTCAAGTTCATCAACTTTATGCTGCGCCCTGACATTGCGGCCCGTACCGTGGATTACATCGGCTACGCCACCCCCAACAAGGATGCGCTGGCGCTGCTCGACGAAGAAACCCGTAGCAACCCGATTATTTTCCCATCACAGGAAATCATCAGCCATGGTGAATTCCAGGAAGATGTCGGTGAAGCAGCCAATGCATTGTTTAACCAGTACTGGGAAGCATTAAAAACCGGGATGTAGCTGGATTGCTCTAAACCGGTCACTATTACGTTCCAGATTATTCGAATCAAGTTGTAGCAATGACTGAATCCAGACACGAACCACCCCTGCGGGGGCCTTCGGAACACAGCATCCGCGATCAGATTGTGGAGGCGGCCACAGAACACTTCGGACACTATGGTTATGAAAAAACCACCGTGTCCGATCTGGCCAAAGCCATTGGTTACTCCAAGGCTTATATCTACAAGTTCTTCGACTCCAAGCAGGCGATCGGAGAAGTCATATGTGCCAATCGACTCGCTGAACTGATGCAAGTTGTCGACGCTGAAACAGCGGATGCGCCCAACGCTTCTGAGACTCTGAGGCGTCTTTTTCTGGCGCTGGTCAACGGCGGCAGCAACCTGTTTTTCCATGACCGTAAACTCTACGACATTGCTGCTGTCTCCTCGCGGGAGCATTGGCCATCGGCTCAGCAGCACTGTGAGCACCTGCGCTTACTCATCCAGCGAATCATTCGTGAAGGGCGCGAGTCGGGTGAGTTTGAAACCAAAACGCCACTGGACGAAGTCGCCGATGGCATCTACCTGATCATGCGGCCATACGCCAATCCGGTGCAATTACAACACAACCTGGAACAGGCACCAGAAGCGGCAGACCTGCTGTCGACACTGATATTACGAAGCCTGGCACCTTAGGTGTTTTTGGTGCCCTGATGGAATGGTGTGTTCTGCTCTCTCGTATTTCTGTTCCCTTTATCGGTAACAGTCATTCTTCACCGAGTCTTGTTCATGGCCCCATGCGGTTAAACCTGCAGCGGTTAAATCTGCAACCGGTGCACATTCACGTAAGCCGCTAAAAGATGGCGGACAATAAATCAACGAATGGGGCTAGGGGGCGTTCTCAATTGGTCAATCGGACCTGCTGAGAGCCCGTTGGGATCTGCTGAGAGCCCGTTGGCTTCAGAACAAGGCATGAGGAGTGCCTCCTGTGTTTAATAAACAGGGCGAGCTCAATAAGCGACGAATAACACCGTTCTGGAGTCAACTGGCCTCAGCCCGAAGGGTTATGGTTAAAAATCCATCATGCGGTGTTGTTGAACTTGAAAAGGGCTCACCATTCTCTGCGTTCAACGCCTTGCCTGATGGATTTTTTCTCCATCACAGGACGCGTTAACTAATTGAGAACGCCCCTTGGTATTCACCACTCTGTGACCATTGACTTTTTTGGTCACAAGAAACAGGATTGGCGCTTGTTCTGTTTATCAAACAAGGGAATCCATGTTTCCACATCCATCCACTCTCATCGCCGTTGGTTTGTTGTCTCTCATGCTGGAAGCGTGTGGAGGTTCTACTGCCATTGAAGATCCCCGTAATCAGTCCCTGCTAGTCAAAGCCGCTACCGTTCAGCAGGCGTCCGATAGCTCGCGCTCTTTCAGCGGCGTTGTCGCCGCGCGCGTGCAAGCTGAACTGAGCTTTCGTGTCTCTGGCAAGGTGCTGGAACGCTTGGTCGATACCGGACAAACGGTCAAACGTGGCCAGCCACTGATGCGGCTCGACCCGATAGACCTTGGCTTGCAAGCGCAAGTACAACAACAATCTGTCGCCGCAGCTCATGCCTTGGCCAGACAAACCGCACTCGAGGAAACACGTTATCGCGACCTGATCGACACCGGAGCCGTTTCGGTATCGGCCTATGAACAGATCAAGGCCGCAGCGGCTACTGCCAAGGCTAATCTCAGCGCCGCAGAAGCCCAGGCGATGGTTTCCAGCCATGCCTCTGGCTATAGCACTCTGGTGGCAGATGCCGATGGGGTTGTGGTGCAGACCTTGGCCGAACCCGGACAAGTCGTCAGTGCCGGACAATCCGTGGTTCGACTGGCACAGGCCGGGCAGCGGGAGGCCATCATTCATCTGCCAGAGACCCTGCGTCCAAACGTAGGATCGGTCGCTCAGGCAACCCAGTATGGCAACCCGATTGCCCCTGTCAGAGCGACACTGCGCTTACTTTCCGACGCTGCCGACCCCGTCACCCGCACCTTCGAAGCACGGTATGTACTGGAGGGAGATCTGTCTGCTGCACCGCTCGGTGCAACCGTTACCCTGCAAATCACCGCAGGCCCAACGCCAACCCGGAGTTTACAAGTACCCATCGCGGCCGTTTATGACTTTGGCAAAGGCACCGGCGTATGGGTCATCGCTGGCACTCCGGCAACAGTGACCTGGCGACCAGTCCAGCTGCAGGGCTTGGGCTACGAGCTGGCCAAGGTCACAGGCAATCTCCAGCCTGGAGAACAGATCGTGGCACTGGGCGCACAGCTGCTGCGAGATGGAGAAAAAGTCAGACTGGCACAACAGGACAGTGTTGAGGAACGGCTATGAGCCAGCCGCGTTTTAATTTGTCTGCGCTTGCCGTTCAAGAGCGCTCCATTACCCTGTTTCTGATCATCCTGATCTTTATTGCTGGCACACTGTCGTTCTTCAAGCTGGGACGGGCAGAAGATCCCCCCTTTACCGTCAAACAGATGACCGTGATCACGGTATGGCCGGGTGCTACAGCGCAAGAAATGCAAGATCAGGTGGCCGAGCCGCTGGAAAAACGGCTGCAAGAACTGACCTGGTACGACCGTTCAGAAACCTACACCCGTCCCGGCATGGCCTTTACGACCCTGTCATTACTCGACAACACACCGCCAGCAAAAGTGCAGGACGAGTTTTACCAGGCCCGCAAGAAGCTTGGCGATGAAACCAGAAATTTGCCTGCAGGCGTCATCGGGCCGATGATTAATGACGAATATTCTGATGTGACTTTTGCCCTCTTTGCTTTAAAAGCCAAAGGCGAACCGCAGCGGTTATTGGTCCGTAATGCCGAATCATTGCGCCAACGGTTGTTACACGTCCCTGGCGCTGTCTCTTATACACATCTGACGCTGCCGACGAAGAGGATAG
>CAJXTI010000056.1 GCA_913061185.1 uncultured Oceanobacter sp.
CGAGATTTCTGCCTGTCTCGTGGGCTCGGAGATGTGTATAAGAGACAGGTTATCTCCTCAGGCTGGTTCAGCCAGTTCGGTGTTTAGTGTTTCAATAAAGCTGCGGATGCGTTGAGCGGCTTCGCGGCATTCTTCCACGCTGGCGACCAGTGCCATGCGGACGCGGCCAGCGCCGGGATTGATGCCATTCACGGTGCGGGAAACGTAGGAGCCGGGCAGTACGGTGATGTGCTGCTCGGCGAACAGGCGCTGGGCAAACAGGTCATCGGCAATCGGGGTTTTTAACCACAGGTAGAAGCTGGCGTCGGTTTGCTGGATGTCGATGACTGGCTTGAGTATCTCGATAAAGGTGTTGAATTTCTGCGTGTACTGGCGGCGGTTGTCTTCCACGTGGGCTTCGTCGTTCCAGGCGGCGATGGCGGCCATTTGGGTCTGAATTGGCTGGGCACAACCGTGGTAGGTGCGGTACAGCAGGAAAGGTTTCAGCAGTTTGGCGTCGCCCGCAATAAAACCGGAGCGCAGGCCAGGCAGGTTGGAGCGTTTCGACAACGAGTGGAATACCACGCACTTGTCGTAGTCGTCGCGGCCCAGTTCGGCGCAGGCTTGCAGTAGGCCAACCGGAGCTTCTTTGCCATCGACCCAGAGCTCGGAGTAACACTCGTCCGAGGCCACAATAAAGTCGTATTGGTCGGCCAGTGCAATCAGTTCCTTGTACTGCTCAATACTCAGGGTCGAGCCGGTCGGGTTGCCCGGTGAGCAGACAAACAGCAGTTGGCAGCGTTCCCAAACGTCAGTTGGTACGGAGGCATAATCGGCGTTAAAGCCGGTTGCTTCCATACAGGGCAGGAAGTAGGGTTCGGCACCCGCGAGGTAAGCTGCACCTTCGTAAATCTGGTAGAAGGGGTTCGGGCTGAGCACCAGCGGGTGTGGCTGAGTACGATCGACGGCGGCCTGGGCGAAGGCAAAGATGGCTTCGCGGGTGCCGTTGACGGGAATAACCTGGGCCACAGGATCGATGCGATTGAGGGTGAAGCGGCGCTTGAGCCAATGGGCGCAGGCATCACTGAGTTCTGGCAGGCCTTTGGTGGTGGGGTAGTTTTCCAGTGCCTGGATGTTGTCGATCATGGCCTGTTGCACAAAGGCCGGAGACGGGTGTTTGGGTTCGCCGATCGATAGGGATATATGCTCCAGTGCCGCATTAGGGCTGACAGCTGCTTTCAGTTTTGCAAGCTTTTCAAACGGATAGGGCTGGAGTTTGCTCAGGTCTGGATTCATGTGGCACCAACAAGGACAACGACAAGGACAACGACTGGCAGTAATCGCTACCGTGAAAAAGTGTGGGTGATTATACCCACTGCTCCGGGAAAGAGCAGGTCATTATGACAAAAGTATGGCGCTTGCTGCAGGGCGCTGGATGTGAACCGGACGGTTGTCTGGATACAAAAACGGAGCCGTGAGGCTCCGTTCAGTGATAAGCAGGGTGTAGCGGTTATCAGTCGGCTTCAATTCCAACTACTAGCCAGGGGGCGTTGTCGATCGACATATCGCGCTCCAGATGCCAGGTGTCGAAGATGCCATCTTCGGAGTGGTCACCGTTATCACGGCTGCGGCCACGGAACAGGACGCTGATTTGACGCACGGAGCCGTCTTGTTCTGCCCGTACGATGTCGGCCGCAAGATCGAGTACTTCGGTCTGTGGTGGCGCATCGGCCATGGCGGCACGTTGTTGGGCCAGTTCGGCGTACAGCTCGGGGGCAACGTATTCCTTGATGGTGTTCATATCACCGTCGTTCCAGGCTTGTTGTACCTGGCGATAATGATCCAGTGCGCCGCCAATAAAGGCGATCTGGTCAAAGTCGTCTGGCAGGTTGACCGGTGCCTCGTTGCCTGTCGGGGTCATCATGGCACTCAGATCGTTGCGCTGGGCCACGGTGTCGGGTTCACTGGCTGCAGCCTGGAAGGGTTCATGTCGTTGATGGCCCGCCGCTTGTGGCTGCGATTGGGGCTGTGGACGTCGTCCGGCAAACAGTTTGAACAGTACAAACCCCACCAATGCCAGCAACAGGATGTCCATAAACTGGATGCCATCAAATGCACCGCTGCCCAGCAGGTAGGCAAACATGCCACCGGCGAGCAGGCCACCGAGCATACCGCCCATCAGACCAGTTTTACTGCCCGCTGTTTTGCCTGCAGGTTGAGCATTGCTGACACCGGGTTGATCTTTTTGAGTGGAAGAAGGGGCTGCCGATTTTTTCTGGGCAGGGGCTGTGGAAAAGCTTTTACCAAAGCCGCCGCCGCCAAATTTTTTACCTGCCTCAGCCGGTTGTACCAAGGCCAACAGCAGAAAAACCGTCGTAAACAGGGACCAGAAGGACTTCATAATAACCTCTGTGAATGTCGTCTTTGCCAAATCGGACGTTACTTTACCAGAATAACCCGGTGTACGAAGTCTGAAAGACGATCGTGGTGAAATTTGGTGAGATTTAAAGGGCCACAACCAGAATGTGTCCTGGCAGAGTGTGTCCTGGGTTGCCAGAAGCTGTGGCTGCCAATCACCGGGTCATTATTGATCCGGTTCGCTGCTGACGAGTTCCGCCAGCAGTGGCAAGTGTGTGGTATTTACATGCAAATACAAATGATAAATAATATCATTTGTATTTGATATGGATGTCAAAGTCTCAACCACCCACTAAGAGCACTGATTCATGACCAAGTTCAACCGCAGTTCTACCCTCCTGAATGGGATTTACCCCTGTCTGACTCCTGCCTGCCTGACGCTCGCTACCTGCTTTTCATCTGTCGTTGTGGCGGATGATTCGTCTGTTATTGAACTTGAAGCCGTGGTCGTTACCGCAACGATGAGTGCGCGCCCGATTGAAACTGCGCCTGCCTTTACGACGGTTCTGGATGCTGAAGCGATTGAAGCGGCACCTGTGGACAGTCTTGGTGATCTGCTGCGAGCGAATGCAGGGTTGAACAACCTGACGGATGGCAATGGCCGGGATGATATCCAGATTCGTGGTCTGGACGGTGATTACACCATGGTGTTGGTGAATGGTAAGCGGGTGTCGTCTGGCGGTGCTTTTGCCAAGGGAACCGACGTTGATTTCAATTCCATTCCGGTAACTTCGATTGAGCGGATTGAAGTGATTCGTGGGCCGATGGCGGCACTGTATGGCTCGGATGCGATTGGTGGGGTGATCAATATCATCACCAAAAAATCGGCGGGCGACTGGCGCGGCAGTGTCAGTGGCGAATACACCGTGGTCGATTCGGGTGAAGACGGTGGCCGCTATCGTCTGGGAGGCACCGCAATGGGTTCCCTGAGTGACCAGGTGAGCTTGTCTGTTTCCGCAGATCAATACAGTCGCGAAGCCTGGTACGCCAATGACGATGACGATGTGCCGGATCAGGAAGAAAAAACCGCCAGCAACCTGACATCAACGTTGACGCTGGATCTGAACGAGCAGCAAAGTATTGATATTGATTTTGGCTACAACCAGGATAAGCGGCCCTACCAGGCCTATAGCAGCAGCTCGTATCGTGAGCAGGAAATCAGTCGTTACGACCTGGCGCTGACACATACCGGATTATGGGACAGCGCATCAACCACCGCCTACATCAAGTACGAGCACAGCGATGTCGACGATTTTAATACCAGCTACGTGACCCCCCAGCATCACACCAAGGAATCCAACCTGTATGCCAAGGCTTACGGCAATACGGCATTTGGAGCCAATGACCTGGTGGCCGGGGTGGATTACCGCCATCAGGAGCTGGAAGACCCGATCAATTATGTTGCCACCGGCAAGTACAGCATCGATCAGGTGGGTGTTTTTGTGCAGGATGAAATTGCCCTGATGGAGGCGCTGACACTGACGCTCGGTGGTCGTTGGGATAATCATGAAATTTTTGGTGGCCACTTTTCTCCCAAAGGCTATCTGGTGTACCAGTTAAACGATGCGGTGACTCTGAAAGGGGGAATCGGCAAAGCCTTCAAGGCTCCAGACGGACGTAAGTTAAGCCCGGAATACAACGAGATCAGTTGTGGTGGGGGTTGTTATATTCCCGGTAATCCGGATTTGACGCCAGAAACCAGTATCACCAAAGAGCTGGGTGTTGAAGTGCGTCAGCCTGACTGGGCCTTGAGCGCGGATGTGTTTGATACGGAAGTGAAAGACAAGATCGAGCGTGAGCTGGGTGCAGCAGATGACGATGGGGTGTATCACCCGATCTGGGTCAATCTGAGCAAGGTAACGTCCAGGGGGTATGAATTGAGCGGTGATCTGGATGTTGCCGATCATCTGGCCGTCAGTGGTAACTACACCCGCCTGAGCGTCAAGGACGGTGATGATGCGGTGATTGAGTATCGCCCCGAGCATCAGGCGAATCTCGCTCTGAAAATGCAGGCAACAGATGCCCTTAGCGCCAGCCTGAGCGTTAATTATGTGGGAGGTATGACCTACTCCTTCTGGGCCAATTCCCAGACCAATGTGCACAAACTGTCGTATTACCGTACCGATCTCGGCTTCCTGATGGATCTGAACGAGGCAGTTCGACTGAAGTTTGGCGTGAATAATATTGGCGATACCAATCTGGATAATATGGATTCCCATATCACCACCGTGGAACTGGGGCGCAATTATTATCTGGGCGGCACCTACAGCTTCTGATGGACATCCTGATGATCACGACTATTTTGCTTATCGGCCTGACCATACTGGCGGTTGCCTTGCTGTATCTGTGCCTGCCCAATCAGCGCTGGCTGTCACAGCCGTTATCCAAGGCGTTCTGGCCGATTGTACTTGCCGCGCTGGGTGTGTCGTTGCTGGGCTGGCTACTACTGCTGTCGCCGCTGGCCGCAATATTGAGCTGGCTGGTGGTGATCATGCTGGCGCTGGGGTTACTTCCGGCGCTGTTTTTGCTGCGTCGGAGGGCTGACTGATGTCGTCACGTTCTTTGCGTTATGACTGGTGGTCAAAGAGCCTGAGTGGTGTGGTCGCCGGATTTTTGTTGGCACTGGGTATTAGTGGTCTGTTTGCCTGGCTGGGGCCAGGGGGTATCGCTGCGGCGAACAAGGTGCAGTTCAATATGTGGCTGATCGTACTGGTCTGGTTACCAATATTGACGACGGTATATCTGTTTCGAAGCGGCGCACGGGCCTGGCTGATTCTGGGGGGGCTGGCATTAGTCAGTCATGTTGCGTTGTACTGTGTCCGCTATGGAGCCATGTTATGAAAAACGGCTTCAAGGTGCGTGGTGATGTATTAAAAATGTACAAAACCTTGCATACCTGGGTGGGCATTAGCTCCGGGATGTTGTTGTTTATCGGTTTTTTTGCCGGTGCATTAACCATGTTTGAAGAACCTGTTCAACAATGGTCAGAAGCGCTGGATCAACAAGTCGTACCGACATCAAGACTGACCACTGCCGAACTGGATTTGCTGGTGGGTCAGGTGCTGGAACGGTATCCGGCAGCCCGGCATGAACTGACATTACAGCTGGGCGACCATCCGCCGGGCAACGCCCCGGTATTCTGGAACGAGGGAGAGGGGGATCATCATCAACTGAACTTGTCGGCTTCACGTTGGCAAGCCAGTCTGGATGAAAGCGGACAATTGCAGGTGCAGCAGCAGACTCCTGGCCAATTGGGTGAGCTGATTGATCTGCTTCATCGCAGCGCCGGTATACCTGGGCAGCTGGGACACGAGCTTGTTGGTGTGTACCTGATGGGAGTGGCCGCCCTGCTTTACAGCTTGGCGCTGGTGTCAGGTGTCGTGCTGGTGTTACCCACGCTGTTGCGTGATTTTCTGATTCTGCGCCCGGAAAAAAGCCGCAAGCGTTTCTGGCTAGACGCTCATAATCTGATCGGCATCACCAGTTTGCCGTTCCATCTGGTGATTGCCGTTACCGTGGTGGTATTTGCCTTTCATGACCTATTATATGGTGCCTTGAAAGGCGTCGTGTACGGTGAGCAAGCGATGTTTGGGCCGCGAGCCGTGGCCACGGCGCAGCCGCTCAGCGAGTTGCCGCCAATCAGCCAGTTGCTTGCGCGGGTACATGAACAAGCACCGGGTTTTGACGTCAAGGCGGTCGAGTTGATGAATCTGGAGTCGGCGCGGGCGATGGCCAGAGTGGCGGTTACTCATGACGCTTACCTCACCCGTGGCGCACGCGAGGGTTATGTCATTCTCAATCCGTACACGCTGGAAGTCACCAATACCAGTGTATTACCGGGGCAACAGGATGGCTGGAGTGTGCTGGTCAGCAGTTTCTTTGGCATGCACTTTGGCAGCTTTGGTGGCACACCAGTGAAGTGGCTGTACTTTGTGTTGGGGATCAGCGGTGCGTTTGTGTTCTACAGCGGTAATCTGTTGTGGATTCAGAGTCGGCGCAAAAAAGACGGCAAAGCCGATTTGCCGATGTCCGCGCAGTCCCGCTCGGTACGCTGGATGGCTAATGCCACAACAGGGGTTTGTCTGGGAACCATCGCCGGGGTTGCGATTGCCATGGTCGTCAGCAAAACATCAGCAGGGTTGCTGGGTAGCCATAATGATCAGGCCAATGTGCTGGTGGTCTGGGGTTATTACCTGACCTGGTTGGCCTGGCTGTTGTGGGCATGTATACGTGGCAGTGAGCGTGCTGGACGTGAGTTGCTACAAGCAACGGCGATTTGCGTCTTGTTGATTCCGGCCTGCAGTCTGCTGCTGGCGTTGCTCGGGAACACCGCAGAGATCTCTGTCCATGGCGCGAGTTTGGCCGTGGATCTGGCGGCGTTGCTGGTCGCCGCGATGATGCTCTGGTTTGATCTGCGGGTGCGTCAGCGCGCGTTGATGTCTGGTACTGCGGCACCTCCCAGGGCAACGAGGATAACGGCAGAGTAGATTTTCCATGCTTTATTGGTCAGAAACAGCACTGCGGTGGGTGAATTGAAGTAAGTTCGACGGGTAAGGTTATTAGTAAGGTTATGGGTGAAGATGTTGGTAAAATTATTGAAACCTATTTTCTTATTGCCTTAATCTATTGGCGAGAGAGCAAAATGTCATTATCCCTGGTAGGCCAGACGGATTAATCTGACTGTGTTGATAGACAAACAGAGGATTAGCCATGAATAGTATCTTTCGTTATATCGCCGTGGTTTCCCAGCTTGAAGCAGGTGCGACCCGGCAACCTCAAGCGCGTTCTGCTACACCGGCCCCACAATCGGGCCGCTGCCCGACTCAGGGGTGTAACTATGCGGATAACTACTACGGTGATCAGCAGTGTGGTGTGGTGAACAAGCATTAGCCAGCTCCAGCGTACCGCCCGCTCGTCGCCGTCCAGCAAGCGGTTACGAGCGGATAAACAGGGCTTGCCGGATCCATGGTCGCTGAGAGTTCGTATGATTAGTTGTTTGCTGGCGCACGCCAGTCCTGGATAGGGACGGTAGAAATACTGTTCTTCGGCGAGCCATCGACCATTTTGTCGGAGTACACCAGGTAGATCAGCGTATTACGCTTACGGTCAAAAAATCGCACCACTTGCATGGTCTTGAACAGCAAGGAAGTGCGCTTGGTGAATACCTGTTCACCATCGTCAAGAGTATCCAGAAAACGGATCGGACCAATCTGGCGGCAAGCGATGGAGGCGTCCGACGTGTCTTCCGCCAGCCCGAGTGAGCCACTGATACCTCCAGTCTGGGCGCGGCTCAGATGGCAGGTCACTCCCGCTACCTTGGGATCATCAAACGCTTCTATGACTATCTTGTGGTTTTTGCCAATCAGCTTGAAGGCGGTGTCGACTTCGCCGACCACCTCTGCGTGTGCTGTGGCGGAGATGACCGCGATCAGGCCCAGCAGTATTGGACGTAATAAGTTGGCCATAGTTGTTGGTACTCCGATGTAGTGGGTCGTTTGGTGTGCTTGGTCGTATACAGCATGACAACGGACTCAGTAGTGGTAGGTCATAAAAACACCAAGCGAGTCGCCGTTAAAGGTCTGTCGGTCTGAATGATAGGTGGCGGATTTATAGGCCAGTTCAAAGCGCATCTCTCGGGTCACCTTGTATTCAATAAAAAGCCGTGGGCTGAGGGTATTGTCCAACGCCGTCCGGGTACCATCCCTGTCCTTGATGCTATGGGCTATATCGATGTGCAAACCGGCACCGGCTGCCCACCGGGGATAGTGATAACCGGCATCAAGCTGCATCACTAAGCCCTGACTATTACCTTCGCCGCCCTGGTACAGAATACCCAGTCGTGCCCGTGTTTCGATGCGACGGCTGGCGGGTATGGCGTAACCGCCATACAAAATTGCACCAGCTCCGGCATTGTACGGCTCGCCCTGTTTATTTTCGGCGACTTTGTCACCGCCAAAATCCATTCCCAGGCCGATTTCCCAGCCCCGGTGCAAGTAGTTGGGGGCGGACTCGGTTCGGGCTGGAATGGCCAGCTTCAGGGTCGGGGTATCGGTGGTCAGGTAGCTGCCTTGCTGGAGCACCGTCTGATCGGTCACATAGCTGTCGCCTATGATCAAACGCTTGGTTTGCGGTTGCTGCGTCAGCGTACGTCCCAACCATTCGGCATCCGTAAACACCACCAGATAGCGGGTTTCAGGATCTACTTCCAGCTGGAGGTAAACTCCTTCGTTGCGGCTGCTGGTGTCGCTGATCAGTACGGGATTGTTGTAGATTTCCAAGGCATCAAATTGCGCATCGAGCAAAATCACGGCTGGATAAAAAACGGTTTGTTCTTCGACCAGTGATTGCAAATCCATACGGATGTTGCGGTCGTAGTGCGGCAGCTCCAGGCCGGTTGCCAATACATGATGCTGACCCAGCAGCATGGGTTCCGTGGTTGGGATCAGTTCACCCTGAAAGCCATATACCAGACTGTGGTAGTGAAGCGTTGGCAAACTGGCTAACCAGTCAATCGGCGAGGGTATTCCATCGCTTTTTGGCGAGTTGTCCATGACCGGGTCACGGCTGGTTCTGTTGTCCGACTCTTCGTTGGCCGCCAGCGCCACACCGTTAAGCAGCACGCCCACTAACCCTGAGAACAGGGGAAACACATACTTCATTCAGGCTCCTTGTCGGTAGACAAACCATAACGCCCGCGACTGTAGCGCAGAGCGTTATCCCGGAGCCAGTTGAATCAGTCTGATCGGTAGAGTGAGAGGGTCAGGATAGCTGTTTTTTAAAGAAATTTTCTGTCCGTTCCCAGGCGATATCGGCTTGCAGCTCATTAAAGCGTGGGGTGGAATTGTTGTGGAAGCCATGACGGGTACCTTCATAGCTGTACATCACGAAGTCTTTTTTGTGGGTTGTCAACGCCGCCTTGTAGCCTGAACGCATGGCATTGATACGCGGATCGTTCTCAGCGTAATGAATCATCAGTGGTGCCTGGATGTTGGGTACTTCATGACTCTCTGCGGCGCGACCGTAAAACGGTACTGCGGCATTCAGGTCAGACCCCATAACAACCGCCAGCTGGTTCACGACGCCACCGCCATAACAGAAACCGGTTGCCCCCAGCTTGCCGCTGGACAGTGGATGAGTTTTGACAAAACGGGCACCGTTCAACATATCGGTGAACAATTTTTCCTGATTCAGGCTGGCCTGTAACTGTTTACCGTCGTCGTCATTCCCTGGATAACCCCCGACGGGTGATAACCCGTCCGGTGCCAGTGCCAGAAACCCGGCGACTGCCAGACGCCGGGCGACATCTTCTATATAGGGGTTGAGGCCCCGGTTTTCATGAATCACTACTACGGTCGGGAAAGGACCCTCTCCCACAGGTTTGACCAGATAACCTCGCATGCGACCCGACGTCCCGCCAGAAGAGTCGTAGTCTATATAAGTTGCCTTGATGCGATCATCGGTAAAGGAAATCGTTGCCGCCTCGGCATAACGGGGCAGGAGTGCCTGTGCCATGGCCAGACCGGAGCCGGTGACCAGAGTGAGAGCTGCAGCACGAGAGAGAAAATCTCGCCTGCTCATGCCTGAATGACAATATTCGTCGTATAAATCGTAAACCTGTGGATCGATAGGGTCATTATTCATGGCAGTATCCTGCGCAGGCCGATGTTGTTGTAACGCCGAATCGCAGTGGATAAATCGGTGGCTGAATGGTTCCTTGTCATCGATAAAAAAAATGCATGAGCATAAAAGGTATTCACTATATAAGAGCGATTCGGTCAGTGTGGGATCACAATGTTCAGATTGCGGGTATTAGTCCATAACTTTTGTGTGGTTATTGGTGTTGATCCGGATGCCCCCTGATTTTGTGATAGGGTGTGTCACCACAAGCCTGAGCTGACATACCCTGTGTCGGTTTTGATTCGCGTGTGCTGTGACTCACGCCGGATCTTCATGAATAAACGTAAAACGGCAACTGCGATAGCAGCCATCAGCGCAGGTCAGGATAATCAAGCCTGGTTATCCATGTGGCGTAACGACCAGATTGAGTTTCATCAGGATGCTGCGAGTCGTTTACTGGTGCGCCATTGGCCCAGGCTGGGGCTGGCAGACAACAGCCGGGTGTTTGTGCCGTTGTGTGGCAAAAGCCTCGATATGCTGTGGCTGGCGCAACAGGGCTATGACGTCGTAGGAGTAGAACTCAGCCAGGTTGCTGTTAAAGCGTTTTTTGTCGAAAACCAGATTGATTACCAGCGCAGCCGGGCGGGTGATTTTATCTGCTGGCGCAGCGAGCACATCACCATACTCAGTGGCGACTTTTTTCAGCTGACGATGGCGCAGCTGGGCCATATTGATCTGGTGTTTGATCGGGCATCCCTGACCGCGCTGAATCCGGCGATTCGTGGTCTCTATGTGCAGCACATGCATGACATTTTGCCAGCCGGGCAATGCCCGGTCTATCTGCTGACAGTGGAAGACCCGGACGAACAGGAACAACCTTTTGATATTGATCAGGAGTTGTTGGCGCTGTATCAGACGACGTTTGAGATTGAGGTGATTCAGGCAGAACGTAGCCAGATAGACATGCCGTTGCCGGAGGCTGCTGATATCACGGATACCAAGCTGTATCGGCTACTGCCGAAGTAATTGGTCATCGGCTTCAGCGGTTATTCAAACTTGTCCCGTGCTTTGGCCCAGGGATCAATTTTGCGGCTGTCAGGTGTTGTTGACGACGTTGTTGATGGCGTTGTATTGCGGGAATGGCCAGTGCCGCTGTGTCTGCCATTGTTACCCTGGCGCGAACGAGGCCCTTTGCCATGTTCCGTGGCCTGCTTTTCACGTTTTTCCCGCAACCGATCAGCATCTTCCAGGCTCAGAACTGCAGGTTCCCCTGGTGCCTGATGGGCGGGAATAATCCGGTCTCTGGGAGGCAGAGCAAACTGGGTGGATGAAGCCTTGGGCAAATTCTTGAACTGATACAAATAAAAGACCTCAACCTTTTCTCTGGCCCAGGTGGTCTTTTTCAGAAACTTCACACTGGCATCAATCCCCGGATTGGTTTTGAAACAGTTGATGTTCAAATACGCAAACAGAATATCAAAGCCGTAGTGCCCCACCAGCTCAACCAGCATCTGTTTTAACCCTACGCCATGCAGTGGGTTGTTTTTGTAATTGATTTCGTCGTTCATGAACCATCCGGTAAAAGCGTGAAGGTCGCGATTGTACCTGTTGCGGTGTAGAAAACCCATGCTTGAACCGGGTACGCCCAGTAAGCCTCGCCCCGTCTATGTCTGCTCCCAGATGCAGGCGCGGGTGGTTCCTGCCCTGGTTGGTTCTGTTGCATAGCAATGAAGGTCGTCGGTCTGCGGCAACGTCATTGCCCTTGCTGTGGCTCTGAGCGACAATGCGCGCCTTTATATGACACAGCATATGGCACAGCAGCTGCCAGGAGAGTGATTTCCATCGACAGGCTACCGGTCTGCTATCCTGTGCTTGCTAACATTGACACAATCAGGAGTCGTAACATGACCTCTCGTACCGAACTGGCTAACGCCATCCGCGCATTAAGTATGGACGCTGTCCAGAAGGCCAAAAGTGGCCATCCAGGCGCCCCAATGGGCATGGCTGATATCGCCGAGGTACTGTGGAACGACTATCTCCAACACAACCCGAACAATCCGGAATGGGCTGACCGCGACCGCTTTATCCTGTCCAATGGTCATGGCTCCATGCTGATTTACTCGCTGCTGCACCTGACTGGCTACGAGCTGTCCATTGATGACCTGAAGAGTTTTCGTCAACTGCACAGCAAAACGCCAGGTCACCCCGAATACGGCTACGCCCCGGGCATTGAAACCACCACAGGACCTTTGGGTCAGGGCATTGCCAATGGTGTTGGTATGGCGGTAGCAGAAAAAGTATTGGCCGCCCAGTTTAATCGCAAGGGCCACGACATCGTTGACCACAACACCTATGTCTTTATGGGTGACGGTTGCATGATGGAAGGTATCTCTCATGAAGTCTGTTCTCTGGCGGGTACTCTGGGTCTGGGCAAGCTGGTCGCTTTCTACGACGACAACGGCATTTCTATCGACGGAGACGTTGATGGCTGGTTTACCGACGATACGGCTGCCCGTTTTGAATCCTACGGCTGGCAGGTCATTCGCCACGTGGACGGTCATGATTCCGAAGAAATCAAGATGGCGATTGACACTGCGCGGGCCAATACCGAGCAACCGACACTGATCTGTTGCAAGACCATCATTGGTTTTGGCTCACCAAATAAAGAAGGCAAGGAAGACTGCCACGGTGCACCACTGGGTGATGACGAAATTGCTCTGACGCGTGCACGTCTGGGTTGGACACATGGCCCGTTTGAAATCCCGGCCAATGTGTATGAAGGCTGGAGCGCGAAAGCAAAGGGTGCCGCCGCCGAACAATCCTGGAACGACAAATTTGCTGCCTACGCTGTGGCTTACCCGGAACTGGCTGCTGAATTTGAGCGTCGGATGAAAGGTGAATTGCCTGCTGACTTCAGCGTGAAAGCGGCTGCCTACATCACCGAATGCCAGACCAAGGGCGATACAATCGCCTCTCGTAAAGCATCCCAGAACACACTGAACACGTTTGGTCCGCTGCTGCCAGAACTCCTCGGCGGTTCTGCCGACCTGGCCGGTTCCAACCTGACCTTGTGGTCGGGTGCCAACGGCATCAGCGCTGAAGATGCCAGCGGCAACTATCTGTTTTATGGCGTGCGTGAATTTGGCATGAGCGCCATGATGAACGGCCTTGCATTACACAAGGGCTTTATTCCTTACGGCGCTACCTTTCTGATGTTTATGGAATACGCCCGCAACGCTGTGCGTATGGCGTCGCTGATGAAGCAACGCGCTATTTTTGTATACACCCACGATTCCATTGGTTTGGGTGAAGATGGCCCTACCCATCAGCCGGTAGAACAGGTTGCCAGTCTGCGTAATACGCCAAATCTGGAAACCTGGCGCCCATGTGATACGGTTGAAAGCGCAGTGGCCTGGAAGTCGGCGGTAGAGCGTGCAGATGGTCCATCAGCACTGGTATTCTCACGTCAGAATCTACCTCATCAACAACGCACCGCAGAACAGGTTGCCAATGTGGCTCGTGGTGGCTATATCCTGAAAGAGTGCGCAGGTACCCCGGACGTGATTGTGATTGCAACCGGTTCAGAGGTCGGGCTGGCGATGGATGCGGCGGCGCAGATTGCCGACAAGGCCGTTCGCGTGGTGTCCATGCCGTGTGCTGAAGTGTTCTGTAAACAGGATGCCCAGTACATTGAATCCGTATTGCCCGCTGCCGTGACAGCACGCGTTGCCGTTGAGGCGCTGCATAAGGATTACTGGTACAAGTTTGTTGGCTTGCAGGGTGTCATTGTTGGTATGGATACGTTTGGGGAGTCTGCACCGGCTGCTGATCTGATGGCACACTTCGGTTTCACCAGAGACAAAGTGGTTAATTTTATTAATAGCCTGGTCTGAGAATCTATCGGGATCTGCTAACCTGTCTACAACAGATCCCGAATCATCTGGCTTTGATAGAGATTGTCGGATTGTCTGATAGGTTTATTACTGGCTGGCATCAATACTGATACACACTCTTGTCTTTATTCCGAAATTTCCTCAATGTAATATTAGTATTGTCAGCAAGTGCTATCGTGTTTCCCCTCTCAGGACTCGGTAGCATTTGTTGGCACCCAGCCCGTTTTATCGGCACACCCTGTAAGCTGTAAGGACGCGTAATGGATGAATCAATAGTCAGCCCATCTGCCAAAACCAGACAGGACAGTCATACTTTTCAGTTTGAAAAGTTCAGTATCCGTGGTGCAACCCATAACAGCACTCAACTGACCGTATTCCCTTCGGGAGAATGGAAATCGGTCAGCAATATCAGCACTCATGTTGCCTCTTTTAAACCCCGGATTGGTCTTTCCATCGAGTTTTTTTTACGGGATACCGGCATGACGATTCCTGTTGGCAGTGTTCCTGATGACTGGAGTCCCAAGCATCTGTGGAGTACCACTTTTGCCAAACTGGAAGATCGTACTATTCGCAGTTCTGGCAAAAGTGAGTTTATTGCCAGCCAGTTTGAGACCTTGTCGCAAAATGCCGAAGGCAAGTTGAGGTTGCGTATTCAGCACAAGCCGAGTTTGCTGAGTCGGTTTTTCTGATCGGCTCGGCTGCATTGGGGCCAGTGGTCAGACAGGGGTTACTCCCTGTTGGTCGGCGATATTTTGCTGCAGCACAATGCGGTAGCGCGGCTTGCCTGCTTCCAGATAGCCCAGGGCTTGGTTAATTTCACTCATCGGCATGACTTCTGTTTGCGGCAATATACCGTGGCGAGCGGCAAATTCGAGCATGGTCTTGATGGTACCAGGACTGCCCACTTCAGAAGCCATCACCGCTCGTTGACCAATCAGATTGATATCCAGCGGTTCCAGTAATACCCCCAGCAACACCAGCTTGCCCTTGGGTTTGAGTGTAGCGATGTAGCGCTGCCATTCAAGTTTGACATTGACGGTTGAAATAATCAGATCAAAGCGGTTTTTTGCCTCTTTCAGCGCTGCGCTATCGCGGCTGTTGATGATTTCGTGGGCACCAAAGCGTCGGGCCTCATCGGCTTTGTCGGGGGAGGAGGTGAAGGCTGTGACTTCGCAGCCCCAGGCTTTGAGAAACTGCAGCGCCAAATGACCGAGTCCGCCGATACCAATCACCGCAACTCTGGCGGTAGGTGATAACTGTTGCTGCATCAGCGGGTTAAAGGTTGTGACGCCAGCACAAAACAGTGGCCCGGCCTGTTCCATGGGAATAGCGGCTGGTATCGCGATCACACTGCTGGCTTCGGCCCGCACACGATCGGCAAAGCCACCGTGTCGACCAACAATGGTTTCTTCAACGGCATAACACAGGTTGTGGTCGCCGTTCATGCAGCATTCGCAGGTGTGGCAAAAACCGGATTGCCAGCCTAGCCCGACAATATCACCGACGGCGAACTGGGTGACCAGATCGCCGGTTGCAGCAATGCGACCGACAGCCTCATGGCCGGGAATAAAAGGGTATTGGCTGACGCCCCAGTCGTTGTTGATCATGCTCAGATCGCTGTGACACAGACCGCAATACTCAACGGCAATCTCGACCTGATGACTGCCTAATGGCCCCGGATCGTATTCATAAGGACGAAGCTCTCCACCTGCTTCAAATACCGCGTAACCTGTAATCATGAACTGCTCCTGTCGAATATGAGTCGGTGTATTTTGACCTTAATCGACAATCACACTATCAGAGAATGGCAAGTTTTTAATGGACGTCCGGAATCCCTCCCGATAGCGGTGTGAGCACGGTGTTCACTGACCGGAGTTTGCCGTACAACATGGGCGTGGGTACGGGAGGGCACAGGACGTAAGGGAAATACGCCCGTGTTATGAGTGAACAGCGGTGAGCTTGGTGCCGTTAAACCTTTGAGGCAGTTTCGAGTATGTCCGGTCGTGTGGCGGCAAGCTTGGCGTTGAGATAACGCAAACGGCGGCTGATTTCACGCAGCATGTTCATCTGGATCAGGGTGAATTGCTCGAGATCGTATTGGTACAGCTCGTATAAGGCCGCTGCTGGCAGCTCCAGTGCATCGCAATCGGTAATGGCACGTACCGTTGCCCCACGGGGGTTCATATCGACAACGGCCATTTCACCAAAGCTGTCGCCCGGCCCCAACTGTCGTAGCTGGCGCATTTCGTTACCGCATTGTTTCATCACTTCGGCGTTGCCGGTTTCCAGTACAAAAATCGAGCTGGCAGGATCGTCTTCGTAAAAGAAGGCCTGTCGTGCCTGGACTTGTCGCTGGATGCAGCGGCTTTCGATAAAATTGATGGCATCGGCACTGAGTGCGCCAAAAATAGGCATATTCTGAAGTAATTTCAGACGTTGCGGACTGAGTCCGGATGTTTCCGGTGAGCATTGACTGGCAGAGTCATGAATCATGGCGATCACTTGTGACTGGAACCTGTTAGCCATGGTACTGCCAGGCAGCGGTCAAAGGAAAGCGGAACTGTGTCACGAATCACTATGGTCTTAGACGCTGACGGCAAGAACCGTTAGCGTCTGCTTTTTGCGACCGTTGAAGTCAGGCTCCGAGACGAGCATACAGCTCGGATTCATCCCGGGGTGCCGCAATCAGGTCGTCCAGTTGTTGTGGTGCCTGAGTGACCTTGTGTTCGGAGTTGATCCCCAGTTTGCGGAACAGCGCCTGATCCTTGTTGGCCGCCGGGTTAGGCGTGGTCAGCAAGCATTCGCCGTAGAAGATGGAGTTGGCTCCGGCAAAGAAACACATCGCTTGCATTTCCTCGCTCATTTCCTCGCGTCCAGCGCTTAATCGCACATGGGACTTTGGCATCAGGATACGGGCAACTGCAATGCTGCGGATAAAGTCGAGTGGATCAACGTCAGCTGCATGTTCCAGTGGCGTACCGGCTACTTTGACCAGTTGGTTGATGGGCACTGAATCCGGGTGTTGGGGCAGGTTGGCCAGTTGTTGTAACAGGCCAGCGCGATCACGCTGGCTTTCGCCCATACCAAGAATGCCGCCGGAACAGACTTTCATACCGGCCTTACGAACATTGTCGAGGGTTTCGAGGCGGTCGCCGTAGGAACGGGTGGTGATGATTTCGCCGTAATAGTCAGGCGAGGTATCCAAGTTGTGGTTGTAATAATCCAGCCCGGCTTGACCCAGGCGGCTGGCTTTGTCTTCGTCGAGCATGCCCAGGGTCATGCAGGTTTCCAGGCCGAGTTCCTTGACGCCTTTAACCATTGCCAGTACGTACGGCATGTCTTTTTCTCGTGGCGAGCGCCAGGCGGCACCCATACAGAAGCGGTCAGAACCGGCGGCCTTGGCGGCTTTGGCTTTTTCCAGTACGGCTTCCACTTCCATCAAGCGTTCTTTCTCGAGACCGGTATCGTAGCGGGCACTTTGTGGGCAGTAAGCGCAGTCTTCCGGACAGGCACCGGTCTTGATCGATAGCAGTGTGCTGACCTGTACCGCGTTCGGGTCAAAGTATTGGCGGTGAACCGTCTGGGCCTGAAACAGCAAGTCGTTAAACGGCTGGTTCAGCAGTGCCTGTATTTCGTCCAGGGTCCAGTCGTTACGAATGGCAGCGTTGGCTGGCTGCGAGGAGGACTGAAAGTTGGCTGCTACGGCACTGCCCATGGCGGTCTCCATTTGGCTGATTCGGGTAAGGGATGCTAATAGTGCGGGTTGCCAGGGCTGCAGGCAATTTTGGGCCGCTGTTATGCTGACTATTGTTCAAAAAATGTTCGTCAGTCAGCTGTGGCTGTCATGCTACGACACCAGCACGGCAACAGATAAATCCTGGCAGCAAAAGATCTCATCGGCGGCTGCCTTCAATGTGCTTCCGCTCGCGGTCGTCAGCGCTGTATTCGTTATCTGGCGTGAGATCGGCAGCTGGAAGTTGCGAAGCTGTGTGATTCAGCTAAACCTGTATGAGGGAGAGTTGATCATGTATTCAATCAGGAAAACGCTATGAACCAGCGACGCTACACCCGAGTGCCGTTTTTGCGCCGCGCCCAGATAGAAACCAGGGGTCAGCGTATGGAAGTTCAGTGCCTGGATCTGAGTTTGCGTGGTGTATTGCTGGCCCGTCCAATGGAATCCAATTGGGCGTTGGAACAGCATATTCAGTTTGTCCTGACGTTGGGTGATCAGAATCAGATTGTGATGGATTGCTCGGTCGCTCATATCGATGATGATGTGGTTGGCTGTGCCTGTGATTCATTGGGGTTGGAGAGCCTGACGTTGTTACGGCGGGTACTGGAACTGAACTTGCCTGAGCCGTCTCATGTGCAGCGTGAACTGGCCGAACTGATCCGGGGCGACAAATACGTTCACGGCTAATTTGTGCACCTGACGTCAGTTTGGGTGCCAATTCGCGGTATAGTAACGCCTTCGACGCCAGCCGAGGTTTGCCATGTACTATCCGTTTCTGAATGATGTTCCATTTTTGTCTGCTATTGGCAAAGCCGTCTGTGTGGGCCGTAATTATGCTGCCCACGCCGCCGAGTTGAATAATCCTGTCCCTGAGCGGCCATTACTGTTTATCAAACCAGCTGACGCTATTGTGGCGATGGAAGGTGATATCACGATTCCGGTTAATGCCGGTGCTGTGCATCACGAGCTGGAAATCGCCCTGCTGATCGGGCGGCCGTTATCATTCGCCAATCATCAGCAGGCATTGGCGGCAATCGCCGGGGTTGGTCTGGCACTGGATTTGACGCTGCGGGATGTTCAGGATGGCTTGAAACAGAAAGGCCACCCTTGGGAGCGTGCCAAAGCGTTTGATGGTGCTTGCCCGGTTTCCCGCTTTGTGGCAGCAGAGCAAGTGAATGACTGGGCCGATCTGAATTTGTCGCTATTGCGTAACGGCACCATGCAACAGCAAGGTAGCAGTGCGGCGATGCTGTTTCCGGTGGCTGATTTGCTGGTTGAAATCAGCCAGCACTTTACTCTGAACCCTGGCGATCTGGTATTGACCGGTACTCCGGCTGGAGTGGGTCCGCTTGAGCCAGGCGACCAGTTAACGGCGACTCTGCAAGATTGGTTGTCGGTCTCGTGCCAGGTTGTGGCGCGACAAAATGCTGAAGAGCAGGGAGGTAAGTAATGGCTTCTTGTGATGCTCCTGGCTTGCAAACGTTGGACGAAGCACTGGAGCAAATCCTGTCGCAGTTGTCACCGCTGCATGAGCAGGAATGGATTTCATTGTCACAAGCTGATGGCAGAGTGTTGGCAGCTGACGTTCAAAGTTGCCTGGATCTGCCTCCGGCAGACAACTCCGCCATGGATGGTTATGCCGTACGGGTGGAGGATCTGACAGAGTTTGATTGGCTCACCATTAATCAGCGCATTCTGGCGGGAGACGCCATTACCCAGCCGATTTTGCCGGGTGAGTGTGCTCGTATCATGACTGGTGCCATGGTGCCGGAGGGTGCGGATACCGTCATCATGCAGGAAGATGCCGAGCTGGGTGACAACGGCAAGGTACGTTTTCTGGCTGCGGTAAAACCGGCCGCCAATATTCGTCGTCGAGGTGAGGAAATAGCCTCTGGTGATACCGTGTTATCAGCCGGACGGCGTTTACGGGCGGCAGATATTGGTCTGCTGGCGAGCCTTGGGATTGACCGTGTGGCGGTGTGTTGCCGGGTGAGGGTTGCGATTATGGCAACCGGAAACGAACTGGTGGCCCCCGGACAAGCACTGCAAGCGGGACAGATTTACGAGTCCAACAGTCAAGTGCTGGCCGCACTGCTGGTGCGGCTGGGTTGTACGGTCATTCACTTTGGTATTGTGCCAGATGACCCGCAGGCATTACGCCTGGCTTACCAGAATGCCGACAATCAGGCTGACCTGGTCATTGCATCAGGTGGCGTCTCGGTTGGAGAAGCAGACTTCAGCAAGCAAGTATTGGATGAACTGGGTCAGGTGGGGTTGTGGAAGTTGGCCATCAAGCCAGGCAAGCCCTTTGCGTTCGGCCGTTTAGCCAATAGCTGGTTTACCGGTTTGCCGGGTAATCCGGTATCCACCATGATTACCTTTGATCAGCTGGTGGTGCCGATGCTGAAAAAACTGGCCGGAGAAAATACACCGCCACGATTAAAAATGCGCGCCCGATTAACCTGTGGGTTACGCCGTCGACCTGGACGTCTGGAATTTCAGCGGGCGGTGGTGTCAACCACAGCCGATGGCGTACTTGCAGTGACACCTCTGGCTCGTCAGGGATCAGCGCTGCTGAGCACCATGGCGGAAGCTAATGCCTATATCCTGCTTGATGGGGGTACGGCCAGCCTGGAAGAAGGTAAATATGTCCGGGTTGAGCTGTTTGACGGGTTGTTATCGTAGGGCCCGCCTCCGTGTGTGGCCGTGGTGAGCATGTGCGCAAAATTCACCAGAAGCCACGTAGGGCCCGCCTCCGTGCGTGGCCGTGGTGAACATATACGAGGCCGCAGTTAATATGTGCGCAAAATTCACCAGCGTTGCGGACAGCCACGTAGGGCCCGCCTCCGTGCGTGGCCGTGGTGAACATGTATGTGGCCGTGGTGAATATGTACGTGCTACCAGACGAAATCCTAGAACGGAATATCGTCGTCAAAATCATCAAAGCTGTTGCCCGGCTGCGGTGCGGCTTGGGGTGCAGGCGCTTGCTGATAACCACCAGGTGGTTGTTGCGGCCTAGATGTTGGCTGTTGTGGTACTTGTTGTGGTACTTGTTGTGGTACTTGTTGCGGTGCCTGCTGTGGTTGTTGGTGCATCGGCTGTTGCGGCGCAGGGGCCGGTTGTTGATACGGCTGCTGATAACTACCCTGCGGGTTGTGCATTGGCGCTTGCTGGGCTGGTTGTTGTGGCTGGCCATAGCCTTGTCCGCCCATTCCTCCTTGAGCCGGTGACGGAGCAGCGGTCGGATTCATCATGCCTGCTGCCCCTTGTTGCGGATAGCCGCTGTTCATGCCACCGCCCATACCATTGTTCATACCCCCGCTCATGTCGCCACCACCATTATTACGATTGTCGAGCATCATCATGTCGTTGCAGACGATTTCTGTGGTGTAACGCTTAACGCCGTCTTTTTCCCATTCGCGGGTTTTCAGACGCCCTTCAAAATAGGCCTTGGAACCTTTTTTCAGATATTGCTGAACGATTTCAGCCAGCTTGCCGTAGACCACCAGGCGGTGCCATTCGGTTTGCTCCACTTTCTGACCGGTTTGCTTGTCGTTATAGCTCTCATCGGTCGCCATTGTCAGGTTGGCAACGGCATTGCCATTGGGCATGTAACGTACTTCCGGGTCGCGGCCCAGAGTACCAATCAGTGTCACTTTGTTAACGCTGCGACCCATAAGATTCTCCTGTGGTATGTGTAATGGCTTGTGCCAGTTCCTGATCAAACTCGCTGGCCGTCACTTTTAAATAAACGGCCTGTTCTTCAGGTAATTCGGTCAGTTCGGCTACGCCGCTGAGCGCCAGCAAAGCTCGGTGTTGATATTGGGTTAATGGTTGTAGCAAGGCCAACCGCACGCTGGTGAGATGGCGGGGAGGAGGTGTTGCCACCATCAGCAGTCCCCATAACAACACAGCCGCAGCAAAGATGGCAAACACGCTGCTTGCTCCCCAATGGGATAGCACCCAGCCACCAATACTGCCGCCAGCGAAGGCCCCCAGAAATTGCATGCTGGAATAAATGCCCATTGCACTGCCTTTGGCTCCGGCTGGAGCGATTTTGCTGAGCCAGGAAGGCAGACTGGCTTCCATCAGGTTAAAGCCGAGGAAGTAAAGCAGCATCAGTCCGGCCCATTGCCAGAGCGTGGCGGCTTGTGTCATTAGCAGCAGAGCGATCAGAATCAGGGTCGCTGCAATCAGCACGACATTTTTCATCTGGCGGCGTTTTTCTGCAATGATTATCAGTGGCACCATCAGGGCAAACGCCAGCAGTAATACCGGCAGGTAGAGGTAACTATGGTGTTCTGCTGGCAGATCAAGTTGTGTGAGCTGCAGTGGAATGGCGACAAAAATGGCCACCATCAAGGCATGGAGTACAAAAACGCCGATATTCAGCGGCCAGAGTGAGCCATTAGCCAGCTGCAATCGAACTTCGCTGAGTACCGCCACCGAGTCGCGGTGATGGGTTTTTGGGGGGGATGGTATCAGTAGCAGGGTCACGGCAATGCCCCCCAGTGCCAGCACGCCAGTGAGTGTAAAAATCAGCGATAATCCACCGATACTCGATAACCAGGGGCCCAGTACCAGGGCAACAGAAAATGACAGGCCAATACTGGCACCAATAAAGGCCATGGCTTTCATCCGGCTCTGTTCATTGGTGAGGTCAGTGACCAACGCCATGATGGCACTGGCAATGGCACCGCCGCCTTGCAGGGCACGGCCAATAATCAGGCCGTAAACGCTGTCAGCATGGGCAGCAATCAGGCTGCCTGCTGCAAAAATCAGCAGCCCGACAACAATGACCGGCTTGCGGCCAATACGATCTGACAGGGCACCTGCAGGAATCTGCAGTAACGCCTGGGTCAGACCATAGACACCCATTGCCAGGCCGAGGAGTTGGGGAGTGGCATCTTTCAGTGTCAGGCCATCCAGCATCAATACCGGAAGTACCATAAACAGGCCCAGCATACGCAGGGCGTAGAGAGCAGCGAGTGATGCGATAGCACGCTGTTGAGCAGATTCAGGTATGGCGGTCATGCGAAGTCCAATGAGAGGAGCCAGCCCTGGCTTCCGGGGTCGGTGACGGCAGTCGGGTTTAAAAAGTGCGCTAGTTTAACAGGAATAACGATCAGTTTTCAGCAATGACGCATGGGAGTCTGTGCTTCCCATTAAATTCCATAAAAACTTGCCAGCACTACAGGCCAGCGCTCTTTTTTTGACCGGTTGTTAGGGTAGAATTATCCGAAACCGCTACGGACAGGATGTCGCCCGTGGTGGTGAGGTTTAGTCAAGGAGAGACGTTATGCATCTGCAAGACGACGCGGGTAGGCGTCATATCCTGTTGTTCGGGCGCCAGAATCTGCAAAATACGGTGTTGCTGGCCTACATCCAGGGTCAACTGGGCATGCATAGCCAGCTTGTACATGAGCTGGTTTGGCCGCCAGCCTGTTTGCCGGCTGATGGACAAACGTTGTTGATGTTTGACACTGATGGTGTTCGTCCTGAACGCCTCGCCAGGGTGCTGGATACAGTCTATGAAAAAGGTGACGACACCTCGCCTGCCATCGCACTGTTTAATGTTCCCCCGCGCCATGCCATGGAATCGTTTGTTTGCTGGCCCAGGGTGTGTGCCTTGTTCTATCGCGATTCAACCCAGCAACAATTGATTCGAGGCGTAGAAGCTGTTTTTAAAGGGGAACTCTGGTTACCCCGAAAGCTGGTGAATGCTCATCTTGAACGTACCCGGCAACGCCCTCGTGCATTTGAACCTCCTCCGGTATCGCTGACCAGTCGGGAATCTGAAATTCTGCATTTGGTAGCGACGGGTGCGACTAATCAGGCTATTGCTGAAATTCTGGAACTCAGTACACATACGGTGAAAACCCATTTGTACAACTTGTTCAGAAAAGTGGGCGTCAAGAACCGGGTACAGGCAATTAATTGGGCCAAGGAACATCTGTCTGTCTGATGTATTTGGTCATGTATACCGATGACCAGGTAAGGGCCGCCCGATATATGGTTCTCTCCTTTGTCTCTGTTTTCAAAGCCGCTAAGCTGGGTGGCACTTGTGCAAGGGGGTTGTGTTGTATGTCGAAACGGATACTGATTACCGGGGCAGGGCGGCGATTGGGCAAGGTGCTGGCGTTGCATTTTTTGCAGCAGGACTGGCAGGTGGTCGGCCACTATAATACGGTCAGCGAGCTACCGGATCATGACAGTTTGTCCTTGTTGCAAGCCAATCTCGCAGACACTGCGGATACCTTGCGGTTATGCCAGCAGTTGCAGCATCAGCCAGCATTTGATGCGGTGATTCATAATGCTTCCTGTTTTGTTCCGGATGCCGCTGGCGGCCATACCCCGGCAGAGCAGGCGGCGCATCTGACGGCGCATCTGAATGTTCATGTTGTGGCTCCGGCCTTGATTACCCAGTGTCTGGAGCATCACTGGAACGCGGGAGCTGCGATGGTGGTACTTGCCGATATTTATGCCGATCTTCCCAATCAGCGTTTCAGTGCGTACTGCTCCAGCAAGGCGGGATTGCAAAATTGGGCCTTAAGCATGGCGCAGCGTCTGGCAGGTCGGGTGCGGGTCAATGTGATTCAGCCGGGGCCGATCCAGTTTTTACCGGATCATGATGATGCCTATCGGCAGCGGGTATTGTCACAATCTCTGGTGCCGCATGAACTGGGCTATGGTGCCATCGTCAAGGCATGTGATTATCTGTTGGATAACGAGGCAGTGACCGGGTCGGTGATGCGGGTGGACGGCGGTCGTTTTGTCGCCAATCGTTACGATCAGACCTTTAGTACGGATTGATGTGTGGTGTCATGGGTCAGTACTGGCTGCCAGATTTGCTGCACCCGGCGATAGTAGCTCTCGTCGAGGATCTGGTTAAGACACTCGGGCGCAGCACTGCCTTCGGCGAGAATGTCCAGGTCGATGGTGCGATCCTTGAGTTTGCGAGCAGGGGATTTGGCTTCGCGTCCTAACGTGCGTTCGATTTCCAGTAATATTTCCTTGACCCGAGTGGCGCCCAGGCCAGTACTGATTACCGCCAGCTGATTTTTGAAGGGGTATTGAAAGGTATCACCCACTGGCGCAGTTTCCAGCTCGGGAGAGGTCGCCAGCAGCTCAAAGTGCTGAAGCAGTGCCTGTCGTGCCAGTGGCAAGTGCTCATCCGGGTTTAGATTGCTGCCCAGGCCAAGCAGATAAAATGCCATAACAACTCCCACCGATGAAAAGTTGTACAAGAATGGGAAACCGGTGTGTCAGCTGTCAAGTGATTCTGTTATCCCGGATTCTCGTAAACATTGACGTTGTTGGATAAAACGGTACTGTTAATTACGGGCAAGCTGTTGCTCTGCTTATCGTCTTGATTGTAAAAATTGTAAAGCTATTGGATGCGGCAAGGAGGCTGATATGGAAATTATCTGGCTGTTTACTCTGGTTCTGGCGTTTGTACTGTGTGTTGTTCCGGTTATGGCGTCTGGTGATTATTCCCCCCCTTTGATGCTGGCAAAAGTCTGGCGTGAGTCCCTTGACCCGTCGGCCTATCTGGTTAGCGAAAAGCTGGATGGTGTTCGGGCCTACTGGAATGGCAAGCAACTGCTCAGTCGCAGTGGTTTGCAGATTCATGCACCGGCCTGGTTTCTGGCGCAACTGCCGGAGTTGCCCCTGGATGGCGAACTGTGGGCAGGGCGCGGTTCTTTTGAACGGGTCAGTCTGTTGGTTCGTGCTATCAAGCCGCAGGATGAGGCCTGGCAGGGAGTACGCTTTATGGCGTTTGATTTACCTGACAGTCCGGTGACGTTTACGGATCGCTACTGGTTACTCAAAACCCTGGTAGAGGAGCTGAATTCGCCCTGTGTCGATGTGGTCAGGCAGCAAACGGTTAATGATCAGACCGCCTTGTTGGCCAGGCTCGACAGTGTGCTGGCTGAGGGCGGGGAAGGCTTGATGCTCAAACGTCGTCAATCGCTTTATCAGGCCCGGCGGAGCGATGATTTGCTTAAATACAAACCCTTGCAGGATGCGGAAGGTACTGTGATCGGCTACGTGCCGGGCAAGGGTAAATACCTGGGTATGACCGGTGCACTGCGGGTATTAACCGATGATGGTCGAGAAATTCGTCTTGGCTCCGGCCTGACAGATGCGTTACGCAAGAACCCCCCTCCCCGTGGAGACCGGGTTAGCTATGCCTTTAACGGTTATACCGCCAATGGGCTACCACGCTTTGCCCGCTTTGTTCGGGTGCGTCCAGAGGAATAAGCGCGGAGCCGATGGTGGTAGACTGACGAATTTAAGAGCAGTTTATGGGTCGAGTCGTACAACGGGTGTTGCCAGCCGCATGGCAAGCAGGGCCGTCAGAGCAAATATCACCTGTATTGCAGCGGGTATATGCTGCCCGAGGGGTAACAACAGCCGAGCAAACGCGGTTGTCGCTGCAGCAGTTGTTGCCCTATCACTCAATGAAAGGGGTGCAGCAGGCGGTGAATTTGCTGGTGCAGGTTGTTCAGCAGAATCAGCGATTACTGATTGTTGGCGATTTTGATGTTGATGGCGCGACCAGCACGGCGCTGGCGATTCGCGCCCTGCGCTTGATGGGAGCCACCTCGATTGACTATCTGGTTCCCAACCGCTTTGATTTTGGCTACGGCCTGACACCGGAGTTGGTGGAGGTCGCGGTTAGCAGACGTCCGGATTTGATCATGACCGTCGATAATGGCCTGTCTCTTATACACATCTTCCGAGCCCACGAGACAGGCAGAAATCTCGTATGC
>CAJXTI010000057.1 GCA_913061185.1 uncultured Oceanobacter sp.
ATCTACACTATCCTCTTCGTCGGCAGCGTCAGATGTGTATAAGAGACAGGGTTGGGGTTCCTCGAAATTGCTCTGTGATCATGGCTAATTCATGGATGCAATATGGCGGAACTTGGCGGCTTGGCGAACTCCAGTGTCAAATTATTTCCCTACGCTTGGTCATAACCCTCGGCCAGGTGTTTGTCCTTCAGTTTTACGTAGTTCCCGGCTCCGTAAGTGAAAAAACTGCGTTCCTTGGCGGTGATTTCCCGTACCGGTTTGGCGGGCGTTCCCATGTAGACCCAACCACTTTTGAGTACCTTGCCGGGGGTGACGGTGGCACCGGCACCAACGATAACGTCGTCTTCCACTATGGCACCGTCCATGATCATGGATTTCATCCCGACCAGAACGCGGTTACCGATGGTACAGCCGTGCAGCATGGCTTGGTGGCCGATGGTGACGTCGTCACCGATGATCAGCGGGTAGCCTCCGGGGTTGTAGTCGCTGGCGTGGGTGATGTGGAGCACCGCGCCATCCTGCACGCTGGTGCGGGCACCAATGCGGATGTGGTGCATATCGCCACGAATCACCGCCAGTGGCCAAACCGAGCTGTCATCGCCCAGTTGTACGTCGCCAATCACTACGGCACTGATGTCGACAAAGGCGCGTTGGCCGAGTGTGGGGATCTGACCCTGATAGCTGCGTACGCTTTTCATCGCGCGGTACTCCTGTGTTGTTGGTCGGATGTTGTGGCGGCGGTATTGTGAATATTGTGTTGTCAATTACCCGCTGGCTGATCTGCTGGTGCAACAATGTGTCTCGAGTCGGGCGGGTGAAATCCGTCGTTACTGTACTCATATTAGAGCTTCCCCACCATTCACTTGCTAGAGATCTGTTTATGTCGAATCTGGATGTGTTGTTTACTCCTGTGTCATTGGGTGACGTTGAAATTGCCAACCGGTTTGTAATGGCGCCACTGACCCGCTGCCGGGCAATTGACCACCTGCCTAACGCATTGATGGCAGAATATTATTCCCAACGTGCCAGCGCCGGTCTGGTGATTACCGAATGCACGATGGTCACGGAAGCAACGTCGGCGTTTGGTAATGACCCTGGCGTGTATTCTGCCGAGCAAGTAGAAGGCTGGAAGCAAACAGCCGCTGCGGTACACGCCAAAGGCGGCAAGATTTTTATGCAGATATGGCACGCTGGCCGGGCTGCGCATCCTTTGTTGAACGGTGGCAAGGAAGCAGTCTCTGCCAGCGCAATTGCGATTGAAGATGAAGTCCACACGCCGGAAGGCAAAAAGCCTTACACCGTACCGCGTGCACTGACAAAAGATGAAATCGCCAGCATCGTGCAAGATTTCCGCCGCGCCGCCGCGAATGCGATCAGCGCCGGTTTTGATGGTATCGAAGTGCATGGCGCCAATGGCTATCTGATCGACCAGTTCCTGCGCGATAAGGCCAACCAGCGTACCGATGAATACGGCGGCCCGTTGGAAAATCGCGCGCGTTTGCTGTTTGAAGTACTGGAAGCGGTGACGGCTGAAATTGGCAGTCGCCGGGTGGGTTTGCGCTTGTCGCCGCTAAACAGTTTTAACAGCATGGCCGACAGCGACCCGATGGGCTGGATGCAATATCTGGCCACCGAGTTGAATCGTTTTGATCTGGCGTATTTACATGTCATGCGGGCGGATTTTTTTGGCATACAAAGTGGCGACGTGCTGACGGTTGCCCGTGAGTACTATAACGGCCAACTGATGGTCAATATGGGTTACAGCCCGGAAGAAGCGGCGGCGACTGTAGCGGCCAACAAGGCTGATGTGGTGGCATTTGGTACTGGTCTGCTGGCCAATCCGGATTTGCCTGAGCGCGTCAAGGCGGGTGCCGAGTTGAACACACCCAACCCGGACACTTTTTACAGCTCCGGGGTGGAAGGTTATACCGACTATCCGTTTATGAACGCCTGAGTCCGAGGCGTTATACCGACAGGTTCATGGAGGCGCGTATCCTGGGAGTGCCTGCTGCCATGCAGGCTCCCGCTGGATTGAACCCTGCAACACTGATAGCGAAAATGTATCGTTGCAGGATTCTCCTTGAATTGTCGCGTATTGCCCCAAATACTCTGTCTATTGCCCCCTCGATTACGGATGACTATTCATGACCAATCCTTTGCTTGAAGATCAGCTGTTGCCAGCGTTTTCGGCGATTCAGCCTGAGCATATACAGCCTGCTATTGAATCCCTGTTGAACCGTAATCGCGAGCGTCTGGCACAATTACTGGCCGATCTCAAAGCGTCGGGTGCGGCACCGGGTTGGGATAATCTGGCGGCTCCGCTGGAGCAGTGGGATGACGAGCTGAACAAGGCCTGGTCGCCAGTCGGGCATTTGAATGGCGTGCAAAACTCGGATGAGTTACGCGCAGCCTACAACGCCTGTTTGCCGTTATTGAGCCAGTACAGCACCGAAATCGGTCAAAATGCCGAGTTGTGCAATGCCTACAAAGCGCTGAAGGCGTCAGCGGAATTTGCGTCGTTGAGTGTGCAGCAGCAAACCACGATCAATAATGAACTGCGTGATTTCCACCTTGCCGGTGTCGATTTACCCGCCGAGAAAAAGCAGCGTTTTGGCGACATCAGCCAGCGGCTGTCGGAAATTACCAGCAAGTTCAGCGAGAATGTGCTGGATGCGACCCATGCCTGGCACAAACACATCACCGATGAAGCCGAGTTGGCGGGCTTGCCCGACAGTGCCAAATCCCTGCTGGCGCAACTGGCGCAACAGAAAGAGCTGGACGGTTACCTGATTACACTGGATTTTCCGTCTTTCTATCCGGTGCTGACCTATGCCGATAACCGTGAGCTGCGTAAAGAGGTGTATACCGCCAACGTCACCCGAGCCTCAGACGTTGGCCCGAATGCCGGTGAATTTGATAACTCCGGGCTGATGCTGGAAATCCTGCAATTGCGTTATGAGCAGGCGCAGCTGCTGGGCTACGAGAGTTATGCGGCGTTGTCGTTGGCGAGTAAAATGGCTGAGTCACCCGCTCAGGTACTGGAATTTCTTGATGATCTGGCGAAAAAAGCCAAGCCGCAGGCGGAGCGCGAAATAGCGGAACTGAAGCAATTTGCCAAAGACGACTACAACGCCGACGATCTGCAGCCCTGGGATGTGGGCTATTACGCCGAAAAGTTGCGGCAACAGCGTTACGCCATTTCGCAGGAAGACATTCGCCCGTACTTGCCGGTTAATACCGTGATCAAGGGGATGTTTGAAACGGTCTCGCGTTTGTTCGACCTGGAGTTTGTCGAGCAGCAGGATTTTGACAGCTATCATCCAGATGTGCGTTTTTTTGAAATTCACAAAGATGGCCAGCATCTGGCGTCTTTCTATCTCGATCTTTACGCCCGTGCGAAAAAACGCGGGGGTGCCTGGATGGATGTTTGCCGGACGCGCCGCCAGACTGCAGCGGGACTGCAACTGCCGGTCGCTTATCTGGTGTGTAACTTCACCCCGCCGGTGGGTGAACAGCCAGCGCTGCTAACCCATGACGAGCTGACCACCTTGTTCCACGAATTTGGCCATGGCTTGCACCATATGCTGACCCGTATGGACGTCGCGGCGGTGAGTGGTATTTCCGGCGTTGCCTGGGATGCGGTGGAGCTGCCAAGCCAGTTTCTGGAAAACTGGTGTTACGAGCCGGAGGCGCTGGCGTTTATTTCTGGACACTATTTGCATAAAAACGGGCAACCTGGCGAGCCGCTGCCAAAAGCGCTGCTCGACAAGTTGCTGGCCGCGAAGAATTTCCAGAGCGCCATGGGCACCATGCGGCAGATCGAATTTTCGTTGTTTGATTTCCGCCTGCATCACGAATTCCGTGATCAGGGTGCGGATGTTCAGGCGTTGCTGAATGATGTACGCAGCCAGGTAACCGTCGTGCCGATTGTGCCGTTCAGCCGTTTCCAGCACAGCTTTACCCATATTTTTGCGGGTGGCTACGCGGCGGGTTATTACTCCTACAAGTGGGCCGAGGTGTTGAGTGCCGATGCCTTTTCGCGCTTTGAAGACGAAGGTATTTTTAACAAGCAGACGGGCTTGAGCTTTCTTGATGAGATCCTCAGCCAGGGCGGCAGTCGCGAAGCGGCGCAGTTGTTCGAGAACTTCCGCGGCCGTGCGCCATCGGTCGAGCCACTGTTGCGCCACTGCGGTATCGACCTGCCACAATCCACCACTGAAGACGAGATCGCCTGATGACAGTCATCCAACGTCAACGTCCGCGCCGTTTTATTGCCGGTGCGGTCTGTCCCAAATGCGCCGAGATGGATCGGCTGGTGATGTTCAGCAATGAAGCCGGGGAAGAAGTGCGTGAATGCGTGAGCTGCGGTTACACGCAAACCACCTCGGAACAGGCTGTTGAAGATGAGCAGAATAACCTCGCCACCGAACTTGCCACTCGGGTAACACCGCTGGATGGCAAGGCGCTGCTGGATGAGGAAGAGCAGCCGCTGAAAATTATCGGCCTGACGCCTGACGCCTGATTGTCGTCAAGGTCTGACGCCCGAGATCCGACCGCTGGAGCACATTTTAACTTGGTCGCGGCGGCTTCGGTCGTTAGACTGGCGCTCTTGCCAACATGGAGTTGTTTGTTGTGATCAGGTGTCGGGCGCGCAATGTTTTGCCAGTTATTCTCTTGCTGTTACTTCAGGGCTGCGCCACCTATGGGGCGGGTTTGAGTGCCGTATTGCAGGATGTCAAACAAGGCAACTTCGTCACCTCCGAAGCGCAACTCAAACAGGCGCTCTCTCCCAGCGGCAGTGACCGCTTGCTCTATTATCTCGAACTGGGTGTTATCCGCCATCTGAATGCCGATTATCCCGGCAGTAACCAGGCCTTTGAAGAGGCTGAGCGTATCAGCGAGCAGCTGGAAACCACCAGTGTGGTTAATAGTACGCTGGCGATGTTTACCAATGCCCGTCAGGCTGACTATGCCGGACAACCCCATGAAAAACTGCTGATCAATTATTATAAAGCGTTGAATTATCTCTCAATTGCAGCGGATCAGAGCAGCCGTGACAAGCGTCTGGATGCGTTGGACGACGCCCGTGTCGAAGCCCGTCGGCTGGTGATCAAACTGAATGATATGCGCGACCAGAAAGGCAGTTACGCCGACAAAAATGAGCAGGCTGACAGTACTTATGGCGAGTTGAAAAGCCTGTTCCGGGTGTTGTCTGGCAGCGTGATCAACAAGGATAATCTGACCTATCGCGACGATGCCCTGGCGCACTACCTTACCGGCCTCAGTTTTGAAATGAACCGGGAGTACGATGATGCCCGCATCAGCTACCAGAAAGCCGCCGAAACCTACGAACAGGGTTATGCCAAACAGTATCGGTTAGGGGATGGCATGGCGCAGCAGGCCTGGTTTGATACCGTGCGCATGATGACGTTGGCCGGTGGCTACGGTACGGAACTGACCCGCCTGACGCAAGACAAGCTGACCGCCTCCCAGCGCCAGCAGTTGGATCAGCTCGACCCGCAGCAGGCGCAAGTTGTGGTGATTGAACACAAGGGACTGGCTCCGGAACTGGAAGAGCTGAATGTGAATATGTGGGCCGACCCCAATACCCGTTCCATCAAGTTGCAGCCCTACCTTGGTGCGAATGATCGCGATGCCTGGGCCTGGTTTTATTTGCTTTGCGCTGACAAGGGTATCTACAACATCCTCACGGCTTATCTGGATGGCACCCGTAACGGCTTTGTTTTCAGTCCTTTTACCAAAACCATTTTACTGGGGCCAGCCTGGAAACAGATCGAAGATCTGGGCCTCGACAAGGCCATTGGCACTTCGTTACGAGTAACGGTGCCCTACTATCGGCCGCCAGCGTTGCTGGGTGAATCGACACTGGTGGTGAATACGCCGGGTCAAGCACGGTCGTTGCCGCTGGTCAAAGCGGCCAGCCCGGCACAGCTGGCGATTCAGGAGCGGCTGCTGAAGTCATCGTCCGATATCCAGCAAGCATTGGCGCGCTCGGCACTAAAAGCCGTGTCGGCTCAAGCGCTGGGTAACAGTGTTGATTCCCAGGGAGTGATGTCGTTTATTGGCAAGCTGGCGGCGCAACTGAGCGAAGCTGCTGAAACCCGCAGCTGGATTCTGTTGCCCAGTGATATTCGTATCCGGCGCTTGACCTTGCCAGCGGGCGACAATGAACTGACCTTGACGTCAACGCTGGAACCCGGCGTGGTCGATACCCATCAAACCCGGATGACGTTGCAGCCGGGCCAGATTGCTCTGTGGCAGGTACGCTCGCTGGGGAATATATCAACAACCAGATAATCCGTGCCTGCTATGGTTGGTGTGCGGGTGTTGCGGCTTCTGTTGCAAAATACTGATCGGTAAATATTTATTGGAAAGGGAGAGGATGACCATGTTTATGCATATGTTGCGAAAGTCTGCGTTTATCAAAGCACCGTTTATCAAAGCACCGTTTGTAAAAGCACCGCAGACGCTGCTGATTGGCTGTGTGGTACTTGCTACCGTGGCTGTGGCGGGTTGCAGTACTCAGGTCAAGCGTGTTGACAGCAATGAAGAAATTGCCCTGTCGGATCGCTGGAATGCTACTGATTCACGCCTGGTTGCTGAAGAAATGGTCGCCGATATGGTGTCATTCCCTTGGGCGACCGAGTTCGAGATGAACAACGGCCGCAAGCCTACGGTGATTATCCAGCGCATCAGCAATAAGTCCCATGAGCATATCGCGGTGGATACCTTTATCAATGATATCAAGCGCAGCATTATTCGTTCTGGCAAAGCCAGCTTTGTTGCTGGTGGCGAAGAACGTGAATCAGTACGGGATGAACGTTCTGATCAGGAGCTGAATGCCAAGGATGCCAAGGCACAGGGGCAGGAAAAAGCCGCCGATTATGCCCTGTCCGGGACGCTGAATTCGATTGTGGATCAGGCCGACAAGGAACGCGTTACTTTTTATCAGGTGGATCTGAAGCTGATCGATATGGAATCCAATATCGAAGTCTGGAATGGCCAGAAGAAGATTCAGAAGTACCAGAAAAAGTCGTCGTTCGGGTTGTAACGCATGATTCATCAAGCACACTGCCATACGCTCAAAAACCTGGTCGTCGCCGGGTGTTGCCTGTTGCTGGCGGCCTGTGCCTCCTCACCGAGCCAGCCGGACAACAGCATGGCGGATAACGACACCCGCTTGTCGCGGGACGGTACTCCCGTTTGGGCGGTGACGCCGCCCTCTGCTGCTGGAATGGCTTACGGCGTAGGCAGTATCGAGGTGTACGGTGATCCGGCCAGTGCGGTCAAGCGTGCCAGCGAGCTGGCGCGAGTGGATCTGGTCAGTCAGTTACGGGTGACCATCAGTGGTGATTTTTCTTCCACCGTCACGGAAACCGCTGCGACCGGTACAGCAACCCGTGTGCAGCGGAGCGTCAGCCAATACGCTCGCAGTCAGGTTGCCGAAGTACAGCTCGATGAGGTCAGCATTACCGATGCCAGCGTGGCCAATGGCTACGCCTATGCGCTGGCGGAGCTGGATCGTACAGCGGCATCTGCCCGTTTGCGCCAGCAAATGGCCGAAGTAGAGCAACAACTGGATCAGTACGCCAATGTCCAGCCTCAGGGTGATACCTTGCAACAACTGCGTGTGATGCTGCCAATCCTGGGCCTGATTGCCGAACGGCAGGCGTTTGCGGAGAAGCTGGGTCTGGTCAGTGTACAACACCGGGTACCGGCGTTATCCGCAGAGCATAAGGCTTTGCAGCAGCGGGTTTACACGCTGCTGGATCAGTTAACAGTGCGCTTGTCGTTTGACAATGATGATGCCCGGCTGATGCAGGGCGCGTTGATCGAAACGCTGACGTCACAGGGATTGCGCATGCAGACACCTGGGCAGCCACAAAACAATGTTGACTTGGTGTTTGGCGTCAGTGCCGAACGCAGTTCGCGCCAGCAAGGTGGTCGTTTTTATGCGTTTGTGCAGGCGCGGATCACCATAGCGGATCGCGATGGTCGGGTATTGTCGTCATTCAGTGACACGGCCCGTGGGGTTTCGGGTCTTGAGGCTAATGCCTGGCAGGGGGCGGCCGAAGCGGTGGCCGACAAGCTCCAGCAGGAGCTGGCGCAAACCCTGGCAGAGCGATTGCAGTAAATAAACCGGAGTTCTGGCTCCCGTACGGGAACCAGATCAGCCTCTGGCCAGCAGCGAGGCTGGGCCAGAGGCTCGGGGGAGTTCTGAAGAGTTCGGGAAGAGTTACTGGCGGACACCTTCCACGTTTAATTCCAGTTCTATCGGCAAGTTACCCAAGTAACCATCCATGTTGTAGTCCTTCAGCATGATGGTGGTGGTACCGGTAAATCCAGCGCGATAGCCGCCCCATGGGTCGTCGCCTTCACCGATCTGGCTAACCGGGAAGGTAATGGTTTTGGTCACGCCGCGCAGATTGAATTCACCGCTCAGCTCACCCTTGCCGTCTCCTGTTGGCTTGTAGCTGGTGCTTTTGAACGTCGCAGTCGGGTATTTGTCGACGGCGAGGAAGTCTTTACTGCGCAGGTGTTTGTCACGTTCCGCATGGTTGGAGTCGATCGAGGTGGTATCAATCTTGATCTCGATGTCGGAAGCGGCTGGCTTGGCCTTGTCCCAGTCGAATTTGCCTTCAAAAGTATTGAAGCGGCCTGTCAGCCAGCTGTAACCCAGATGCTTGACCTTGAAGTTGATGGAGGCATGGGCACCTTTGGTATCCACTACATAGTCAGCGGCGTTGGCGACAGTGGCCGTCATGGCTGCGGCAGCAACAGACAGGGCTATCAGCAGTTTTTTCATGGTCGAGCTCCTTGGGGGTCTGATAATTAATGGTTGGTTAAATCGTTGTTTGATCGGTTGATCAATTTGTTAAAAAGAGAGCCAGTGGCCGGGTTTACGGCCGGAGCATACGCTTCAGGGTGTTATCCCGGTTAATGAGCTGGTGTTTTAACGCCGCGAGGGCGTGTAAAGCCACCATTCCGATCAGTAACCAGGCGAGTAGCTCGTGCACCTTGCCAGCAATTTCTTCCTGGCTGCCACGGTCGGTCAGGGTGGCGGGGACAGAAAACACACCAAACACATCGACGGCGCGGCCATCGGCGGTAGAAATCAGATAGCCGCTGACAAACAGGGCCGCCATCACCAGATACAGGCCTAAATGAACCAGGTGGGCAGCCTGATTCTCGATTTTTTTGTCCGACAGGCCGGTCGGTACGGTGTTGATTTGCCGCCACAGCAGTCGGGCTAAAAATACCAGTGCCAGCAGCACACCAGAGGCCTTGTGAAATTCCAGCGAGCCGTGATACCAGCTGTCGTAGTAGGTCAGTTCAACCATGTACAGGCCAAGGCCGAACATGCCAAAAATGCCCACTGCCATTAGCCAATGCAAGGCGATGGCGATCAGTCCGTAGCGACTGGAGGTGTTGGTGATCATAACGCTCCCTCTTGTCCTTTCCGCTTGTATTGTTGCCTTGCTTGTCTCATTGCGGTGTGGCTCGGCTCACTATCAAAGCAAAAGCGGTGAATGGTATTCACTCGTTGTACGCCGCCTACATTACGCAATATTGAATGTGGTAAAAATAGCGATTACTCGACAATTATTGTGCAAAAATGCACATTGATATGGTGGCTCGAGAGTCCAATTGTGCAAAACGACGATTTCAGCTGGGATGATCTCTATGTTGCTTACCGGGTGGCGGAACTGGGCACCCTGAGCAAGACCGGAGAACGCTTGGGGCTGAACCATTCCACTGTGCTGCGGCGTATCTCCCGGCTGGAGCAGCAGTTGGGAGTGAAGCTGTTTATCCGCCATCAGCGTGGTTATCGGTTAACGGATGCCGGTCAGTTGATGCTGCAACGGATGCAACCGATTGCGGATGAAATGCTGCGGTTATATTCCGGCCTGACGTCATTTGAGGCATCGCCGTCCGGCACGCTGCGGATTTCGACGGTGTCTGATTTTTCGCTGTTTTTTGCTCCCTTGTTACATGCCTTTCGGGAGCAGTATCCGCACATCCGGGTGCAGGTGGTAGCCACCGATGACCGGATGTCGCTGGTCAGTGGTGATGTGCATGTGGCCATCCGCATGGGCAGCCAGCCGCAGGAGCCGGATCTGATTGCACGCCGGTTGCTGCCTGCCACTATGGAGTACTATGCCGCCAAACGTTATATCCAGCGTTATGGTACGCCGAGGTCGCTGGCGGATGTGAATCGTCATCAGTGGGTGCTGCCGTCGGGTAACAAGCGTCAGATTTCCGGTATCTGGCAATTGCTGGAACGCCTTGACCCTCATCAGATCGTATTTGAGAGCAACAGCTTTACCGATATTTATTCAGCAGTCTCTGCGGGAATGGGCGTTGGTCCGATCGGCATGTTACAGCGCTCGGGCAATAGTCATGAAGCGCTGCAGTTGGTTGAGTTTGGTCTCCATGCGGAGCCTTCTTATATGTGGTTTGTGTATCACAAGGACATGCGAGGCAGCGGCAGAATCAAGGCTCTGCAGAGTTTTGTGCTGGAGCATGTGTCAGCCATGATGCCGGGCGTAGTGGGTCAGTAGTGGGTCAGTAGTGGGCTTGTAGTCGGTCCGAGGCTACAGGGCATCTGAAAATGCAGCGAACGCTGAAAGGACAAGGCAAAAATCGGCGAAAAAGCGCACGCCTGCACGGATGCCGGCGTTAGAGCGACACAGGAAGCCAACGCCGAGTTGATGAGTGATAAATGAGCATTTTGAGTCGATATTTAACACTGTCATTTCGAGTGCAGTCATTTATAGATGTGCCCTACAGTAACTGGCTCGACAGTCCCAGGCTGGCCGACAGACAGGGCCATGGCTGACAGATCCGGGTCACTGTGGTTGCGCTCGCGCCGGAAGGATAATGATTGATCAGGGCATCCGGGTTGTGGATCAGGGCTTCAATCTGCTCGTCAATACGTATTGCATCGTCACCCAGCAGTGTCTGTATAACGATGTTAGCGGTGGCGGGGTCATGATCGATCAATGGTTGGCCATAACGGCTAATAAAGGCGTCATTGCAGGTTTCCAAGATCCTCAGGGTGAAATAGGCCTGCCGCAAGGCGATCAGGCTGCCAGAGGCACCGGCAGGTATCGAAAGTTCGAGCAGTGGCAGAGTGTTTTCAATGCGCCGGTGCAGACGCGGCGCACTGTTCTTGAGCGGTGGCAGAACCAGACGCTGATAGACGCAATAGGCCAGGGTGTACTGACAAAGCTGGCTGACGGCGGCTTCACTGGCCAAATGAACGATACGGCTCAGGCTGTTGAGGCTCGCGGTGATGCGCGCTTCCAGATCAGATCCTTGTTGCAGATCGTTCTGTACACGCGGGCTGGTTACGGCCATAGGCGTCATTATTACCTCTGTATTTTTAGTTATTGTAGTAAAATCAATGATTTACTAATAGATGTAGGTGCTGATCAAAAAAGTATAGTAAATATTGACGGACTGGCCAGTCGATTAGTGCTCTGGTGCAAAAGAGACAGGTTCGCGATAAAGCTGAAGTGTGAAGCGCATCACAAATACCGCCCTGGCCAATAAAAACGCATAAAAACTCAGCCATAAACCGGTGTTGCCCAGCTCGCTGGTGAGCCACCAAAGCGGCATGAAGACCAGTAATGCGGCAGTTAACATGGCATTACGCATGGTACTGGCGGCACCGGCACCGATACACAACCCATCCAGCCAGTAGCTCCAGAAGCCCACCAGAGGCAAACCAATCAGCCAGATTTGATACTCATCCAATAGTGGTAACAGCGCCGGGTTGTTCGTAAACAGTGGCCATAACCAGTTGCCCGCAGCGGTAAAGGTCAGGCTCAGCAGGATTGCCAATGTCAGAGAATTGACGCCAGTAATAATAACGATGCGTTGAACGTTAACAGACAGGCGTTCGATAGCATCGCGGCTGCGTCGCTGGTGTGCGGTTTGACCGGTCTGCGCCAGTGCTTGTCCAGTCAGACTTTCTGCCGCATGGGCAATGCCGTCCAGGGCGTTGGAAATCAGCAACAGCAAGGTGATCATCAGGCTGTTGGCCGCCAGAATCAGCTCGCCTTGACGTGCACCCTGGGCGTTAAAAAAGGCAAACACCAAGAGCAGCGTCAGCGTTCTTACAAACAGCTGGCGGTTGATGCGGATCATGGGCTGTAGTTGCTGCCAGGACGGGCGGCGGTGCCAACGCTGTAGGACTTTGTGAATCAGGCAGTGCTGGTCAGCGAGAGCCTCAACGCCACTCTGTTGCCGCCAGACAAACCACAACCCGGTGACGAGACCGAGGTAGTCGGCAATAACGCTGCCGAGGGCAACCCCGTCAGTGGTCATGTCCATACCATAGACAAACAAGGCATCCAGGCCACCATTCGCCAGGTTGGTGACGGTCATAATGATCAGTGGTACACGGGTTTGGCCACGGCCGATAAACCAGCCCAACAGCGCATACTGGGCGAAGACTGCCGGCACCGAAATGACTCGAATACTGAGGTACAGTTGGGCACCGTCAGAGACCGCTTGCGTCGCCCCCATCCAGGGGATTACCTGAGGTAACAGCAGCCAGCCACAGCAGCCAATAATGGCGCTCAGGGGAAGAGCCAGCCAGAATGCATGGCCCAATACCCCGGTCTGTTCGGCGGTCGAGCGGCTGCGCGCAGTCAGCGCGGTTGTACCCATCCGTAAAAAGCCGAAGCTCCAGCACAGCAGGGTAAACAGCTGGGCACCAATTGAGACGGCGCCGAGGTAGGCGGCGTCGGGCAGATGGCCGAGAATCGCGCTGTCGACCAGACCCAGCAGTGGAACGGTGATATTGCTCAGCATCACCGGCCAGGCAATGGCGAGGATGCGACCTTGTGTCGCGGCCCAGCCGGGGGCTGGCACAGCGGATGTAAACGACATGGCTGGTATACTCACGAATCAGCAACAGGAGAACGTAAATGAACAATCGGGTGTCTGCAGCGTCCCGCGTCGGCGCTATCTTACTCTTCGTGGTGCTGGCTGTATCGGCTGCCGTGGGGATGTTGATGGCTCATCTGGCCGATCCGGCAGCGCGACTGGGCTCCACCAGTGGGGTGATGTTGTTTAATCACAGCAGTCCGGTCAGTGACTTCAAATTTATTGACCAGCATGGCGAACACCGTGATCAGGCCAGTTTCTCCTCGGGCTGGAAGCTGGTGTTTTTTGGCTATACCTTTTGCCCGGATATCTGCCCAACCACGCTGGCGGATCTGAACCGGGTCTGGAAAGCGCTGCCGGATGAGGCTCGTCAACGTCTGGACGTGGTGTTTGTGTCGGTGGATCCACAACGGGATCGACCCGCCAGCCTGGCGCCTTATCTACAATATTTTAACCCGGCGTTTGTCGGTCTGACCGGCAATCCCCAGGCGCTGGCGCAGCTGGCGCAGGAGATCAATGGCTTCTACGCCAGGGTTGATCGCGGCGAGGCGCCATATTTGATGGATCATTCGGCCAACTTGATGTTGGTGGATGCACAGTGGCAATTCAGAGGTTATATCGAGCCTCCGTTTCGTCCTGGGCGTTTGACGCCTATTCTGGCCGCGCTGGCCGGAATGTAACCAATGGATTGCACGGGCATACATTAACCCCAACAGGGAAGGCAGGGATTGCATGGCAGCGCTCCGCCGCTTCCGTTTGATACCCGCCTGGCAGTACTGCCTGTTTCACTCCTGGCGTTGGGGTCTCGACGACAACCCCTGTAGTAGCGATGACAGCAGCCAGTGCAGCACGGCGATTGTGCTGACCCGGGAGGAGTGGCGCTTGACGGAGATAACCTGTTTGTCTGTTATGCGGGTGGCTTGAAACGTTTTGATGTCTCCGGTAGCTGGTCTGCGGTTGAAACCGGTGATTTTACCGATCTGGCGTGTTGCTGGTGAACCTGTCGGATGACACACCGGTGCTGCTGTCGACGATCAGTGAGGGTCAGTAAGCACGCCCAGTACCGCAGTTGCCCCGAACCTGATCAGCGTCTGGTAACCGCCATGCTGGCGACAAACAGCAGTGTGGCGGCGACCACCACACTTGGCCCGGCCGGGGTATCCCACCAGAACGAAGCCGTCATGCCCATCAGTACCGACAGAATGCCGACCAGGCTGGCGAACAGGGCCATCTGCTCGGGGGTGCGTGACAGGCTACGGGCTGCCGCCGGGGGAATAATCAGCATGGCGCTGACCAGCAGGATGCCGACAATTTTCATCGCCAGGGCAATCACCAACGCCAACATCAGAATCAGCAATAACTGCAATCGTGCCACCGGATAGCCGTCAATAGTGGCCAATTCCGGGCTGACGGTGGTCGCCAGCAAACCGCGCCATTGCCAGATAATCAGGCCGATACAGACCACCGCCGCTAGCGCGACCAGCAAGGTATCGTTACTGGTCACCGCCAGCAAATCGCCAAACAGGTAACCCATCAGATCAACCCGCACATCCTGCGCCAGGCTCAGTACCACCAGCCCGACAGCCAGCATGCTGTGGGAAATAATCCCCAGCAAGGTATCGGAAGAGAGCGACGCGACACGTTGCATCGGATACAGCAATAGCGCCAGTACCAGCGAGCTGAGCAGCAGCGCCAGGGTTGGGTGAATATCGGAAATTACCCCCAGGGTAATCCCCAGCAGCGCTCCGTGTGCCAGCGTATCGCCAAAAAACGCCATCCGTCGCCATACAACAAAGCTGCCCAGTGGCCCGGTGACGCAAGCCAGCAGCAAACCACTGAAGAGTGGCATCAGCCACCAGTAAGACATCATCAGAGCGTTCATGGCTGGCCGGTTTCCGCAGTCTGGTCGTGATCGATATGGCCATCCAGACAGTGCTGGTGGTCGTGATGGTGGGTGTAGTGGGCAATCGGCGCGGTACGTTGGCCAAACAGTTGTTGGTACGCCTCACTGCCGGAGACATGATCCGGGTGACCAGAACAGCAGATATGGCCATTCATGCAGATCACTTCGTCGGTGGCCGCCATCACCAGATGCAGATCGTGAGAGACCATTAATACGCCGCAACCGAGTTCGTCACGCAGGGTAGGGATCAGCTGGTAAAGTTCGTGCTGACCCTGAACATCGACACCCTGGACGGGTTCATCCAGCACCAGCAGGTCGGGCTTGAGTAACAGCGCCCTGGCCAGTAACACCCGTTGCCATTCGCCACCGGATAAATCCTGAATATCCTGATCGGTCAGTCGTTGGATGCCCAGTCGCTGGATCCAGCCGTGGATGGCGCTGTCACGCGCTCCCCGAGCCAGCCGCAAAAATCCGAGCACGGTCAGGGGCAGTCGTGGTTCCAGTTGTAATTGTTGCGGCATATAACCGACGGTGAGGGGTTTGCGGCGCCAGACCGAGCCGGAATCGATGCTTTCCAGTCCCAGCAAGACGCGGATCAGCGTCGACTTGCCACAGCCGTTGGGGCCAATCAGCGTCAGGATCTGACCAGCATGCAACTCCAGGTCAATATCGGTTAATACTTGTTTGTGGCGGCGTTTGAGGTTTAGTCCGGTTGCTTTTAACAGCAGGGTCGCTTCAGGCATGAGGGGCATCCGCCTGTCCGGATTCGGCCTGGCAGCCGGGGCAGAGGCCGGTCAGCTCGGTCAGCTGGTGGCGGACCTGCACTCCGAGGACTTGCTCCACCTGTCGGGTCAGAGCCTGCAGTTTGTCGTCCGGTAATTCCTGCGCCCGGCCGCAGCGTTCGCAAATAAAAAAACAAACGGGATGGCTTGAACCCGGATGGCTGCAACCGACATAGGCATTGAGTGAATGCAGGCGATGCACCAACCCCAGATCGAGCAGGAAATCCAGTGCCCGATAGACAGTGGGTGGCGCGGAATTAAAGCCATCACTGGCCAGTGCGGGCAACAATTCATAAGCGCCAACCGGTTTGTGGCTTTGCCAGATCAGTTCCAGTACCCGTTGCCGTACTCGGGTCAGGCGCGCCCCTTTGTCGTCGCACAGTGCCTGGGCCTGACTCAGTGCCTTTGTGACGCAGTGCGTATGATTGTGGGGTTGGTACACATTCTGGCTCATGGACGGGCAACCTTAGGTTATAATGTTGCAATTTTACGAAAGACTGAACGAGACACAATGAAGAAAGTGATATTTTTGCTGTTATTGGTACTTCTTGGTGCCACTACGCCAGCGTTTGCCGATACCGTCATAGCCAGCTCATCCGGGCAAACTGCCAAACCGGTGCCGATGGTACTGGCCAGTGTGCATCCGTTGGCGCTGGTCGCCGCCTCGGTGATTCCGGCTGAGCGGCTGCGGGTACTGGTGCCACCCGGTATGACACCGCACGATTTTGCCCTGCGTCCTTCCGACATTGATCTGATCCAGAGCGCCGATATCATTCTCTGGGCCGGGCCAGTGACCGAGCCTTATCTGAAAGGCTTTGCCACCCGCTGGCCTGATAAAGTGTGGATTAATGTTGCCGAGCTGGGCCAGCAGAGTCCGATTCAAGATCCACACTGGTGGCTGTCGCCCGACATCATGAAGCAGGCTCAGCAGCAGTTGGCGCAGCGGGTGGGTCGTGATCCTGCGGTGTTTGCCAACGCGGTGGATCTGGCGGTAGCGGCGGCGCGGCAATTACTGCAGCCGGTGCAGCAGCGAGGCTTTTTTGTCTTTCACCGCGCCTACGACCACTGGGTCGCCGCCATGGGCCTGAATCAGGTGGGTTCCTTTACTCTCAGCCCAGAACAAAAGCCGGGCATCCGCACACTGCAGACCATGCGTTCACAGTTATTGAGCGGTGAAGTGGTGTGTGTTTTCAGTGAGCCGGAATTCTCCCCGGCGCTGGTAGATCGGATTGTTGAGGGGATTAACGTTGGTCGTGGTGAGCTGGATCCGATGGCGTTGCAAATTGATATTGCCAGCGATGCCTATCCGGCGCTGATTGCTGATATGGCCCAACGCGCCAAAACCTGTCTGGAAGCCGTAGCGGTGAATGCTGCTGGCTTACCGGACACCGAACTCGACAAGGCGTCACTGATCTTGCAAGAGCAGGATGACAGTATCGATTTGCCACTTCACAGCCATACCCATGAAGCTGGCCACAGCCATTAACGAACAGCCATTAACAGCTCGGCCAGTATAATCTAGCGAAGCGGGACACCCAGGCTGGCTGCAAGATGCCAGCCTGTTAGAATGACGCCCAATTCAGGCAGCTATCCGGTAAGCGAGCACCCTTCATGTCTCAGCCATCTCCTTCCTTCGATCTCCCGTTAGCGATTATCACTCTGGCCGCAGGCAAAGGTTCGCGGATGCGATCCGACTTGCCCAAAGTGCTGCACACGCTGGCTGGCAAGCCCATGCTGCAACACGTGCTGGACAGCGCCAGTCAGCTCGCCGGTGCTCGTCAGTATGTGGTTATTGGTCACGGTGCCGAACAGGTGCAAGCGGCCATTGCGCAGGACGTTTGCTGGGCCATACAGCAACAACAACAAGGGACTGGCCACGCGGTTGCCCAAGCGCTGCCGGAGGTGCCGGACGATGCGCTGGTGCTGGTGTTATACGGTGACGTCCCCTTGATCACCCCCGCAACGTTGTCGGCGCTGCTGCAACAAACCCATGCCTCCAAAGGACAGGACGGCGGCTTGGCATTACTGACGATTGAGCTGGTTGATGCCACCGGGTATGGCCGTATTGTGCGCGACGAAAGCGGCAACATTCAGGCGATCGTGGAACATAAAGAGGCGACCCCGGAGCAGCGTATTATTCGGGAGGTGAACACCGGTATTCTGGCGGTGGCAGCCAGGCATCTGCGACGCTGGCTGCCGTTGTTGTCGGCCAACAATGTGCAGGGCGAATATTACCTGACCGATATTGTGGCGCTGGCCGTGGCAGAAGGTATTGCGGTGCGGGCAATCCATCCACAGCATGAGCACGAGGTTCAGGGTGTGAATGACCGACTGCAATTGGCCGGACTGGAACGGGTGTTTCAACGGCAGCAGGCGGATGATCTGCTGCGACTCGGCGTCGCATTGGCAGATCCAGCCCGGCTGGATATTCGGGGTTCACTGACGGTGGGGCACGATGTGGCGATAGATGTAGGCTGTATCTTTGAAGGCGATGTCATCCTGGGCGATGGGGTGACGATTGGTCCTTACTGTGTGATACGCAATAGCCAGCTGGCAGCAGCAACACGAGTTGAAGCCTATTGCCATATTGATGAAGCCGCCGTGGCGCAAGCCTGTGTGGTTGGCCCTTATGCCCGCTTGCGGCCAGGGGCAGATCTGGCTAATGGCGCAAGGGTCGGTAATTTCTGCGAAGTAAAAAAAGCCCACATCGGGGCGGGCTCGAAGGTGAATCACCTTAGCTATATTGGTGATGCCGAGGTTGGTACCAACGTCAATATTGGCGCTGGCACCATCACTTGTAACTACGATGGCGTGAACAAGGCATTAACCCGTATTGGTGACAACGCCTTTATTGGTTCCAACTCGGCGCTGGTGGCGCCGGTTGCTATTGGAGCCAATGTCACCATCGGCGCGGGATCTGTGATTGTCAGCCCGGTCGCTGATCACCAACTGGCGATTGCGCGCGGCAAGCAACGAAATATCGATGGCTGGCAGCGGCCGGTGAAAAAGTGCTGAAAACACTGAACTGATGGAAATCAGACTACGGATCCGCGTAGGCGTAGGGCGGGCTTTATTCCCCGCCCACCTTGCCTTGCGCTGTTTAGACCTTCAGCCAGCTGTTTAACACATCAATATCCTGTTCACTCAGGGTTCCGGCGTAAAACTTCAGATTGAGCAAGTTAATGATGTAGTCATAACGGGCATTGGCGTAATCACGTTGGGCACTGAACAGGTTTTTCTGTGCGTTCAGTACCTCGACGATGTTACGGGTGCCGACCTGATAGCCGGTTTCAGTGGCTTTCAGGGCACTTTGTGCTGAGGTGATGACTTGCTTGCGGGCGTTGATGTTCTGGACGCTGGTTTGCAATTGGCGGAACAGGCTGCGGATGTTCTGTTTTACGCCGCGACGCTGTTGTTCCAGTTGGTAGTCGGCGGTAGCCAGGTTGCTGGCGGACTGTTTACTCTGCGCGTACAGGGAACCACCGGTAAACAATGGCATGGAAACCGTCAGGCCAATGGTGCTGACCGTTGAATCGGTCGGGTCAGGCGTATAGGCTGGTGCTGGTGCACTGTCGCCAGTAGTATAGCTGGCGCTGAGATTGACGGTTGGCAGCCGATTGGAGCGGGTTGCATTACGCTGCAGACGTACGCCTTCTTTTTGTGCGATCGCCATGCGAATACCGGCGTATTTCTCCAGACCTGATTCGACCCAGGAGGAGACATCCGCAGGAGCAGGCATCTGCATTTTGACATCGCTCTGCAAGCTGGCAATGTCGTCGTAACGCTGGCCAGTCAGGACTTCCAGAGCTTCATAGCTGACGTCCAGGGCCGCCTGCAGGCTCAGCAGGTTGACGGCAGACAGGTCGTAGCTGGCCTGTGCTTCATGAACGTCGGTAATGGCAATCAGGCCGACATCAAAACGCTGGCGGGTTTGTTCCAGTGAGCGCTTGACAGCACGTTCTTCAGCTTTGCCGGTTTCAAGGTTGTCGGCCGCCCGCAGGATATCAAAATAGGCTTGGGCAGTACGTACCAGCAGTTGTTGCTCCGCCAGTTGCAGCTGTGATTCGTAGCTGTTATCCACGGTTTTGGCAGCTTGATAGGTATACCAGCTGTTGAGGTTAAACAGCGTTTGGGAGGCTGACAGTTGGAGTGAGCCGAGCTCGTAATCGGCCTTGTTGGTCGATACTGAATAGTCGTTATTCTGGATGATATTAACGATGCTGGCACTATCGGCTTCAACGTCATAGTGGGTGTAACTATAAGACGCCTGTGCTTGGGGCAAGATAGCACCGCGAGCAATCATCACGTTATAGCTATTTGCTTCCCGCGTTGCTCTGGCGGCGGCAATTTCCGCGTCGTTGCTGGCCGCCTGGCGGTAAATGGTGCTAAGGTCACTCGCTGTAGCGACACTGGATGCCAGTACCAGGGCTGAGATGGAAAGCAGTTTTTTCATGGCAAAACCTTTGCTGAATCCTGGAAAGTAGACGTGCCAACGAGTCTATCAGAAAAAAACCGGTGGCCCGCAGTGGCATTGTGCACGCGTTCAGAACAGTGCGTGCATGTGGCTAATTACAAATATTCTTGTCCAGTAATATAGTCAGGTCAAGTATGGATTACGAAGATACGACGCCAGGTCATGAAGATTGGGTACTAACACGCAAGGATGTGGCTTATCAGGGCTTCTTTCGTATCGAACGCCTGTGGCTGCGTCACAAGACCTTTGCGGGTGGCTGGACCGACACTTTTTGCCGCGAGTTATTTGAACGTGGAGAAGTGGTGTGCGTGCTGTTGTATGACCCCAAACAGGATTTACTGGTATTAACCGAACAGTTTCGGGTTGGTGCCCTCGCTGATGATGAGACACCCTGGTTGACTGAGCTGGTAGCAGGGATGATCGAACCCGGAGAGTCGGTGGAGCAAGTGGCTGCCCGCGAGACGATGGAAGAGGCCGGTTGTCAGTTTGATCAGTTACTGCCGATCTGCCGTTATTGGTCTTCTCCTGGGGGAACGAGCGAAAGGGTCCATCTCTATTGCGGGTTACTGGATAGCAGTGGCGTTGGCGGTATTCATGGTTTGCCAGACGAGCATGAAGATATCCGCTTGCGCCTGATGAGTTTTGAAGCCGCCTGGCAGGCGTTTGAAACAGGCAAAATTAACAATGCAGCCACTATTATTGCGCTGCAGTGGATGAAAATTCATCACAGTGAATTACGCCAGTGCTGAGCGACTGCTGCAGTGCTGATTCATTGTGCAACCTTGATTGTGATTATGAGCAACCGCACACGACAACGTTATGTTCCTGACCTGTCTGTCTTATCCTCTCTTGGACAGGCCAACTATGCACGTCTGCAAAAACTGGTGCCAGATCACACTGTCGGTGTACAACATACGTACAGCATGAGTAATGGCTCGCAACCCGCGCTCAGAATATCCGTTAAAATTGAGGCAAGTCACCGATACACCACTATGCTGAAAGTTGCCCAGTTTGATGAAACGGCCAATTGGGTGGCTCCGCCGGTTATGAGTGTGCGCATGTACCACGATGTGCGCCTCGCGGAAGTGATTGGGTTTCAGAACGAGCGTGTCCGTGAAGGACGCTACGACTATCCGAATGACAGGATGCGTTTGCCGGATGAAAAAACCCAGTTAAATCGCTTTCTGGCTGACTGGCTGGAACATTGTATTAAATTCGGACATATTGATCAGGAAGTCGTATTGAGTCCTGGCAGGCATTCGCCAGCTGACGGCGTATAAGGAAATTTCCGGCTGGCAGGTAGCCTGGTATTTGATGGGAGTGGCGTTTGGTCTTTTTTGATAGAACATCAACCTTCCGGTTGATCCAGATTACAGATACCCACCTGAGTGCGACGAAGGATGGACACTTGCTGGGTATGAATACGCTGGACAGCTTGCGTTGTGTGCTGGATATCATTCGTGCTGATCATCAGGATATGGATGCCATGCTGGTGACCGGTGACCTTTCCCAGGATGGGAGCAGCGAGTCTTACCGTTATTTGAAAGCTGAACTGGAGCCCTTCGCAGCCCCCAGTTTCTGGATCCCCGGCAATCACGATGACCTGGACAATATGGCGGCAGTGACTGATGGCACTGGCCTGCAGGATCGAATATTGCGCACCCCTCATTGGCAGGTGGTGATGCTTGACAGCCGTGTTGCGGGCAAGGTGTACGGTGAATTACCTGATACGGAGCTCGCCCGGCTCGAATCCGCGCTGTCCGAAGCCCCCGAATTGCACACGCTTGTGTGCTTTCATCATCATCCGGTTTCCATGCAGTGTCGCTGGATTGATAATATCGGCCTCCGTAATTCAGCTGAACTGATGTCTGTTGTCTCCCGGTTTGCTAATGTACGAGGTCTGCTTTGGGGCCACGTACATCAGCAGAGCGATCAGATGGTCGGCGATCTGCGCCTGCTGTCGACGCCTTCAACCTGCGTTCAGTTTGCACCCACTACCGATGAATTTACGATTGATCGTCTCAGTCCCGGATTTCGCTGGTTGAATCTGCTGCCCGATGGCCGTATCGAAACCGATATCAAGCGGGTTGAGCATATTGAATTTGAAGTTGATTATTCCGTTAAGGGATACTGATTTAAGGAACCTACCTGACGGTGACTCACCTCGACGGCCTCGGCTGCTTGTACTTGCATGGATTTCTCAGCTCCCCCCAGTCGCTCAAGGCTCAGGAAACTCTGGCCTATTTCCGTCGGCAAGGACTGGAGTCGGCGTTGCGTCTACCCGAATTACCCTTCGCTCCGGCTGATGCCATTACGCTGGCAGCGGATCAATTACAACAATTACAGCAGCGTTATGAGCGTGTATGTGTCATTGGCAGCTCGCTCGGGGGCTTTTATGCGACCTGGCTGGCTGAGGCCTATCGGGTTCCGGCCGTGCTGGTTAATCCTGCGGTTCAGCCACATAAACTGTTCCGTCATTATGTTGGTCCTAACCGGCACTATTATTCTGGCCAGTCATTTGAGCTGACGGATATCCACCTGGATCAATTGGCGGCATTGGATGTTACCTCCGTCGCCCGCCCGGAGGATCTGCTGGTACTGCTGCAAACGGCGGATGAGACGCTGGACTATCGTCATGCTGCGCAACTGTATCGTCATTGCCCTGGCTGGAGCCAGGCTGGTGGAACGCATAGCTTTGAAGGCTATGGCCAGTTTTTGCCACGCATCATGGCATTTGTTGCCAGTCGCCAGCTATTTCACTGACGAGAGAGCACACCATCCGGATGCTGTTGGCCTGCTGGCTGGGTATACTCCGTGCCTGCCGTATCGTTCACAGAGGTCATCATGTCCGACACCCGCAAAACACCTGGTCAATACACCGCAGCGTCAATTGAAGTTCTTAGTGGACTTGACCCGGTGCGCAAACGTCCGGGTATGTACACGGATACAACCCGCCCTAACCATCTTGCCCAGGAAGTAATTGATAACTCGGTGGATGAGGCTCTGGCTGGCCATGCTTCCCGTATTGATGTCACGTTGCATGCGGATGGCTCCATGACCGTGCTGGATGATGGCCGTGGTATGCCAACGGATATTCACCCGGAGCATGGCGTCTCTGGCGTCGAGCTGATTCTTAGCCAACTGCATGCGGGTGGCAAATTTTCTAATGACAGTTACCAGTTTTCTGGTGGTTTACACGGCGTTGGGGTATCTGTTGTTAACGCTTTGTCCAAGGCGCTGGAGGTGACTATCTGGCGTGATGGCCAGGTGCACCGTATCGGTTTCAAGGATGGCTACAAGGTTGCCGACCTGCAGATTATTGATAGTTGTGGCAAGAAAAAAACCGGCAGCAGTGTACGGTTTTTGCCGGATGAATCGTATTTCGATAGCCCGCGCTTTTCCGTGGTTCGCCTGAAACACGTGTTGCGTGCCAAAGCGGTGCTTTGTCCTGGGCTGCGGATTGTTTTTGTTGCGCCTGACAGCGCCGATAGTGATGAGTGGTATTACGAAGACGGCCTCAAGGATTATCTGGTTAATGCTGCCAGTGGTTATGAAGTCGTGCCTGCAACGCCATTTACCGGTTCGATGTCCGGGCCCAGTGAGGGTGTGGATTGGGCGGTGCACTGGTTACCGGATGGCGGCGAGCTGTTGCAGGAGAGTTACGTTAACCTGATTCCTACGGCCCAGGGTGGGACGCATGTGAATGGTTTCCGATCCGGGTTGCTGGATGCGTTGCGGGAGTTTTGTGAGTTTCGTAATTTGCTGCCTAGAGGCATCAAACTGACACCGGACGACCTCTGGGAGCGATGTTCTTACGTCGTCTCCGCCAAGCTCTCCGACCCCCAGTTTGCTGGCCAGACAAAAGAACGGTTGTCGTCACGAGAAGCATCGGCCTTTATCTCCGGTGTTGTAAAAGATGCTTTTGCATTGTGGCTGAATGATCATATTTCCGCTGCAGAACAACTTGCTGAATTGGCGATAACGAGTGCCCAGACCCGCTTGCGCAAATCGAAAAAAGTGGCCCGCAAGAAAATCACCCAGGGGCCGGCGCTGCCTGGAAAACTGGCTGATTGTACCGGCCAGGATGGTGAGCGGACGGAATTGTTCCTGGTCGAGGGAGACTCGGCTGGCGGTTCCGCCAAACAAGCGCGTGATCGTGAGTTTCAGGCGATCATGCCGCTACGGGGCAAAATCCTCAACACCTGGGAAATCGATTCAGATCAGATCCTGGCGTCGCAAGAAGTCCACCATATTGCCATTGCCCTGGGGATTGATCCTGGCTCGGATGATCTCTCCGGATTACGTTACGGCAAGGTGTGTATTCTTGCCGATGCAGATTCTGATGGATTGCACATCGCTACCTTGTTGTGCGCACTGTTCCTCCGTCACTTCCCGGCGCTGGTAGCAAACGGTCACGTGTATGTTGCCATGCCACCCCTGTACCGGATCGATATCGGCAAGGATGTTTATTATGCACTGGACGAAGCGGAGCGCAGCGGGATTGTTGAACGTATCGAAGCGGAGAAAAAGCGTGGCAAAATTAACGTGCAGCGTTTCAAGGGGCTGGGCGAGATGAATCCGATGCAGTTGCGTGAAACCACCATGGATCCGAATACTCGCCGTCTGGTGCAACTGGTGCTGGAAGCTGACGATCCTGGATCTGAGATCCAGCAAACTTCGGAGACGCTGGAGTTGATGGATATGCTGCTGGCCAAAAAACGTTCAGGGGATCGTAAGTTATGGCTTGAACGGCGTGGTAATGAGGCTGAACTGGCTTGAATCAGCTGGCGTGCTCTGGCAATGGAACGAGCAACCAGTGAATATCCTGCTGGCTGATATCTTCCAGGCAGTACTGCTCTAGCACCTGCATGAAGGCCGCCGCTGCATCGGCCAGAACGCCTTGTAAGCGGCAGTGACCTGTCATAGGACAGTCAATGCCGCCACAATCAATAGGATCCAGCTGGAGTTCCAGCTCCCTGACAATATCGGCAATACTTAATTGTCGGGTAGTCGCCGCCAGAGTAATGCCGCCCATCTTGCCTCTTGTGCTGTGTATCCAGCCAAGCCCGGCCAGCTTTTGGCTGACCTTGTTGACGTGGTTATGATTCATGTTAAATCGATGCGCAAGGATGGAGAGCGATACTTTTTCATTCGCCGGTGTTTGGCATAAATACACCAAAATACGAAGGCCGTAGTCAGTAAATCGGGTTAACTGCATAGTGTAACGTCAATATTCAGCACATTTACTGCAATATACCGCGTGTTCAGCGGGTGTAAATACAAGGATCTCAGTAAAAAGGCATTTCATGACTTCAGATGCCGATAATTGAGCTGCTTTCGTCTCTGGGGTAGATGATGCCATGACGGGATATACAGAGCTGACTCGTTTAAGTTGTCCAGTCAGGGTTTTTGGAGGGGTGGGGGAGCTGGACGTTAGCCATGGTTTGCCGTGCTGTTGTCATAATCTCCGTAAAAAAATAAGGGCTGCTAATGCAGCCCTTATTCTTATGCTTCAATCAGTATCAGGTCACGGTACAAAGTTGATGGGGAACTCAACACTGGCCGTATCCACTTCTGGACGATCTTTGAATCGCATGCGACGGCATTGTGACAGCAGGCGCTTGTGAAGATCATCATCGTTCAGCTCACTGCGACCAATCTCGCAAGACTCAACCGCACCGGTTGGCGCAATTTTCAAAGCCAGTACCACTGTACCTGCCAGAGTCGGGTTTTTCTGCTGGGCGCGGCGATAGGCATTGAAGAAGCTTTGCTTGCTGGTTTCGAACACCAGACGCATTTCTTCCTGAGTCCGTTTGGTGGCGGCTTCCTCGGTCTTGCGAATTTCTTCGCTGGAGACTTCGACGGCCGTTGTCGCACGTTCACCCAATTGCTCGCCACTGGTGGCTGCTGTCAGGGTTGACTCATCAATACCGTTCAAGGCAACTACTGCATTTGGATCCACAACGCTGCCAGCACCTGTCTCTTATACACATCTGACGCTGCCGACGAAGAGGATAGTGTAG
>CAJXTI010000058.1 GCA_913061185.1 uncultured Oceanobacter sp.
TACGAGATTTCTGCCTGTCTCGTGGGCTCGGAGATGTGTATAAGAGACAGCCACGTTCTGAAGACCCACAACAGATTTTTGCCGATACGATGACCGCTCCGGGTGCCCGCGAGGCTGGTATTCATCTCGAACACGATCGTGCCCAGGCGATTCAACAGGCACTTGCGCAAGCATCCTCTCGTAGTGGCGGGCTGGTTAGTAGTGGTGGTCTGGTGGTGATTGCGGGCAAAGGGCATGAAACCTGGCAGGAAATTGCCGGTGTCAAACATCCCTACAGCGATGCGGCGGTGCTGGCGACGCTGGGTTATGAGACTCGTCGTGGATCTCATGGTGGATATCAGAGTGGAGGTCGTCATGCTGTTTGATTTTACCCTGAGTCAGGTGGCCTCTTTACTGGGGCTGGCCCAACCCCCGCGGGATGTACGTTGTACTGGCATCTCGACCGACACACGCCAGATTCAGCCAGGTGACTTGTATGTCGCACTTCGGGGCGAACACTTTAATGGTAACGATTTTGCCGCACAGGCGCTGGCCGCCGGAGCGGTTGCGGTGCTGTTGGATCAGCTGCCTGCCACTGAGCCGGATGGCCCCTGGCTGGTATGTGACGATGGCTTGTTGGCTTATGGCTTGATCGCTGGCTGGCAACGAGACGCTTTCGCTGGCCCGATCGTTGCGATTACCGGCAGCGCCGGAAAAACCACCACCAAGCAATTGATGGCAAAGGTGCTGGAGCAGCAATTTACTACCTGGATGACGCCGGGAAATCTGAACAATCATATCGGTGTGCCCAAAACCCTGTTGGCGCTGCAATCAGAGCATGAAGCTGCCGTTGTTGAGTTGGGAGCCAGCGGCCCCGGCGAAATTCGTTACACCGCCTGCCTGGTCAAGCCCGTGGTGGGGATTATTACCAATGCCAGCGCTGCGCATCTGGAAGGTTTTGGCTCGCTGGCTGGTGTTGTACAAACCAAGGGTGAATTGATTGATTGCGTTGACGCTGAGGGCATTGTGGTGTTGAACGCGGACGACCCGGCCTTTGAGCACTGGCAAGCACGGGCCAGACACAAACAGGTGATTACGTTTGGCCTGTCGGCAACGGCGGATCTGTATGCAGAAGACCTGCAAATCCGTGTTGATGGCAGCGATTTTACGGTGTGTTGCCGTGGTCAGAGTTGGTCCCAGCCGGTGCAGCTGGCCTTTCCAGGACGCCACAATATTGCCAATGCGCTGGCGGTGTTTGCGGCAGCGCTGGGCCTTGGTATGTCCCCTGATATTGTGGCCAAAGGTCTGGAGGCCGCAGCCCCTGTGGCTGGGCGTATGAAAACACTGGTTGGTGAAGGGGGCGCTCGGATTATTGACGACAGCTACAACGCCAACCCGGCTTCCATTCGGGCAGCGATTGATGTAATAAGCCTCGCGCCCTGTGCCTGGTTGGTATTGGGCGATATGGCGGAACTGGGCGAGGGAGCCGAACAAGCGCACAGCGACATGGGTCGTTATGCCAAACAACAGGGAGTCTCGGCACTGGTTGCGACCGGGCCGTTGAGCCGCGCCACCGTGACGGCATTTGGCGAGCAGGGGTATTGGTTGCCTGATCGTGATGCTGTGGTGGCGTTTATAAAACAAAAAATGCCCGATCAGGCGACGATTCTGATCAAGGGTTCGCGCAGCGCCGGGATGGATCAGGTGGTTCGGGCGTTGCAACTGCATTCAGGGGAATAGGGTTTATGTTGTTGTGGCTGGGTGAATGGCTGACGCAGTGGCACTCGGGTTTTGGTGTCGTGGGTTATTTGTCGTTAAGGAGCATCTTTGCAGTGATTACTGCGTTGGTGGTGTCCATGGTGCTCGGGCCGGTTGTTATTCGCAAATTACGCGAATACCAGATTGGTCAGGCGATCCGTGACGTGGGGCCGAAGTCGCATCTGAGCAAGGCGGGGACACCTACCATGGGCGGGGTATTGATTCTGGTATCGATCGCGCTCAGTACGCTGTTATGGGGCAACCTGGAAAATCGTTTCGTCTGGGTTGTACTGTTGGTAACGCTGCTGTTTGGTGCTATCGGCTGGGTGGATGACTACCGCAAGGTGGTCGAGAAAAACTCTCGAGGCCTGCCCGGCCGCTGGAAATATTTCTGGCAATCGGTATTTGGTCTGCTGGCGGCGGCCTATCTGTATTACAGCGCCCAGAGCCCGCAGGAAACCCAGTTTGTGGTGCCTTTTTTCAAGGACATCATGCCGCAATTGGGGTTGATGTTTGTACTGCTAAGCTACTTTGTCATCGTTGGTTCCAGTAATGCTGTGAACCTGACGGATGGTCTGGATGGTCTGGCGATTATGCCGACGGTGATGGTCAGCGCCGCCCTGGGGGTATGTGCTTACCTCGCTGGCAACGTCAACTACGCCAACTATTTGCATATTCCTTATATCGCGGGTGCCGGTGAACTGGTGGTGTTTTGTGGTGCCATGGTGGGGGCCGGGATTGGTTTCCTCTGGTTTAACACCTATCCGGCACAAGTGTTCATGGGCGATGTCGGTTCCCTGGCACTGGGCGCTGCGCTCGGCATTGTGGCAGTGATTATCCGGATGGAAGTGGTGCTGTTTATTATGGGTGGCATTTTTGTGGCCGAAACCCTGTCGGTGATCCTGCAGGTAGCGTCGTTCAAAATGACGGGTAAACGCATTTTCCGCATGGCGCCGCTGCACCACCATTTTGAATTGAAAGGTTGGCCAGAACCACGCGTGATTGTGCGCTTCTGGATTGTCACCATTATTCTTGTGCTGGCCGGGTTGGCCACACTGAAAATTCGTTAACGGGCTGTATTTATGACGCTGGCAAAGGCACACATCAAACGTATGATCGTCGGACTGGGCGTTTCCGGTCAGGCGACGGCACGTTATTGCCAGCGCATGGGCTGGGCGTTTGATCTGTGCGACAGCCGTGATGCTTTGCCTGCTGTAGACAGTCTGAAAGCGCAATTTCCCAAGGCCAATATCCGTCTCGGGGCTTTGGATGGTGAGTTGTTGGCTGATTATCACCAGATTATTGTCAGCCCTGGGGTGGCACTGTCGGAACCGGCGTTACAACAGGCGCTGAGTGAACAGGTTGAAGTTATCGGTGACGTCGAGCTGTTCGCCCGCCATAACCATACGCCAGTCATCGCCATCACTGGCTCCAACGGTAAAAGTACCGTCACCACTCTGGTGCGGGATATTCTGGTTGATGCCGGTATGACCGCCGTGATGGGCGGCAATATCGGTGTGCCGGTACTGGATTTGCTGGATGGGCCACAACCGGACGTTTATGTGCTGGAGTTGTCGAGTTTCCAGCTGGAAACCACTTCCAGTCTGAAGGCTCGGGTGGCCACCATTCTGAACCTGAGCGAAGACCATCTGGATCGTTATCAGGGTATGGCGGACTACGGGTTGGCCAAACAGCGTATTTTTATCGGCTGTGAGCTGGCGGTGGTCAATCGTGATGATGATGCCAGCAGCCCTCATGATGAAATCGCTGAAGAAGCCGGTTTTACCCTGAATGCCCCTGCAGACGATGATTTTGGACTGCAGCCAGGTGAGCGTGACGGCATTGCCGGTGATTGGGTGGTACGCGCCGGCATGAAACTGGTGCACAGCTCGGAGTTGAAAATCCGTGGCCGCCACAATCTGGCCAATGTGATGGCTGCGCTGGCGCTGGTCGAAACCGTGGGTGTGAGTCCCGCTCAGGCTCGCACTACGCTGTGTCGCTTTGCCGGTCTGGCGCATCGCTGTGAATGGGTCGGAGAGCATGGCGGTGTTGCGTTTATCAACGACTCCAAAGGCACCAATGTGGGTTCAACCCTGGCGGCTATTCAGGGATTGGCTGGCCAGGGCCTTGCTGGCGAAGCTGGATCAATCTGGTTATTGGCGGGTGGCGATGGTAAAGGACAGGATTTTCAACCTTTGACTGACGCCTGCCAGACCGGTATCGCTGGCGTGTGTTGTTTTGGCAAAGATGGCGGATCACTGGCCACAGCGCTGGCTGCAACTTGTCCGGCCTACCATTTTCCGGATCTGTTTGAAGCCTTTACGTTTGCTGCCCGTAATGCCAGTGCGGGAGACATTGTGCTGTTGTCACCGGCCTGTGCCAGTCTGGATCAGTTTCCCAATTACATGGAACGCGGTCGACGTTTCTGCGAGCTGGTCGGGAGATTGGTGGATGTTTGAGAATCTGCGCTGGCAAGCTCGCGATCAGCATTTTATTCCCTGGTTGCTACTGATGGTACTGGGCTGGGTGATGGTGGCTTCAGCATCGACTGGTATTGGTGAAAAGCTGACGGGTAATGCCGCGTATTTTGCTATTCGCCACGGTGTATATCTGATGCTGGGTGTGGCTGCGCTGTATATCGCCAGTCAGATCAGTCTGGAGCGCTGGCGTCAGTTCGAGTTGCCGATGCTGGCGCTGGGTTTTGTCGGACTGTGTCTGGTGCTGGTGCCGGGGGTTGGCCATGAGGTGAATGGCAGTCGTCGCTGGTTGAACTTTGTTTTGTTCAAGTTGCAGGCATCGGAACTGGCCAAGCTGGCCGCCATTTTTTATGTGTCCGGCTATTTGGTGCGCCGCTTGCCGGAAGTGCGTGAACGTTTCTGGGGCTTTATCAAACCCTTGTTTGTACTGGTCATCATGGTGCTGTTACTGCTGATGGAACCGGATTTTGGTGCCGCTGTTGTGTTGTTGGGCGCGGCGATGATTCAGCTGTTTCTGGGGGGCGTTAAGGCCGGACAGTATTTCTTGTTGATGATCGGTACCGGGGTTTTGTCGGTTATAGCGCTGACATCAGAAGAATGGCGAGTGGCACGATTGATGGCGTATCTCGACCCCTGGGCACCCGAACATGTGTACGGTACCGGATATCAGCTTACCCAGTCACTGATTGCATTTGGCCGTGGCGAGTGGTTCGGGGTGGGGTTGGGAGAAAGCGTGCAGAAACTGTTTTACCTGCCAGAAGCCCATACCGACTTTGTGTTCGCTATTTGGGCTGAAGAAACCGGATTATTTGGTGGTTTGGTGGCGATTGCATTACTGACGTTTCTGGTAGCGCGAATCTGGCAAACCGTGTGGATTGCACAACAACGCGGCTTGCTTTATGGCGCCTATATTGCGGCGGGTATTGGATCGTTACTGGCGCTGCAAATTGTGATTAACCTGGGCGTGAATATCGGCTTGTTACCGACCAAGGGGCTGACCTTGCCATTTTTCAGCTACGGCGGCAGCAGCCTGGTGTTGGCCTGTGCCATGATCGGTATTGTGATGCGGGTGAAGTATGAAGCGATGCTGTTGCCTGAGCCGGAACAGCACGACGACGGAGGTGAGCAATGAGTCCATCAACGTCAACAGTCAAACCGGCAACCAGAAAAGTCGCCCTGATTATGGCTGCCGGTACTGGTGGTCATGTTTTTCCGGCCCTGGCCGTTGCCCATGCGCTGGTGGCCCAGGGGTATGATATTCACTGGCTCGGGACACCGTATGGCATGGAACAAAATCTTGTTCCGGCGGCTGGCTATCCCCTGCATGCGGTGAATATTCGTGGGCTACGTGGCAAGGGAATCAAAGGCCTGATCTTGGCACCCTGGCGCATTGCTCTGGCAACCTGGCAATCGCTGGCGGTTATTCGGGCTATCAAGGCCGATATTGTGGTGGGGTTTGGTGGTTATATTGCTGGCCCGGGTGGAGTGGCGGCGCGTCTCGCGGGGGTGCCACTGCTGATTCACGAACAGAATGCCATTGCCGGCATGACCAATCGCTGGCTCAACCGGATTGCACATTTAAGCCTGCAGGCATTTCCTGGCGCTTTGTCCGGAGCCGTGACGGTGGGGAATCCGGTACGACGCGAACTGGAAGAATTACCGGTGCGAGCGGTGCCACTCTCTGGCCCGTTAAATGTGCTGGTTGTGGGTGGCAGTCTCGGTGCCGCCGCGCTGAACGATGCGGTACTGGCTTGTTGGCAAGGGCTGGCGGTGGATCAGCGGCCAGATTTGCGCCATCAGGTGGGCAAACGGGATTACGAGCGGATGTTGGCGGCTTATGAAGCCAGTAACGTGGTCGCCGAGGTTTCCGCATTTATTGATGATATGGCAGCAGCCTATGGTTGGGCAGATCTGATGATTTGCCGCTCTGGTGCGCTGACCGTGTCCGAAATCGCCGCCGTAGGCAAGGCGGCCATCTTTGTACCATTCCCCTATGCGGTTGATGATCATCAAACGGTCAATGCCGGTTATCTGGCCGATGCCGGTGCCGCGCTGATTCGTCAACAAAAGGATCTGACGCCAGAGTGGCTGCAACAAACACTTGGCCTGCTGAATCAGGATCGTAGCCGGTTACAGACTATGGCCGATCAGAGTCGTGCCCAGGCCCGACCGGATGCAACCGCTCTGGCCGTTGAACAGATTATGAGGAAAACACGTGATTGATGCGTCTGCAGAACCGACGCTGGCAAATGGTCAGCTGGCACATTTGATTCCCGAGATGCGACGTATTCGCTGCATCCATTTTGTCGGTATTGGTGGCACCGGGATGTGCGGTATTGCGGAGGTGCTGCTGAATCAGGGATATGCTATTACCGGCTCGGATATTCGCGCATCGGCGGTTACCCGTCGTTTGCAGAACCTGGGTGTCACACTGTTTATCGGCCACGAGGCAGAAAATATTGCGACTGCCGATGTCGTGGTGGTGTCTTCTGCGATCGATACCCGCAATCCGGAAGTGGCTGCGGCGCTGGAACAGCGTAAACCGGTGGTGCGTCGGGCCGAAATGCTGGCGGAGCTGATGCGTTTCCGCCATGGCGTTGCAGTGGCTGGAACCCATGGCAAGACCACCACCACCAGTTTGTTGACCAGTATTTTTGCCGAAGCCGGGCTGGATCCGACGTTTGTCATTGGCGGCAAGCTGAACAGCGCCGGGGCCAACGCCCGTTTGGGTGCCAGTCGTTATCTGATTGCAGAAGCGGACGAAAGTGATGCCAGCTTCCTGCACTTGCAACCGATGGTCTCGATTGTTACCAATATTGATGCTGACCATATGTCGACCTACGGTGGTGACTTTGAACGGCTGAAGCAGACCTTTATCGAGTTTCTGCACAATTTGCCATTTTATGGTCTGGCGGTCGTCTGTATCGATGACGACACCGTGCGTTCGATTCTTCCTGATATTTCACGGCAAACCGTGACCTACGGCTTTTCCGGCGATGCCGATTACCGCGCCATCAATGTTGTGCAGCAGGGGATGTTCACCGAATTTACCCTGGTGCGTCCCGGAGATCGACCGCCGCTTAATATTCGCATGAGAATGCCGGGTCGACATAATGTACTGAATGCGCTGGCGACAGTTGCGGTCGCGGATGAAGAAGGTGTCGCGGATGACGCCATTCGCTCAGCGCTGGAAAAATTTGCCGGGGTTGGCCGGCGCTTTCAAGTGTGCGGAGAATTCCCATTGGCTGGTGGCAACGTGATGATGGTGGATGATTATGGCCACCATCCTCGTGAACTGGAAGTGACTATTGAAGCCATTCGCAAGGGCTTTCCTGAGCGCCGGCTGGTGATGTTGTTCCAGCCGCATCGTTTCAGTCGTACCCGCGACCTGTATGAAGATTTTGTCAAAGTGTTATCGACGGCCGATGTCCTACTGCTGATGGATGTCTACCCGGCAGGAGAAAAAGCGATTGCCGGTGCCGATGGTCGCTCACTGTGCGGCAGTATTCGCCAGCGCGGCGAAGTAGACCCGGTATTTATCGAACGTGGCGAATCCCTCGAAGGATTGTTGACGGGAGTACTCAAAGCCGGTGACCTGCTGCTGACTCAGGGGGCTGGCGATATTGGCTCATTGGCTGTTCAGCTGGCGGAGCAGTTGCCGGGTTGGCTGCAGCCCCTCAATAGCATTATTGAAGAGGGGAGTCGCTGATGGCGGATGACATCGGTTTTGGTCGTGTTGCGGTACTAATGGGCGGGGTTTCTGCCGAACGGCCCGTATCGTTGCGCAGTGGTCAGGCGGTACTGGAAGCCTTGATTGCAGAAGGAGTGGATGCCGTTGGGGTTGATGTACAAGGCGATATCGCTGTACGTCTGACCCGCGAACATTTTGATATAGCTTTTATCGCCCTGCATGGTCGTGGTGGCGAAGATGGCACCATTCAGGGATTGCTGGAGTGGCTGAAGATACCCTACACCGGCAGCGGCGTGATGGCATCGGCGCTCGGAATGGACAAATGGCGGACTAAACTGATCTGGCGGGCGGCTGGTTTACCAACCCCCGCTGCGGTGTTGCTTGGCCAACAGTCCGATTGGCAGCAAGTCATGAATGAGCTGGGTACTGACGTTATCGTCAAGCCGGCTCATGAGGGATCCAGCATCGGAATGCGTAAAGTACACGATGCTCAGGCTTTGCAAGACAGTTACCAATTTGCCAGTCAATACGATGCGTTAGTACTGGCAGAACGCTGGATCAGCGGGCGTGAGTACACCATAGCGTTGGTGAATGGCCAGGCGTTACCGGTTATTCAGCTGAAGACATCACATGAATTTTATGATTACGAAGCAAAATACGAATCGGCGGATACCCAGTATTTATTACCTTCCGGGCTGACTGCCGAGAAAGAGAACGAATTGCAGCAGCTGTCGATGACTGCGTTTGAACTGATTGGTTGTCGAGGTTGGGGTCGGGTTGATGTGATGGCGGACGCTGACGGTCAGTTCTGGTTGCTGGAAGTCAATACCAGTCCAGGCATGACCGATCATAGCCTGGTGCCAATGGCAGCCCGAGCAATTGGCATGTCGTTTTCACAACTGGTTATCCAGTTACTGGAAGAGGTGCAGAAGCGCTGATATGTCGGACAAGCAGCTGCCACGTGGTGCCACGCTGGTGCCACCCAGACGAGAACCGCTTACCCGGAAATTAAAGTTCCGGGTACGTATTCCGGCCCAGGTTTGGGTTGGGTTGGTGATTGCATTGCTGTTTGTGGGGGCTGGAGCCTTGGTACGACAGGCCTATCACACCTGGCCGGTCAAGGATGTGGTGGTGATTGGCAGATTAAACGTATTGAGTGCAGAGGAAATCGCACGGCAAATATTGTGGGTGAGAAATGAAAGTTTTTTCACCCTAGATGTGACACGGGTTCAACGGCAGGTTGCTGCAATGCCACTGGTCAGTCGTGTCGCAGTCCGAAAGCGTTGGCCGGACAGTGTCGAATTACTGCTGTATGAGGAGTTGCCAGTGGCGTTATGGAATGACGAACAGTTATTGACCGCCACTGGTCGCCTGTCGGATATACCGCCCGGATTTACTACAACCGGGTTGATGCGCTTGTACGGGGCAGATCCGGTAAAAAATGAGTCCGTCAAATATTTCCGGCGCTTGCAGCAGGCACTGAATGACCGAGGTCTGACCGTGAACAGCATGAGTGTCAATGCCGTGCAAGCTGTCGATGCGACATTATCGAACGGTTGGGTAGTACGGTTTGGGCGTAAATATTTTGAAGAACGATTACAGCGTCTGGTAGCCCTGTTAGGCAAACTTGACGCCAACGAGGTGCGTCAGGTGGATTTGAGATATGGCAAGGGTGCTGCTATTCGCTGGCAAACAACAGGAGTAACCGGGTAATGGCAAATGCGCAGGCAGGTCAAATGCTGGTAGGACTGGACATTGGAACGTCCAAAATTGTTGCGATTGTTGGTGAAGTGACATCGGAAGGCGGCATTGAAATTGTCGGACTTGGCAGTCACCCCAGTCGTGGTATGAAAAAAGGCGTGGTGGTTAATATTGAATCCACCGTTCAGTCTATTCGTCGTGCTGTTGAAGAAGCAGAATTAATGGCTGGCTGCACGATTCATTCGGTTTATGCCGGTATTGCTGGTAGTCATGTGCAATCACAAAATTCGAATGGTGTGGTTGCGGTACGCGGTGCCGAAATAACCGAAGCGGATGTGGAACGCGTTATTGACGCAGCCCAGGCTGTTGCTATTCCGCAAGACCGCCGCACCATTCATGTATTGCCGCAGGAATATTCGGTTGATCACCAGGAAGGTATTCGCGAACCGGTCGGTATGGCTGGAGTCCGCCTCGAAGCCAAGGTACATCTGGTTACCGCAGCGGTTAACGCAGCGCAGAATATTGAACGCTGTGTGCAGCGCTGTGACCTCAGTACGGATGATATTATTCTTGAGCAACTGGCGTCCAGTTATGCGGTCTTGACCGATGATGAGCGGGAGCTGGGTGTGTGTATGGTGGATATTGGTGGTGGTACCACGGATATTGCTATTTTTACCGATGGGGCGATTCGTCATACGGCGGTTATTCCCATTGCTGGCGACCAGGTCACCAACGATATTGCAATGGCATTATTGACACCGACCCAGCATGCAGAAGCCATCAAAATCAAATACGCCTGTGCGTTGCGTCAGCTGGCGCACGAAGATGAGATGATTAACGTCCCCAGTGTCGGAGAGCGCCCGCCACGTCAGCTTTCACGGCAGTCTTTGGCGGAGGTTGTCGAACCTCGATATGATGAATTATTTTCCCTGATTCAGGCAGAATTGCGCAGAAGTGGCTATGATGAACTAATACCTGCGGGTGTTGTGCTGACCGGTGGTACTTCAAAAATGGAAGGTGTTGTGGAATTGGCTGAAGAAATATTCCATATGCCTGTCCGGCTGGCTCGTCCGCATGGGGTTTCAGGGTTAACGGATATAATTAATAACCCTATTTATAGTACTGCCGTGGGGTTGCTTCTTTATGCGGCCAAACAACCTAAAAATAAGCCAGCAGCCATAATTGAAGATAAGTCACATTCCGGGCTGTTTGCCCAGTTATCCGAATGGATAAAAGGTAATTTTTAGTATTTAATGTACAAGTGCGTAGCAGAGAGGGGGGTGCGTCATGTCATTTGGAAAAGAAGGCGATATGTTTGAATTAGCAGACGATGTGCTGGAAAACGCGATAATCAAGGTTATCGGTGTTGGTGGCGGCGGCGGTAATGCTGTTCAGCACATGGTAGAAAGCAATATTGACGGCGTAGAGTTTATTTGTGCCAATACGGATGCGCAGGCATTACGTAATGTGGGTGCTCGCTCTGTTATTCAGCTGGGTTCTGGTTTGACCAAGGGGTTGGGTGCTGGTGCCAATCCTGACGTTGGTCGTCAGGCTGCAATGGAAGACCGCGAGCGTATCGCAGAGGCACTTAAAGGTGCTGATATGGTCTTTATCACTGCAGGTATGGGTGGCGGAACCGGTACTGGTGGTGCGCCTGTAGTGGCTGAAATTGCTCGCGAACTGGGAATCCTGACTGTTGCTGTGGTAACACGGCCATTCTCATTCGAAGGCAAAAAACGCATGGCGATGGCTGAAATCGGATTGAAGCAGCTAAGCGAACACGTGGATTCGCTGATCACTATTCCGAACGAAAAGCTCCTGTCGGTACTGGGGAAGGGCACCACGCTGATGGATGCTTTCCGCACTGCAAATGATGTGTTGCATGGTGCTGTCAAGGGGATCGCCGATCTGATTACCCAGCAGGGTATGATTAACGTTGACTTTGCTGACGTGCGCACAGTGATGTCCGAAATGGGACAAGCCATGATGGGAAGCGGTTCTGCCAGTGGCGAAAATCGCGCTCGCAAGGCCGCAGAAGCTGCCGTTGGCAGTCCGTTGCTGGAAGACGTTAATCTCAAGGGTGCGCGCGGTATTCTGGTCAATGTTACCGCAGGTTTTGATTTGTCTCTGGGTGAGTTTTCCGAAGTTGGCGATATTATTGGCGAATACGCTGCAGAAGATGCGACCGTCGTTGTCGGTACTGTCATCGATCCAGAAATGAGTGATGAGTTGCGCGTAACGGTGGTCGCTACTGGCCTGAACTACCATGCTTCTGCGTCAGCCTCTGTCGCAGCGGAACCTCGCCCGAAAAAAGTGGTCGATAATGCACCGGCACCAAAACGTGCTGACGGAACTACAGACTACAACAAACTGGATCGCCCGGCGGTGAGTCGTCAGGCTGGAGCTGGGGCACAGGCGGCGACAAGAGCAGAGCCACAAACACGACAGGATATGGAATATCTGGATATACCTGCTTTTTTGCGTCGTCAGGCAGATTGAGTCAAAAAGAGCACGCCACTGGCGTGTTCTTTCATTCCTGCTATAATCCCTAGATCTACCTTTTTTGTATAAAAAACGCCCAATAATGGCAGGATTGTCAGAATGATCCCTCAACGCACCCTAAAGAACACTATTCGCGCTTCAGGCGTAGGCCTTCACTCCGGTGAAAAAGTCTACCTGACTTTGAAGCCCGCCCCGGTCAACACAGGGATTGTGTTCCGTCGAACTGACCTTGACCCCGTCGTCGATATTCCTGCGCATGCGTTGAATGTCGGTGAAACGACTTTATCTACAACCCTGGTTCGTGATCATGCCAAGGTTGACACTGTGGAGCATTTGCTGTCTGCAATGGCTGGCCTTGGTATCGATAACGCCGTTGTGGAAGTCAGTGCTCGCGAAGTACCTATTATGGACGGTAGCTCTGGCCCGTTTGTCTTTTTACTGCAATCGGCTGGTTTGATGGAACAGGACGCGCCAAAGCGTTTTATTCGTATCAAGCGTCGTATTGAAGTCAAAGAGCGCGACAAAACGGCTGCTTTTTTGCCTTATGACGGTTTCAAGGTGTCTTTTGAAATTGATTTTGATCACCCTGTGCTTAAACAGAGTGTGCAGAAGGCCAGCTTGGACTTCTCCTCGACCTCGTATGTCAAGGAAGTCAGTCGTGCTCGTACCTTTGGGTTTACCAAGGATCTGGAGTACATGCGCTCCAAAAACCTGGCGCTGGGCGGTAGTGTCAAGAATGCGATTGTGGTGGATGATTATCGCGTCCTGAACGAAGACGGTCTGCGCTATGAAGATGAGTTCGTCAAACACAAGATTCTGGATGCCGTTGGTGATCTGTATTTGCTTGGCCACAGTTTGATTGGTGAATACATAGGCTACAAGTCGGGTCATGGCCTGAACAATTGCTTGCTGCGCGAATTACTCGCTCATGAAGATGCGTGGGAATTTGTCGAGTTTAGTGAAGAAGCTGCACCGATTACTTATATGCGTCCAGCTGCCGCTGGTTAAGTGCTTCTAAAAAATGCTGTAGTAATATCCCAAGGCCATAGTAATATGGCCTTATTTTTGTCTGTTGGTTGGTGAATTGTCATGGGTTTGGCTGTTGTGAAAGCTCCGGTTGTGCGGCGGTCAGTAGGGCATGGGCCTGACAAGCAAGTCTGTACGCGTATCCGTCTGGTTCACTTACCTGGTTATTTATGAACATTATTGTTGTTGGTCAGCGTCACGGTGAGTCTCGGACTTACCGATTGACCACACCTGCAAGGACGCTGCTGTTTGGTTGTCTTGTGGCACTGCCTTTTGCGATGGGGGCGGCAGGCTTTTGGCTGGCTGATTGGCTGGCAGATGAAGATTTTTCGCTGGAGCCGATGGCAGCAGAGGCATGGGAAAATGATCTCAGCCTGCAGCGCCAGGAGTTGGAACAAATCCGTGTTCAGACCGATCAGGAGCTACAAGCTCTGACGGTCAAATTGGCAGAATTGCAGTCGCGCTTGATGCGCCTTGACGCCCTCGGCGAACGCCTGGTTGATGTTGCCAATCTGGAAGCGGAAGAATTCGATTTCTCCATGGCACCTGCTTTGGGTGGTCCGGGATCTATAGGCGAAGCCTACGAGGCACCGGAAATCAGCGATGTGCTGAATGATCTGGCAGATCGTATTGGCCATCGTGAGCAGCAGCTGGAAGTGCTGGACGACCTGATGTCTGCCCAGCGTCTGGATGAAGATACCTTTGTCACTGGACGGCCGATCAAGAAAGGCTGGATGTCCTCCCGCTATGGTCGCCGTGCGGATCCCTTTACCGGGCAACTGGCCTGGCATGCGGGGGTCGATTTTGCCGGTAAGCTGGGCTCTGATATTGTAGCGGTCGCGTCCGGTGTTGTGACCTGGGCGGGTGATCGTTATGGCTATGGACGGCTGGTTGAAATCAATCATGGCAACGGCTACAAAACGCGCTACGCACACTGCCTTGAGTTGAACGTCAAGGTTGGTGATATTGTTCGCAAGGGTGATGTTATTGCCGCGATGGGCAGTAGCGGGCGCTCAACCGGGCCCCATGTACATTTTGAAGTCTTCAAGAACGGGCGAACGGTAGACCCCTCTGCTTATATTCATCGCACTCTCCGATAGGCATTGATCAAATTGCTGTCACCATCTCGGGCCTGTAACGTAGGCGGCGTATAACTTGCCGTTTCGGTCTGTCCGGGCCTCACTGTATTTGCAAATTGGATAGTTAGAATCACATGATGGGTAATATTTTCCGCAAGCTCTTCGGCAGTAAAAACAGCCGGGAACTGAAGCGCATGGGTAAGCTGGTTGAGCAGGTCAATAGCTACGAAGAAGCGCAGCAAGCGCTCACTGACACAGAGCTGCAGGCAAAAACAGCTGAATTAAAACAACGCCTTAACAATGGTGAAAAACTTGACGACTTGCTGCCAGAAGCATTTGCAGTCTGCCGTGAAGCCAGTCGTCGGGTTATGGGCATGCGCCACTTTGATGTTCAGCTGATTGGTGGTATCACCCTGCATGAAGGTCGTATTGCTGAAATGCGAACCGGTGAAGGCAAAACCCTGGTGGGTACCTTGCCGACGTATCTGAATGCGTTAACCGGCAAGTGCGTTAATGTCGTCACGGTGAACGATTACCTTGCCCGTCGTGATGCCGAATGGATGCGCCCGTTGTATGAATTTTTGGGTTTGACGGTCGGTGTGGTTGTGCCCGGTCAACAAACAGCCGAAAAGCGCGAACAATACCAATCCGACATTGTATATGGAACGAACAACGAGTTTGGCTTCGATTACCTGCGCGACAACATGGCCTTTTCTGTAGAGGACAAGGTTCAGCGTGATCTGTACTTTGCTATTGTCGACGAGGTGGACTCCATCCTGATTGACGAAGCCCGTACACCACTGATTATTTCCGGCCCGGCCCAGGATAACTCCGAACTTTACCGCAAAATAAATCTGCTGGCTCCCAAGTTGCAAAAGGGTGAGCTGGATGAAGAAGATAATCCGATTTCCGGCCACTTTGTTGTCGATGAAAAAAGTCGTTCAATTGAGATGACAGAAGAAGGTCACGAGTTTGTTGAAGAGATGCTGGTTGCTGAAGGTCTTCTCGAAGCGGGTGAAAGCCTCTACGCAACGCAAAATCTTAACCTGCTGCATCATGTCCATTCGACTTTGCGGGCGCATGCAATTTATAACAGGAACGTCGACTATATCGTTCAAAATGGCCAGATTGTGATTGTTGATGAACATACCGGGCGAACCATGCCCGGACGGCGCTGGAGCGAAGGTCTGCACCAGGCTATTGAGGCGAAAGAAGGTGTGCGTATTCAGGCAGAAAGCCAGACCTTGGCTTCTACTACCTTCCAGAACTACTTTCGCTTGTACGAAAAGCTGGCTGGCATGACCGGGACTGCGGACACCGAAGCTTTCGAGTTTCACCAGATTTACGGCTTGGATGTGGTGGTTATTCCTACCAACAAACAGGTACAGCGAACCGATTATAATGACGTGATCTACGCCACGGTGCCAGAGAAGTATGACGCCGTTGTTGAAGAAATTCGTGCTGTCATCGAATTGAAACGTCCTGTTCTGGTTGGCACCGCATCTATTGAATCATCCGAATATGTTTCCGGTTTACTGCAAAAAGCCGGTATTCCTCACAATGTCCTGAACGCCAAGGAAAATGCCCGTGAGGCGGAAATTATTGCCGATGCCGGTCGTCCGGGGGCAGTCACCATTGCTACCAATATGGCGGGTCGTGGTACTGACATCATGTTGGGTGGTAACTGGGAGTCCGAGATTTCCCGCCTGGATAATCCGGCAGAAGACGAAATCGAGGCGATCAAGCTGGACTGGAAAACGCGTCACGATGCGGTTTTGGAAGCCGGTGGTTTGCATATTGTCGGGACTGAGCGGCACGAGTCGCGCCGTATAGACAATCAGTTACGTGGCCGTGCGGGTCGTCAGGGGGATCCGGGTTCTACCCGCTTCTTCTTGTCGCTGGATGATAGCTTGATGCGCATGTTTATGTCTGAGCGTATGCGCGGAATGATGCAGGCGTTAGGCATGAAGGATGGTGAATCGATCGAACACAAAATGGTCACCAATGCGGTCGAGAAGGCACAACGCAAGGTCGAAGGCCGCAACTTTGATATTCGTAAGCAGTTGCTGGAATACGACGATGTGGCCAACGACCAGCGCCGCGTTGTGTATGAACAGCGTAATGACCTGATGGCGATGGATGACATCGGCAACATCATAACGGCGGTACGCAAGGATGTGGTTGATGAAGCGGTTAACGATTACATTGCCCCACAAAGCCTGGAAGAGCAGTGGGATATCGCTGGGCTGGAAGCGCATCTGAGTGCTGAATTTAATGTCGAATTGCCGATTCAGCAGTGGCTGGATGCGGAAGACAAACTGTATGAAGAAACCCTGCGTGAGCGCATAGCGGCTGCCATTGAGCAAGCCTACAAGGACAAGGAGGCCTCGGTTGGTCGAGAAACCCTGCGTATCTTTGAAAAGCAGGTGATGCTGCAGATTGTTGATAATCTCTGGAAAGAGCACCTGGCGACCATGGATCACCTGCGCCAGGGTATTCATCTGCGTGGTTATGGCCAGAAAAATCCGAAGCAGGAATATAAACGTGAATCGTTTAACCTGTTTCAGGAGCTGCTTGGCAATATCAAGCGCGAGACCATTCGGGTGCTGTCTCACGTCAAGGTTCGTGAAGAATCGGAAGTCCGTGAAATGGAAGAGAAGCGCCGTGCCGAAGCTGAAGCCCAGGCGCAACTGGCGAAATACGAACACGAAACCACCAGTGGTATGGTTGCAGACGAGCCGGTTGCAGCACCTGGAGATGATCAGGTACAACCGTTTGTCCGTGATGAGCGCAAAGTGGGACGTAATGAACCCTGCCCGTGTGGTTCTGGTAAAAAATACAAGCATTGTCATGGCACATTGTCATAAGGCGTAAGAGATACAACATGGCCGTTAATTTTTCAGTATTTGAGGATTTTGCAACCGTTGCCGGTGTACGGTTGGGAATAGCCCAGTCTGCGGTGCGTTACCAGAACCGCGATGATATGGTTATTTTTGAGTTGGCAGAGGGTGCCGGGGTGGCTGGCGTATTTACCCAAAATGCTTTCTGCGCGGCTCCCGTGCAGATTGCCCGTGAGCATCTCGCTGTACAGTCACCGCGTTACCTGTTGATCAATACCGGCAATGCCAATGCCGGCACCGGCAAGCAAGGGTTTGCCAATGCTCGTCGTAGCTGTGAGTTGCTGGCCGCAGCTACCGGTGTTGAGGCCAGTCAGATACTGCCGTTTTCGACCGGAGTCATTGGCGAGCCACTCAATATGGCCGCCTTTGAACGCGGCATTCCTCTGGCATTGGCACAACTTGGCGAAGACCAGTGGGCCCGTGCAGCGCGTGGCATCATGACAACGGATACCTTGCCAAAAGGTTACTCGCACTGCTTTGAACTGGATGGCCATGAGGTCACCATCAGTGGCATATCCAAAGGGGCTGGCATGATCAAGCCCAATATGGCGACCATGCTGGGCTTTATTGCCACCGATGCGCAGATTGACAAAACGGTACTTGAGCAGTGGTGCAAGCGTCTGGCTAATGCCTCGTTTAACCGCATTACTATCGATGGTGACACCTCAACCAACGACAGCTGTATCCTGATCGCCACTGGCCAATCGGCACTGACGATTACCGATGCCGATTCCCCCGTGGCCGAGATGCTGTTTAACGAATTAAAAATAGCCTTTCAGCTACTGGCCCAAGCCATTGTGCGTGACGGTGAAGGCGCAACCAAGTTCGTTACTGTCGAAGTTATTGAAGCACGCGAGCAGCAAGAGGCACTGGATGTCGCTTACACGGTTGCTCATTCGCCACTGGTGAAGACCGCCATGTTTGCCTCCGATGCCAACTGGGGTCGTATTCTTGCAGCCGTTGGCCGCGCCGGTGTCGCCAATATGGAACTGGATAAGATCCAGATCTGGCTTGATGACGTCCGTATCGTTGAAGATGGTGGCCGCTGTGACTCGTACACCGAAGCTGCTGGTGCTGCCATATTCAAACAGTCCGAGTTTACCGTGCGTATTGCGCTTGGGCGCGGAGATGTGACCGAGACCATCTGGACGACGGATTTGTCCCATGAGTATGTCACCATCAATGCCGATTATCGTTCCTGATGGCTGTGAGAGATGCAGGGGATATGAGTCACGCCGTTGCTGTTACTGAGCAATTGGCGGTAGCTGTGGCGGTGATTTGTAATCCGCAACAGCAAATCCTGATCGCAAAACGCCCGGATCATAAACATCAGGGTGGGCTGTGGGAGTTTCCAGGGGGAAAGATTGAAGCAGGTGAAACAACCGCTGCCGCCCTGGTGAGAGAGCTGGACGAAGAGCTGGGCCTGCAACTGGGTAACGACAGTATGTCACCGTTGATTGAGGTCTGCTTTGATTATCCAGACAAGTCAGTCCGACTGGATGTTTACTGGGTAGAGGTAACGGCAACAGAGTCATTGCAGGCACACGGTGCCGAAGGGCAACCGATCTGCTGGGTTGGTGCTGCTGATTTGGCCAGCTACAATTTTCCGGCAGCCAATCAGCCGGTTCTGGATGCAACACTGGGCCGTTTGAAACGTTAAGTTAGTAGTTTTTTGGCTACTCAAACACCGTTACAAATGGCCATACGGTCAGCATCACGATGATTCCAATACCCGCCGCGACCAGAATAAAATCTATCGGGCGTTCCCGAAAGCGATGGCGCAAGGATGGCACCGGTTGGGATGCCCCCCTGTTTTGGTCAAGCAGATCCTGTTGTACTGCGTCAATCAGCGATCTTGCCCTGTCGTAGTCATCGGCATCGACCAGCCAAATCGCTGCCACGGATATTCCCCAACGACCAGCATGGGTTTCATAACAATGAATAGCATGCTGCTCCAGCAAAGCCCTCACTGCATCAGCTTCTTCATCCGGCACATTGTTCAGTCTGAACAGTAACTTCGCCATTACCGCTCGCTCGTTGCTGTTGTTGGACGGGTGGCAATCACCAGTGCGGTAGCAAACAGCAGTGTTACCAAACACAAAAAGTACAACGGCAGCAGCCCCCAGCGCATATAGGGCGTGTCTCCGCTCCGTAATTCAGCCTTGGCCGTCAGGCTGCCGCGAATGCCGGTCGGTAGTTGCTTCACGATCTGACCATGGTTGTTTACTAGTGCTGTAATACCGGTATTGGTCGAACGCAGCAGGTAACGCCCGGTTTCCAACGCCCGCATTTGCGCCAGGCCCATGTGCTGTTTTGGCCCCAGAGAGTCGCCAAACCAGGCATCATTGCTGACCGTGACCAACAGGTTAGCTTGCCTGGCCATGCGGCTGACGAGTTGTGGATAGGCTATTTCGTAGCAAATATAAGGGGCAATCAAATAAAGCTGTTGATGCGCTTCGAGACGGATCAGATCCTGATCGGGTGCACCATGCAAGAAGCTCGACATTTCCAGATCAAAAAATGGAATCAGGCCGCGTAGCTGGCTTTCAAAAGGAATAAATTCACCAAAAGGAACCAGTTGTTGTTTGTGATACAGACCGTCAGCCATACCCGTCGCAACAATGCTGTTGTGATATTCCCCGGCCTGCGGGTGATTTTGTGGATAGCGGTAAGCGATACCGGTTATCAGGCCAGCATCATGTTGTTGCGCTGTGTGATTAAGTTCGTCCAGGTAAGGTAAAAAACGATCATAGACCAAGGTGATCGCTGTCTCCGGCCAGACAATCAGGTCGCTGTCCCAGAGTTTTGAGGTTTCCTTGAAATACAGGTTGATGGTTGGGCTGACCATTTCCGGCTTCCATTTCAGATTCTGATCAATGTTTCCCTGTACGCTGCTGACTGTCAGTTCACCCACTGGCGTTGTCCATTGCTGTTGTTGTAACAGGTATCCTGCAGGCCAAAGCAGTACGACCCAGAGGTATCTTAACTGGGTTGTCCGCAGAGCCTGAATCAGACCGGTGGCGGTCAGCATCAGAATAACCGAGATACCATAACTGCCAATGACGGGAGCCCAGCCGGATAGCCAACTGAACAGGTGTGCGTCACCCGCAAATAACCACGGGAAGCCGGTAAATATCCAGCTGCGTAACCATTCGCTGATAAACCAGAAGGCGGGTAGCATTAGCCAGGGAATAACTGGTTGGCCATGACGTCTGAACAGGGCGTAGAGGCTAAAGCAGATGGCGGGAACCAGTGCCAGCACTGCGGCAAACAACGCTGCCAATAGTATGGCCAGGGGGACGGATGTGCCGCCAAAGTCATGCATGCTGACATAAACCCAGGAAACACCACTGCCAAATTGACCAAAGGCGTACCACCAGCTGCGTTCAAATGCCTGGCGGCACGAAGTGGGTTGCCACAGCAGGTGAGCGAACAGGATCAGGCTGACCAGCCCTAGTGGCCACCAGTAAAGCGGTGCCAATGCCAAGGGAGCTATGGCTCCGGCTGCCAGTAATAACAGCGGTGTCATCCAGCGCTCGGATTTGATCATCATCCCGGCAGGGGTGGTTGGAATCACACAGGGGTGACCTCAAGTAAATTGATCTGGCGGCTGGTGCCGTTGACGACCTTGAAGCGCCAGTTTTCGATACTGATGCTTTCATTACATTCTGGCACCCGACCAAAATGATGGATGACGATACCACCGATGGTATCAAAATCGTCATCGCTGAAGCTGGCTTCAAAATGCTCGTTAAAGTCTTCGACCGGAGTGAGTGCCTTGACCATAAAAATCTGATTTTCGACTTCCTTGATCAGGCTCTCTTCTTCATCAAAATCATGCTCATCTTCAATATCGCCGACAATCTGTTCCAGTACATCTTCAATAGTGACCAGTCCGGCGACACTGCCAAATTCATCGACCACAACCGCCATATGATTCCGGGTGGCCCGGAATTCCCGTAGCAGAACATTCAGGCGCTTGCTTTCCGGTACAAAAGTGGTTGGGCGTAAAATATCCTTGAGGCGGAAATTGTCGTGGTGATCGGTAAGCAACAATGGCAACAGATCCTTGGCCAGCATGATACCCAGGATTTCATTTTGCCCTTCACCCAGCACGGGGAAGCGGGAGTGAGCCGATTCGATAATGCGTGGAATGCATCCCTTGAGCGACTCGTTGATTTGAATGGAGACCATTTGGGCGCGCGGAATCATGATATCCCGAACCTGCATCTCGGAAACCTGCAGGGCACCTTCAAGAATATTCAGGGTGTCGTTGTCGACGATGCTGCGTTCGGCAGCTTCTCGTACAATCACTTTGATGTCCTGGCGACTTTGTGGATCGTCAGAAAACAGATCAGTCAGCTTTTCCAGCCAACTTCGGGGGTCGTCGCTCATGGGGCCTCGTCTTGATAAGGGTCTGGGAAGCCGAGCCGCGCCAGCAGGCGTCGCTCCAGTTCTTCCATCTCTTCCGCTTCGTCGTCATTTATATGGTCGTATCCCAGCAAATGCAAGCAGCCGTGAATGACCATATGAGCCCAGTGGGCATTTACTGATTTACCTTGTTCGTGAGCTTCCCTTGTCACAATCTGTACACAGATGACCAGGTCGCCCAGCAAAGGGATAGGGACTTGCGGTGGGGCTTCAAAAGGAAATGACAAGACATTGGTCGGCGAATCCTTGCCACGGTATTCGCTGTTTAATTGTTGGCTTTCTGCTTCAGCGCAAAGACGAATGGTCAGTTCCGGTTCGTCATAGGGTGAGCGTTCCGCCACTGCGGCGGTTACCCACTGCAGAAACTGCTCTTCCGTGGGCAAGCTTTCTGCTTGCGGATCAATTTCTTCGGCAATTTGTAAGTCAAGCAGCGCTAGCGTCATGAAATGGTTGCCTGTTGCCGTTCCTGGCGACTGGCTTCTCTGGCCTGTTCTTCTTTTTCGTCATGACGATCGTAGGCATCAACAATGCGCTGTACCAAAGGGTGTCGGACAACGTCACGATTATCGAAACGGGTGATACCGATGCCTTCAACGCCGTCGAGTACTTCCAGGCCATGACGCAAACCGGACAGTACACCACGTGGCAGGTCAGTCTGGGTGATGTCACCAGTAATCACCGCTCTGGAGCCAAAGCCAATCCGGGTCAGAAACATTTTCATCTGTTCTTTGGTGGTGTTCTGGCTTTCATCCAGAATCACAAAAGAATGGCTGAGGGTGCGCCCACGCATGTAGGCCAGTGGTGCTACTTCAATGACATTACGCTCCATCAACTTGCCGACGTATTCAAAACCGAGCATTTCGTAGAGGGCATCGTAGAGTGGACGCAGGTAGGGATCAATTTTCTGTGCCAGGTCGCCAGGCAGAAAGCCCAGTTTTTCACCGGCTTCTACCGCTGGGCGCACCAGCAAAATACGTCTGACATCATCTTTCAATAGCGCTTCTACCGCTGCAGCGACCGCCAGGAAGGTTTTGCCGGTACCGGCAGGGCCAATACCGAAGCTGATGTCGTAGCGTCGTATCTGGTCAATGTATTCGCGCTGATGCTTGCCTCGTACCTTGACATGGGCCTGGGGCGTTTTGATGATCAGCGAGCCGTGCTGGGGATCCGGCTGAGGCTGTTGTTCCAAGCTATCCGATTCATCCTGTTGGTTAATCTTGTCTTCTGATAGCAGTAAATGGATCAGATCCGGCGTGATCGGCGTGCCATTGGCGGTCTCACTGTAGAGCCGGTCAATCAGCCGGGCGGCACGGGCACCGGCTTCGCGGTCGCCTTCGAGGCGAAACTGGCCGCCACGATTATAAATGACCAACTGGTAGTGATCTGCAATCTGGCGGATATGGCTGTCCAGATTGCCACTGAGGTTGGCGAGCCGGGAGGCATTTTCCGGTTGCAGCTCCAGAGTCTGGACGGATATTTCAGCAACTGACGCTGGGGTGCTGGGCGTATCGGTCAAAAAAATCTCCTGGGAGTAGGCAACGGCGTACTGGTCTAGTACGCCTGATCTGCATCGATGATGACACCACGCAGGCTGTTCGGGTAGGCATCTTCAATCTGTACCCGTACGAATTTACCAATCAGGCTGTGGTCTTCATAGCGGAAGTTTACAACGCGGTTGTTTTCCGTACGCCCTTGCAGTTCTCCCGGATCCTTGCGAGAGACACCGGTGACCAGAATGGTTTCTTCACGGCCGACCATGCGGCGGCTGATTTGTTGGGCATTTTGTAAAATACGGGCTTGCAGAATATGCAGGCGCTCTTTCTTGACGCTTTCCGGGGTATCGTCTATCAGTTCAGCTGCCGGTGTGCCAGGGCGGGCGCTGTAAATAAAACTGAAAGAGGTATCAAAACCAATACTTTCGATCAGTTTCATGGTGTCTTCAAAATCTTCCAGCGTTTCGCCTGGGAAGCCGATAATGAAGTCGGAAGATACGGAAATATCCGGGCGCAACTTGCGCAGCCGCTCGATCTTGTCGATATACAGATCAATTTCATGGCCGCGTTTCATCGCCGCGAGAATCCGGTTGGAGCCACTTTGTACCGGCAAGTGCAGGTGGCTTACCAGCTCTGGTACTTCGGCATACACCTGAATCAGGCTGTCACTGAACTCCAGCGGGTGTGAGGTGGTGAATCGAATCCGGTCAATACCGTCGATGTCGGCAACCTGGGTAATCAGTTCGGCCAGGTCGGCTTCTTCTCCATCGGTGGTTGCACCGCAGTAGGCGTTGACGTTCTGCCCCAGCAGGTTGACTTCCCGAACGTTTTGCGCTGCCAGTTGTTCTACTTCTCGCAGTACATCGGCGAGCGGTCGGCTGACCTCTTCGCCACGGGTGTAGGGGACAACGCAGAAAGTGCAATATTTGGAGCAACCTTCCATAACAGACACAAAAGCCGTACAGCCTTCCACTTTGGGAGCGGGCAGATGGTCAAATTTTTCGATTTCAGGGAAGGTAACGTCGACTACCTGGATGGCATTAGCTGCCTTGTTCACCATGGCTGGCAGGCGGTGGAGCGTTTGGGGGCCAAAGACCATATCGACAAAGGGCGCTCGTTTGATGATGGCGTCACCTTCCTGGCTGGCGACACAACCGCCGACGCCAATTTTAAGATCGGGGTTTTTGGCTTTCAGTTTTTTCCAGCGCCCTAGCTCATGAAAGACCTTTTCCTGGGCTTTTTCCCGAATCGAGCAGGTGTTCAGCAGAATGACATCGGCTTCTTCCGGGTTGTCGGTCATTTCCAGCTGATGGCTGGCTTCCAGCATGTCTGCCATCCGGGATGAATCGTATTCGTTCATCTGGCAACCGTGCGTTTTGATGTAAAGCTTTTTCGGTTGATCCTGAGTGGCAGAAGTCATGGGCAAAACAGCCTTCGGTGTCGCGTAAAAAAAGGGGCAGTATTATACTTCGCTCCCTTCTGTTGATGCCAGTGCGCATCTGCAGTCCTGATCGAGATTTTCTGTGCTACCGAGGTTGTCTGACGCCTTTATGAATTCGAAAGAAATGGTTGAACCCGTCTACCGCGTTGTTTTTTTACAACAAGCCGAGGTATTTGAAATTTACGCGCGCTATATCTATCCAAGTGATCTGTATGGTTTTGTTGAAGTTGAGCAATTATTGTTCGGGGAGCGCTCCCAGTTGGTGGTGGATCCTGGTGAGGAGAAGCTGAAAAACACCTTTGCTGATGTCAAACGCACCTTTATCCCTATGCATGCCGTCATCCGTATCGATGAAGTGAGTAAAGAAGGCAAGCCGACGGTGACCAAAACCGATGGTGCCAATAACGTCAGTTTATTCCCAGGGCCGGGAGGGACACCAGCGGGTCGACGATAACGTCATTGAGGACGGTTGTCTGACTCACTATTGGCACGGCTTGTCACTTTCGGCAGGCCCTGCTATGTTCAGGCAAGTTATTTTTGCTGAGGAGATCTTCGCAGGTACTTGCCGTTTGGCTCCGCAATGTCCATCCAGTATAGGGAGTTAGCCTCATGAACGCAGAAGTGATGCCGTTGTTCTGGCGAATTGCAGAACACGAACAAAATGGCCTGGAAGCTGTTAGCTTGTTAATGCCTGCTCCGGCCTCCGGAGAAGCACCCGCTGAATTTCCCACCGAAGTTTGTTTCCGTTCTTCCCGAGAGCAAAAGCCCCCGGTTGACCTGCGTTGGTCTGACGAAGACTCTGATCTGTTTATGAGCCTACTTGATCGAGTGGTTGATGTTGAGGAAGACAACGAGGTTACTCTGGATATCAATGACGGTATCGTACAGGGGATCGTACAATTGGTGGCGCTGGCACGGTTTAAAAAACCGGCATCGACAGATGATCTGGTAGGTGACGATTTTAATACCGAACGGGAAGAAACCTGTCTCTTATACACATCTCCGAGCCCACGAGACAGGCAGAAATCTCGT
>CAJXTI010000059.1 GCA_913061185.1 uncultured Oceanobacter sp.
AATAAATGTGCTGCTTAAACGCAGTATTTTGGACAACTGGGTTGAAAACTACCGCTTGTACCAGAGCACAAAGCCATTGCGCTCCCAATACAGCAGCTTGATCTTGTCACGTTGGCGATTACAGAACACAAACAGATCACCGTCGAATGGTCGTTGCTCCAGCTGCTGTTCCACGATCAGAGCCAGCCCGTCGATGGACTTGCGCATATCCATGGGCTGGTTGTACAAAAATACGCGCACAGAGGACGAAGGTTTCAGCATGAGGGAGCGCTCAAACCGAGCATGTGCAGTACGGCGGCAGATGCGGCAAAGGGACGTCGAGCATCGCGGAGCCAAACCGAACCACAATGATCACCTAGGAAGAATAGCGGGCGTCACTGGCGACCACAGGTACAAAAGCGCCGGACTCTGCAGGGACCGAAATCTCTCGCAAACGCTTGCGCCAGTACTGGAACGTCGCCAGCTTGAGGCCGTAAGCCTGGCAGTACGCGACCTGGGTCATTCCGGAAGTCGGCCAGTGGTCGATATGCGGTTGCCAGAACCGTGATTTTTCGGATGGGTTCTTTAGCCAGACCTTCATATAGGGTTATATTGTAATCTCGATAAACAATTGCCTCACCTATATCGCCAACCAAACGGCCATCAATTGTAAATTCTTTTGAGGGAAAAGCCTTTTTAAGCTGACTTATACCCATGAATATTTTCTTTAATGAATCTTGGATTATTTCATGGGTTAGCATGATTTTCATTTAAGGCATAACGCCGCCATAAACGGCGCGAACTTGTGAGCGTCCGGCGACCGTAGGGAGCGAATTTAATGGCCTTGTGTACGCCAAATATGGGCGGGGCTCTGTTTGTACACATAATCCCTAACCTGGCAGCCGGAAATCCGGGGTCTTAATCCCCTATATCGGCGGGGCTCTGTTTGTACCCAGGAATTCAATGAGAACTACATATATTGCCGGGTCTTAATCCCCTATATCGGCGGGGCTCTGTTTGTACCACCGAGCCTTAGACGGCTGGTGGGAAGCCCAGGTCTTAATCCCCTATATCGGCGGGGCTCTGTTTGTACGAAGGAGTCCGCAGAATGGGCTACCCTTCTTCGGTCTTAATCCCCTATATCGGCGGGGCTCTGTTTGTACAAAAATGGAGCCGAGGGTGGGGGTGCGTTGTACGTCTTAATCCCCTATATCGGCGGGGCTCTGTTTGTACATTATTGAGAACATAGGCAGAGCCTATGTAAAAGTCTTAATCCCCTATATCGGCGGGGCTCTGTTTGTACGGCGGAAAGCCTTATATTTTGCACCCTCTCCAGTCTTAATCCCCTATATCGGCGGGGCTCTGTTTGTACCAAGTTAACATGAAGGAACGTCCGCGTTTCATCAGTCTTAATCCCCTATATCGGCGGGGCTCTGTTTGTACCGAGGCAACCACCCATCAAGAAGAGGAGGTGATGTCTTAATCCCCTATGTCGGCGGGGCTCTGTTTGTACCTTGACGAGGCACCCGAGGCAGCAGCTCGGCTGTCTTAATCCCCTATATCGGCGGGGCTCTGTTTGTACCAGGGAAACTGACTAAGCGGGATTTTGATGAATTGTCTTAATCCCCTATATCGGCGGGGCTCTGTTTGTACGAATCATCCTCCCAAGCCCAGCACGACTTGGAGTCTTAATCCCCTATATCGGCGGGGCTCTGTTTGTACCTACACCACGTAAGTAGGTGCCCAACCCAAGAGTCTTAATCCCCTATATCGGCGGGGCTCTGTTTGTACTTCTCAGCTGCATTATTAAATATTCGAATGTGGGTCTTAATCCCCTATATCGGCAGGGCTCTGTTTGTACGGCTTTCTTAGCCTCATCGCGGGCATGGCGTACCGTCTTAATCCCCTATATCGGCGGGGCTCTGTTTGTACCGAGACCCTAGAGGAAGGAGTCCGCAGGATGGGGTCTTAATCCCCTATATCGGCGGGGCTCTGTTTGTACTATTGGGGTTATCGTACTGGTAACCCAGTCTTTGTCTTAATCCCCTATATCGGCGGGGCTCTGTTTGTACAGCGAATCCGACCGTACTGAGAAGATCTCTGAGTCTTAATCCCCTATATCGGCGGGGCTCTGTTTGTACAGACTCAAATGAGCAACGAGAACGTCTATAAGTCTTAATCCCCTATATCGGCGGGGCTCTGTTTGTACACAGCCAAAGTGTTAAGCGAGATAGCCAACCGGTCTTAATCCCCTATATCGGCGGGGCTCTGTTTGTACAGCACGGAGAGCTGATATAGGCAACTTCTGCTCAGTCTTAATCCCCTATATCGGCGGGGCTCTGTTTGTACACATACTTCGAGGGTATCGGCGCATGGTGCGCTGTCTTAATCCCCTATATCGGCGGGGCTCTGTTTGTACCCCAACCGGCAAGTAAAACGCCTAGCCAGAGGAGTCTTAATCCCCTATATCGGCGGGGCTCTGTTTGTACTCATGGGGTATGCGGCAGCCCACCCAGAACTTACGTCTTAATCCCCTATATCGGCGGGGCTCTGTTTGTACTCTGCCGTGAAAAAATTTCTTTTGCAATCAAAAGCTTGCGCGTGTTTTTTTTTGATCGTTTTTTAACCACAAGGTTGCCTGTTTTTTGATCAGTTTTTTAATGAGCATGACAGCATGGCCAGACAACATTGTACGGTGTGGTATCGGCTTTTCCTACTCAAAGAATCAGAATCCTGGTGGCGGTTCTGCCAGCCATTCCAGCGGGCAGTGCTGGTGTGGCGGGTAGCCCTGAAACCAGACATCGCTGGCAAAGGGAGATTGCCCGAACAGCAGCAGGGGGTTGTCGATCCGGTAGCCTCGGATGTCGTCTTCCCGGGGGTTGATGCGTTCTTGCAGTTGTTGTTGCAGGTGCTGAAGTTCTGTATCTGTACCTTGCCAGGCAAAGACCGATTCTTGCAGGGCAAAGGCACAGGATTTTAGCAGCCGGTAAATCTTCTGGCCCCGGCGCGGGCAACGAATGTCATATTGAATCAGGTGCCAGTAGCGGGTTTGGGTCATGGTGATCTCCTGTGCGGCTGAGTTCAATATTGCGTGATATCCAGCGTGCGGTGGCTTTCAGTTGCCGCTGCCAGTCATTCATACAGGGGTCTACGGCCCGGTAGAAAATTTCGCGGCCGGCTTTGCCCAGCATACAGGCTCCTGCGCGGGTGTCGGGCGGCGTGAAGTGGCGCAGATTGAACAGTCCGCTGATAAACCAGTTCATCACCTGGCTTTCTACCGCTGGTCGCACGGGTTCCATTATGTCGCATGCCAGTGAGTGGCGACCAAAGGCGGTGCGGTGGTAAAAGCCCAGTTGTGAGTCGAGGGCAGCGGCGGTGCATTGGCGGATGGCCTCTTGCATCACGAGTGTGTAGGTCAGTGATAACAGGGCGTTGACCGGGTCTGGTGGTGGTCGCCGCTGGCGTTTGTGAAAACCCAGGTTAGCGGGCAGTTGATTGCGCCAGTAGTCAAAAATCATGCGTTGGGCTGCACCTTCTGCGCCGCGCAGTTCTTCAAGGTTCTGGCACAGTTGCATGGTGCTGCGAAATTGTTCCATGCAGTGGCACAGGTGCGTGTTGCCAGGGGGGAGCAGGCGTATGAAGTGGCGTATGCGGTGTCGGCACAGTTCGATGGCCAGTGTCAGGCAGATTGCGGTGTCTTGTTGCCAGCGATATTGCACGCAGCGCCGTTCTACCTGGTGTTGCTGGTGTGGGTACAGGCCCAGTGAGCGTTCACTGTAGCGGCTGTTAAGTACCACAAAATCAATGCCACGTTGCCACAGTTGTCCCAGCAAGGAGGTGGTGAGCTGGACGCTGTGCAGGCACATGACCTTGCTGATGTGACTGAGCGGCAGTGTTCGCGGTGGTGTGTTCGGTTCGCGAATGATCAGGCAGCTGTTTTCGTATTCCAGGCTGATGTCGCGACGGTCAAATACCAGGGTATGCATGAAAAGACCTCTCAGTTCCAGATCAGCAGGTTGCGGTTGGCGATACGATTGCTTGTGCCCAGCTGCCAGTCGGGCTGGTGGTGGCTGAAGCGGGTCAGCAGCAGGCGGTCCTGGTCTGCAAAAAAAGGTTCCAGAGCGGGCAGCAGTTGTTCTTGCTGACATGGCAGCCAGATTTCAAAGCCCGACTTCTGGTAGCCGGGGCTGAGTTGGCGCAAGAATTTGCAGGCGCGACGGCGGGCACGCGGGTTGTGGATGTCGTAGCAAACAAGGTATTCGTTCACTGGCTGCACCGGTTGGGGAATGGACTGAGTGTAAGGGGGAAGATGCTGGCCACAAGGAGCTGCCAGGTTTGGCAGCCCCGTGTTGCGCGGCTGGATTCTTCAGAATGGCGGTCTCTTTTGTCGTCTGGAGACGTTATGTCGGTTACCCCTGCGGATTTTGTTGCAGTTGAATCTGCTGCCATTGAATCGCTGTGTTTGCTGGTGCTGGCCTGTTCGTATAAGCAGGGTGGTTATTGTGTGGCCGGGCTGGTTGTTGAGCCGGATGCCGCAGGTAACTGGTGTGCCAGCGCTGAATGGTTGCGGCCGGTGGCTCGGGATGGGAGTGGCTGCGGGGCTTTATTGATGACGGATATTACCTGTTCGAACGGGCGTAAGGTTTGCACCGGGGATGTTGTGCGTTGTCAGGTGTTTGCCGGTAAGGGGATTGCCGGGCAGCCGGAAAATCGTGTGGTGACCGGTGTTGCCTGGGAGTTTCTGGAGACGGTGGATGCACGCCGGATTCCGTCACTGGTTGAGCAGCCTGCACATGTGTGGCTGGATTCTTGTGCGCCGTCAAACCGGGTGCAGGGCTGTATTGTGCAGTCGGGGCAGGTTCAGGAGTCTTTGATGCTGGTGCAGCCGCATAATTTGCAGTTGCTGCTGAGCCATCGGACGGATTTTAACGGCAAGGCCCGCAAGCGCATACAGGCATCGTTTGATTATGCCGGTCAGCATTATGAAGGCTTGTCGGTTACCTGCCCGGCGGTGAGTCGGATGTTGAAAAACCGTTTTCCTGTTTTGGGGGGGGCAGAGGTTTGTATGACCCTGAACAAGGGGGATCAGTATGTGTTGTGTTTGAGTTTGTCGCCGGATTTTAACGGGTTTCATTACAAGCTGGTGGCGGCGGTGTATGACTACGACGGTTATCTGAACCGGACATTTGCCCACTGACGGGCATTATCAGGAGCCATTATGACGGTGTTTACCATTGGTTTTACCCAGCAGACGGCCAGCCAGTTTTTTGAGGGCTTGCGTGCTGCTGGTGTGCAGCGGGTGCTGGATGTGCGCCTTAACAGTACGTCGCAGTTGGCCGGTTTTGCCAAGCAGGCGGATTTGCGGTATTTCCTGAAGCAGCTGTGTAATGCCGATTATGTGCCGCTGTTAGCGCTGGCACCCACCAAGCCGTTGCTGGCCGCTTATCGCAATGGTGATATGGCGTGGCCAGCCTACGAGCAGGCGTATCTTGAACTGCTGGCCAAACGCCGCGCCGAGCACGAGGTGGATGCCGGGCTGCTCGATGGCGGTTGCCTGCTGTGCAGTGAGCTGGAGCCGCACTTCTGCCACCGGCGGCTGGCGGTGAATTATTTGCAGGCGGTGGCTGGGCTGGATCTGACGGTGCAACATATTGTTAAAGGCAAGGTGGTGAGTGTATGAATCGGGTTCTGGTGTTATGCCCGGATGAGTTCCGCAGTGCCAGCAAGCTGGCGCGCAAGCTGGATGTGCTGCTGCAAAATCTGGACAAGGTGCAGTTGCTGACGCTGGATGCAGCCACCGCACCGTTGCAGGGCTACGCCGATGAGCGTGGCCTGACGCTGGAGTCGTTGGCGGCTGCCAATCTGGAAGAATGTCTGGAGGGTTTGACCCATGCGGTGGTGTTTGATGATGGCGAGGTTTTTCCACAGCAGCTGGTGATGCTGCGTGAGGCCGGAATTGCGGTGCGCAGAATACGTATTGCTATTACCCGGGTGGTCAATATCAAGCGTGATACCGACTGGGGCGGGATGAAAAGCACGGCTACCTATGAGTATATCGGCCGGGGATCGTACTGGGGTAATCCGTATTCCATGTATGAAGAAGGCGAAGACCGGGACGAGGTGATTCGTAAATATCAATACGATTTTGATTATGAAAAATTTCCCAACAAGGACAAGGCCCGTGTGTATGAGCTGGCCGGTAAACGCCTGGGGTGTTTTTGCAAACCACAAAGCTGCCATGGGGATGTGCTGGCGGATTATCTGAATGCCTGGGATGATGGGGAGTAGGCAATGCCATTAACTTAACATCGTGTAGGAGCGGTCCTGGACGCGTAGTTGATGGCCGCGAAAACTGCCTGGATTCGTGGTCATGGACCACGAATCCAGGTCTGATTTTCATTAAGTTAATGACATTGGTGGAGTAAAAATATGCGGATTCGCCTTGTAAAAAGTCATATCTGGCACGATAGTCTTTTATGCTGTGAAGCAAGTCGCTGCTATCGATGCTGACTACACACGCTGAAAAACGGCAGCTCTTGCCGATGTGTTCGAACCAGGGATGATATTCAGTGCCGGGAAGGCTTCTTCAGGTTTCTGGTTTTTTCCCTTCTTTTTATACAGTTGGCATTATCGTCGGTGGCCGACTTGGCTGCTGTTCGCGTTTTGCTGCGTCTATTCAGGATGTTGCTATGTCGATGGAAGTGATTCGGGCGGAGTTTGTGATCAACACGCCGATGTTTTTGGGGGAGGCAGACGGTGAGTGCGCCACGCTGATTCGTCCCCCGTCAATCAAGGGTGCCTTACGCTTCTGGTGGCGAGCCATGAATTGGGCGCGTGTGCGCAAGCACTGTGGTTCCGATCAGGAGGCACTGGCGCAGTTGCATCAAGAAGAAGGCCTGATGTTCGGCGAAAGTGCCGATACCGCTGCGGGTACAGGTGGACAAGGCTGCTTTTTGTTGCGGGTTCACCAGCAGCAAGGTTTGAGGGTGGTGGGTGAAGAAAAAAACTTTGCCGCCAGAAGCCCGCAGCTCCAGTACCTGCTGGGCATGGGTCTGTGTCACTTTCGCAATGGTTTGCTGCGTGATTATCTGGAGGCTGGCGGTACGTTTGTGGTAGAGCTGGCCTTGAAGCCCGGTATTAAAGATGGGCAGCGTCAGCAACTGCTGGATACATTGATGTGTTTTGGCTTGCTGGGTTGTCTGGGCAGTCGTGCCCGCAAGGGCTTTGGTTCTGTATCCATCACTCGCTTGATTCAGGCAAAGGGTGGTTCGGAACAAGCGCTGGCTTTGCCGACCGATGCATTGTCTTATAAAGCCGAAATCAAACGCCTGTTAGGCGATTGCTTCAAGACCGATTTGGGAGATGCCCCGTTAACCGCCTTCAGCGCTAAAACCCGTATGCAGATTGGCAAGCACGGGCGGGATGCCCTGGCATTGCTGGGCGAACATGGTTTTGAAATGGGCATGTACCGTGGTTACGGCAATAGCGGTAAAACCTTCGGGCGCGATGCCGAACAGAAATTCCAGTTCGACCATAACTGGGCCTACGACGTAGCGAACGGTACGCGCAAAGCCGACCTGCCCAAACGCGCCGTATTCGGTCTGCCGCATCCGTATTTTTTGAGTGGCATTAAAAAGAACGTAGCGGTGGATGTTGATCTGGCAGGCACCAGTGTGCGTCGCGCCTCGCCCTTGTTTGCCCATGTTCATGCCTTTCCTGATGGCGACGACTTTTTGCTGGTACAAACCTTATTGCGTGGTTTGTTCCTGCCATCGGCGGCTTCTGTGAAGGTCAAAGGCGAAGCACGTTTTGACATTTCTGGCAGTGCCGCTTCGTCCGGTGCTGCCTGGAAAGTGATCGAAACCTTTATGGACCGTTTCACCAGCAAGGATGTGATTCATGGCTGATCAGTATTTTCATTTTACCCTTGGCCCGGTGCAGGCGTTTGTTGCACAAGCGCGCCGTACCCGCGATTTCTGGGCGGGTTCGTTTTTGCTGTCGTGGCTGGCGTCGGTGGCCATGCAGGAAGTGAAAGCCCAAGGCGGTGAGATCGAGTTTCCGTTGCCCGATGACGATTACCTCAAATACCTGACCGGTGCAGCATCTGATACGGCCAAAGCGCCTAAACAGGGCAGTATTCCCAACCGTTTTAAAGCCATGAAAGCCCGCGTGCCAGAGCATTTTAACCCGGCGCTGGTAACCGAAGCGGTGCAGAAGGCCTGGACGGAACTGGCGGAGCTGGTCTGGAGTGGCGACCTGTCGTTTTGCGGAAACCAGACTCGTGCAGTCTGGGATCGTCAGGTAACAGGCTTCTGGGATATGACCTGGGTGCTGACCGAAAACGCCAGTGAATCCAACCTGCTGGATCGCCGTAAAAACTGGCGTACCTATATGGCCCCCACCGAAGGCGGCGTCAGCTGCATGATGATGGACGGCTGGCAGGAACTGTCGGCGGAGCTGCGTCCCGGCAAAGCCCTGAACCAGTTCTGGCGCGAAGTGCTGTTCAAATCGGCAGGTTCGGGGCTCAAAACCGACCTGCGCCCCGGTGAATACCTGTGCGCAATTGCGTTTATCAAACGCCGCTTTGCCCGTTATTTTCAGAATTTGCGTCTGAACTTCGACGGCCCGGTGGAAGGCTATAACAAGTGGCGTTTGCACGGCTGGTCGGTGCCGGTGAATGTGCCCTCGGTGAACTATCTGGCGGCAGCGCCGTGGCTGGCGAACAGCATTCTGCTCTCCAGGGCTGACACCAACCTCCACGCCGAAATCAAGAACCTCGAGTTCGGCATTAGTCAGCTGGAAAACTCCCGAGAAGTACGCTCGTTCAGTATCACCCGCGTGGCGAAAGCCTGTGAAGACGCCCAGTGGCAGGACAAGGGCTGGAAACATCTGAATGGTCGTTACTTCTACGAAGACGAACTGGTGCTGATGCGTGATCGCAGCGACGACAGCGACGAAAAACACCACCTCGACCAGCTTCTGCCGCGCTTGCAGAAAATCCAGCGAGTGGTCGGCAAACCCTCGGATTTCTACGCCATCCTGCTGATGGACGGTGACTCGCTGGGCAGCCAGATGAGTGATGCCAACAAACAAACCGGTATCAGTTCGGCGTTGAATGCCTTTACCCGTAGTGTCGCCGAGGTAGTGAATCAGTACAGCGGTTTTCTGGTATACGCCGGTGGTGATGATGTGTTGGCTTTGTTGTCGGTCGACGATGCGCTGGCCTGTGCCGATGCCCTGCGTCAGCACTACAACCAGTGTTTTGCCAACGAGAACCTGAAGCAGAAGCAAAACGGTCAGGCCACTATTACCAGCAGCCTGTCGGGCGCTTTGCTGTTTTGCCATTACAAAACTCCGCTGGCGCAGAACCTGGCCAAGGCTCATCCGCTGCTGGATGACATTGCCAAAGACGAATGTGGTCGTGACAGTCTGGCGGTGCGGGTGATGAAACCGGGCGGTGAATACTGCACCTGGAGCACGCCGTGGGTGACTGGCGGCGTATCCCGTGTTGAAAAGGTCAACCAGCTGGCCGCTCTGTTGATGGCCGAAAAAGCCGCTGATGATCGTTTCTCCCGCAAGTTCTTTTTCAAGCTGGAAGAGCTGGTCGATACGCTTGGCCTTGATCGGGATGTTCGGAATATCAAAGGCGAACTGCTGCCCGCTATGCCCGCAGAGATGATTGAAAAGCTCTTCAGTGCAGCCTGGGCGCATACCGGCAAGGCGGTCAAGGATCTGCCAAAGCAACTGGCTCCGGATTTGTTGGCACTGACCCGTGTCTGGCGGCGTTCGGCTGTTGATTCATCGTTCGTGGTCAAACCGGAAGGTGAACGTTTTGATACTGGTGCTCTGAAGCTGCTGCATTTCCTCACCACCGAACTGCAATCCATTCCTGGATCTGCCTTCACTGATACTGCTGACACGGGCAAGGACGCATGATGAACACAACCACGTTACATATTCAGTTCGAGCCGGTGGATACCTGGTTTTTCCGCGAAGCGCGCCCGCACGATTCAGTGGGTGCGGCACGGCTGGGTAGCCAGTTTCCGCCACCGGCCAGCTCACTGATCGGCACGCTGCGCACGCGTCTGGGCGAAGTGCTGGGCATTGACTGGATCGAACATGCCGGTCAGGACGAATTACCGGGTCGTTGTACCCAGGAATTTGCGGGCATCAACCTGAGCGATCTGCTTGGGCAAGGCGATAACACCGGGCTGCTGGCGTTTGGTGCGGTAGAAGTCTGGAACGGGGAGCAGCGGTTGTTGCCGGTTCCGGCGTTTTTGCTGAAGCCGGGGAGTGCCTCCCAATCTGAAAGCCTGCTGGCTTTGCAGCCGGGTGCACCGATGGTGTGCGACCTTAGCGAGATCGACCCGGCCCGTGGACGCCTGGCGGCGGTGGTGATGCCTGCACTGCCTGCCGGTTCTGAGGGCGCCAAACCGCTCGATAATCACTGGCTGCCAGCATCTCTGGTGGCTGAAGCAGCGCTGTCTGGTAACGCTATTAACGCAAAAGAGCTGGTGGCCGAGTCAGACCTGTTCGTACGCGAGGCCCGCCTGGGTATCGCCCGTGACAATAAGGCCGGTACGGTTCTGGAAGGCATGTTGTATCAGACCGAACACCTGCGCCCGGTGGCGGATTTACGTCTGGCGATCAGCGTGACCCTGCCTGCTGAAGTAGCGGATGTGTTGGCCGACAGTCTGAATCAGCAACCCTTGCAGCGTTTTGGTGGTGAAGGTCGGATGGCGCGTCTGCGGGTGTCTAAATCCGTGATCCCGGTGGCTAAGCCACCGAAGGCAACCGCCGACACTCGCGGGCTGGTGCTGATGCTGAGTGGTGACGTTGAGCTGGAATCCCGTCAATCCCGTCAATCCAGTCTGTTCGGTTTCAAGCCTGTGGTTGAAGCCTGTTCACAAACCGGCAAACCACAGCAAGTCTGGTTGGGCGAACTGAATGGCGTGCCGCTGCGTCTGGTGACGGCAGTGGTCGGCAAGGCTGTTCGTCGTGGTGGTTGGGATTTGCAGAAAAAACGCCCGAAAGCCATGACCAGTTATGTCCCGGCGGGCAGCTGCTGGTATGTGGAAATTCCCGGTGTCGAAGGTGTGGCTCTGAATGAGTTTATCCCTCGCTTGCAGGGCTTTCAGCCCGGTAAACCCTCATTAAATGGTCGCGGCGCACTCCTGTGTGGCCTGTGGAACAAACGCTGATTTTTCGATTTTCAAGGAAGCATAAAGAATGACTCTGAATTCCCGTTTGTACGGCCTGCGCGCCGAGACTGCCATTCATGCCGGTACTGGTGTGTCCGATGGCAAGGTGGATCTGCCGATCATGCGTGAACACCACAGCGGTTTTCCGGTGGTGTTTGGTTCTGCGGTGAAAGGCGCATTGCGCGCTGCGGCTGAGCTGAAGCTGGGGCAAGACTCGGATGAGGTGAAAGTGCTGTTTGGTCCAGACACCAAAAACGCCTCTGATCATGCCGGTGCCTTGCTGGTCTCCGATGCCCGTTTGCTGGTGCTGCCGGTGCGCTCCCTGACCAGTCAGTATCGCCTCGTGACCTGCCCGGCGCTGGTGCAGCGTTTACAGCAGGACGCCGACCGTTATGGCGTTGATGTGGGTGATCTGACCGTAGCCGTGGAGCCTGAGCAGATTCTGGTGGCCAGTGCTGAAAAACACAGCCACCTGTTTCTGGAAGATTTTGCCTACAAATGTTCGCCAGAGGCGAAACTGGATGCCCTGATCAAGGTGGTTGCCCTGTTGTCTGATCAGCCTGAAACCGTGGTGGCCGAGAAAATCGCCGTGGTCAGTAACGATGCCTTTGCGCATATCTGTGCCGGTGCAATTCCGGTGAATGCGCATATCGCTCTGGACTCCCAGACCAAAACCGTCACCAAGGGCGCACTTTGGTACGAAGAGTCTCTGCCTGCCGATACCCTGATGTACCTTGGCGTTAACTCCTGGTCGTCCCGTTCCCAAACCGTTGCCATGAGCGCTGAGGAGTGCCTCGGGCATCTGGATGCCCTGATTGCGGGCGAACGTCCGTATGTGCAAGTGGGGGGTAATGAAACCACGGGTATGGGCTGGTGCAAGGTCAGCCGTCTGACTGGTTTGGAGGGGTAAGCTCATGGCTAATCAGTACAAGAAAAACAACACGACCAAGGCCGCTGCGCCTGGTGCCAAAGCCTCTGTCGCGACTGCCGAAAGCACGGCCAGCGTATCGGTTAAAAAATCGGCGGCATCATCGCCCAGCCTTGCCCAAAGCATTGAACAGAAACGCGCCCAGCATGCGATGGCTAAAGTCTTGGACGTGACGTCTGCCAGCGCCAGCGTGCAGAAAAAATTCAAGGCCTACGCCAACAGCTTGCCTGCGATGATCCAGACGACTGGCTTAGGGCAAGCCCTGGCCTTTGCCAAGGTCAAAGCCAATGCCAATGCCAATGCCAAAACTGATGAAGCAGCGGCCTGGAGTGCCATGTACGCAGCGCTGGATCAGTGGCTGCAAGGTCAGGAAATCTGGCTGAAAACGGCAGACCAAAACAACACAGACAGCCTGGCGGCACTGGTGGCGGGTAATCAGCAGCAGTACCAGCGTGCTCAGGCGGAAGCCTTTGCCTATCTGGTATGGCTCAAACAGTTTGCCCGTGCCCTGATTGCGGGGGAGGCGGATCACGCATGAGTTATCCGTTACCAACGGCCGTGCTGGAGTTTATCCCCAGCGGCAAAAGTCGGGTGGCCAACTATGGCTTGCTGTTTAGCCGGTTTTTCAACGGTTACACCGCTGACTACTCCGATGTGCCAGCAACGGAAAAAGGCAAGTTCCTGAAGGAGCGCATGGTTGAGGTCGGCGGCAAATGCGGTGATGCCAATGCCATCAAAGAGGCCGTTAAACGGCAGGTCGCATTGACGTCTGCTCTGCAAGGCACCTCCGCCTGTTTTGATTGTGATTGGCATTTTGTCACTGGCACCGGTAATGAACACCCGGTCGAAAACGGCTTCACCTGGCATCACTCGTTAGGCACACCTTATATTCCCGGATCAACCGTGAAGGGTTTGGTGCGGGCCTGGATGGAAGCCGTTGTCGGGCAAAGCCAGCAAGACTGCCAGCGCTGGTTTGGCAGCCCGGTTAAAAAAGACGGAAAGCCTGAAGATAACCAGGCCGGTGAGCTGATCTTTTTTGATGCCATCCCGACCGAGGTGCCGGAGCTGGCGGTCGATATCATGACCCCGCATATGGGCAAGTGGTACGAAAAAGGCGGTGACAGTGCCAATACCTTAGATGCTAACGTCATGCCCGGCGACTGGCACGCCCCGGTGCCTGTGCCATTCCTGGTGACTCGCAAGGCCAGCTTCCTGTTCTCGCTTGCTGCTCGTCCGGGCTGTAATCCGGATCTGGCTGCGGCCGTTGAGGCTCTTGAAGGCGCACTCGCCTGGCTGGGTGTGGGCAGCAAAACCGCCGTGGGTTATGGCCACATGACCCGCAACGACGCTGCGCTGAAGGCGGTTGAAAATCAGGTAGCAGCCGAGCAGGAAAAAGCTGCTGAAGACGCCGCCAATGCGCTGCTGACGGAACAGGCCCTGAAGGTCAAAGAGATTCGCCAGTTGTTTGAGGCGGACAAAGCCGTGGGGTCTAAAGGTGTGGACGCTTCCAGGGCGCTTCCCAAGCTGAATACTTTGTCTGATGTGGGATTTGCCGACTGGTCTGCCGATGACAAGGCTTCGCTATTAGAGCTGGCGGAAGAGGTGTTGAAGTTTTATCGCGATAAGGACTGGATGAAACCATCGAAAAGTGAAAAGAAAAAGGGTAAGCCTTCTCTGTGGCAGCGTTTGAATCAGTGATGCCTGACTGACTCGCTGTCTGCTGGCTGGTATTGCGAAACGCCATTCCGTCCCAACGGAATGGCGTTTTCTGTCGTACTCCATGCCTTCTTTTATATAAGCGCTATGCCTTTCTAATCGGGCCATGTCTGGCTCCGTTTTGGTTTTCAGTCTCAACTCATGTTTATCTCTCTGTGTCAATACCTGCCGTGCTTGGCTGGCGTAGAGGAAAAATTCCGATTTCCCGATACTTCACCTCATCGAATCTTGTTCACGAGGTGTGTATGTCCGGTCTTTCTGTTGGTTCTCATATCCGCGTTGCCCGCATGGGTTATCTGCACCACGGCCTGTATGTCGGCTGTGATCAGGTGATTCATTATGGTGGTTCTGACCACGGTGAGGATGACGCGCCGAATAAAGTGCGTCGGGTTCGTCTTTCTACTTTTTCCGCAGGTTCACCGGTGTGGGTGGTTGCTCATCATCAGCCTCGCTACAACGCTGCCGAGTCGGTAGCCCGTGCCCGCGAACGCTTGGGTGAGGATGACTATTCACTGGTGTTTAACAACTGTGAGCATTTTGTGAACTGGTGCATCGAGGGTGAGTCCAGCAGCACCCAGGTAAAACTGGCAACGACGGCGGCAGTTCTGGGAGTTACTCAGGCAGCCCGTAGTCTGGCGGCTCGTGAAGCGGCGGTTGTGGTGGGTGGCCAGCTGGCGCGTTCGGCAGGGGCGTCAGTGTTGACGGGTAGTTTGGGGTCTGCGCTGGGGGCAGGCGCTGCGGCCTCTGCGGTGGTGAATCCGGTCGGGGTTGTGGTCGTGGGTGGTGCGCTTGCCGGTTATGCGGTGAGCAAGCTGGTGTCCTGGTTGTGGGATTGATGACGACCCGGTGGTTGGGCTCGCGCTGGTTTTGAACAGGTTTATAGGGAATACACAGGAGAGTGGTTATGAGTGGCAACGACATGATGCGTCGCGATGGCAGTGAAGAATTCACCGAATCCGGCTTCTGGGAAAAGGTGAAAACCTTCGCCAAAAAGGCCGGGCGGGCAGTCATCGAGCGGGCCTTACTGCTGTACGCGGTGGCCACTGATCCGGCAACGCCACTGTGGATCCGCACGGCGTTGTACAGCGCACTGGCCTATTTCATTTCGCCTCTGGATCTGGTGCCGGATCTGACGCCCTTGCTGGGGTTGAGCGATGACATGGCAGTGATGGCAGCAGCGCTGACATTGGCGAATGGCTACATCACCGACGCCCATCGGCAGTGGGTGAGTGAGACGCTGAAGCGCTGGTTCTAGATTGGCCAGGAAGGGGGCAATGTCTGGTCGACAGGGAAAGCGGCCAGCTCTTTGGTGGCACAGATTGCAATGGTTGCAGGTCTTGGTGTTCTGGTCTGGAGCCTGTGGGATGACTGACGGCCGGGCGGCTGAAAGCTTTTCGCGATGCGTTTGGGGGCGGTTCGGTCATGCTTTAAATGCCGGATGGGTGCTGGTGAGATTTTTTGGGTGAGTTTAACGAGTGATGACGAGGAGTCGGGGCGCTATGTCGGATGAGAATTTTGATGAAAAGGGCTTTTGGAAAAAAATTGGCCAATACGCTGCCAAAGCCGGGGGTGAGGTGATCGAGAAGGCGCTGACGCTCTATTACGTGGCGTCAGATAGCGATACGCCGGTTTGGGCTCGGGGGGCTCTGTTTGCGGCACTGGCTTATTTTATTTCGCCGCTGGATGTCATTCCGGATGTGCTGGTTGGAATCGGGTTCAGTGACGATCTGACGGTGATGGCGGCAGCACTGGCCGCTGCGGTGGCGTACCAGAAAGCAGAACATGTGGAGCGCGCGCGACAGCAGCTGTCGCGTTGGTTCGCTTGAATGGTTCGATTCGATGTGTCGGTCATGGTCGCCGGAAACCTGTCTCCGGGGGGCAGGACTGCCAGAGGGCAGGGATCTGAGGGGGCAAGGATGCCCGCAGTAATTAGTCGGTTTTGATGATTCCGCGTGTGAATTGGGGGGGTGAGTATGAGTCGGGCGGTAATTGTTTCTCCACACGCGGCGTGTGTGCACTGGTTGATGCTGAATCTGGAGCAGGTGGACGAGATCCAGTTTGGTCTGGATATGAGCTGGCTGGAGGCGGGTGATTGTGTTTACGGGCAGTTGGCGGTGGAGCAGATCGCGGCGCTGAATCGGATGGCTGTGCGTTATTTCCATGTGCAGGTGCCGGTGCCGTTTGAGGGCTTGCCACAGACCCAGGAAACCCTGAACTGGCTCGATCCGCAGTTGCTGGAGATGCGGGTTGAGTGTTTTGAACCGGTGTGCCCGCACTGGGCGGTTTGATCCTTGTGCTGTGAGCTGCCAGGTTTGGCACCCCATACCGGGTGTGTGGTGGTCGATAGACTGGTTTTACTTCGGGGCTGATCCCCTGAATGCTTGGTGCACGCCGGGCAGAAATCAACTGATGAGGCGCCTGGGCGCGGGATTCTGGAGGGTGTTGACGATGAACCATTACAGCAGCGACAAGGACATAAACCGGCTGGTGCGCCAGAAAATCCGTGAAGGCTGGTTTTGGGAGAAGGGCGGCAAACACGGCAAGCTGCATCGGCCGGATAACCAGCGTTACATTACCGTGCCTTGTTCACCCGGTGATCATCGTGCCTCGCGGAACTTTGCAAAGGAATTGCAGCGGCTGGCGGGGTAAATGTGGCGGTCGGGTAGGTGTGGTTGGGTGTGCTTGGTGGGGGGCTTCATGGCTGCAGGTACATGCCCATGTCCGCAGTATTGGCCCCCGTGCCTGATTCGGAAGCTTGATGCAGCTGTTTTAAGTCGTTGATTAGCGGTGGTTTTTGTTTGGAGTTTGCAAGGATAATGAACGCAATGATCCATAAGGATGTGCCGATTGGTGTTCCGGGAATGGGAGGCCACTTGATGCTTGAGTTTTCACCTTCAGGAGAGTTGCAGGACGCTATGAGTACCCAGTCTTTTATCTACGTCTGTGTGGTGTCTGAATTTAATCTGGCGGAGCTGGAAGCCTGTCTGACGCTCAGGCCGCAGCACCTGGTGCTGGTGGTGAGCAGTTTCAGCAAGCTGGCCAAGTCCTGCGAGCGTTTGCAGAACGTCTTGCAAGTCAGGTTGCCTGATATGCAGATCCATCGCCCGGATCAGATGTTTGACCGCCAGTTCGGTGGTGAGGATATTCTGAAACTGCAAGGCTGGATTGCTTCTGCACTGCGCCCCTGTATTGATGCCATTCGTGCTGACTATCAACAAAATCATTCAGGTGAACCTGCTTTGCCGCTGGTGTTTAACGCTACCGGTGGCACCAAGGCGATTGGTATGTCGTTGCTGACCCGTATGCCCTGGGATGAGGTTCATTACAAGGGATTCAGTGTTAATGAACTGCAACGACTGGCGCTGCTTAACAATGAATGGGTATCGCGTGGCGAGCCTTATAAGGTGATTGCCGCCGCACCGCTGGAAGTGGCCCGTTTATACGCAGACAAGGTCGAGCAGATGAACATTGGTCTGCACAATGCAGAGCGGCACAGCACTCTGGCGCAGCAAATCTGGGATGGGCTGCAGCAGCAGGAGCCGGGTATCGAAGCCCTGTTTGGCTGGCTGGCTGAAATCTGGTCGCAAGGGCGGGGCAATCCCGAGTATAACCAAAAACGGTTGTTGCTGGATGTGCCGGCAAAGCTGCAAACTCCGCCAGCGCTGGGTTGGATCGAACGTTTTTCGGCGTTACACGATGGCAGCTTTGCTTTCGATGGCGAGCAGTTGGTGGTGCCAGGTAATAAACCGCAGAAACAGTACAAAGCTGTTCAGAAATGGATTGCTGGCGACTGGCTGGAACAACTGACTCACCACTGGCTGCTGGAAGCGGGGGTTCTTACAACTGAGATGGCTCGCGGTGTTGTTGTGAATCCACAAGATGGCAGCAGCTCGGACGGTAATCGTGAAGCCGATCTGTTTGTGCATCGCAAGGGCCGCAGTTTTCTGATCGAGATGAAGACCGATTTGCCGCCGGAAACTCAGGAAAAGTCCATCGAACAGCAGTTGGAAAGCATGGGCGACCGCTTTGGAAAAACCACCAAGGTATTAATGGTGGGGCCGCATTTTCGCCGCAATCTGGAGCAGCGTGAGCGTTGGGATGCCTTTAAGGCCAAACTGGCAATAAATGGCACGCATTTGTGCGACAGTCGCGAAACCTTGCAGAAGGCGCTGGGCTTGCTGTAGGAGGGAGCCATGCTCCCGAATGTCGGGCTGCATCGCTGGTTCATTGTTTTTTGCTGCCAGGTTTGGCAGCCCCGATTGTTAACCAATAAACAGCCATGATGGCTGCATCTGATTGATCAAGTTTTCTTTTAAGGACGGAATGAATGACTGCATCTGTTACCACCAAAAATCTGCTGTTGTCGGTTACCGGTATGTCGCCTGCGGTGGTGACCGAAACCCTGTATGGCATTGCCAAGCGTATTGAGCGTGGGGATAAAAATGCTCACTGGCCAGATGAGATTCGTATTGTCACCACCAGCAAAGGCAAGGGCGAGATAGTCAGTCGTCTGGTTAGCGGTGACTGGTTGCGTCAGGTCTGCGAGGCGGTAGGTCAGCCGGTGATTACAATGGATGACGCGCATATTCTGGTCGTGCCCGGTGCAGACGGAGCGGCGGTGGAAGACGCTCGCAGCGAAGATGACCACGAGGCGCTGGCCAACTTTATTACCAAAACAGTCAGGGACTTCACCAGTGACGACAGTCTGCGCATTCATGCGTCGATTGCCGGTGGCCGTAAAACCATGACGTTTTACCTGGGTTATGCCATGAGTCTGTTTGGTCGCCATTTCGACCGCATGTCGCATGTGCTGATCAGCGACGGGTTTGAGTTTGCCCGTGGTTTTTATTTTCCGGGGCAGTTGCCGCATCGTCTGGAAACTGGCCGGACGGTACTGGATACCCGTGATGCCCGAGTGACTCTGGCGGATATTCCGTTTATCCGGATGCGCCATAATCTGCCGACGGTGCTGACTGACAAGGCTTCTGCAGGGAGTGGGCTTAATTATCGTAAATTGGTGGATCTGATTAACCTTGGTGATCAGCCTGAGCGCATCCGGTTAAAAGTGTACCCCCGGAGTCGTGTGGTCAGTATCTGTGATACCGATACCGATACCGAGGTTGTGTCGGTGACGTTAAGCAGTCCTGTGTTTGCTGCATTTTATGCGGTATTTGCTGAAGAAGCCGGAGATAAAGATGGCGAGGTGTTTACCAGCAAACCGTTTAAGGCCAGTGAGCATCGCTTGCTGGGATATTTTGCGACCAAACTGGCCTGCATTGTTCATATGGATACCAGGGGTATGGTTTCTGCTGAAATCCTGGAAGCTATTCAGGATCTTGATCATGTGACGGATGAATTTCCAAACCTTGGGCGTTCGATCAAATCTATTGCGAGCAAGGGAATCAAAGGGCGCAAATTGAATGAGCTTGTATCTGCGATAACTGAACAAATGAAAAAAGAAGTACCTGCCAATTTGCTGCGATATGTATTACCTGTGCCTGAATTCAACAAGGATAAAAAATGGACAGGTGATCTGGACGAAAAGGGTGGTACCAAATATTACGGTATTCACTTGCTTCCAGAGCAGGTGTTTGTCGAGCAATACGAAGACTGAATCCATGTCTATTCAAGGAAGATTTTTAATGCCTCGTTCCATCATTGTTTCCCGCCATCCAGCCAGCATCCAGTGGCTGCGTTCGCAGTTGGCGCAGGTCGATCTGCAGCTGGCTCATCTCGACACTGACATCCTGCAACCGGGTGATTGTGTTTACGGCAATCTCACCATTCATCTTGTCGCCGAACTGAATGCTCGAGGTGCGCGCTACTTTCATTTGCAGATTGATCTGCCAGCGGAGTTGCGCGGTGTGGAGCTGGATGCCGCGCAGCTGGCGGCGTTGCATCCGACTCTGACGGAAATCCGCGCCGATACTGTGCCAGGCCAGTCACCACACCTGTGTTAACCATTCTTTTTTTGCCTGTTGATCCAGGCTGTTCTGATTGTCTGACTGAAAAAGGAGTTGGTCATGTTTTATGTTTCTTTGCCCGGCGCGCCGTCTGAAATTCCGAAGGGGCTGGAGGGTTTGCACCATCTGGCTTTGCTGAAAACCACCACGGCTGTGCAGTTACAGGCGCTTGCGCAGGCAGTGTCGAGTGTTACGGCGGTGCTGGCAGGCAAAAATACAGCCAGTGATCTGCAGGCAACTGCTGCCGGATGTTGGCCGCAGGCATCTGTATACCGTTATCTTGGTGATCGGCAGTGGCAGACTGTTGCCGCTGTTTCGGTTAATACGCCGACGATTGATAAGCCGGCTGCGGTGCCTGTTGATCGGGTTGGCCGTCAGGATTCTGTGATGGCTGCAGGGCCCGAAGAGGCAAGCGTTGTTGTTGATCCTGAATACAGCCGGTCTCTGGCTGCAGCCAGAAAGCAGGCTAAAGACCATATTGATCAATGTTTCAGGCTGCATTCCTGGGGTAAGGACAAGCAGCGGGTCGAAATTGCCAGGCTTGAAGGGGCTTTTGGTGTGTTGTTGCAGCAGCATCCCGAGTTGCAGTCATTGGAGGAGGATTTGCGGAAGGCCGCCAGTCAGGGCGATGAGGCTTGTCGGCTGATCGAAACCCTTAAGCAAAAACTCGCCACCGAAGGCAAAGAGAGCGCCAGGGCCTGGCTGGACAAGGTTAAGTCCAATACTTCTGCCAGGATTGGCAAGAGTCTGGATATTGAGTTGAAAAAGACGCTGGAGTACCGGTCTGGCAATTATCAAAAGCATAAGGCCAACAAGGGTTTTGTGCCTTCGATGCCGCCGCTGTTGCTGGTGAATGGCCAACATCCGAAAGCGGTGCAGAATCTGTCGCCATCGCCGCAGTGGACGGTGTTGATTGATGAAAGCGGCACGCATTTTGGTGCTGAGGTGGACCAGTTAGGCGATGCCGACAAGGATATTGGTCGCATGGTGGCGTTGCTGTTGCCTCAGTCCTGCCAGTTACCGCCGCTGAAGCCGGGGTTTCATGCGGTGAAAGAGGCGACCGATGTGATCGAGCGGGTGCTGGCGGATTTGATGAAAGCACCGGTCGGCATACTGGGTTTTACCAGCAAGGACAGTCTGACCGGACGTTACAGCTGGTTCGAAAAGGTCGAGCAGCTGGTGCGCTGGGTGTTGCTGTTGTTACCAATCGACAGTCAGCAGCCGCTTAAGGTGCGCGTGATGATTGAAAACCGGTCGGATTACACGTCGGACATTAATCTTGGCCCGATGGCGGAGTCGATCACGGCTGACCTGATGCGGCTGAATGCCGGGCGTTATCAGTCCATGCAGCTGTCGATGGCGATTATGGGCAAGGAGGGTCATGCCGCCAATGGTTATGTCGATACGCTCGCCAATTGCTGGGGCAGTAATATGGCCGACAAGCGCAAGCTGTTGAATCTGTGCAAGTTGCCCGGTTACTGCCTGATTCGGCCATCGGATGATGCGGTGTATGAGCGGTTGCTGTTTGCGCTGGAGTCGCACGCTCGTTTGCGGCCTTCCGACTGGTATCAGCTGCAGCAGGAAGGCGGTGATTATCTGGAATCTGCCAATAGTCTGGTGTCGGGGTGTATGGAACAGCTGGGGCAGGGCGTACAGGCCGATCAGAATCTGTGGCAGATGTATCTGACAGAAGTGCAGCAGCGGCTGCGCAATAAGGATTTCCGTTTGGCGGGGCTTGGGCGAGCGCTGGATTGGCTGGATCGATTTAAACCAGCTTCGGCTTCGTTGCCTGGCAATTTGCAGCTGCGGTTGTTGGCGGCACGCCTTGCCTATGACAACCATCAGGGGCATTGCAACCTCGGGAAAGTGGCAGAGGCCATGCAGCTGGCGCGGGAGCTGCGCGATGAAATGGCACCTGAAGCCTGTGAAATGATTCTGCGTATTGCGGTGGCCGCGACCAATGCGTTCGATTTCCGCTGCTGTGAGCCTGTGATTGATGAATGGCTGGGTTTGCCGGTGGCCACCGTTGGGTTGCTGAATCATGCGAAATTGCACAGTACCCAGGGGCAGTTGCTGGCGTTTCAGGGGCGTTACATAGAAGCTGAAGCCTGTTTTCTGACGGCTCGCCTGCAGTTTTCAAAACTGTCGGATGTTACCCTGGTGGCTCGCGATATTGACCAGAGTTGTGTCTATCAGTTGTCCACCCGTATCCGTAACCCTGCTGTGGGGGCGAACCAATACCGCGATGGGCTGCTTGCACATCTTGAAAAACAGATCAAAACCGGTAAAACCCCGCTGCTGGGGCGGCTGGCTGCCTCTGGCCAGACACTGCGCTTCAGCCACCAGCTGACGGTACGTTCGTTGCTTGAAAAACCTGAGGTCTTCGCAGAGGAACGCCAGCAATATCTGGCAGCGATCCCGCAGTGGCAAACCGGAGACGATCACCCATGGCCTTTGATTCAAGCCTATCGTGGCTGGTTGCTGCTGGAAGAGGGGCGTAGTGACAAAGCACTGGCATTACTGCAGAACGCTGTTGACCAATGCCAGCAATCCGGTGGTGCAACACTCCACTGGATGGCCGTTGTGCTGCAAGCACTGGCCATTGCTCTGGGATTGAACATGGCAACTCCGACAGCACAGACCCTTCAGGATCTGCAGCAGCGATTACCTTTGGCCAATCATACTGCGCTGCAAACCCTGCTCTCTGGCCGCGACCAGACGCAAGGCCAGCTGTTGGAGCTTCTGGAACAATGCTTGCCCTTTAACTTCCATTAAATCCAACAGTCTGGCCAACGGCTTCGCGGTGGTCGCTCCTGCCGTCAGGATTCAGCTTCCAGACGATTGATGCTGGATAAACCCGGCTCAGTATTGTGTATGGTGGGGCTACTCCAGTGCGTTTGCAGTTGGTAATGGCCCAGGCCGAAAGTGGTTTCCTTGCCCACGTGCAGCCATTGTCCTTGCTCCAACAGGGGGGCAAAGGGCTCCAGTTCACCTGTGAGTTGCAGTTCTCCGATCAGACCTCCCAATGTCATGCTTTGTTGCTGACGGTTGGAGTAGCGTTCCCAGTCAAACCAGTGAAGACGTTGTTCCAGTTGTATCTGGCTGGCAGCCTGTGTGAGCGCCCGGAAGTCAGGACCGCTGCTGTCGGGTTGATAAGCGGCACTGAGCCGTTGTTGGCGGCGGGCGAGGGTGACCAGCAAATTACGGGCGTTGAGTTCGCGGGTGCCCACAAGGCGTCCGTTTTGTTGCAGGCGCAGCGGTGTGTGTATGCGCAGCACAATCTGCCGACGGTTGTGCCAGTTGAGGGATGGATGATGGATATCGGGGATGGGTTGCAGGGGATATCCGGGGCGGTAGACAGGGGCTTGCGGGTTTCCCATATGAACGCATAGCAGGTCACATGCTTGCTTGTGTTTGCCCAGACCGTCCTTAAGGGCCTGTTCCCAGGCCAGAATGATCAGGGGTAATTGGTGAATGGCTTTGCCAATCAACACCATGGCAAACTGGAACGTACTACCCGCCGGTTGCTGGCGGTGTCTGTTGTTTGGAGGTTCTATTGCATAGGGTCGCGGTGTGTGCACTTGTGAGGTATTGGCGGGGATGGCCGGTGTTTCAAATATCTGGCTGTAGGGACAGGTAGCCAGCAGTGGGCATTGGTTACAGGTTGGCTGGCGGGTCATACAGGACAGTTTGCGAAAGGAGTGGCCAAAGGCACCGCGTAACATTGAGCCAGCGTATGCGGGCAGTTGCAGGGACTGCCGGGGGCTGGCTTCGAAGTAGAGGCGCAGGACTGGCAGTGGCTGGAATCCGAGGGGATTACTGAGCGGTGTTGGAGTGTTCATGTGCTTGTTACCTACTTGTACGGTGCGGGCTTGCACCCGGATCGGCTTTCACTGTGCATCTTCCCTGATCGCGCAGCGTTCTGGCAATCATGGATGTCCGGTATGACGATGAACCGCAGACGTGCGAGCCAAACTGTTCGTCAGCAACGAAGAAGATCCCAAGGTTGCCCGCATGCGCAACCGTAGCTGGTCTGACATCAAATCCGGGCGCTAACCCGGACCGCAATGCCATTCGCGGCACCGGCCAATGGTATTGCTACCAGCCCCGTATACGTTGCGCCTGTCGGCAGAATACATACGACGATGTGTCATCGCTTTGGGTCAGCCGGAGGGTGAAACGAGCGCATGCAGCACAGTCTATGAAGCGGTATCGTTCTGCCCTTGTCCTCGAACAATCGTTGCCACTCGAAGTGCCCTTCAGGGGATTTTGACCAGGTTCAGCTCTTTCTTCAGGCGCTGATTTTCGCGCTTGAGCTTGCGTAGCTTGCCGGATTCCTGTGACTTGCCTGATACCGGTGCCTGGCTTTTATCTCGTTCGGGTGCACTGATATCGCTGGTGGTCGAGAAGGCTTCAACAGACCTTCCCGGTATTCCTTTCGCCATCGTGACAGTATGAATGGCTTAACTTCCGGAGAGTGCGGAACAAACGTGCAGCAAATTGCCGTGCCAGAACGCTCTCTTCCCGGCTCATTTCAACCGCAGATTGTCTGAACTCCAGCGAGTATTGCTTTGTCTTTTCCCGGTTTTTGCAGGCTGGTATTGACGGCTTTTCGTTGTGTCAACCGGTGTTCATCAACGCGGGGCAAGATCACAGCGCTCCGGCAAGCGCGCAAGTCTGTTGAAAGGGTCTTGTAACATACCTCGATTTTTTCATCCCTCACCACACCCAAGCCTGTTGGCGGCAGAGGCTTTGTGACCTTGTAATTCATATTTTTCTTCATCCTGCCCACAAACAGACAGCCCTCATTCACGAGTTTTTCGAGCCACGCCCCACCGTTATAAGCACGATCAAATACGTAAGTAGTTCCTTTAAAAACAGAGAGTTGAGAGATGGCGC
>CAJXTI010000060.1 GCA_913061185.1 uncultured Oceanobacter sp.
AGGACACTGCCCTTTCACGGCGGCAACAGGGGTTCGAATCCCCTTGGGGATACCACTATTATGTGGTATCAGAAAAAAGCGGCAGCTAGCCGCTTTTTTTGTGCCTGTCATTTGGCGGATGTCCTTCCGCACGCTGATCGTTTGGATAACCTGTTTCGCTTTGCTTCTGTGGATCACACCGTCCTGGTGGCCGTGTGCGGTTGTTGCCGTTGCAGGGTACAATGCGGTTTGTTTGGCGATCATCTTGATCGCTTGGTCGGGTGAGAGTGAATGACGACTACAAGCGGTAAGGCACTTACACAGAGGAGTTTTGATGTCCTGGATCAATCCGTTACCGGAAGCCCTTCAACAACGCGCCGCCAGGGTCAAGCTGGTGGTGTTTGATGTGGATGGCGTGTTAACCAATGGTACGCTGACTTACAGCGCCGATGGTGAGCTGGTCAAACACTTTAATGTGAAAGATGGTGTGGGCATCAAGTTGCTCGACAGTTTTGGTATCGCCACCGCGATTATTTCTGCCAAAAGCTCCGATGCGCTGGCAAGGCGTGCCCGTGATCTTGGCATTCGGCATTTTTACCCCGGTAGCAAAGATAAATGGCCCTGCCTGGAAGCCGTGATGCAGCCGCTTGGCATTACCCCGGACGAGGTTTGTTACGTTGGTGATGATGTCATCGATCTGAAAGTGATGACCCGAGTCGGCTTTGCGGTAGCACCGGCTGATGCGTTCTGGATGGTGCAGGAACGCGCTGAGTACGTTACCCAGGCTGCTGGTGGCTGTGGGGTGGCGCGGGAAGTGGCAGACCTGGTGTTGGGCAGTCGAATGCCCCTGGAAGACGCCTATATCAAGGCAATGTTGCCCGAGTTTGAGGTTCAGAAGTAATGAAAGCGCTGGTTACCGGCATTGCCGGTTTTATTGGTTCTTACGTCGCCAAGCGACTGATTGCCAACGGTTATGAAGTGGTCGGTATCGACAATCTGAACGACTACTATGATGTATCGCTAAAGCGTGCACGTCTGGATTGGGTGCGCGAGCAAGGCAATTTCACCTTCGTTGAAATGGATCTGGCCGACAAGGCAGCGATGACGACGCTGTTTGATCATCATCAGTTTGATCGGGTGGTGCATCTGGCGGCCCAGGCTGGGGTGCGTTATTCGATTGAGCACCCGGATGTGTATGTTGCCAGTAATCTGGTGGGATTCGTCAATATTCTTGAGGCCTGTCGGCATCAACAAACGCCGCATCTGGTGTTTGCGTCTTCCAGTTCGGTCTATGGGCTGAACAGCAAGTTGCCGTTTGCGACCTCGGACAGTGTCGATCATCCTGTTTCCCTGTATGCCGCGACGAAAAAATCCAACGAACTTATGGCTCATACCTATGCCCATCTGTACGGCTTGCCGGTAACCGGTTTGCGCTTTTTTACCGTGTATGGTCCGTGGGGACGTCCGGATATGGCGGCCTGGGGCTTTACCAAAAATATTCTTGCTGGCAAAACCATCAACGTCTACAACCACGGCAAGATGCGTCGGGATTTCACCTATATCGATGATATTGTTGAAGGTGTGGTGCGGGTTACGGAGCGTATACCGGGTGGTGTTGAAGGCTGGACGGTTGAATCGGGCGATAAAAGCCGCAGTACGGCACCGTACAAGATTTACAATATCGGTAACCACAACAGTGTTGAGCTGGGTGAGTTTATCACCACGCTGGAAAGCGCCCTTGGTACCAAAGCCAATATCAATTACATGGATATGCAGCCGGGTGATGTCGTCGCGACGCATGCCAACGTGGATGACCTGATCGACGATGTTGATTTTGCACCGAATACGCGTCTGGTCGATGGGCTGGAGCGGTTTGTCAGCTGGTATCGTCAGTATCACGGGTTGTGACATTTTCCAGAGTTGCCTCTGTGTGGGATTGTTGTGTGTGGCCGTTATGATAAGCGCAGTACTGGATACAAGTTATTTGGATGGATGTTATGAAAAACTACAAAATTGTTATTCCGGCACGCTACGCCTCCAGTCGTCTGCCTGGCAAGCCGCTGATTGAGCTGGCAGGCAAACCGATGATTCAGCACGTGTACGAACGAGCGCTGGAAGCGGGTGTTGATGAGGTAGTGGTTGCCACGGATGATCAGCGTATTGCCGATGTTGCCCGCGGTTTTGGTGCCGATGTCGTGATGACCTCGGTCGATCATGAAAACGGGACTGAGCGCATCGCCGAAGTGGCCCGCCTGCGTGGCTGGGAAGACCACGACGTGATTGTAAACCTGCAAGGTGATGAGCCACTGATTCCACGGGAACTGATCGAGAAAACCGCTGCCAGTTTGCTGGATCGGCCGGAAGCCGGGATGAGTTCGCTGTGTACGCCAATTCACGACGACCACGATGCTTTCGATACCAATGTCGTCAAGGTGGTGTTGGATCGCGCCGGGTTTGCCATGTATTTCAGTCGCGCCAGCATTCCCTGGGATCGTGACGGCTATAAGGTCAGTCCCGGTGTGATGACGACCAAACTGCCGCTCTATCGTCATTTGGGGATGTACGGTTACCGGGTGTCATTCCTGAAGCAATACACCTCAATGGAACCTTGTGCCTTGGAAGGTGCCGAATCACTGGAGCAGCTCAGGGCACTTTGGTACGGCGTACGTATTCATCTGTCCGTGATTGATCAGCCACCTGGACATGGTATCGACACACCGGACGATGTGATGCGGGTAGAAAAGCTATTAGCGGCGATGTCGGCGAGCCAGTAGTCATCAGCGCCAAGTCCAACAGACTCCTGAGTGCAGTCTGCAGTCTGCAGTCGCGGCCAGGTGCGCGGCACATAACGAAGGTTGGAACATGACAGAACCGGATCAGGCAGATCAATCAGGCCAGGCAGAAGAGCACAAACCAGGTCTGGTCAGGTGGCTGGGTTATTCCGGCCTGCTGCCTTTTATTATTGCTGCCGTGTTGTCGCTGTTTGGTATTGCCGGAGCGTTGGCGTTTTTTCTGGCGTATTCCGCAATGATTCTGGCCTTTATGGCCGGTGCCTGCTGGGGCGTGGGGCAGGGTCATCACCAGCGGATGGGCTATTGGCTGCCGGGCGTGTCGATCGCGGTGTTTTTATGGGGGCTGGCGGCCTGGGTTCTGGTTGCGATCATCGGATCAGAGTTCACCCTGATCGCACTGGTTGCCGGTTATCTGGTGCTTTACCTGATGGAGCTGCAACCGCTGTTTCGTGAGGTGTATTCGCCTGTCTATCGCCGTTTGCGGCGTCATCTGACACTGGTGGTTGTGGTTGTGCACCTGCTGTTGATTGGGGTGGCAGAAATCAGTCAGTAAGGTCGTCGTACCCTTTGCTTCTTACAAATACCGCAGACGTAATTCCTTACTGGGAGCGCCGCTGTTAAAACACTCCGTCAGGGCTTGTTGCACCGTTCTGGTACTGCGAGCATCTGCGGTATTGGCGATAAAGTGACCGTTATCCAGACCGGGTCGTGATTTTCCTTCTGCTAACCAACAATCCCTCCCCAATACTCCCTGAGTCATAGCGACCTCGCTGTTGATCACTACGGCCACCTGGCTGTCCAGGCGTCGGGCCATGGTGAACAGCGGCAAGTCGGCAATATGATTGTCGTGACGAATAATCAGGCGCACAAAGCGTTGTCGCCCCTGGCGCAGATATTTCACCAGCGCCGAAATCAACAAGTGGTGGTGCCAGTCCGGGTTTTCCGGATCATACAGAGCCAGCTCCACGGTCGCGGGCTGTTGACACAACTGGGTCAGCAAAAATCCCAGCCGCTCACAAGGTGTGGTGAGCGTATGCAGCTGGCTGTCCTGGCCGGCACGGTAGGCATTGCTGTAGCGCGCAGGCAAATCGGCAGCACTGAGTGGCAAGGCAATATCCAGGTGTGGAATATCGGCATCAAGATAAAAGTTGCTGTCATTATAAAAGCCGAGCTGCCAGTAAAAATTCATCGCCGAGCACTGGGCGCTGGCGAGCAGGGCGGGCATGCCCAGCTCTTCCGCCAACGTCTTGATGGCTCCGACCAGCTGGCTACCAATTCCGCTGGCCCGATATTCTGGCAACACTGCCAAGCGTCCGAAGTGACCGTTATTGAACAGCCGGATGCAGCCAATCACGGTGTCTCCTTCCAGGGCGATGACGTAGTGGGCGGCATGATCCGCTGCGTCATCCCATTCTTCGCTGGCGGGGATTTGTTGTTCCTGAATATAGACGCGGTCGCGGACACTCCGAATTCCGTGCTGGTGATCCGTCCAGCGAGTGCGAACGATACGAATAGTCATCTGTGCCTCCAGGGGTGTTGCGTGTATCCAGTATCAGTGTATTGGGCTAAGCCTGTCTTGAATATGAGGTTATTCGACCTGATAAATCAGTTGCTGTAACCAAAGGCGGCGCAGCAGCTCGTAACCCTGTTGCGAGCAAGGCACGTTGGCCAGCGCGTCACGTGGGTACTGATGACGACTACTGAGTAATTGTGCCAGTTCCAGATCCTCAATATCGAGAGTGGACGCTTGCCCCTGGGCATAAAAAACCAGCCCCGCTGCCGTTTGCTGGAAAGCGAAACGACCATGTTCACTCTTGCGTAAATCCGGCAGTTGCTGGTGCTGGCTGCGCCAGAGTTCCCAATCGTCGTCATCCAACCGTTCGGACTGGTGCTCCGGATACTTGGCTTCGGTCATCAACTTGCCGAGCATATCGCCGAGGTTGTCGGGTTGCATCAAGACCGCTTGTAACAGTTTGGCCAGTCGGGCTTTGGCGGCGGAAGATATTTCGCCGCTGCTGCCTTCATGAGTGCTGTAGTCGGCATCGGTATAACGCTGGTCTTCGCTGCTGGTGCTTAAAACCTGATCCAGTGCGGATTGCGCCAGTTCGGCAACACTGGGGGCACGAAAACCGATCGAATAGGTCTGGCATTCCCCTTGGGCGATGCCGTAATGGGCCAGTTGTGGCGGCAGGTACAGCATATCGCCTGGGTTCAGTACCCAGCGTTCGGTTTCTTCAAAAGCCGCCAATACCCGGATCATCGGCCCTTTGAGAATAGCGGAGTCTTCATGACACATCTGGCCGATGCGCCATTCCCGCTGACCTTCAGCCTGCAATAAAAATACATCGTACTGATCGTAATGCGGGCCAACGCTGCCTCCATCGACGGCGTAACTGATCATCAGGTCATCGACGCGCCAGCCGGGCAAAAAACGGAAATGTTCCAACAGGTCGGCAGCTTCCGGAATCCAGTGATCAACAGCTTGTACCAGCAGTGTCCAGTGGCTTTCAGGCAGGTCGGCAAACGCGGACTCATCAAAAGGCCCTTTGCGAATTTCCCATGGGCCAGCGGTGCCGTGCTCCATCACCAGGCGTGACTCAATTTCGCTTTCCAGCGACAGGCCAGCCAGTTCATCGGCTGCCAGCAAGGGTTGAAAATTCGGCCAGGCTTGGCGAATCACCAGCGGCTTTTTTTGCCAGTAATCGCGCAGGAATGCTTCAACAGAGAGATCACCAAGGATATGCATACAGAGGGTTCCTGACGGGTGCACAACGCAAAGGCTTTGAGAAGCCTCGTTGATGCAAAATGGCTGATTTTAAAGGCGCGTATTGTTTGGGCTTTGCCGGGCAGATGCAAGGGGGCAGAGGATACTGCCGCGCCACTTTGATCCGGCTCAAGTTTCTATTGATAAGGTTATTGCTAATAAATCAGCCAGCCATAACTATGCAGGCATGGAGAATATTTGATGCAATACGATCAGAGAGGGAGAGATATGAAACGACAAATATGGCTGACATCGTTGGCACTGTTAGGTTGTATCGGAGCTGTTCAGAGTGCGGTGGCGGCGGAGCCGATTCAACCCATTGAGCCAGTAGCAAATGTTAACCTGGCGGAAGTGGAATTGGGTAAAAAGCTGTACTTCGATCCCCGGCTGTCCAAGTCCGGGTTTATTTCCTGCAACTCCTGCCACAACCTGAGCATGGGCGGCACCGATAACCTGAAAACATCCATCGGACACAACTGGCAACAGGGGCCGATTAATTCCCCCACTGTGCTGAACTCCAGTATGAATATTGCGCAATTCTGGGATGGCCGTGCGGCTGACCTGAAAGCCCAAGCCGGAGGGCCAATCGCCAATCCGGGAGAAATGGCGTTTACCCATACGCTGGCCGTGGATGTACTGAAGTCGATTCCGCCGTACGTGGCCGAATTCAAACGGGTTTTTGGCACCGATACACTCACCATTGATCAGGTAACCGATGCCATCGCCGCGTTTGAAAAAACACTGGTGACGCCCAATTCCCGTTTTGACCAATGGCTGTTGGGCGATACCGGTGCGATCAGCGTCGATGAAAAAGCCGGTTATGCGCTGTTTAAAAATTCCGGTTGTGTTGCCTGCCATAATGGCCCGGCGGTGGGGGGGAATTCTTTCCAGAAAATGGGTCTGGTCGCTGCGTACGACACCAAAAATCCAGCCAAGGGATTGGCAGGGGTGACAGGCAAAGACGCCGATCGCTTCAAGTTTAAAGTCCCGACCTTGCGTAATGTCGAGCTGACGTACCCGTACTTTCATGATGGCGAAGCAGAAACGCTGACCGAAGCCGTGGATCTGATGGGGCGTCTGCAATTGGGACGTAAATTCAGTGCGGAAGAAAATGCCAGTGTGGTTGCATTCCTGAAAACGCTGACCGGTGAGCAGCCGTCTTTTATGCTGCCAATATTGCCGCCGTCAACGGAGAGGACGCCACAGCCCAAGCCATTTGACTAACTAACGGTAAAGGGAAAAAGAGCTGGTTGTTGCCGTGTTTGCCAGTTCCTGACGGTTGCTTAATGTGTCAGGAACTGGTCACCAAAACTCAACAGTAATGGTTTTATGAGCCAGGGATCAAACGGCTCTGGCTTGCGCCTCGGCATTGCCAATATAGCTGGCCGGGGTCATGGCATTAAGTTCGGCCTTGACGCTGTCTGGCAGCTCCAGGCTGGCGATAAAGTCACCCATGGCATCCTGGGTAATCGCCTTGCCACGGGTAAATGCTTTCAGTTTTTCGTACGGCTGTTCAATGCCGTAACGACGCATCACGGTCTGGATCGGTTCTGCCAGAACTTCCCAGGCGTTGTCCAGGTCGGCAGCGATACGAGTTGCGTTGACTTCCAGTTTGCTGATGCCTTTCATACTGGCGGCGTAGGCAATCAGGCTGTAGCCCATGCCAACACCCATATTACGCAATACGGTGGAATCGGTCAGATCGCGCTGCCAGCGGGAAATCGGCAGTTTGGCAGCCAGATGGCCGAAGATGGCGTTGGCGATGCCCAGGTTACCTTCGGAATTTTCGAAGTCGATCGGATTAACCTTGTGTGGCATGGTCGAAGAGCCGACTTCGCCTTCAATCGTGCGCTGTTTGAAGTAGCCCAATGAAATATAGCTCCAGATATCGCGATCGAAGTCGATCAGGATGGTATTGAAGCGGGCGATAGTATCGAACAGTTCGGCGATGTAATCGTGTGGCTCGATCTGGGTGGTGTAGGGGTTGAAGGTCAGCCCCAGAGAGGTGACGAAGGTATCAGCGTTGGCCTGCCAGTCAATATCCAGATAGGCACTGATGTGGGCGTTGTAGTTACCAACGGCACCGTTGATTTTACCCAGCAGCGGGATCTGGCCCAATTGGGCGATCTGGCGCTCCATACGAGCGACCACGTTGGCCATTTCCTTGCCCAGGGTGGTTGGGGAGGCGGTTTGACCGTGGGTGCGGGACAGCATCGGCAGAGCGGCATGTTCATGGGCCAGGGCGCGGATGGCGTTGGCAATGGCTTGCATGTCGGTACTGATCAGTTCACGACCCGCTTTCAGCATCAGCGCATGCGACAGGTTGTTGATGTCTTCGGAGGTACAGGCGAAGTGCACAAATTCGGTGACAGCATTCAGCTCGGCGTTATCGGCAATCTGTTCCTTGAGGAAGTACTCAACTGCCTTGACGTCATGATTGGTTGTTGCTTCGATCTTTTTGATTCGCAGGGCGTGCTCTTCGCTGAAGTCAGCAACAATGTGGTCGAGCAGGGCGTTGGCGGTGGCGCTGAAAGCGGGTACTTCAGTGATGGCTGGGTGAGCTGCCAGGCGCTGCAACCAGCGAATTTCTACCTCGACCCGTGCGCGGATCAGACCAAATTCAGAGAATATCGGCCGCAGTGCCGATGTCTTGCTGCCGTATCGGCCATCGATTGGTGAAATTGCTGTAAGTGCAGACAGTTCCATAGACATTTCCCGCTGGAGTTCAGATTGCTGAAGGTAAGGCGAACGACAGGGCATTGGCTGGCCATGGCCGATCGTTACCTTGTTGTTAAAAAAGGCGCGAAAGTCTACCGGAAAAACCGTTTTTTCTCAGCTGTTGACGGAAGTTTTTACGCACGACCCCCAAATGTCGTTGTCCATGGTGTTAGAATGCCGCCGCCAACGGCCGTCGGATGGTGGGTCGTTCAGTTTTCCGGCGAATAGATGGTTCCCAAGGTATTTTCCCCTATGCTCGATTCCATGCTTGCTGTATCGCATAACCCCGCCTGGCTGGTGCTAGTGGTGATTGTCTCCACCTTTATGCTGGAAGATCTGGCCATTATCGGTGCGGCAATGCTGGCAGCCAGTGGCCGGATGCAACCAGAGGTCGCATTCGTGGCGACCTGTTGCGGTATGTTTATTGGTGATTCGGCCTTGTATTTGATGGGACGCGGCGCCCTGATCTGGCCGTGGCTGGCGCGCAAGTTTCAGCACGATATGATTCAGCGTCAGGTAACGCCGTTACAACAAGCGCCCTGGCACCAGTTGGTGCTGATTCGTTGTATGCCGGGTTTACGAACCTTCGGTTATATTGCCTGCGGTCTGGCAAGAGTGCCCGGCTTAACCTTTACGGTGGCCAATGTCAGTTCCATCATTGCCTGGGCGGCGGGGCTGTTTGGTGTGGCGTATTGGCTTGGCAGTCAGTACGCCGAACAGATGCACGAATGGCTCTGGTGGCTGCTGCCGATTGCGGTGGTCATCTTTGTTATCGGTCAGCGCAAACTGCGGCAAAATATCGCCAGTACGGCCTGAGCGCTCGCCGCACTGTGACTGAATACTGTTATTAAATGCCGCTACTGTGCGGCAATGACACTGAATTCCACCAAAATTTCCGGCCGTGCCATACGGGCTTCAACACAGGCGCGAGCGGGCTTTTCGACGGTGGCGATCCAGCCATCGTACACTTCGTTCATGGCAGCGAAGTCTTTCATATCGCGTACATAAATAGTGACCGATAACAGCCTGTCACGGCCGCTGTCTGCTTCTTTCAGCAGGTTATCCACTTTGGTCAGACAGCGACGAGTCTGCTCCTGAATATCCCAGTCGATTTCTCCTGCGGTTTGGCCACAGAGGTAAATCGTACCGTTGTGCTTGACGATTCGGCTCATTCGTTCTGTGCTTTGAATCCGTTGTATCTCGGACATATATGGCTCCGGTGATGGCAATAATGGCAGCTGAATAACGCATAGTAAGCGGCTTTAGCCGCTGCAACGAGGCTGATTTCAGGCCAGCTGTTGAGCCAGCGCCCCTTTGTTGATGCCTTCGTAGGCGCGTACCAGAATACTCTGGCCAGGCAGGCTGGCAGCTACGGTGCTGGCGAGGTGTTCGGCAATCAGCTCGACGGTCGTGTCGGTATCGATCAGATAGCACTGCGACTGCGGCAGGGTCAGTTCAAAATGCCCTTGAGGCGCGTCGTAGGCAAAATGGTAGCGCTTGTCGCTACTGCCTTCGCTACTGTCGTCGGTAGAACACAGGTCGGCTGCGGTACCGATATAAATATCCTGCCACCGCTGCGCCCACTGTTGTTCTAATTCGTCTGAACGCTCGCCGTTACGGAAAATCTCGATGCGCGAGCGGTGTCCATGGGCAATCCGCTGGCAATTGCCGTTGTGTTTTTTGAGGCCGTGGCTGTAATGGTAAAACGCCGAGTCGATGTGCTCGGGTGTAAACGTCAGGGTTAACTGATCGACGTTGACCGGAAAGCTGGCCTTTAATTGTTCGCGACACCAGACCGAAGTACTGACGGCAGTAATGCTGTCGGTCGTGATCAGGGTAACCGCCTCCTGTGGGCAATTCAGCTCGATATCACCCTTGTCGGACTGCCAGGTCAGAATAATACGGCCATCAATACACTGATGCGTGAGGCGCTCGGATTCCGTGGGCACCAGCAGACGGTGATCGAGCTGATCATCGAGCCAGTAACGCAGAGTTTTTTTGACCACACCAAAGTCGCAGACCATACCCTGCTCATCCAGCACACCATCCAGTATCACTGAGGCAAGCCAGGTTTCTCCAACCAGCCCGCGCTGGGCGTCCAGATAGCTGAAATCGACATTGGTTAGCTGGTTGACGAACAGTTGCATAGATGGGGTCACCTCGAATTGGGCGGGCATTTTAGCCGAGTAGAGGGCGCTCTGCATCCTTCGTAGTTGCGGCATTGGTTGCCAGGGGGCGTTCTCAATTATTTGCCACGGCCTGGCGGGAGGATAAATCCCGTCAGGCAAGGCGTTGGACGCCGAGAATGGCGAGTTCTTTTCAAGTTCAACAACACCGCAGGTGGGATATTGACCCTGATCCCTTGGGGCTGAGGCCAGTAGCTTCCAGCACGGCGTTATTCGTTACTTGTTTAGCTCGCCAAACCACGCTCCTCATGCCTTGTTCTGAAACCCACTGGTGCTCGGCAGGCTCGGTTTAATCATTGAGAACGCCCCTAGCGGTCGCTATTGTCCGTCAATTGGTCAGCAGTTACCGGCAAATACTGACGATTCTGAACTCGGGCGGGTCTGGTGGGTCGATCAAAGCCTGTTATGATAAGCGCCATTTTTCGGTTCGGTCGTTGGGATCGGCAGAGATGGCTGTCGCAATCGCCGGGCTTGACCAGGCAAGTTAGGATCAGTTTACGTATGTACAAGCGTTATAGCGGGATGTTGGCAGGAACTCTGTTGACCGTGGTTGGGTTGGCAGTGGTTGGGCTGACGGGCTGCTCCAATGGCAGTAGCTCAAGTTCAACGGTGTCAGTCAAAGTCTGGGTAAGCCAGGGTGATTTTGATGACGCTTACGTTTGGTCCACGGCAGTGACTGAGGGTGGGCAGCTGTCTGTTGACAGTGAAGGGCGCTTGAGCCACTCAGAATACGACACCGATGAAGACAGCGAGATAAAAGCGACCATTGCATCCGAAGAAGTTCAGCAGTTCACCCTGGTTGGCAAGGTTGAAGATACCGATCTGGATGTCCCAGGCACAACGCGTTTGTGTCAGTGGATGGATGGCTGTGTTACGGCAGCTGCGACGGTGGCCTTTGGTGAACGCTATAGCGCTATCGGTAGCCTGTGGCGCACGGTAGCCTACGACTTGCAAAGCGATGAACGGGTTCGCCTGACGCCCTTTACCGATCTGGCGGCAACATTGGCGTACGAGCGCTTGTATCTGGAATCCACGGCAGAGTGGGACACAACCGGCTATTACTCGGCCTGGTCAGTAGTGCAGTCTGTTTCCCAGTTATCACGCCTTCTCGGCGTTGAAGACATCCAGACAACCCGTCCGGCTGACCTGACCCATATTGATAACTGGAACGGCAGCCAGGCCAGCACGCTGGATCAGATTCGTTATGGCGCGCTGGTCTCGGCCTGGAGCCACCTCGAAGAAAGCTACGCTGGTGATACCACACTCGTTGCCGAGGTCGGTGCCGATATCGTTACTAATGACGGCCAGTGGTTGCAGAGCGGTGACAGCCAAACCGTGAGTCTGGCGCAGCTGTTCCAGCTGGCGCGGGACAACCTGGCCGCACTGGAAGTGACCAACACCACCGCAGCCACCTATGTTGCTACAGTGATCGGAACCTTTGATACCGATATTGCCGCGCTGCAAGACGGCGAACTGACCGCTGTTGTCCCGGAAACCATCGAAAACCTGGTGGGTTCCGGTGACTACGATGACTTTATCCTCGGTTTGCAGCGCACCAAAGCGTTTGTCGATACCTTGCGTACTTACCAGGACAGCTTCTTTGAAGAAGGCTACCGCGAAGACGTAGATGCCTATCTGGATATGGTCAAAGCCGTGGGCGACGACAATGCCGATGAATTCCAGGCCCTGATCGACGCTTACCTGCAAACCTATGAACTTTATACCAGCTGTTATCTGAATGCTGGCTGCCCGACCCAAGACAGCAGCATGACCTGGCTGACCAGCATCGACAGCTATAATAGCGCAACCGGCATACTCAAACTTAACGATGGTGCCATTACCGTCAGTCAGCGGGTCGCGGATGTTAACACCACCGATGACGATGACGAGCCAGATGCCTCCCATGCCATCGATGTATTGATTGTCGGCACCTATCAGCAAGGCGATCTGGTTTTTAATATTGACCACTACTACGAAAACGATGACAGCGATAACGACATTGAGCGGCCGTCCGCTGTGCGGGTGTATTACACCGACGAAGTTTCCCAGCTGGCAGACAGCAGCAGCAACGAAATTATCGGCTATGAACTGCGTTGGGGAGATTTTGAATTTTACGACCAGACAACCCTGAACACCGCAGACGAGCTGGAATTTGATGGTTACTTCCGCCTGTTCTACCGGGGCGTACGAGACCCGCTGGATGCAACCTCAGCACTGCGATTCAATATCGATACCGTCGTACTGGATAGCCGGGTATCGGACAACGTCAAGGGTGACAATGGCGACGACGATGAATACGCCGACCTGTACGTTGGTGCTGCCGCATCCAACGCCGCCGAGTTTTACCCGGATCAGGAATTTGCTCCATTCACCGGCTTCTTTACACCAAACAGCAGCGCAGATTTTGCCAAAGGCACCGTCGCCAGCGGTTTGTTGAGCTATGCCACCGGCTCAGAAACCGTCAAAAATCAGGCTGTCGAGTACCTGGATATCCATGTGCCGCTGGGTGAATCATTACGCTATCGACTGTATCCCACCATTGAACGTGAGGATGAAAGCGACGTTGATGGCGATGATGATCTTGATGAACTGGTGAACACCTACGACACCGAAGAATGCTATCTGGTGCAAAACGGCAGCACCTGGGCCGTGGATACCTGCGAGCCAAAGAACCGTTACTACGGCGAAGCGGATTTTACCGACTACGTGAACACCCTGTGGGCCAGTGGCGTATTGTCGCGTATCTCCATTGACGGGCGGGGCACCTATTTTGTTGAATGGGCAGCCAACAGTACCGACAGCAATGGCTGCATGGTACTGGACGACCTGGAGAGCAGCAGTGCCGACCTGGATGGCACCCTCTATGATCCTATGGTACTGGGCCTCAACACACTCAGATTCCAGACCGAAGTGATCCTTGATAATCAGCCGGATACCCTACTGGATGTATACATCAATGCCCCGACAGTGGATGACTACCGCATAACAGCAGCCTTGTCCCACGACTACTCCAGTACCTCTACCAGTGGCTATGTAACGATCGGCAGTGGCTCGTCTCTGGATCGGATTATCCTGAATTACCGCACCGACTACACCTTCGAAACCACCGGCAGCCTGGCGATTTACAAAGACGGCGTCTCGCTGTCGCTGGATGATGGCAGCACCGATAAGGTAGACAGCACCCTGACGCTCTTCCTGAATGAATCCAATGGCGCTGATCCACTGCCGTACACCTACCTGGTGAACGACGAAGGAGACTACGAACGCTGCGTGACATCCAATCAGGCAGAGTGGGATGAAAGCTACAGCCTCGATACCGCCACCTTCTACCTGAACTACCGCGACGTGGTTTACGGCCGTATCACCAAGGAAAACGGCACCTGGGTGGTTCGTTATATCGACGGCACGTTCGAGACCCTGCAATAACCCCTGCTTAAAGCGCTACACCTGGCTCCCACGCTCCCGCGTGGGTAGCCCCGCTCCTGGTCATTCACACGGCACCTCTACCTTCCTGCTACCTCCCTCTGGCTCCTGCGCTCCTGTGCGTGGGTCGCCCAACGGTCGCCACAAAGTCACGCGACGGCTAAGCACCGGAAAACCAAAAGGCATGGATTCTAGCCGATGACAACGCCAGCCGCTGTCGCTATGCTCAAATCAACATAAAACCACGGAATGGTGTACCCATGGACGATTTTTCCCCGTCAGAGCTCAAAACCATCTTGCATTCAAAACGCGCCAACCTCTACTACCTGCAATATTGCCGGGTACTGGTCAACGGCGGTCGGGTTGAATACGTCACCGAAGCCGGAAAAGAATCGCTTTACTGGAACATCCCCATTGCCAACACCACCGTCATCCTGCTCGGTACTGGCACCTCCATTACCCAGGCTGCCGTACGCGAATTTGCCAAAGCAGGCGTACTTCTGGGGTTTTGTGGCGGCGGCGGAACACCCCTGTTTGCCGCCAATGACATACAAACCGATGTCGAATGGCTGACCTCACAAAGCGAATACCGACCCACCGAATACCTGCAACAGTGGTGCTCTTTCTGGTTCGATGACCAGAAACGACTGGATGCGGCAATCCATTTTCAACGCTACCGACTCGACAACCTGCGCGAAATCTGGGGCAAACTGGCGCGCCAACGAGAACTGGACTTCCCGGTATCTAACGACCGATTAAACGCCATCATCCAATCCTTTGAACAGCGGCTGGAGCACGCCAGCAACAGTACCGACGTACTGACAACCGAAGCCACCATGACCAAGGCGCTGTACAAACAGGTATGCCTGAATACTGGCTATGGCGACTTCGTACGAGCCAAACAGGGAGGCGGCACTGACATGGCCAACCGTTTTCTTGATCACGGCAACTATCTGGCTTACGGCCTGGCGGCAACCGCTTGCTGGGTGTTGGGCTTGCCCCACGGACTGGCGGTGTTACACGGCAAAACCCGACGCGGAGGGTTAGTATTTGACGTAGCCGATGTGATCAAAGACGCCGTGGTGCTGCCTTGCGCCTTTATCTCTGCCATGAAAGGGGACTCCGAACAGGAATTTCGCCAACGGCTGATCACCCTGTTTCAGCAATACGACGTACTCGACCGCATGATCGACGCCATCAAGGCTGTTGCCGAGCAGACAGACAAGAAGGAGTCGCTGTGATTGTTATTATCAAATCCCAATGCGGCAAAAAAGCCCTGATCGAAACCCGTCGAGTATTGGATCAGTTTTTTGAACGGGCGGGAGATCGGAGCTGGGAAGGCCCCGTCACGCAGGAAGGCCTGATTACGGTTCGCAAACTGCTACGCAAAACCGCCCGGCGCAATACCGCCGTCGTGTGTCATCGAGTACGGGGCAGGCATCAGGTTGAGATGGAATGGATTGTCGGTAACGCCCGTAAATTCAACGCAGAAGGGCGAGTGCCGACCAACTCGACCGGGCGGGATGTGCTGAGAAGAGCCGATGAAAACGACTGGCAAACGGGAGAGGTTATTCGTTTGTTTGCGGCGTTAGCTGCGCTTTTTCACGATTTTGGCAAAGCTAATAAAATCTTTCAGAAAAAGCTGGAGGGTAACGCCAGAACCGCTGATCCCTATCGCCATGAATGGGTGTCGCTTCGCTTGTTCGAAGCCTTTGTAGGTAATGACTCTGATCAGGAATGGCTGGAACGATTGGCTGGCGTCGATAAGCCTGCGACTCAGTTTTGCCTTGATAGTCTGAAAAAAGATGGTCTGGATAAAACCGTTAGTCCCTTCAAAAACCTGCCTCCTATTGCTGCTGCGATTGGCTGGTTGATCGTTTCTCATCATCGAATTCCTTGTGAAAAGACGCTTAAAGGCGAGCTATCGATTCGTCTGTCTGTCTTGCAAAAGCTGCCAGTGGGTATTCGCAGTGAATGGTGCGGCGAGCGCGAAGACGCTACTCAAACAGAAAAGAAAAACTGCTGGTCGATGCACAAAAACGTGTTGCCTTTTAGCAGTGTCAAATGGTGTGAACACGCCCGGAGAATCGCCAAAAACATGTTGGCGCAACCAGCACTTCAGCAAGAGACCCAATGGTGTGCGAACAGCTATGTGATGCACATGGCGCGTATGGCGCTGATACTGGCGGATCATCATTATTCTGGGTTGCCTCCACATAAGTACTACGGTTCTGAAAGTTTTCCCTTATATGCCAATAGTTATGCCAACAGTGAAAATAAAAATCGAAAGCGGAAGCAAAAGCTGGATGAGCATTTGGTTGGTGTTGAAAAAACCTCGTCGCGGGTGTTTCGATCCATAATGGCATTGGACAGTGTTTTGCCAACCATTGCCCGGCACAAGGGCTTTCGTAAGCGCAGTAAAGATCGCCGCTTTGCCTGGCAAGACAAAGCCTTTGATCTGGCGGAAGGCTTACAGTCGCTGTCGGATGAACAGGGTTTCTTTGGCATCAATATGGCGTCTACCGGGTGCGGAAAAACATTGGCTAATGGCCGCATCATGTATGCGCTGGCCAAGCCAGATACCGGTGCCCGATTCACCATTGCTCTGGGACTGCGAACCTTGACGCTGCAAACAGGCGCGGCTTTGCGTGAACGGCTGGGGTTCGGTGCGGAAGATCTGGCCGTACTGGTGGGTGATGGCTCAGTGCGTCAGCTATTTGAAATGCAGCAGTCCGATGATGGCGAGAGTAAGGTTCAAGGCTCGGAATCTGCTGAAGAGCTGATGCCTGAGAATGAATTTGTTCACTACGATGGTGGCATTGATGATGGCGCGCTCAAACAATGGCTGGAGAAATCTCCCGGTGCCTTGAAGTTACTGAATGCACCCATCGTCACTTGTACGATTGATCACTTGATGCCCGCAACCGAACGGTTGAAAGGCCCCAGATATATCCCGCCAACACTGCGATTAATGACCTCGGATCTGGTGCTGGACGAACCGGATGAGTTTTCTCAGGAGGATTTTCCAGCGCTATGTCGACTGGTGAACTGGGCCGGGCTACTTGGCAGCAAGGTGTTGCTGTCTTCCGCGACCTTGCCGCCGGATTTGATGGAAGGCTTGTTCGATGCCTATCTGGCCGGTCGAACCCAGTATCAAAACAACAGAGGCAGAGCAGAGAATCGCGCTCCTAATATTGTTTGTGCCTGGTTTGATGAGTTCGATCGTCGTAGCCAGCAATGTGCCGAAGTCGCTTCTTTTACTGCGGCTCATGATGAATTTACTCAGTCACGTTCAAGTACACTGGCTAAAAAGGCAGATCAACGGCGGCGGGTCGCCCGGCTGGTGTCGCTCCCGGAGTTGGCAAGCAGCGAAGGAGAAGATCGCTATCAGCCCGTGGCCGCCAAGCTACTGGAGCTGATTCAACAGCATCATGATGATTCCGCCCAGAAAGATGACAAAACCAGAAAGCGAATAAGCACGGGTCTGGTTCGACTGGCCAATATCGACCCGATTACCGATATTGCTTGTTGCCTGATGAAAACAGCTTTGCCTGAAAATTATCGAATTCATCTGTGTGTTTATCATTCCCAGCATACGCTGATTATCCGCTCTGCTATGGAACGTTCGCTGGATGCTGTGCTGACTCGCCACAAAGAGAAAGACTGGTTTGCCTCAAACCACATTCGGCAGTTGCTGGATAACCATGACGAACCCAATCAGATACTGGTGGTTCTCTCCAGCCCGGTATGTGAAACGGGCAGGGATTGGGATGCGGACTGGGCAATCTGTGAGCCATCTTCCATGCGTTCAATTATTCAGCTGGCTGGTCGGGTTAGACGGCATCGGTTCGAACCTGTCAGCTACCCCAATCTGAGCATATTTGAAACCAACCTTCGTAGCCGACGCTATCGAGGGACTCAGCCCGCTTTCTGTCGACCTGGGTTTGAGACCGATGAGTTTCGGCTTAACAGTCATGATTTGAATCAGATCCTGGCGCCTGAGCAATGGCAGTCTATCGACTCCCGTGTTCGTATCCTTAAACGCTCGGAGTTTAGCCCAGCCAACAATCTGGTGGATTTTGAACATCATGTAACTCGCCAGTATGTATTGGGTAGTGATTCGGACGAGCACAGCATTATTCCGGCAAGCCACTGGTGGCGCTCAATGGCCAACCTGAGCGGCCAATTGCAGCGTAAGCAGCCATTTCGTTATGACCCGTTAGGAAGGCAACGTTACTGGTTTAAACGCCTGGATGACGGGCAGGGAAAAGCGAACTGGAACTTTATTACCCGTGATGAGTATTGGCAGGTAAGAGAGATGCCTCAGCTGCGAGTGCTCCGAACCGTTGAAACAAACCCGCGTATTGGCTTCTGGGGTGTGCCTGATTTGCAAGAGGCTATCGACGATATGGGGGAGAAACTCAAGCTTGAAAATGACGTGATAGAAGACCGGTTTGTATATCTCGACTTACCAGCCAAAGGCGCAGACAACGGCTGGTTGTATCACCCGATGCTCGGGTTTTCTCATACCAATCAGAGGAAGAAGTAATCCCGAGGCATCCTGCTTGCCGGGATTACTGGGCTACCTGTGCGGTAGTGAAGGAAGAGAGTCGCTTGTGTAAACGAACCACTCTTTTTCTGAACCACCTTATCGGTGGAGCAGCGGAGTTTAGCACTAAGCAGTTATAAAGTTTCTTAGTGTTTTTTAATTTATATAAATGAACCACTCTTGGTTGTTGACAGGGTGCTTGCACGAGACCATGATGTAAAAAGGTTGGTGAGGATGTGTCGGCAAACACTCCTCACCACGCAACGTCAGTCTCGCTGGCACCCGAATCGGTTCGGGACAGAAACCGAAAGGAGAAGAATCGATGTTTGGCACTCATCAAGTTAGAAGAGGCTGAAAATCGAAGTCTCCAAGCGGCTCCGCCATGGCGTCGCCTGGAGCAGTGTACCTGAAAGCTTTGTTCTACCAAACTTTTCTACAGGATACCGATATGGATATATCCCTTCCCGGCCCGGATGAAATTCGGGCTGTCATCTCGCAATTTATTGATCTGCGGCTGCAGGAAAAACTCAGCAAGCTGAAACCGGATGAAGTCGAGAAGCGCGACAAGTTGCTATCCGACTATGAATACGAAGCATGGCTGGAAGATGCCGCTCGACGTGTCGGCCAGATTCAGCAAGTTACTCATGCTGCCAAATATACCCACCCGGATTCGAAAGGTTCTGGCTGTTATTCATTGGGCAATGTCCAGGCTGGTGACGACTACCTGGGCACTCACAGCATTGGGCAGGTTCGCCCTGACGTGGTTGGAAACGCTGCCGCTCTCGATGTCTACAAGTTTCTGAAGCTCTCCGTCGGAGACGTCTCGTTGTTAGATCTGGCCATGGCAGATTCCGCAGATTTTCGCGCTGCTATGTCCGATGATCAGGAACAGGCATCTGCTTGGGCCAAGGCCTTTGCCAGTTTGCCAGATGAAACGAAAGCAATTGCTTCTCACACCTTCTCGAAACAGCTCTACTGGCCGTTGGAGGACACTGGTGCTAATTCAGACTACCACCTGATTTCACCTTTATTCTCCAGTGCGCTGGCGCAGGAAGTCTGGACGCAAATCCGTGAGCATCGTTTTTCTGAAGAGGCCAAAGCGGCCCGTGATGCTCGCTTCAATAACGCCTGGTCTGATCAGGACTCTTTCGAGTACCCGAACATGGTGGTGCAGAAATTTGGTGGCAGTAACCAGCAAAACGTCAGTCAGCTAAACAGCAATCGCTACGGAGAAAACTATCTGCTGGCCTCGCTGCCACCGCACTGGAATGTAGACCTGATTCGCCCGCCTCTGAAAGTTGATAGTGTTTTCCCCAATGTGTTTGGACGTCGGCGTGAAGTACTGTCTGCAGTCAAAGACCTCATTTTGTACCTGGAAGCTCACTATCACCCGGAACGCCCGATTCTGGATCCCAATAATATGGAAATTCGGGAAGTGGCGAGGGAGAAAGTCCGGGCGGTGATTGATGAGTTCTTCCATTTCTCTGCATCAGCCTGGGATCTCGAGCCTGGCTGGTCTGGAGAGGAGGACTGCAACCTGCCGGAGGAAGAACGTTGCTGGCTTGATCAAGGGCGTGTGCTGATCGATGAAGAGTTTGCCAAAACCTACCGCTGGGGCGACTGGAAAGAGCAGGTAGCCGTGCGCTTTGCCAACTGGTTAAACGCCCGTCTGGCGAGCGGCAAGAAAAAACTGCCAGTAGGTAAAGCCGAATTCGACGAATGGAAGAAACTGGTAGAAAAGGAAATCAATATGTTCCGGGGAGTAGAAGACTAATGGCTATTCACACGGTTTGTTTACTTCCTCGACTTGAGTTAACCGCAGCCAATTCAGTGTCCGGGCCGATGAGCTGGGGCTTTCCTGCACCGACGGCCTTCACTGGCTTTGCTCACGCCTTGCAGTTGCAACTGAAAGACTGGATTCAGGAAGGCGTAGCCGGTGTTGGCATCGTTTGCCATCGCTTTGATCCGCAGATTTCACAGCCTTCTGGAAGCCGGACTTTTGTTTTCTGCCTGAACCGCCATCCCGTCGGCAAAGATGGCAAGCCGCCATCCATCGTCGAAGAAGGCAAGGCCAATCTGGAAATTAGTCTGGTGATTGCTTTGAAGGGCGATATTGACCCGGACGACAAAGACGATTTTCTGGATGCCTTGGTGAGTACCGTCGCCCGGATGCGCATTGCTGGTGGCAGTATTCGTTTGCCTGAGAACAACTGGCGTAATCGTCCTGAGTTACTGCATTGGGCGGACGATCTTAAAACCCGCAAAGAGCAGTTTCGAACCCTGTCACGCAAGTTACTACCTGGTTTTGCTCTGGTGCTGCGCAACGACCGGATGCAACAAACACTGAAAGCTTTGAGGCAGCAAGACAACAGCGCTACAGCACTGGATGCCGTTCTGGAGCATGGCCGGATGCGGTTTTCGCCAGAACGGGAGGCCGATCAAAACGATGAGTTGAAAGACAAAGTCCAGTGGCATATCCAGCGTAAACAGGGCTGGACTGTGCCTCTGCCGGTGGGGTACGCCGCTATTTCAGAACGGTACGAGCCCGGTGTGGTACGCAATGTTCGCGATACAACCGTACCTTTCCGGTTTGTCGAAAGCCTGTACTCCATTGGCGAATGGCTTGGCCCGCACCGTATTGACCGACTTGAACAAATGCTCTGGACGCATCAGCACGACGCGGAAAAGGGGCTTTACCTGTGCCAGAACGACTACGTGCGTTACCTGGCGGTTGAATCAACCGAATCTACTTTCTCTGAATAAGGAATTTCATCATGGCTAAAAAAGATACCCTCAGTGCCTCTGTACTGGCTTTTGAACGCAAACTCGATCCATCCGATGCCATCTTCAGTGCAGGACGCTGGGAAGAGCGGGATTTGGGCAGTCGCTGGCAGTTTGTGAAGAAGCAGGAGAAAGCGGTGCGTGGCACCATCTCCAATCGCCTGAAAACCAAGGATCAGGATCCTGCGAAACTGGATGCCGCAATTGAATCACCGAACTTGCAAACCGTTGATGTGGCGATGCTGCCTAACGACTGCGACACATTGCGGGTACGGTTTACTCTGCGGATCCTTGGTGGTGCCGGTAAACCTTCCGCCTGTAACAACAGCGAATATCAGGCAGCTTTGGCTGGTCTGGTGGGCGGTTATAAAGAACAGCATGGTTATGGAGAATTGGCCGGACGTTACGCCAGTAATCTGGCCAATGGTCGGTTTCTGTGGCGTAACCGTGTCGGGGCTGAAGACATCGAGGTGCGAGTCAGCCATCGGGTGAAAGGAGAAGCGGCAAAGAGCTGGACCTTCAACGCTCATGATTTCTCACTGCGTGATTTTGACTCTGCATCTCAAGACGATATTAAAGCCATTGCTCAGGTAATCGAAGCCGCGTTGGCGGATGATAATGGCTATGCGCTGCTCGATATTCAGGCATATGCACGTATGGGCGAAGGGCAGGAGGTCTATCCATCCCAAGAACTGATTCTGGATAAAGGCGACAAGAAAGGGCAAAAGAGCAAAACCCTGTATGCCGTAGGGGAAGACAAGCTGACAGCGGCCATGCACAGCCAGAAAATTGGCAATGCTCTGCGCACCATTGATACCTGGTATCCAGCAGATGAAGGCAGCGTGGGCCCGATTGCCGTAGAACCCTACGGATCAGTTACTACCGAAGGTAAGGCTTACCGCCAGCCTAAACCCAAGAACGACTTCTATAGCCTGTTGGATGGTTGGGTGGCACAAGGGAAAGTCCCGGAGGTGGGTAATCAGCACTTCGTTATGGCAACTCTGATCCGGGGTGGTGTCTTCGGCTCATCAGACAAGGACTAAGCCATGGACTACTACCTCGACATTACATTGCTTCCAGACCCGGAATTTGAAGAACAGGTCTTGTTAAATGCCCTGTTCTCCAAATTTCACCGAGGCATGAGCCAGACCGTGCCCGGTGCAGTTGGCGTCAGCTTCCCGGATGTGGCGACACGCCTGGGAGGACGAATGCGTTTACACGGCAGCGCGGAGGCACTCGACAAACTGATGAGCAGCGGTTGGATGAAAGGGCTGGGAGATTACACCCGAGTGTCAACCGTCGAGCGGGTTCCGGCAGATTGCCAGTACCGAACCGTCAAGCGAGTGCAAGCCAAAAGCGCCTGGAACAAACGCAAACGCTCCATTGCCAAGGGTTGGCTGACCGAGGAAGAAGCTGAAGCCAAAATACCGGACAGCCAGCAAAAAAAACTCAAACAACCGTTTGTACAGATCAAAAGCCTGTCGAACGGCAACGATATGCGTGTGTATATCGAGCATGGCGAACTGCTGGATGCACCGGCTACAGGGACGTTCAACAGTTATGGGTTAAGCAGTACCGCGACGATCCCCTGGTTCTGACCCTTTTTTTTGCCTGAATTCCAATCCCTTGATTTTAAAGGGTTTGGATATTTTCTGAAAAATAGGGTGAAAATAGATAAAAGCAAGGAAGCTCTTTAAAAAATAGCAGGTTAGCTATAGATTGCTACAGTTCGCTGCCGCACAGGCAGCTCAGAAAAGACACCCACAGCGACTATGAATTTCCAACGTGTTCGCTGCCGCACAGGCAGCTCAGAAATCATCTTTAACACTATTTAAAGAGGCCGTTTAGTTCGCTGCCGCACAGGCAGCTCAGAAAGTCGCGGCTGTCTGTAACGCCGCTTTAACCTCGTTCGCTGCCGCACAGGCAGCTCAGAAAAGCTTTGACTGAGCATCACGGCTTCAATCCGTGTTCGCTGCCGCACAGGCAGCTCAGAAAGGTCAGCCGTTCAAAAAAGCCGAGCTAAGCCGGTTCGCTGCCGCACAGGCAGCTCAGAAAAGCCGCTGGGCGTTCAGTGCGGCTGCCAGATCGTTCGCTGCCGCACAGGCAGCTCAGAAATTGCGCTTGGCTTTGGCGCGGAATTTTGCCCAGTTCGCTGCCGCACAGGCAGCTCAGAAAAATATCCACCCGCTGCAATCGATAGCACCGACGTTCGCTGCCGCACAGGCAGCTCAGAAAGACAGTAACTACGTATCGCTCTACGTTGGGTCGTTCGCTGCCGCACAGGCAGCTCAGAAACGTTGGAACCATTAAAAAAGGTACTCCCGGCAGTTCGCTGCCGCACAGGCAGCTCAGAAAAGTGTAAATGGCACCCCCGGCAGGATTCGAACGTTCGCTGCCGCACAGGCAGCTCAGAAAAATATCCCGCTGTTCGCCCTGATCACTGCCGCGTTCGCTGCCGCACAGGCAGCTCAGAAAACCAGGGTGATAGACGCCGGTTCAAATACACAGTTCGCTGCCGCACAGGCAGCTCAGAAACATCACAGATGAAAGCTACTCAGTGAGGCGCAGTTCGCTGCCGCACAGGCAGCTCAGAAATTGATGGCCCGGGGTCTTTTTTTATCGAATCTGTTCGCTGCCGCACAGGCAGCTCAGAAATCAACGATGCCGTGGGCAATCATCGGTATGTAGTTCGCTGCCGCACAGGCAGCTCAGAAACGAACGGCAGCAGCTTGACGACGTTCTCGACCGTTCGCTGCCGCACAGGCAGCTCAGAAAATTGTGACGGGTAAATCCCGGATCGACATCGAGTTCGCTGCCGCACAGGCAGCTCAGAAAGACACCGCCCAAACAACGCGGCCAATAATAGCGTTCGCTGCCGCACAGGCAGCTCAGAAATGGGATTGTGATCGTACCGATCAGGGTGCGGTGTTCGCTGCCGCACAGGCAGCTCAGAAAATCAACGCCACCGCCGCCGATCTGACCGCCAAGTTCGCTGCCGCACAGGCAGCTCAGAAAGTGATGTCTGGCGCGAGCAACACAGCCATGCCGTTCGCTGCCTGTCAATGGCCATCTATTTTGATCCACCTTTGGCCAATAAAATTGACCCACTTT
>CAJXTI010000061.1 GCA_913061185.1 uncultured Oceanobacter sp.
CTGCCTGTCTCGTGGGCTCGGAGATGTGTATAAGAGACAGGCTGGTCTTCATCCGTCAGGCTGCCGACGATGCCGCAGTCGATGCCGATATATTGGGGTGATTCCGGGTGCTCGCGAGAGACAAAGATATTGCCAGGGTGCATATCGGCATGGAAAAAGCTGTCGCGGAAGACCTGGGTAAAAAAGATCTCGACACCACGCTCGGCGAGCAATTTCATATTGGTGCCCTGGGCGCGCAGTTCTTCGATATTGGCGACGGGAATACCGTAGATGCGTTCGCTGACCATAACCTTGGGGCGGGTGTAATCCCAGTAAACCTCAGGAATATAGAGGTAATCGGAACCGGCAAAATTACGTCGCAGCTGGGTGGCGTTGGAGGCTTCGATTTTCAGGTTCAGTTCGCCATAAATGGTGTGGCGATAATCATCCACTATTTCCATCGGTTTCAGGCGGCGGGCGTCAGCGGAGTAGGCCACCGCCAGACGGGCCATGGTTTCCAGCAACTGCAAGTCCCGCTCTATCGTGTGTTCGATTTTTGGTCGCACGACTTTGACCACCACGTCCTTGCCATTGTGCAACTTGGCGGTATGTACCTGGGCGATGGACGCCGATGCCAGTGGCGTGGATGAAAATTCGGCAAACAGCTGCTCCACCGATTGGCCCAGTTGAGCCTCGATCAGGGCAATCGCCTGATCTTCCGGAAACGGCGGCACCTTGTCTTGCAGGCGTTTGAGTTCCTGCACGATATCTTCTGGCACCAGATCCGGTCGGGTTGAGAGGATCTGACCAAACTTGATAAAAATGGGGCCGAGGGCTTCAAGCGCCAGGCGCAGACGAGCCCCGCGACTGAGATTGGATGGCACCGGGCTCAGTCGCCATGGCGCAATCCATAACAAGACGCGTAAACCTGGCGGCAGGTGCTGCAGCGGGATCAGGCTGTCGAGGCGGTATTTGGTGAAGACAAACAGGATTTTCCATAAACGCCAGAGTCGCGACACGGTTTATACCTCTCCCGCGTGTGGCTGAGCGCTGCCGTTGGTGCCATTCGCTGCCGCCGCCGCTTCCAACTGCTGGATGCGTGCCGCCACCCGGTCGGCGGCCAGTGTTAACTGGTCGATCTGGTCGGCGCTGTCATTCATTTCTGCCTGGGATACAACCAGCCCGGCTTCATCGACGGCGTAATCATGGGCGGCAGTGGCAAAGGTCTTGCCGGTTGATTTACCCCAGTTCATCAGGCTACGAATGCCTTCGCCGAGCTGGTGGGCGATCAGGCCGCCGGTGACCGGGCTGAGCATGGCTTCCCAGTCGATATCGAGTTGATCAAGCAGGCCACTGACTGCCATGGCCAGTTCGGTGTCGCCCTCAAGCGCCAGCGAACCCGACATCAGCGCGCTGGCCTTGTTGCTGGCGCGGGCTAAGGCGACAAAGTCAGGCAAGGTGCCAGTCAGGGTGACATCGGCCAGCGTCACATCGGCTGTTGCCATGTCGCCTTTAGCGGGGTCGAGGCGGGTCATGCCCAGCTGCACACCACGGTCGAGTATGCGTACAGAGAGCGTTCCGGTTCCGGTGCAGCGGATATGTATCAAACGGCCGTTATGGCGCTCCAGCTGTTGCAGGGTCGCGGGATCATATTTGAGAGCATGATTGATCGCCGCTTCCCATGGTAGGCACAGGGCGTGAGTGAGTTCTGCTGGCAGAAAAAACATCAGGGCTTGATTCCCCGGTGCAGCGCGACGACGCCACTGGTCAGATTATGGTAGGAACAGCGTACCAGACCGGCGGTCTCCATCATGCCTTTAAGGGTTTCCTGATCCGGGTGCATACGAATGGATTCCGCCAGATACCGATAGCTTTCTGCATCATTGGTAACCAGCTTGCCCATAAACGGCAAGGCCGAAAAAGAGTAAAGGTCGTACGCTTTGCTCATCAGCGGGTTGGTCGGTTTGGAGAATTCCAGTACCAGCAGGCGTCCGCCGGGTTTTAATACCCGTGCCATCGAAGCCAGTGCGGCATCCTTGTCGGTGACGTTACGTAAACCAAAGGCGATGGTGACGACATCGAAGCTGTTGTCTTCAAACGGCAGGCATTCGGCATTGGCCTGTACGTATTCAATATTGCCAACATAACCCTGATCGGTCAGACGGTCGCGGCCGACATTGAGCATGGACGAATTGATGTCTGCCAGTACTACCTTGCCCTGGGGGCCGACAATCCGGGCGAATTTTTTGGTCAGGTCACCGGTGCCTCCGGCCAGGTCAAGCACCTGGTTGCCAGGACGAACACCGCTCATCTCAATGGTGATGCGTTTCCACAGGCGATGCACCCCGAACGACATCAGGTCGTTCATCAGGTCGTACTTGGCGGCCACCGAGTGAAAGACATCGGCCACCATCGCCTGTTTTTCGTCGGTAGCGACGGTTTTATAGCCAAAATGGGTGGTTTTTTGATCCGGCCGTTGTTGCGACATTGGGCACCTCCAAACGTGGTCGGCCATTTTAGCCATGCGCGCGGCGAAAGTCTTGCGCTGTGCCCGTTTGTGGCACAGCGCTATTAAATCGGTAAGTGGTTCAGTTAAACCGGTGAGTAGTTATCGGAGCGACTGATCCAGTCGAGGGCATCGGTCAGGGTTGGTGCAAAGTGCAATTGCTCCGAGTTGCGGATCGTTCCGGCCCGCGCCAGGGTTTTTAACGGTTGAAACTGCAGGTCGGCCAGTACCAGCTGCACCGCATGCTGCTGACATTGCTCAATAAAGCGGTCGAGTGCGGCCAGGCCCCCGGCATCCAGCAGGGTGACGGCATCCATATACAGTACCAGGCCGCAGATTTTATCCGTCTTGGTCGGCAGCGGGTTGCTGCTGCTGTGTTCCAGCGCGGTCAGTAGTTCACCAAACAAACGGTCGGCAGCGGCAAAAAACAGTGGCCCGTTGATTTTATAAACGCGCCAGCCCGGCGGCAGTGGCGCAGGAATCAGCCGGCTATGGTCGCTGATATCGACACAGCGTGTCATGGCGGCCACATTCTGTACAAACAGCAGCGCTGCCAACACAATACCGACAGCAATGGCGATGACCATATCGAACAGCACCGTGAGGGAAAAACAGGTAATCAGAACCAGAATATCGGAGCGCGGAGCGGTGCGAATAAAGTGAACCAGTTTAGGGGCTTCGGAAATATTCCAGGCCACCATCAAGAGTAACGCTGCCATGGCCGCCATCGGCAAGTGAGCCAGAACGGGTGCCAGCAGGAGCAGGCCGATCATCACCACAATGGCGTGGGTCACTGCGGCCAGTGGTGAACTGGCTCCCGCGCGGAAATTGGCCGCCGAACGGGCAATCGCTGCGGTGGCGGTAATGCCTCCAAAAAAAGGCACCAGCATGTTACCTAATCCCTGACCCAGCAGTTCACTGTTGGCGCTGTGGCGGGTCTGGGTCATACCATCCAGCACCACGGCACAGAGCAAGGATTCGATAGCACCCAGCATGGCGATGGAAAACGCCGCTGGCAGTAAGGCTTGCACCATGGCCCAGTTCCATTGTGGCACTTGGCCGTTGGCATCCGCGACCTGCCATGGCCAGGCGAACTCGGGCCAGAAGGGAGGAATTCCCTGACCGGCGGAGCCATCTGGCCAGGTAAAACTGAAGCGGGAGCCGATGCTGGCAATGTCATACCCGGCCGCTTGCAGTAACAGGGCAACGCCAGTACCGGCCAGCAGTGCCGGAAGATGTGCGGGAAATCGGCGGCCGAGGCGATGCCAGCCGAGCAATACCGTCAGCGTTACCGCGCCGGTCACCAGGCTGGGCCAGTGCGTTTGGCCAAGGCTGGTCACCAACATGGTGGCCTTTTGCCAATAGTGGCCAGACAACGGCCCCAGGCCGAGGCCGAGCAGATCGTCTATTTGCAGGGTGGCAATTACAACGGCGATACCGGCAGTAAAGCCGAGGGTGACGGCTTCGGGAATGTATTCAATCAGGCGGCCAAGACGCGCCAGCGCCATGGCGATAAGAATCACCCCGGACATCAGCGTTGCCATCAGCAAGCCACCAAGGCCAAATTGCTGGGCAATCGGCAGCAGAATTACCACGAAAGCCGCTGTCGGGCCGGAAACACTGAAACGGGAACCGCCAGCCAGGGCAATCACCAGACCGGCGATCATGGCGGTGTACAAGCCGTGTTGCGGCGCGACACCGCTGGCAATAGCAAGGGCCATGGACAGCGGGATGGCGATAATACCTACGGTCAAGCCCGCAGTCAGATCCCCTGTCAGTTGCGGCAGACGATAAGGGCGTTCAAAACAGGTCTGACGCAGGGCATCGCCCAATCGCAGCGAAAACAGAAATGCACGATGTGGCACGGCGACTCTCCGGCAGCAATGGGGTACGCAGTATAACGCCGGTGCTGCCGGTTTGGGTGAACGAAAGTCAAGTATTCAGGGAATCGTTGATCTGCTGCCCGTGAGGTTCCGGCCCGGTATGCCCAACGAGTGCATACCGGGCCGTCGGCTCACATGCCCATTGCCAAGCCGTGCGGCATGCCGGTGAGGGCCGCGAGCTGGCCAATGACCATGATTTGCAGTACCTGGATCAGCAGGAAAGCAATAATCGGTGACAGATCCAGACCACCAAGATTGGGCATGGCATTACGTATCGGCCGGATAGCAGGCTCGATAATCTGGTTAATCAGAATCAATGCCGGGTTGTAGCTGTTGGGGGCAATCCAGGAGGCGATGACGATGATCACCAAGCCCCAGAAATAAATATTAAGCCACAGCGACATCAAACCAATCACTGCCCATACCAGCAGGTAACCCCAAGGCAACGAAAATTGGCCAGCGACCAGCAAGATAGCGATCATCAACAGCAGCTGGGCGAGATAGGCCAGTACCAGTGATGCGATATCCAGCCCACCAAAACCGGGAATAACCCGCCGCAGCGGAATCAGTAACGGATTGGAAAAGCGCAGAATAAATTGTGAAATCGGATTATAAAAATCCGCTCGTACCAGCTGCAGTAAAAAACGCAGCAAAAAAACCAGCAATACCATACTGCCGATGGTGTTCACCAGCAGCATACCAACTTGTGACAGGGGAGACATGCTTACTCCATTTGTTGCTTGAAAACTGCAATTATAGTCTTGTCAGGAAAAGCGCTGTTATTCGCTCAGTTCCCGGTTCATTTCTGCCGCCCGCTCTTGGGCTGCCGACATGGCCGCCTGCACGATGTCACGAATATGAGCGCCTTCAAAGGTGAATATTGCCCGCTCCGTGGTGCCTCCAGGCGAGGTGACCCGGCGGCGTAATTCGGCGGGGCCAACATCTGACTGCGATGCCATCATACCGGCACCCAGGGCCGTTTGTACGGTCAGGGCACGGGCGGTGTCTTCACTCAGACCCAAGCGGGTTGCGGCGGCGATCATCGCTTCCATCATCAGGAAGTAATAGGCCGGGCCGCTGCCTGAGAGTGCGGTGACGATGTCGAGTTCCTGCTCGTCTTTTAACCACACGGTGGATCCCGTTGCCTGCAGCAGGCGATCGGCACCGTTACGCTGGTTGATGCTGACCCCGTCACTGGCGATCAGTCCGGTGGCACCGGCTCCGAGCAACGCTGGAGTGTTGGGCATACAACGGACGATGGCGTTGCAGCCACTCCACTGTGACAGGTTACTGAGGGTAATACCGGCGGCGATCGACACCAGCAACGGCTGTCGCGTCTTGAGGGTTTCCCGCAGTGGTTGCAGAACGCCTTTCATCATTTGTGGCTTGACTGCCAGAATCACGGTATCAGCGTTACGAATTGCTTCCAGGTTGTCGGCAAAGGTCTGGATGCCAAAAGTGTTGGCCAGTGTCTGACGCTTGTCTTCGCCAGGATCACTGACCTGGATCAGCTGGGCAGACAGGTCCCCCTGGCGCAGCAGACCACCAATAATGGCGGTTGCCATGTTGCCACCACCAATAAATGCAATTTGAGTCATAGGGAATCCTTGTTGTTATCGTGAGCGTCAACGTCAGGCCACACCCGGCTGTCCGTTACGTGCACCAAAAATATCAGTGCCGATCCGTACCTGGGTTGCGCCATGGCGGACTGCCAGTTCCAGGTCATTCGACATACCCATCGACAGTGTGTCGATCGTCGGGTACTGCTGTTGCAAGTCTTCAAATAATAGCCGCATCTGTTGAAACTGGCCGACCAATATCGACTCGTGTTCGCTGGCTTCCGGGATGCACATCAGCCCGCGCAGCTGCAAGCGGGGCAGCGAGTCTACCATAGCGGCCAGTTGGGCGACCGCTGCGGGTGCCAGGCCAGCCTTTTGTGGCTCGGCACTGATGTTTACCTGAATCAGGACATTCAATGGCGCTAAATGATCTGGCCGTTGTTCGTTCAGGCGCTGGGCGATCTTGTCGCGATCCAGTGTCTCCATCCACTGGAAATGTTCGGCGACGGCGCGAGTTTTATTGGACTGCAGTGGCCCGATAAAATGCCATTCGATATCGGCCAGCCCGGCCAGGGCGGTGATTTTTTCGACGGCATCCTGCAAGTAGTTTTCTCCGAAGCGGCGCTGCCCCTGCTGGTAACATTCCTGCACCATACTGGCAGGCTTGGTTTTGCTAACCGCCAGCAGGGTAACTTCTTCGCTTGCCCGGCCACTGTTCTGGCAGGCTTGCCGGATACGTTGACAGACGTTCTGGTAGTGTTCAGCAAGTGTAGACATTAGTGACACTTTGGTTAGGATGAGTGGTCTTTCAGAGTGTTGAATACTCTGGCATATGACAATCATATAAAAGGTTGATCCATGCCGTCACCTGGCTCATATATCAGCTGTACGAATATTGTGTTGCGCCGACAGAGGAGAACAGGCGATGGATATTACCGAATTGCTGGCATTCAGTGCCAAACAAGGCGCTTCGGATTTGCATTTGTCGGCGGGCTTGCCCCCAATGATTCGTGTTGATGGCGATGTCCGCCGGATAAACGTTCCGGCGCTGGCTCATAAAGAGGTGCACTCGCTGGTGTACGACATTATGAACGATAAACAGCGCAAGGATTTCGAAGAATATCTCGAAACCGATTTTTCCTTCGAAGTGCCCGGCGTCGCCCGTTTTCGTGTCAACGCCTTTAACCAGAATCGCGGTGCCGGTGCGGTATTCCGGACGATTCCATCCAAGGTGCTGAACATGGATCAGCTGGGTATGGGCGAGGTGTTCAAGGATCTGGCTAATATACCGCGTGGTATTGTGCTGGTGACCGGGCCAACCGGTTCTGGCAAGTCGACGACGCTGGCGGCCATCATCGACTATATCAACGACACCAAACACGACCACATCCTGACCATTGAAGATCCGATCGAATTTGTGCACGAGTCAAAAAAGAGCCTGATTAACCAGCGCGAAGTACACCGTGACACTCTGGGTTTTAACGAATCCCTGCGCTCTGCCTTGCGGGAAGACCCGGATGTGATTCTGGTGGGCGAGATGCGAGACCTGGAAACTATTCGGCTGGCGCTGACGGCGGCAGAAACCGGTCACGTGGTGTTTGGCACATTGCACACCACCTCGGCGGCCAAGACCATCGACCGGATCGTCGACGTTTTTCCGGCCGAAGAAAAATCGATGGTACGTTCGATGCTGTCGGAGTCCCTGCAGGGGGTCATTTCCCAGACCTTGCTGAAGCGGGTTGGTGGTGGCCGGGTAGCGGCCCACGAAATCATGATTGGTACACCGGCGATTCGTAACCTGATTCGTGAAGACAAGGTGGCGCAAATGTATTCGTCGATCCAGACCGGTGCAGCCTACGGCATGATTACCATGGATCAGTCGCTCAAGACGTTGCTGGCCCGTGGTCTTATTTCTCGCGAAGCGGCGCGGGAAAAAGCCAAAAATCCGGATTCTTTCTAGGCCGGTGTATTTCGACGCAATGGAGTAAGCAGTCATGTCGATGGACAAGTTTCTACGATTGATGGTCGATAAAGGCGCATCGGATCTGTTTATTACAGCCGGTGTAGCGCCATCAATGAAGGTGAATGGCCAGATTTTACCGCTGGGTAAATCGCCGCTGGCGGCGGAGCAAACGCGGGATATCGTGCTCGGGTTGATGAACAGCAAGCAGCAGGATGAGTTTGAAAGCACCAAGGAACTGAATTTTGCCATTAATGCCCGAGGCATCGGGCGTTTTCGCGCCAGTGCGTTTTATCAGCGTAACGTCGCGGGCATGGTGCTGCGGCGAATCGAGACCCGGATTCCGGGTGTTGACCAGCTTGGCTTGCCCGATATCATCAAGGAACTGGCGATGACCAAGCGTGGCCTGATCCTGTTTGTCGGCGCGACAGGAACGGGCAAATCGACGTCGCTGGCGGCGATGATTGGTCATCGTAATCGTAACAGCAAGGGCCATATTCTCAGCATTGAAGACCCGATTGAATATATCCATCAGCATGACGGCTGCATCATCACCCAGCGTGAGGTCGGCCTTGATACCGCCAGTTTTGAGGTGGCGCTGAAGAACTGTCTGCGTCAGGCACCGGATGTCATCATGATTGGCGAGGTACGTTCACCGGATATTATGGAGAGTGCAGTGACCTTTGCCGAGACGGGTCACTTGTGTCTGGCAACGTTACACGCCAACAACGCCAACCAGGCGCTGGAACGGGTGATTCACTTTTTTCCGCCGGAACGGCATGGCCAGGTCTGGATGGATTTATCGCTTAATCTGAAGGCGATTGTTGCCCAGCAACTGATACCGACGCCGGATGGCCGTTCGCGTCGGGCGGTGATTGAAGTACTGATCAACTCACCACTGGCATCGGATCTGATTCGTAAGGGTGATGTACACGCGCTCAAGCCATTGATGAAAAAATCCAACGAGATGGGGATGCAGACCTTTGATCAGGCCTTGTATCAATTGTATGAGCAAGGCGAAATCACCTATGAAGATGCGCTGGCGCATGCGGATTCACCCAACGATCTGCGACTGATGATCAAGCTGGCATCGGAAACCGATGCGGAGCATCTGGTTGGCATGAGCAAGAGTTTCAAACTCGAAAACTAGGGGCGTTCTCAATTATTTGACACGGCCTGTCAGGAGGATATATCCCGTCAGGCAAGGTATTCGCTGTCACCACGATAGATCGTGGCGTTCTGGACAGGGGGTATTGATTATTGGCTGTATTCGATACCGGATACCCAGGCACCGCCAAACAGGCCGTTAAATACAATACGGCCAGGATCCTGTCCCGCCGCTCCGGCAATCACCATCATTGGTATCAGGTGTTCTTCACGCGGATGAACCAGACGTGCGTTGGGTGCCGAGACCCAGTCTGACAGTTTGCGCTCTCGTTCCTCAGGGGTTTTCAGCGCGATCTCTTGCAGCCATTCGTCAAACGGTTTGGACAGTTGTTTGCAGGCCGGTGTGCGCAGCTGACGCAGATTGTGGAACGACATGCCGCTGCCAATGATCAGAATCCCTTCCTCTCGTAAGGGCTGCAACGCCTGGCCAATTTGAATGTGCTGGGCCGGGTTCATGCTACGCAGCATCGACATTTGCAGCACTGGAATGTCCGCATCTGGAAACATCACTTTCAGTGGTACAAAAGTACCGTGATCATAACCGCGCTGGTCGTCGGCATCGGTGGCAAAGCCCGCTTTATGGAGCAATTCGGCAACCCGTGGGGCGAGCTGTGGATAACCGGGGGCTGGCCACTGGATGTCGTAGGATTCGGGTGGAAAATTGTAATAGTCATACAGCATGGGGGGATGAGGTGACGTTCCCAAGGTGATAACCGGTGCTTCCCAGTGTGCAGAAATGACCAGCAAGGCTTTGGGCCGTTGGGGCAGGGTATCGGGGTAGCGCCGCAGAAACTGGCTCAGGGCGCGCATTTCATCGTCGCCGAATCGCCCGTGCAGATCCACAAATGGCCATGGGCCTCCGCCATGGGGAATAAAAACCGTGGGCATTTTGACCGGCGACATACTGAGCTCCAGCGAATAATTCTGAGGAAAAGCGGGTAGTGCGAAAGCAGTGGCCCGAAAGTCCTGTCAGTTTACTCATAGCCAGCGTGGGACAGAATCCCGATAGCTGGTGAACTCTGTTCCAAAACGCTCTGCCAGTCGCTGTTCTTCCGGTTCGATCTGGAAGCGATTGAGGTAATAAACAAATATCGGCAGCAGCAGCAGCGGCAGTACGTGGGTGAGGTAAATCGCCCAGCCTGCGAGGTTGAGCAGCAGACCAACGTACATGGGGTTACGGGTATGGCGGTAAATGCCGGTTTTGACCAGACGGGAAGTTTTTTCCGGCGTCATCGGGTTGATAGTGGTGCGGCGGCGGATAAAACTGGTCAGTGCCATCAGATCCAACCCCAGCCCGGCAGTCACACAGCATCCCACCAGAATTTTGTCCATCAGGCCAAGCTGGGCCAGAGTGGGCAGGTTCGGGGAAATCAGCCACATAAGCAGTCCGATGAGCATGGCCACCAGTGGCGGGGGAATCAGTAATTCCAGTCGTTTCAAGCGTTGTCGTCCTTTTGGTCAGGGCAAGGGTGCGTCAGGCTGACCGCAATGTATTGTGACGAATTAACGTGACGGGTTATGGTAACGAATCCGGCATCTCAAGGTCATTCCACTTCTGTAGGGCTTGCGTGTCGCTGTGGCGGGCTTCGACCCAGCGTTCCGATACGTCTGCTCCGCTTGCGGCGGTGAGGGTTTCCTTTTTCCAGAAGGGAGCCTGGCTTTTGAGAAAATCCATAATAAAAGCGGCAGCATCAAAGGCGTTTTGACGATGCGGACTGGAGACGCCGACAAAAACAATCTGGTCTTCGATATCCAGCGCGCCAATCCGGTGAATCAGCCGCACACGCCCCAATGACCAGCGCGCTCGGGCAGCGCTGACGATGTCGGACAAGGCGCGTTCAGTCATGCTGGGATAGTGCTCCAGAAACAGACGGGATATGGAATCGTGCTGATTCAGCTCACGTACCCGACCAACAAAAAAGACCACGGCACCGTCGTTGCGATTAGTCTGGCAGAGCTGCTGGTATTCTTCGGCAACAGTAAAGTCGTCAGTTTGTACCTTGATCACGTCCATGCTCAACCTCCCGTCATGGGTGGAAACAGCGCCACTTCGTCACCGTTGTGAATAACGGCGGTTTCATCATTGATTAAGGACTGATTGATGGCGACCAGGGCCTGTCCGGCTGCCAGAGAGTCTGCGTGCTCGGCAAACTGTTGTTGCAACGCCTGTCGCAGGTCATGCACGGTGGCAGGCGTTGACAGCGTCAGGTTGACGACCGGTGCGCCGAGCTGATCGCGCAAGCGGGCGAATAACAACACTTGAATCATGATGCCTCCGGCGCTGCGGTAGTGTCGGCTTGCCAGTGGCCGGTTTTACCGCCAAGTTTTTCCAGCACCCGGATACCGCCAAGTGTCATGCCTGGGTCGACGGCCTTACACATATCAAACAGCGTCAGGGCTGCTACCGTCACGGCGGTCAGGGCTTCCATTTCCACACCGGTTTGGCCGCTGAGTTTGCAGTAGCTGGTGATACGAATCCGGGTATGATCGGGCTGTGGTTCAAATTCAACGGCGACCTTGCTCAGCATTAAGGGGTGGCAAAGGGGAATCAGCTGGCTGGTTTGTTTGGCTGCCTGGATCCCGGCGATACGGGCAACGGCAAACACGTCGCCCTTGTGGTGGTCTCCTGCCAGGATCTTGGCCAGGGTGGCCGGCAACATGTTGACGAAACCCTCGGCGCGGGCTTCACGGGTGGTCGGCAGTTTGTTGCTGACATCGACCATATTGGCTTCGCCGCGCGCGTTAACGTGGGAAAACTCTTCCGAGTGTTCCGACGGGTCAGATATTGTTTCAGACGTAGTTCCAGAGGTAGTTCCAGACATAGTCCCAGGCGTAGCGTTAGACATGGAGTGATGGCCTCAAACGTATCAGCCGCGACTATCGCACAGCTGATTGGCGGTATTTTTCAGCCGCAGTACAAAATTGCAGGGCTTGAAGCGGCTGTCCAACTGGCTGGCAATGATCTCGTCCCAGGCAGTACGGCAGGCGTTGGTGGAACCGGGCATACAGAAAATCAGTGTACCGTTGGCCAGTCCGGCAACGGCACGGCTCTGGATCGTGGAGGTGCCGATTTGCTGGTAGGAAATATGCCGGAACAATTCCCCAAAGCCGTCGATGGTCTGGTCAAACAACGGGATCATGGCGTCTGGTGTGGTGTCGCGCTCGGTGAAGCCGGTGCCGCCAGTTATCAGCACCACCTGGGTCGTGGTATCCGCAATCCAGCCTGAGACGGTGGCTCGTAGCTGGTACTTGTCGTCGATAACAATACGCTTGTCCGCCAGCTGGTGGCCAGCTTCGGTCAGTTGGCTGACCAGCAGTTGGCCGCTGGTGTCGTTCTCTTCTGTGCGGCTGTCGGAAACCGTCAGTACGGCAATATTCAGTGCTATAAATTGATCAGTAAAGGTTTTGGACATTGGAATTACTCACGTTCAATAACTGTAGGGGTGGCGCTGACCTGTTGGCTGGCGAGCCATTCTTCATGGGTGTTGGTATTGGTCAGTGCTGTGGAATTGGCGGGCTGGAGTGACAATGCCTGGCAATAGCTTAGTAGTCCTCGAATGGATTTATCGGCGGTTGCCAGTGTCAGTTGATCTTCCAGATACTGCCGGATTCGGGTTGATAACGGCAGGTAGAGCGGCAGATATTCCTGCAGGAAGTAGACGGCGCGATCGTCGGCGTCGCCAATATTCAGCAGGTAGCGCAGGGTGGCCAGATCCATCAGTGGCAAGTCGACCGGCATGACCAGTAAGGCCTCTGCTTGCGGGCAGGCTTTGGCAATGCTGAAAATGCCCGCCAGCGGGCCATCGTGATACTCGTCATTGATGTCGCTAATGACCAAATGCTGCAGGTCAGCGGGTGTTTGCAGTGTGATATGGCGGCTGATAAACAGCTGCTCCAGCCCGAGTTGCTGCATCAGGGCAACCTGGTGGTGTAGCAAACTGGTGTGGCCCCTGGCGGGTAGCATCGCCTTGTCTTGTCCCATTCGACGGGAGGCGCCTCCTGCCAGAATCACCCCGGTTGTTACTCTCGCTGTCATATCGCCTCCGCAGTCGGGGGGTTTACCCCGGTGTTAGCCACCCAGCATGGCAAAATGGCGGGTCGCGCCGGTATTGCCACTTTGCAGGTAATGGGTTTCGTGTTTCAGCCCTAACAACTGTTCCAGTTCGGCCACCAGTTGCGCTGGTGCGATGCCGGGCTGCAGTAACGGTCGTACGTCATAACCTTGTTCGCCAAACAGGCAGAGATGCAATTTCCCCAGTGACGATATGCGCAGGCGATTACAGCTGGCACAGAAGTCTTTGCTGTAGGGCATGATCAGCCCCAGTTTGCCACGATAAGCGGAGTGGGTGAATTCCAGTGCCGGGCCGTCATGCTGGGCGCGTGTTTTGGCCTGCCAGCCTGAAGCCTGCAGCTGTTGTCGAATGGCTTCGCCGCTGACATGGTGCTCGGCGAAAAATACCGGATTGTTACCGGTTTCCATTAATTCGATAAACCGCAGGGTTACTGGCGTGTCTTTGATCCAGTCGAGGAACTGTTGCAAGCGTTCGGTATTGAATCCACGCAACAGCACGGCATTGATCTTGACGTCCAGCCCCAGGGTCAGAGCGCGCTCAAGACCCGCCAGAATTCGATCGAGATGGTGGTAGCCGGTAATGGCACCAAACTGCTCCGGGTCGAGGCTGTCGATGCTGAGGTTCAGCCGTTGCAGTCCGGCACGGTGCCAGTCATCAATCTGATCTGCCAGCCGGTAGCCATTGGTGGTGAGTGCGACCTGCTCGATGCCAGGAGTGCGGGCAGTGAGGTCAATGATCTCGGTGAGATCCTTGCGCACACTGGGTTCGCCACCGGTAATACGCACTTTGCGTGTTCCCAGTTGGGCAAATGTTTGCAGCAGTGGGGCGATTTCTGCCAGCGTCAGCGGTTCTGGCTGATCAGTTTTCTGATAGCCATCGGGTAAACAGTAGTGACAACGAAAATTGCACACATCGGTAACCGACAGGCGCAGATAGCTGAAACGGCGACCAAAGCGGTCGCTCAATCCGGGTTCATAGTGGGTCATATACACCTTTCCAAATACGGGAGGCCCGGTGGTTTCCCACAGAACCCTGGTGGCAGGGGCGTTATGCCCGCTGATCCGGTGGGATCAGTGCCACGGCTGAAGCGTCATGAGGTGTTATTCACAGCCTGTTAGAGACAGCAGCTCGGCGTTTGTAAGTTGTCAGTGTATGCGCTTTGACAGCAAATATGTAGCGACCAGAAATGGGGAGCTGGGTGTCTTGCAGGAGGGGGAGGTTGCCCGGCTGAGCAGGATGAGTGCAGCGCCGGGCCAAACAAACGTCAGTCGACGCGGACAATCTTCATGGTATTGGTGCCACCCTGGGCGTTGAGGTAGTCGCCACGGGTGATCACAACGTAGTCGCCGCTGCTGACTTCGCCAGTTTCCTTGAGGATGGCGATGGCGGCCGGGTTAATGGCATCCGGTTCCAGTTGATCGGCATAAAAAGGCACGGTTTGCACGCCGCGATAGAGAGCGACGCGCGATTGGGTGTCTTCCCGACGGCAGAAGGCAAAGATCGGCAAGGCTGAACGCAAACGTGACATCAGCCGTGGTGTTGCACCGGTTTCGGTCAGGGAAATAATCGCCTTGACGCCGACCAGATGATTGGCGGCATACATGGCAGACAGGGCGATGGTTTCATCGATGTCGTGAAAGTCTTCGTAGAGCCGGTGCTTGGAGCGCTTGGCCAGTGGATGACGCTCGGCGCCCATGATGATGCGGGTCATGGCGGCAACCGCTTCAACCGGGTAATCACCAGCGGCGGTTTCGGCTGACAGCATAACGGCATCGGTATAGTCCAATACCGCGTTGGCGACGTCGGAGACTTCGGCACGAGTTGGCATCGGGCTGTCGATCATGGATTCCATCATCTGGGTCGCAGTGATGACCGGCTTGTTCAGCTGGCGCGAACGGGCAATGATTTTTTTCTGTACGCCTACCAGTTCGGCATCGCCGATTTCTACGGCGAGGTCTCCACGAGCGACCATTACGGCATCGGAAGCGCGGATAATGCCATCCAGTACGGCATCGTCGGCAACGCATTCGGCGCGTTCGATTTTGGATACCAGACCCGCATGGCCGCCAGCGGCAGTCAGCAGTTCGCGGGCTTCGATCATGTCATTTTCGTCACGCGGGAAGGAGACGGCGAGGTAATCGACCAGTAGCTCGGACGCCAGCTGGATGTCAATCTTGTCCTTGTCGGTCAGGGCTTTGGCGGACAGGCCACCACCCAGTCGGTTGATGCCCTTGTTGTTCGACAACCAGCCGCCAATACGAACGCGGGTATTCAGTTTGGTTGGAAAGGTTTCAGTCACTTCCAGTTCGACCCGACCGTCATCCAGCAGCAGGATGTCACCGACCTTGGCGTCTTCGATCAGTGCCTTGTAGTCGATACCGACCTGTTCTTTGTTGCCGGCATCGCGGTCGAGGGTCGCATCCAGTACGAATGGCTGGCCGATATCAAGGTGGACTTTTTGTTCAGCAAAGCGGGAAATGCGGATTTTCGGGCCTTGTAAATCCCCCAGAATCGCCACGTGACGACCCAGTTTTTTCGCCGCACGGCGCACCATGGCGGCACGGTCGCGGTGGTCATCGGCATCACCATGAGAAAAGTTGAGACGGAATACATCGGCGCCCGCTGCGATCAGCTGTTCGATTTTTTCATCTGTATTGGTGGCGGGGCCAAGGGTGGCCACAATTTTGGTGCGTCTTAGCATGAAGAATCTCCTGGGCGAACGGTGGGGTGCATGGTGTGATACCAAAGTATTATCTATCAAGAGTGGTGCGGAATCTTTACATGTATGTAACAACTGCAGTGATTTCAGCGTGTTTATACTGATTTTGCCCAGGGTTTGTTCGATTACCTGTGGCCGGTGCATTAAGAATGAATCGTTGCTCTTTTCTGGGGCGAATGTCGGTGTTTTTCGCACCTTTCTAGCGCGAAGCTGTTGTGGTTTGAACGCACGGAGGTTCTTGATACGGGTGTAGAATCGCATTACTAACGACAATGTGGACACTAAACGCAACCTTATACCTCTATCTACCCCTTCTGAAATGGACAAATTTGTCATTTTTCGAATATTGGAACCGGATGCTGGCTTGGCACCGGCCATGCAATATTCCCTCTGAGAATATTTTTGTCTGGTCAGTATTCCCGCACCCGGTGCGACTCTGACCAGTCTGAATTGGTTTGGCTAAAAAACTTACTCAATCAGAGAGGGGGAACTCCCATGACTCCAGAAGAATTGGAAGCCTTTAAAGCGGCTTTCGAAATGCACCAGGCAATGAATGTCGAGGTGTTTTATTGGTGGTGTACCGCCATCATGTTCATGATCCACGCAGGTTTCCTGGCGTATGAAATCGGTGCTTCGCGAGTAAAAAACGCGTTGGCATCCGGCATGAAAAACATTCTGACACTGGCGGTAGTGGTACCGACTTTCTATTTCTTCGGCTGGTGGATCTATAACGCTTTCCCTGGTGGTCTGATTCCTATTGATGCTTCGGGTGCGCTGCCATGGTCAACCAGTATGGGGCCTGATGTCACTGATATGGGCACCGGTATTTTCTGGGCTGCTTTTGCCATGTTTGGCGCAACGACTGGCTCGATTCTGTCGGGTGCAGTGATTGAGCGTATCCGCATGAGTGCTTACCTGATCCTGACCATTGTGGTTGGTTCGGGTGTCTGGATTCTGGCAGGTGCCTGGGGATGGCATCCAGATGGCTGGTTGCTGTTGGATCTCGGTTATCACGATGTCGGTGCTTCCGGTGTGGTTCACGCCGTCGCGGGTTTCTTTGCGCTCGGGGTACTGATCAATCTGGGGCCGCGTATTGGCAAGTTCGTCAACGGCAAGGCAATGGCTATTGTGCCGCATAATCTGCCGATGGCACTGATTGGCCTGATGATGATTATTGTCGGTTTCTTCGGTTTCCTTGGTGGTTGCATCATCTTTAATGGCGGTGATACCGGTTGGACAACTATTTATGGTAACCCGACCAACTTGTCTGCGTTTGCGTTTAACACCTTGATGGGTTTCTCCGGTGGTGTGATTGGCGCTTATCTGGCTTCTCGTGAGCCATTCATGACCATGTCTGGTGGTCTGGCGGGCATTATTACTGTTGCTGCTGGTCTGGATGTTTATTACCCGGGTCTGACGTTCTTCCTGGCCGTTGTTGGTGGTATCACCATGCCAATGGTTGGCAAGTTTGTTGAAAAATGCGGCATTGATGACGCAGTAGGCGCAGTTGCCGTACACGGCTGGTGCGGTTTCCTGGGTGTGGTTCTGGTCGGCATCTTTGCCGCTGGTTACCCAAGTGTTCCAGAAGGTGCGCCAGATATTACTTTCTTCGGCCAGCTGCTGGGTGCTGTGATCATGTGTGTTACCGGCTTTATACCTGGCTATGCCATCTCACTGTTACTGAAGAAGATGGGCATGCTGCGAGTACCACCGAAAGTGGAAGCTGCAGGTCTGGATCTGGTGGAAATTCCCGCCATTCCTTACCCAGAGCGTGTTCCTTCTCGTGACATTGTTGAAGGCACGATTCCAGCGGATGCCGCCGGTCTGCCTGCCAATGGTGTATTGGGTAGCTGATCGACGTCTTGATTGTTTAACTCGCGGGGCATCTGCCCCGCCTGTCTTAACCCTGTAAATAAAGAGAGGAATGCATATGGATACTTCACCGATTGATAGCTGGGAAGGCGTAGGCGCTTATTTTACCTTTGCTGACCAACCTGGAATGGTGGCGTTTTTTTGTGGTCTGGCGGTCGTGACCTTTCTCGGGTTTATGTACGCACTGATCAAGCATGAGAACGACGCGTTCAACAAGCACGAAGGCTGATCCGGTCAGTCTTGATGGCAGAAGCGTCCGCAGCAGTCTGACCCCGCACGCCCGGCTTGTTCCGGGCGCTTCCTGTTTTATCTGGCAGACATTATGCACATGATCACTGTTATGCGAGTGCGCATGCGTGAGTATGTATGAATATGAAAGCGTAGTGGTTTGAACGAATGACAAGAACGAATGACAAGTAAGTGGCCGCGACCGCTGGTTAAACACACCTTCAGCAAAGACCCGTTGCTATGAGTTATCAGATATCGCTTGGCCAGCAGCACTGGCAATTTAATGACCTGAAAACCTTGTTGGCAAAGGCATCACCGCTGCGCTCGGGGGATTGCCTGGCGGGTGTAGCTGCACTCGACGAGCAGGAACGGGTTGCTGCCCAGATGGCGCTGGCCGATGTGCCGCTAAAAACCTTTCTGAATGAATTGCTGGTGCCTTATGAAGACGATGAGGTTTCCCGGCTGATTATTGACCGCCACGATGCGCTGGCATTTGCGCCGATATCCCATCTGACCGTTGGCGACTTTCGCAACTGGTTGCTGAGTGAGCAGGCGTCTACCGTTACCCTGGCACAAATCGCCCCTGGAGTGACCCCGGAAATGGCAGCCGCAGTCAGCAAGATTATGCGGTTGCAGGATCTGGTGCTGGTCGCCTCCAAATGCAAAGTCACCACACAATTTCGGAATACCATCGGTTTGCCGGGGCGCATGTCGACGCGATTGCAGCCTAATCACCCGACGGATGATCCGGCTGGCGTCGCCGCTTCGGTGCTGGATGGCTTGTTGTACGGCAGCGGCGATGCCGTGATTGGCATTAATCCGGCCAGCGATAATACCGAAGCGGTGATTACTCTGATGAAAATGCTGGATGATGTGATCCAGCATTACGATATACCAACCCAGAGCTGTGTCTTGACCCATGTGACCACGCACATCGAGGCGATGAATCGCGGTGCGCCGGTCGATCTGATTTTCCAGTCGATTGCTGGCACTCAGAAAGCCAACGACAGTTTTGGCATCAATCTGGCTTTGCTTCGGGAAGCCTATGATGCCGGCCAAACGCTGGCACGTGGCAGTGTCGGTCAGAATTGTATGTATTTTGAAACCGGGCAAGGCAGTGCCTTGTCGGCCAATGCGAATTTCGGGATGGATCAGCAAACCTGCGAAACCCGCGCCTATGCCGTTGCACGGGAGTTTAAACCGTTGCTGGTGAACACCGTGGTGGGCTTTATTGGTCCTGAATATTTGTACAACGGCAAGCAAATCATCCGTGCCGGTCTGGAAGACCATTTTTGCGGCAAATTGATGGGTGTGCCTATGGGCTGTGATATTTGTTACACCAATCATGCCGAGGCTGATCAGGATGATATGGATGTACTATTAACTCTGTTCGCGGCGGCGGGGGGGAGTTTTATTATGGGAATCCCAGGCTCTGACGACATCATGCTTAACTATCAGACGACGTCATTCCACGATGCCTTGTACGCACGTGAATTACTGGGTCTCAAACCAGCCCCGGAATTTGAAGCCTGGTTACAGCGCATTGGCATTTTTGATCAACATAATCATCTGGCTTATGGCAATCAGAGTTTACCTGCTCCCTTTGAGCATGTAATGCGGGGAGGCCGATGATATGACCGACACCCTCCTGGTGGAAAACCCCTGGCAAGTCCTGCGCGAATATACCGATGCTCGTATCGGTCTCGGCCGTGCCGGTGTCAGCCTGCCGACGCGGGCGCATCTGGAATTCCAGCTGGCTCATGCCCGAGCCAGGGATGCCGTGCATTTGCCGCTGGATTTTGTGCAGCTGCAGCAGGATCTCGAACAGGCGCTATTACAAGCCGGACTCAAGGGGCCTGTGCTGAAACTGGCCAGTCAGGCCAATGATCGACCTCAGTATTTGCAACGACCGGACTATGGTCGCCAACTGTCTGTTGCTAGTCGGGAGTGGCTGGTGCAATGGTTGACTGACAGCCAACCGGCGGCGTTTGATATTGCGATTGTTGTTGCAGATGGATTGTCTTCGCTGGCGGTACAACGACATGCCGCACCGCTGCTGGGCAGTTTGCTGGCTTCGCTGGCCGATACGCCGCTGCGGGTGGGGCCTGTGGTGATGGTTGAGCAGGGGCGGGTGGCAATTGGCGATCCTATCGGCGAGATCCTCAAGGCTCGTATGCTGGTGATGCTGATTGGTGAGCGCCCTGGATTAAGTTCGCCGGACTCGCTGGGCATCTACTTCACCTGGCAGCCTGCCAGTGGCAAGCACGACGCCAACCGTAATTGCATCTCCAATGTGCGTCACGAAGGTCTGCGTTATGAAGAAGCAACTCATAAACTGATGTACCTGCTGCTGGAAGCAGGTCGCCGTCAGCTGTCCGGGGTGGCATTAAAAGATGAATCCGATAACGGTCAGCAGCAGCTGAAGAACAAGCCCGGAAACTTGCTGCTGAATACACTCTAACTATTAATAATCACTACATTTACTGATACCAGCCGGAGAACCGCCATGAACAAATTGCAACTCATCCTCAAGCGCACGCTTTTTTATCCCAGTTTTCTGATGCTCTCGAGCGGCTTCTTTTTGCTCGAATTCCGCGGTTTGAGCGCTATTGCTACCGCAGCAGGGTTGGCATTGGCGCTGCATCTGGCCGTGAATGGCTACGATGTCTGGAAAGCGCGTCAGGTGGGGGTGTCGTCGGTAGACGGCTGATTTTCCAGCTGAGCCAGTCGGCTTTCCAGCTCGAGCAGCAGCGTGTGGGTTTTTTCCAATACGCGCTGCTGTGACTCGAATTCTTCCCGTGTCACCAGATTGGCACTACTGAACAGCAACTGCAGTCGGGATGCCATATTCTTGTGCATTTCTTCTGACAAAGATGCAAAGGGTGACTGCGCCAGTAACTGCTCGATTTTAAAGCGTATTTCGTTGGCATTCATTTTTTATCTCCCGCTGTTGTGACTGCTGTTGCACGCTCAGAGAGCTGCTTGGCTGATATGGCACTGTTGTGGCGCCAATGGTTGTGAATATATGCACCACATTGGCGCTAAAAAAAAATCAGTGCGCGATAAGTGAGCAAATGGATTCTCAGAACCCAGAAAATTATATCAGGAAACCCACTAATAACGGGGTTTTCAAAGTTGGCACGGTCACTGCTAACTCTCACTCACAGAATTAAAACGGTGCTCAAGGTCGCAATTCCGGATCCCAAAGCATCGAGTCTGATCAATGACTAGCTTCGCTAACCGATGAAGGAAAAAACGATGAAAAAATTGTCTCAAGCTATCGTTCTTGCTGGTGCCATGACTGCAGGTCTGACCGCTGTTCAAACTGCCCAGGCAGAAATTTCTGCTTCTGTCGACATTGCCAGTATGTACCTGTGGCGTGGTCAGGATCTGGGTCAGGATAAGGGCACGGCAGTTGTATCCGGCGCTTTGGACTACAGCCATGAATCTGGCCTGTACGCTGGCGTATGGACCTCTTCCGGTAATTCCTCTCTGGGTAATGAAACTGACTTCTATGCCGGTTTTGCTGGCGCAGTCGGTGACTTTGGCTATGACCTGGGTTATGCCACATACATTTATTCAGAAACTGCTGCTGACGAATTCGACGACTCTGCAGAATTTTACCTGGGTCTGTCTTACAGCATGGTTGGTATTACTTTCTACGTACCAAGCGATTCTGATGCAGATGGCCTGTACACCGTACTGGGTGTTGATATTCCTGATACCAGCTTCTCTGTTGCTCTGGGTAACTACAGCGATATCGATGATGAGTACACTCACCTTGACGTGTCTTACGCTTATAACGACAGTGTTGGATTCACTGTATCCAAGATTGTTGATGAAGCCAACGAAGACAGCTACGACAAGTCCATGCGTTACGTTGTGTCTTACAGCCTGCCTATCGAGATGTAAAAAGCATACAATGGCCTGTGCCCTCGCATAGGCCATTCCCATCCTTTAGCTTAAAATAGGAGTTTTCTATGAAACTCATTACTGCTGTTGTGAAGCCGTTCAAGCTGGACGACGTGCGTGAAGCACTGTCTGAAATCGGTGTTCAGGGTATCACTGTGACTGAGGTCAAAGGCTTTGGTCGTCAGAAAGGTCATACCGAGTTGTACCGTGGTGCCGAGTACGTGGTCGATTTCTTGCCTAAAGTCAAAATCGAAGTGGCTGTTGCCGAAGATCTGACAGACAAGGTTATTGAAGCTATCACCAAAGCTGCCAATACCGGCAAAATTGGCGACGGCAAGATTTTTGTTACAACTCTGGAGCAGGTTGTACGTATCCGTACCGGTGAAACCGGCGCTGACGCGCTCTGATCCTTTTCAGTTCTAACTAACAGATAAAATCTAGCCTGATGCGGGGGGCTTAGAATGGAAAACAATATTTACGAATTGCAATACGCCATGGACACCTTTTATTTCCTGGTGATGGGCGCATTGGTTATGTGGATGGCTGCTGGTTTTGCCATGCTGGAAGCGGGCTTGGTTCGCGCCAAAAACACAACCGAAATTCTGACTAAAAACATCGCGCTGTATGCGATCGCTTGTACCATGTACCTGGTGTGTGGTTACGAGTTGATGTACGGCGGTGGTTACTTCCTGGACGGTATTGCAGATGTGGATCCTGCTGCTGTGTTGGGTGACTTTGCGGCACGTGAAGACGGTTTCCAGGGTGGTTCAATCTACGCCGGTGCGTCTGACTTCTTCTTCCAGGTTGTCTTCGTAGCAACTGCCATGTCTATTGTGTCTGGTGCGGTTGCTGAGCGTATGAAGCTGGGTGCTTTCATGGTCTTTGCCGTTGTTATGACTGGTTTTATCTATCCAATGGAAGGCAGCTGGACTTGGGGTGGCAACTCCGTGTTCGGAATGTTCAGCCTGGGTGATGACTTCGGTTTCTCTGACTTTGCTGGTTCCGGTATTGTTCACATGGCGGGTGCTGCTGCTGCTCTGGCGGGTGTTATTCTGCTGGGTGCACGTAAAGGCAAGTACGGTCCAAATGGTGAAATCCGTGCAATCCCTGGTGCCAACCTGCCGCTGGCAACGCTGGGCTGTTTCATCCTGTGGATGGGCTGGTTCGGTTTCAACGGTGGTTCTGTACTGAAACTGGGCGATATTGCCAATGCCAACGCAGTTGCAGTTGTGTTCACTAACACTAACGCAGCGGCTGCTGGTGGTTTGATCGGTGCTCTGTTGCTGGCCTTCGTACTGTTCCGCAAGGCGGATCTGACCATGTGTCTGAATGGTGCACTGGCTGGTCTGGTGGCGATTACTGCTGAGCCTTCAACGCCGACTCCTTTTGTCGCGACCTTGATTGGCTTTGTGGGTGGCTTGATTGTTGTTGTCGCTATCCTGACTCTGGACAAAATGAAGATTGATGATCCCGTTGGTGCGATCTCTGTTCATGGTGTTGTGGGTCTGTTTGGTCTGATGGTTGTACCGGTTACTAATGACGGTGCTTCTTTTGGTGGTCAGCTGATGGGTGCAATCACTATCTTTGTATGGGTCTTTGTTGCTTCTTTCATCACTTGGATGATCATCAAGGCGGTGATGGGTCTGCGTGTGAGCGAAGAGGCCGAGTACGAAGGTGTTGATATTTCAGAATGTGGTATGGAAGCTTACCCAGAATTTACTGGCAAGTAAGTTCGTCTGATGCGGTAACGGACTCCCGCAAAAAACCCGGCCATTGTTGGTCGGGTTTTTTTATGTCTACTGTTTAGGGGGCAATCTATTTAATCCTGCACGGCGGCAACCCGGGGGCTGCCGGATGATCTCGACTCTGTGTCGCCGACGTTTGATTGGACCCGGAACGTGTCAACGTCATTTGAGCCAGTTTTTTAAACATTACATTGCTTTTGTA
>CAJXTI010000062.1 GCA_913061185.1 uncultured Oceanobacter sp.
CACTATCCTCTTCGTCGGCAGCGTCAGATGTGTATAAGAGACAGACCCTGAGCTACTGGTCATTGGCGACTCTCAACGTCTGGTACAGGTATTTATCAACCTGCTGAGTAATGCCCGTGATGCCAGTCAACCCGGTCAACAGGTCATTGCCGATACACTGGCCGATATGCATCAGGTCACCGTCAGAGTGACCGATCAGGGTCACGGCATTCCGCCTGATACATTAGAACAGGTGTTCGAACCCTTCTTCACCACCAAGGAAGTTGGCAAGGGCACTGGCCTCGGTCTGGCACTGGTGTACAGCATCATTGAAGAACATTATGGCCAGGTACAGATCGTCAGTCCGGTGACCGGGAATGCCGGTACTTGTGTTAAAGTCAGTCTCCCGCGTTACCTGCCGGAGAACAGGATGGAAACAAATCTATGAGTCGCATTCTGGTCGTCGAAGACGAAGCTATTATTCGCCAATCTGTACGCAGACTGTTGCAGCGTCACCACTACGAAGTAACAGACCTCGACAGTATTGATGCAGCCCGCGAATACGACCTGAGCGCCTTTGATCTGGTGATTACCGATCTACGCCTGCCAGGTGGCCAAGGTACCGATCTGATTGAACTGGCCGGAACGACACCAGTGCTGATCATGACCAGCTACGCCAGCCTCCGCTCTGCGGTGGACGCCATGAAAATGGGTGCGGTCGAATACATCGCCAAACCCTTTGATCATGGCGAACTGGTTGAAGCCGTCAAATCAATCCTCGAAAAGGCCCAACTGCCCCCCGAAAGCAGTGCCTCCGACCTGCCCGTCAGCAACGCCACGGATATCGCCAAGAACAACGGCATCATTGGCAGTTGCGATACCATGCAAGTGCTGTTTCGTAAAATTAGCAAGGTCGCTCCCACGGATGCAACCGTGATGATTCATGGCGAATCCGGTACCGGCAAAGAGCTGGTCGCCAAGGCACTGCATCAGCAAAGTCGCCGGGCAACCGCTCAGCTTATCTCCGTCAACTGCGCCGCCATCCCGGAAACCCTGCTCGAATCCGAACTGTTTGGCCATGAAAAAGGCGCGTTCACAGGGGCAGCTACCCAGCGTCAGGGACTGGTAGAGGCCGCCAATGGTGGCACCCTCTTCCTCGACGAAATTGGCGAACTGCCACTGGAAGCCCAGGCACGGCTGTTACGGGTGTTACAGGAAAGTGAGATTCGTCGTGTTGGCGCCGTACAAAGCATTAAGGTTGATGTGCGGCTAATTGCCGCAACTCACCGCAACCTCAAGGAAATGGCAGCCTGTGGAGAGTTTCGCGAAGACCTCTACTACCGGCTGAACGTGGTCGAACTGACGTTACCACCATTACGAGACCGAGGTGACGACGTGACAGAACTGGCCAGTTTCATGCTGACGCGAGCCTGCGAAAAAATGGGGCAATCCCCCATGCGTTTTGACAGCGGTGCCGTATTGGCGATCAAACAGTATCAATGGCCAGGCAACGTCCGCGAACTGGAAAACGCCGTTGAACGTGCGGTGATCCTTGCAGAAGACCGCTACGTCAGCGCTGAATTACTCGGCATCGATTTGTCGCCCGATCGCTACATCAGCTCAGCCATGCGTGAAAACCTGATTGAAAATAACAACAACCCAGCTATCATCGAACGCACGGAACATGGCGACCAGGGCGACTTATCACTCGACGACTACTTTGTGCATTTTGTCCTGGAGAACGAAGCCAAAATGACCGAGACCGACCTTGCCCGCAAGCTGGGCATATCGCGCAAGAGCCTGTGGGAGCGACGCCAGCGTCTGGGCATTCCGCGCAAGAAAAAATAACCCTGCACACGCTTCAACCGATCTCAATTCAGCCGCAAAACCACCGTTCGGGCATTGTTACCCGAACGGCAAACCCCTGCTTGTAACTCCCGCATCCAGTACCCATCCACCACACCGGCTACCTCCCTGGTCGTACGACTTCGAGCCGCGCATCTCGAACATCCTATTGGCCAACCTGAGTGTTACCCCACTACCCCGAGCAACCTACCGCATACGCTACCCAAGGTAACACAATAGGTAACACTCCACTAACCCAGCCAGTAACACACCCGCCTGAACCAATACCCACAGCCAGAAATAAATACTAAGTCATTGATTAATAACGATAAAAATAAACAAAAAAACAAAATCCCTACCTTGGCACGTAACTGGCTTTAACTACTGCAACAAAAAGAGCGGGTATCACGCCAAACAAAAACAACAATGTGATCATCAGCCTTACACCGAAAATAAAAACAAGTGTCGGTGCACGAGTGTCAGAACAAGAAGAAGTCATACTCTCTCGCGAACCCCGCACCTGAAAAGGTGGCGGGGTTTGTTCTTTCTGGGCATTTTTATTGTCAGAACGGACTGGCAGAGTCGGGTTGATATCGAAATCAGATAGCAAATCCAATGTCAGCAATGTGACCGTACAATCTCATCAATCTCATGGCCAGCCACCACACATCCTCCAGCCTTGAATGACACCTCCCCGCTATTACCCTCGCATGGGCCAATTTTTCTGCGACATACAGGCTGCCCAAAATACTCCTCACTACCCAGACTGCTCCCCCCAAAGAAGTGCTACCCAAGTGTTACGCCATCGCCAAAGTGTTACCCCTCACCCCGCTATCAAGGTAACAAATATCTGACATTGACCAGAAAAATTCAAATCAAAGAATACAACCCATTGATATTAAAGAGTTTTAAAAAAGTGGCACAGTACTCGCTTTATCCTGTTCAAGAACAAGAGCTGAAACACACAATAAAAATAATAATGTGGACTCAGCCAATCACCGACAATAAAAATAAATACCGGTGATCGAGTGTCAAACAAGAAACAGTCCGTGCTCTCACAAACCCCGCACCTGCAAAGGTGGCGGGGTTTGTTCTTTCTGGCGCTCTGCCAACGCCTCCTTGCAGACCAGCATCCAAACGCCAGCTATCTACCAATACCTACCAATACCTATCAAGCGTTAGTGCTGGGTTTCTCGTCCGCTCTGTCAGAAATGATGGATACCCGATGCATCCACACACAACATCTCAGTTCAGTTTCGTTGTCTCAAACCACTGCCTGCTCCTATCTGTGGGCTATTGGCATATTGAGCACACTCCTGGCGGTTCACTCTGTTGCATCGCCAGGTCTGCTTTGGCCGCTGGCGTCCGCAATTACCACACAGCCAGCTTCACGACAGTCTTTAGACCAAAACATTCACACAGGCAAAAAAGTCTTTTCATTCAGGTATATTTATGGCTCAAAAAATCCCCTTTGGCTCAAAGTGTTACCTCGCACACACTCTGTTACCTAAGACCTCGAAAGCGGGTAACAATCTGGGCCAGCCCCCCCTCATAAAAATCCTGGAAAATTCGTAACTCATTGTTTTTAAATGACTTTAAAAAGTTGGCACAGCACCTGCTTTAGTAAGATCATGAAGCGCAGCAAACAATAAAAATAACAAGCAAGGCACTTCACGCAGATGACAATAAAAATAACTTCCATCTGCAGCGGCAACTCTCGACAACAAAAATAACAAGAGAGGCGCCCCATCGGCTGTTTCGAATGACTGGTCTCGCTGATAAAAATAACAACAGGCGATACTGAATATTCAAAAGAGCGGATACCCAGTCCGAGTGTTGAGGGACACAAGAAGAATAAAAATAAGGGCCTCCCAGTAAAAGCCGCCATTGTGCGGCTTTTTTATTGCCTGTCGGACGGATTGATTTATCAATTGTTGCGGACACTGCTAAACTCCGCCCTTCGTTGCGAGTAACCAAACTGAGCATCAGTGAAGCGCCTAACCAATTTTATCAAAAACATCCTTCAGTCCGACGACGTTGTTGCCAACGCCGCGCCTTCCGCCAACCTGCGTATTATCAGCCGCGATGATCACAGCATCAGCCGTAGCCAGATCAGCGATGCGGCACTGAAGGTATTGTATCGACTGCATAACGCCGGTCACGAAGCCCTGCTGGTCGGCGGCGGTGTCCGAGACACTCTGCTTGGCCTCTCCCCCAAGGATTTTGACGTCGCGACCGACGCCACCCCGGAGCAAGTCAATCAGCTATTTCGTAATTCCCGCCTGATTGGACGCCGGTTCAAGCTGGTGCATGTGGTGTTCGGCCGGGAAGTGATCGAAGTTGCGACGTTCCGCGCACCACCGACCGATGAGCACTCCAGTAAAGTCGCCTCGACCGGCGATCAGGGCATGATTCTGCGGGATAACGTCTTCGGCAACCGTGAAGAAGACGCTTTGCGGCGCGACTTCACCGTCAATGCGCTGTATTACAACATTGCGGATTTCAGTGTCTATTCCTACGCCGGGGGCTGGGATGACTTGCAACATCGCCAGTTACGCCTGATCGGTGACCCGGAAACGCGCTACCGAGAAGATCCGGTGCGGATGCTGCGGGCGATCCGATTTATGGGGAAACTCGATTTTTCGCTGGAACCTGCCACCGCGGCACCGATCCCCATGCTGGCACCCTTGCTGGAACAAATACCGGCTGCGCGACTGTTTGATGAGTTGCTGAAACTGTTCCTGGCAGGCAAGGCACTGGTCACCCTGCAATTACTGCGTGAATACGGTTTGCTGGGGCATATTTTTCCGGCAACAGAACAGTGTCTGCAAGCCGAAGAACTGGCTCGTAACATTGCCGAAAACACCATGCGTAACACCGACTTGCGCATTCAGGCAGGTAAATCCGTCACGCCGTATTTTTTCCTTGCCGCGCTGCTTTGGCCAGCACTGGTCAGAATGCAAAAGGAATTTGAAGATTCCGGACTGGCACCACACCCGGCGTTACAAAAAGCCGCCGACCGGATTCTGTCCCAGCAAATTCGCCACACAGCTATTCCCAAGCGTTTCTCTATTCCGATGCGCGAAATCTGGGAACTGCAGTTACGTCTGCCCAAAATTCAAAGCCGCAAGGCCAAAGAACTGCTGGAACACCCGCGTTTCCGCGCAGCTTATGATTTTCTGCTGCTGCGTGAACAGTCTGGTGAAGACCTGCAAGGCGTGGGTGACTGGTGGACTGACTTGCAAAAGCGTGAAGGCGTGCCCGACTCGTCACGCCAGGCCTATCGGGATGACCCCCCACGTAAACGCCGTCGTCGCAGTAACGCTCCCCGCCGTCCATGACAGCGGTCACTTGCTATCTGGGGCTGGGTGCTAATCTTGACCAGCCCGATCAGCAACTGCGGCAGGCACTGCTTGCTCTGAACAGCACCCCTGGTATCAAACTGACTGGCTGGTCGTCATTTTACCGCAGCAAGCCAGTAGGGCCGCAAGACCAACCGGATTATGTCAATGCGGTTGCCCAAATAAGCACTACCCTCGCACCACTGGACTTGCTCGATCAGTTACAAGCCATCGAACAACATCAGGGCCGTGTACGATTACGGCGCTGGGGTGAGCGCACTCTGGATCTCGATCTTCTGCTGTACGCCAATCAGCCAATCCAACACCCACGCCTGACGGTTCCCCATGTCGAAATGTGCAACCGCCTGTTTGTTATTCAGCCGTTGGCCGAGCTGGTTCCTGATTGTCATCTTCCTGATGGCACTCCCGTCCATGCGATATTAAGTACACTGGCCGGACAAGACGAACTCATAACCATCCCCACACCAACACGTCTGGAGCTGCTGCCGCAAGCCCCTGCGGTGGACTCCTGATTATGTATTCCTGGACGACCCTTGAGTAGCCTACCCGTCAAAAAATGTGCAGCAGGATCGAGTCACCCTTGCCTGCCAACGAAAATTGTTCGGGCAATATTGACTTATGCTCACCAATCCGCACCATTAGCGACCTGAAAGTGGCTTGTCCACACGGGAGTAGCAGATGAATCCAGTAACAATTCGCTCACTACAGGCGTACAAGTCACAGCAACAGACGTTTGCTGTGATAACCGCCTACGACGCGACCCTCGCACAACTGGCCGCCGATGCAGGCATTGAAGCTCTGCTGGTCGGGGACTCCCTTGGCATGGTATTGCAAGGGCAAGACAGCACCCTGCCAGTCACTCTGGCTGATATGGTTTATCACACCCGCTGCGTGGCCAATGGCAACCGCCGGGCACAACGCCCGGCGCTGATCATGACCGACCTGCCATTTATGAGCTATGGCACCCTGGAGCAAGGACTGGCTAGCGCCCGAGAGGTGATGCAGGCCGGTGCGCATATGGTCAAAGTGGAAGGTGACCGATGGCTGGTGCCGCTGGTAACCAGCCTGGCGCAACAGGGCGTTCCAGTCTGTGCTCATTTGGGACTGACCCCACAATCGGTCAACAAGCTCGGAGGTTATCGAGTACAGGGCCGTGATCAGTCCCATGCTGACACCATGGTGGATGCAGCGGTGGCGCTGGTCGAGGCCGGTGCTGACATGATTCTGCTGGAATGCGTTCCTGCTGATCTGGGCCAACGTATCACCGCCGCCGTGACGGTACCGGTTATCGGTATTGGTGCCGGTGCCGCAACCGATTCCCAGGTTCTGGTGATGCACGACATGCTGGGGCTGAACCCCAACCATGTGCCGAAATTTGTCAAAAACTTTGCCACTTCAGGGCGTACCGTGAATGAAGCTCTGGCGGCCTACAATGACGAAGTCAAGGCACGTACTTTCCCCGGCCCGGAACACGAGTTCGCCTGATGCCCAGTACTTCAATGATCACCGTACATACCGTTACCGCCCTGCGCGAGCAGGTACGGGCCGCCAAGGCGTCAGGCCGCAAGATTGGCTTTGTGCCCACCATGGGCAACCTGCACCGGGGTCATATCAGCCTGATTGACGCCGCCCGCGACCGTGGCTGTTTTGTCGTCGCCAGCATTTTTGTCAATCCATTACAGTTCAACGACCCCGCCGATCTGGAACGTTATCCGCGCACTCTGGAAGCAGATCGTCAGCAACTGGTCGATGCCCGTTGCGATCTGCTGTTTGCTCCGAATGTGGTCGAGATGTATCCACAAGGGCAGACGCTTCACACCAGCGTGCAGGTTCCTGGCGTATCTGCCGGGTTATGCGGCGGCAGTCGTCCTGGCCACTTTGATGGTGTCGCAACGGTAGTGGCCAAACTTTTTAATATGGTCCAACCCGATCTGGCCTTTTTTGGCGAGAAAGATTTCCAGCAGGTTGCGGTGATTCGCAAGATGATCAATGACCTGAACATGCCCGTCGCACTGGTGCCCGTGCCCACCGCCAGAGCCGACGACGGCCTCGCCCTGAGTTCACGGAACGGCTACCTGAGCGATGCAGAACGACAGGCTGCGCCAGCGCTTTACCGCACCCTGACACGGATTGCACAGGGCCTGCAGGCGGGCGAAGCATTACCCACCTTGCTGGCCAATGCCGACGATGAACTGCAGCAATACGGCTTCACCAAAGACTATATCGAGATCCGTCATGCCGACACATTGGCGGAACTCGACACCACCGAGCTGACCAAAACGGCCAGAATTGTCATTCTGGCAGCAGCGCTACTCGGTAAGGCCCGACTTATCGATAATATTTTGGTGTCGTTGAATACAGATTTTGATTAGGGCATACTCTCGCCCCCTTCCGTTGGTCGTACAATTATTGTTCGATCAGACGAGGGAAATCCCCGGTATCGGCGTCTTGATGAGTACGCCGAACCGCAGTACAAACAAGGGGTTACCATGCAATCCATTATGCTGAAAGCCAAACTTCATCAGGCTCGTGTTACACACTCCGTGCTTGATTATGAAGGTTCTTGCGCCATCGACGGTTCACTGTTGGATCTCGCGGGTATGCGTGAATTTGAACAGATCCAGATCTACAACATCGACAACGGAAACCGTTTCACCACCTATATCATCCGCGCCGAAGACGGCTCTGGCATGATTTCGGTCAATGGTGCAGCGGCCCGCCTTGCCGGTGTTGGCGACCGGATCATCATCTGTGCCTTTGGCAATTACGATGAAAGTGAACTGGCAACGTTCAAACCCAAAATGGTGTACATCAACGCCGATAACACCGTCAGTCATACCAGCTTCGATATTCCTGTACAGGTTGCCTGACCTGTCCGGCCACCACCCCGTGGTGGCCGATTCTTCCCCTATCCCTATCCGCCCAGATCACTCACAAAACGGACAATCCTAACTTTTGCTGACGGTGAACCGGTTCCGTATACTGCCTGCCGACCATACGGATATTGAAGGAAGCGTTATGACCCTGGCCAGTAGCCTGACCCAGTCTGAAAGCTGGAAAACTCTGGAACGCCACTACGGCGAGATTAAAGATCAGCACATGCTCGATTGGTTTGCTACTGACCCCAATCGTTTCGAAGATTTTCATCTCAGCGCTGCAGGCCTGAGTCTCGACTTTTCCAAAAACCGCGCCACCCGCGACACCCTGCACTACCTGCTGCAACTGGCCAACGAACGCGAGCTGCCTGCCCAGATCAACGCCATGTTCGAAGGCGAAGCGATTAACCGCAGTGAAAACCGTCCGGCATTACACACCGCGTTACGGAATTTCAGCGACCGCCAGATCATGGTCGACGGCAGCGACATCATGCCGGAGATTCGCGATACCGTGCATCGGATGGAAGAGTTCTGCTGGAAGATTCGTCGTAATCAATGGCGCGGCTACAACAATGCGCCGTTCACCGATGTCGTCTCGATTGGTATTGGTGGCTCCTTTCTGGGGCCAAAGCTGGCATCCAGTGCGCTCAAGCCCTACTGGGACAGCGGCCTGAACGTGCATTACCTGGCCAACATTGATGGCACTCACATTACCGAGATTCTCAAACGCCTGAATCCGGCCACCACGCTGTTTATCATCCAGTCGAAATCCTTTGGCACCCAGGAAACCCTGAAAAACGCCCTTGCTTGCCGTCAATGGTTCCTCAGCAACGGTGGCTGCGAAGAATATCTGGCCAAACACTTTACGGCAGTCTCTTCCAACGTTGAAAAAGCCGTGGAATTCGGCATTGCCGAAGAAAATATTTTCCCGATGTGGGACTGGGTTGGCGGTCGCTACTCACTCTGGTCGGCCATTGGTCTGCCACTGGCGCTGGCCATTGGTATCGACAACTTCCGCGACATGCTGCGCGGTGCCCACCAGATGGATGAACACTTCCGCACCGCACCACTGGCGCAAAACATGCCGGTGATCATGGCCTTGCTGGGTGTCTGGTACGTCAACTTTTTTGGCGTCAATTCCCACGCCATCTTGCCGTACGACCACTATTTGCGCAGCCTGCCTGCGCATCTGCAGCAACTCGACATGGAAAGTAATGGCAAATCCGTCACCCTCGACGGTCGCCGGGTCGACTACCACACCGGCCCGGTCATCTGGGGCGGTGTAGGTACCAACGGCCAACACGCCTTCCACCAGCTGCTGCATCAAGGCACCCATTTCTCCCCTTGCGACTTCATCATGCCGATGTGCAGTCACAACCCGATCGATAACTTCCATGCGATGCTGGTCTCCAACTGTCTTAGCCAGAGCCAGGCGTTACTGCAAGGCAAAACCGAACAGCAAGCCATCGACGAACTGATCGCCGACGGCAAGAGCGAAGCAGAAGCCATGGTACTGGCACGCCAGAAAGTCATTACCGGCAACCGCCCAAGCAACACACTCTACTTCCCCAAGGCCAAACCCCAAACCGTCGGTGCCCTGATTGCACTTTACGAGCACAAGGTTGCTGCCCAGGGCATGATCTGGGGCGTTAACTCCTTTGATCAGTGGGGCGTTGAACTGGGCAAAAAATTGGGTAACAAAGTGCTGGAGGCGCTGGAGTCCGATCGTATTCCAGACGCGTTTGATGGCTCCACCAACGGCCTGATTCGCGCCTTCCACGCCATGCAGTCGAAACTCTGATCGAGTGCAGCGCCATGCACTGTCATGGCGCTGCGATCCTTCCTTCCCCGATATTCAAGCAACCTCTGTGGCGACAGCCACGACGGTTAACGCTAAACTGTGCGGGTTTATGTCTTCCACGACAGCTTGCCCAAGCCAGCTGAGCGTCCATATCGGAATACCCAAAGCCTATGTCACAACACTCACAGGTGATCGCCATCGAATGGCGGCAACAAACGCTGCAGTTACTCGATCAACGTATTCTTCCCCATCAGCAGCAGATGATTGAATGCCAGACCGCCGCAGAAACGGCCAACGCCATTCGCGAGATGGTGGTTCGGGGCGCCCCGGCGATCGGCATTACGGCCGCTTATGGTATTGCGCTGGATGCCTTGGCAGGTCGCGATCTGGAAGCCGCTTACAAAGTCTTGGCCGAGTCCCGCCCAACCGCTGTTAACCTGTTCTGGGCACTGGAACGGATGGCCGCACTAGGCACCAGCGACGGCGAACAGCTGCTGGCCGAAGCCCGGCGTATTCACGCTGAAGACATTGCCCACAATCTCGCCATGGGCCAATTCGGGGCCGAGCTATTGGGCAACAATGCAACGGTATACACCCACTGCAATACCGGCGCGCTGGCGACCGGAGGCCACGGCACCGCACTGGGCATCATTCGCAGCGCCTGGGCCGGCGGCAAAATCAAGCATGTGTACGCCGGTGAAACCCGTCCCTGGTTACAGGGGGCCAGGCTGACTGCCTGGGAATTGATGCAAGATAATATCCCGGTGTTGCTGGTGTGTGATGGTGCTGCCGCACAACTGTTCCGCGCCGAAAAACCAGAATGGGTCATTGTCGGTGCCGACCGAATTACCGCCAACGGCGATGTCGCCAATAAAATTGGTACTTACAGTCTGGCGGTATTGGCCAGACATCACGGTATGAAGTTTATGGTTGCTGCGCCCAGCACCACGTTTGACCTGAGCCTGAATTCCGGCAACGATATTCCGATTGAACAGCGCCCGATGAGCGAAGTAACCAGCCTGCAAGGCATTCAGATTGCCCCGCAAAAATGCCAGGCCATTAACCCGTCATTCGACGTGACGCCCGCTGAGCTGATCGACGCCATCGTCACCGAACGGGGCGTGATCCATCAGCCGTCTGTCGCCACGGTTGCCGCGCTGCTGGACAGCCACTGACGTTAACGGGAGATAGCATGGCACTCGCTTTCGATTCCACGGCTTTCGATACAGCGGCATTGCAGTCCGCCGCTGCCGATCTCTGTCGCTACGGCAAACAACTGTACGACCGCGATTGGTCTCCAGCCACCAGCTCTAACTACTCGGTTCGCCTCAACGAGCACTGCTGCGCGTTGACCAGTTCTGGCAAACACAAAGGCGAATTGACCCCGGCAGATATCCTCGTGGTGAACTGGCAAGGCGAACCACTGACACCCGGAAAACCCAGTGCCGAAACCCGGTTGCACACGCAGCTGTACGCCCGCGACCCGGCCATTGGCGCGGTGTTGCACACGCACTCCAAAGCCGCAGTGGTGTTATCGCAGATTCACCCGAACAGTGAACTGATACTTGAAGGCTGGGAGCTGTTGAAAGCCTTTGCTGGCCAAACCAGCCACGACTGCCAGATGGTCATTGCTGTTTTCGACAATGATCAGGACATCACCCGACTGGCCAACCAGGTTGAACAGCGCATGCAAACCCGCCAGCAGGGACATGCTTATCTGATTCGAGGCCACGGAGTGTATACCTGGGGCCGGGATTTGGCCGAATGCATGCGTCATCTGGAAGCACTTGAACACCTGTTCGACTACCAACTGGAACTCAAACGACTGGGGCAGCAATGAAACGTCCACCGACGCCAAGGTACATCACCCGTCAAAGTCTGACGCGCAAAGACCTCCGTACCTGGAACAAGGGCAAACCCGTACGCTCGCGCCGCAGCGGTTATATGCGTGCCGAACTGGATATGATGAAGGAGGAAGCCATGAGCATCTTGCGCATTTACCCCCAACAAGAAACCACCCAACTGCTGTTTACCACCGACACGCACGATCATATTCGTGCACGACTGCAGCAAGTCGGCGTCCGTTTTGAGCAATGGCACACCGATACCCAACTGACCCCCGGAGCCAGCCAGGAAGATGTTATCGCAGCCTACGCCGCCGATATCGACCGCCTGATCAATGAAGAAGGTTACCAGACAGTCGACGTTGTCAGCCTCAACGCAGACAATCCGAAAAAAGATGAACTGCGCCAGATTTTCCTCAGCGAACACCGCCACAGCGAAGACGAAGTGCGGTTTTTTGTTGCCGGGGAGGGCCTGTTCAGCCTGCACATAGACGACAAGGTTTACGAAGTCCTGTGCCAGCAAGGCGATTTGATCAGCGTACCGGCCAATACCCCGCACTGGTTTGATATGGGCCCGAATCCCGGATTTATCGCCATTCGACTGTTTAATAACCCGGCAGGCTGGGTTGCCAACTACACCGGCGACACCATTGCCGAGCGCTTTAATCGACTGGAAAACGGATCATGACAGTCAAAGTCATACTGACCGACATTGAAGGCACCACCTCCTCCATTGCCTTTGTAAAGGACGTGTTGTTTCCCTACGCCGCCAGTCACCTGGCCGGTTATGTACGTGCCAATCGCAACGCCCCCCTGGTGCAGCAACAACTGCAAGCAACGGCACAACTGCTGGAAGAAGAATCTCCCGGCAGTGAAGCAACCGCAGCGGATACCGATGCCCTGATCAATACACTGCTGGAATGGATTGCCGCAGACCGCAAGGCAACGCCGTTAAAAGTCCTGCAAGGACTGATCTGGGAAACAGGCTACAAAAACGGCGACTATGCCGCCCATATGTACCCGGATGCCACTGCCAACCTGCGGCAATGGCACGCCGACGGCATACCCTTGTATGTGTATTCATCCGGTTCGGTAAAGGCCCAGCAACTGTTTTTTGGTTACAGCCAGGATGGCAACCTGTTGCCATTATTCAGTGGCCATTTCGATACCCAATCCGGGGCCAAACAGGCAGCGGATTCCTACCGCAATATAGTGCAGCAACTACAAACCCAACATGTTGGTCTGCTAGCCGCAGACGTGCTGTTCCTGTCGGATATCGAAGCCGAACTGGATGCTGCCCGTGAAGCCGGGCTGCAAACCTGCTGGCTGATCAGGAATGGAAATATTCCTCAAGCATCCGCTCACACCGCCGTGCCCTCTTTTGATTTTGTGCAGCCGCTCTGAAGGCATCAACCTGACAGGCAAGCCTCTGTAAGGCTGCCTGTCACACGGACTTCACAGACCGGTGATCTGATAACAGGGCTTGTTATTTGCCTGACACTCCGTCTGACACCATCGTCCAAATTCAGGGCTATATAAGGAAATGCTATGTTCAAGTCACTCATTACGCTAATCACTACGGCCACCATAAGCTTGATAACAACAACAGCATCCGCCGCCGATCAGCGCGGCTGGTTTGTTGGTGGTGAATTTGGTCGTACTCATATTGAGTTGACCAATAAATTAAACAGCTCACTGACGGCAGACGACAACACCGCGTTGTTTGGTGTTTATGGTGGTTACAACTTCACCCATTGGTTTGGCCTTGAAATGCACATCAACCGGGCACCAGGATTTCAGGCTGAAGGCTCGTCCACAGAATATACACTGTCAGGCGTAGCCATAACGCCCCGTTTTCAGCTGCTGTTAACCGACAATATTGGCCTTTACGCACGCTTTGGACTTCAGCATTTCGATCTGGCGATCGACGATTCTCATTCAAATTCAGATTCCTGGGATGGCTTCGGTGCTGTATTTGGCGGCGGCGTCCAGTATCTGTTTAATAGTGGTGTTGCTGTACGCCTGGAACATAGCCGTGCTTCGATGGATCTGGATCAAACCTGGGAAGACGACGGCAGTTATTATTACTACGCCGAAGACAGTATCGAGCTGGACTACAGCGCAACGTCAGTCGGTGTTCACTACCAATTCTGATTGGCACAATGGTGTGACCAACAAAAAAGCCAACCGGGTTGTTAACCCGGTTGGCTTTTTTGTTGGTTGATCACAGTAACCAGTTACTTCGGAATGAATCAGGCACCCAGATATTCGGCATGAAACCGCAAGTGCTCTTCAATAAACGAGGCAATAAAGTAATAACTGTGGTCGTAACCAGCATGCAGCCGTAACCTCAGTGGGTAATCACTTGCTTCCGCAGCGGCTTGCAACGCTTCCGGTTTTAATTGCTCCACCAGAAAGTTATCCGCTTCGCCCTGATCCACCAGCGCCGGAATACGTACTTCAGCGCTTTTCATCAACTCACTGGCATCATGCTGTTTCCACAACTCACGATCCTTACCCAAATACGCAGTAAACGCTTGCTGACCCCAGGGACAGTTCACCGGATTACTGATCGGGCTGAACGCCGATACCGATGAAAACATCGCCGGATTTTTCAGCGCAATCGTCAACGCCCCATGGCCGCCCATCGAATGACCGGAAATAGCCCGCTTCGACGTCACCGGAAACGTTGCCTCAATCAACGCTGGCAGCTCACTGACGATGTAATCGTACATGCGATAGTGCTTGCTCCAGGGCTGCTGGGTCGCATTGACATAAAACCCGGCCCCCTGACCCAAGTCGTACTGATCCGCATTGGCCACACCGTCGCCACGGGGACTGGTATCCGCTGCCACAATGGCAATACCCAGATCCGCCGCCACTCGTTGGGCACCGGCTTTCTGCATAAAGTTTTCATCACTACAGGTCAGTCCCGACAACCAGTACAACACCGGTACATCCTGACCCTGCACCGCCTGCGGCGGCAGATAAATCGCAAAGCGCATCTCACAGTTCAGTACCTCGGAGCGATGTCTATACTGTTTGTGCCAACCGTCGAAGCTCTTGTTCTGACTGATCATTTCCATCGTACATCTCCTGCGCCAACGCCCGGCATTGCCAACGGAGCGCCTGGCGCGATAGCTGTTGCATCACCGATTTATCGCGCCCAAGTCCGCTGCTGTATCATCGTGTCAATCAGCGTTTCGACGATGTTATATAGCTGCGGCCTTGGCCCCGAATACCGAACTTGATCAATAATGAATAACAGAACGAATGGATTTGCCTTCGTGCATCAGGTCAAACGCTTCGTTGATCTGATCCAGTGGCATGGTATGGGTGATAAAGTCGTTCAGGGCAAATTTGCCGGCCAGGTAATCTTCAACAATACCTGGCAGTTCGGAACGGCCTTTGACGCCACCAAAGGCGGAGCCGCGCCAGACTCGACCAGTCACCAGCTGGAATGGACGGGTAGAGATTTCCTGACCGGCACCGGCAACACCGATAATCACCGATTCGCCCCAGCCCTTGTGGCAGCATTCCAGCGCCGAACGCATCACGTTCACATTACCAATACATTCAAACGAGTAATCCACACCGCCGTCGGTCAACTCAACAATCACGTCCTGAATCGGCTTGTCGTAGTCTTTCGGGTTGATACAGTCGGTCGCGCCCAGCTTCTTCGCCAGTTCAAACTTGCTCTCGTTGAGATCAATCGCAATGATGCGGCTGGCCTTCGCCATGGTGGCACCAATAATTGCCGACAAACCAATACCACCCAGACCGAAGATAGCAACGGTGGCACCTTCTTCCACCTTGGCAGTATTCATGACGGCGCCCATACCGGTGGTCACACCACAACCGAGCAGACACACTTCTTCCAATGGCGCTTCCGGATTGACCTTGGCCAGCGAAATTTCTGGCAGCACCGTGTATTCAGAGAAGGTAGAGCAACCCATGTAATGGAAAATCGGTTCACCGTTGCAGCTGAAACGGGTAGTGCCATCCGGCATCAGGCCCTTGCCCTGAGTGGCACGCACCGCCTGGCACAGGTTGGTCTTGCCGGATTTGCAGAACTTGCACTCGCCACATTCCGCGGTGTACAGCGGAATCACATGGTCGCCGACTTTCAAGCTGGTCACGCCCTCGCCAATCGACTCAACGATACCGCCGCCTTCATGGCCCAGAATCGCCGGGAAAATACCTTCAGGATCTTCACCAGACAGCGTAAAGGCATCGGTATGACACACGCCCGTGGCGACAATCTTGACCCGCACTTCACCGGCCTGCGGTGGTGCAACCTCAACCTCTTCAATCTTTAAAGGCTCTTTCGGCCCCCAGGCAATAGCGGCGCGGCACTTGATAGGTTCAGCCATGTTGTTCTCCTGCTGGTGATTTAGCGTAAAAACACCATTCTAGTTTTTCCTCACATGGATATAATCCCCAAGATTAACAATTTATCTTTACGGTGTAGAAATAATGGTGCAGTGGGAAGGAGTCAGAGAATTTGTTGCCGTGGCCGAAACCAGCAGCTTTACCGCGGCCAGCCAACGGCTGAAACTATCGGTAGCTCAGGTCAGCCGCCAGGTTGCCGCACTGGAAGCCCGACTCAACAGCGAATTGCTCCACCGCACCACCCGCAAGGTGTCGGTGACGGAAGCCGGCCGACTGTATTATCAGCATTGTCGGCCTTTGCTCGATGGCCTGGAAGAAGCCGAGCAAGCGCTTAACTCCCTCAACCACAAAGCCACCGGACTGTTACGACTGACCGCACCGTTCACCTATGGTGAAAATCATATTTCCCTGTTACTCAACGACTTCCTGCTGCTGCATCCCCAGGTGCAGCTTGAATGCCAGATGACCAACCAGAAACTCGATCTGATTGACGGCGGTTACGACCTCGCCATTCGCCTGGGCAAGCTGGAAGACTCCTCCATGAAGGCTCGCCGCCTGACCACTCGCCAGCAATATCTGTGTGCTTCGCCAGAGTACTTGAGCAAACGGGGCGAGCCCCATTCGCTCTCGGAGTTACAACACCACAACTGTTTGCTGGGCACTCTCGATTACTGGCGTTTTCGAGAGTACAACCGGGAAAAAATCCTCCGCGTCAGCGGCAACCTGCGCACCAACAGCGGCCTGGCGCTGGTCGATGCAGCCCTCAAGGGCATAGGTCTGGTTCAGCTGCCGAATTATTACGTCAAGGAACATATCGACAGTGGCGCACTGGTTGAGCTCTTGCCGCAATTCCAGCCGGAAGCCGAAGGGATCTGGGCGCTGTATCCGCACAGCCGCCACCTGTCGACCAAGGTCAGGCTGTTGGTGGATTTTCTGGCAGAGCGGCTCGGGAGTTGAGTTAACGGAAAATCAAGCAGCGGCCACGCAAATGCCGCAGGGATAAGATATATGCCACCTGCGCAATTCTTTTTCCCAATACTGACACTGGACTACCTGCCCGCTGGTGCACAAGCTATACAGGTACATCAGCAAGCAGAAATCGGTTTGCTGAAATGTGATTATCCGCTGGCTTATACCGTGTTTACTGGAACATAAGCTGCTTGTATCTCTTGAAGTAACAGGAAAATGAATATGTCAGATTACATTGCAATGACTGCTGTTATTGAAGCCAGAACCGGTTGTGCAGAAGCATTGGAAAAACAGTTGCCAGAGTTCGAGAAAGTCACCAACGACGAGCCAGGCTGTGTTGAATTCAGGTTTTTTAAAGCAGCCGAAAAGCCAAACCAGTTTATCTTATGGGAGATTTTTACCAGTCAGGAATCACTGGCAACCCATATGAATGCGGACTATACCAAGGACCTTTTTGCTCTGGATTTAATACAATCAACTCAAGTGATAAAACACAGCAAAGTGATATAGAGGCTCTCGTTCGTAGGGGCTGTCAGCGGGGGTGTTCATAGTTCTGTGTCAGCTCATTCTCACAGATCCACGTAGGACAAGACTATTAGGACACCCATGGACTATCACCGGACTATCAGGACACCCACTTAAGCAGACTATCAGGACACCCATCGATCAAGCAGAGACCAGACTATTAGGACACCCATCAATCAAGTACTTTTGCCTGATTCCATTGCCGCGTCGCGGTTCGTGACGGGATCTTCACAAAATCCCCATATAACTGTGGTTAACTCGATCCTAGTTTCAGCGACATAGACTGATCAACCACGATGACACCCAATTTCTCCCGACCACGGCACTGGCTGACGCTGGCCACCGTGGTGCTGGTTTGCAGTGGCTGCACCAGCGTGCGTTTTAACGAACGCGAAACCCTGGCCCGGCCGGATATGCAGTTTGATGGCACGCCACTGCAGGCCGAACTGGAAAACCATATCTATTCATCCCGCGAAGGCGCTTCGGGCACTTTTTCGACCGGTGGCGGAGGTGGCTGCGGGTGTTACTGATAAAAACAGTCATCAGCTGGTTGCTGGTTTTACCCTGTTTTGCGGCTGCTCCATCCAGTGGTGAACTGGATGATCTGTTTGCCTTTCGTGGCATTGTGTTGCAGCAAGACGATAACAACGGTGGTAATCCCTACGTCAGCGAAGATGCCTCTATTTACGAGGGACTCTTTCTCTACCGCAGCAGCCTCGGCGCTGAGGATGCATTACAAGGCAAGTTCACCGGCGACGTAGTGTCTGCTGCCTCCTATGACGATGCGCGGGAAAAAGCCGAAACCGTCTCCGGTGCTACTGGCTACAATCCGGGTCGCTTTAATATTGATATTGCCTGGCTGCACCAAAGTCTGGACTGGGGCTTCTCCATCGGCACCAGTTATGGCCAGGAATACGCCTACCGATCACAAGGTTACAACCTGTCGGGCAATCTTGATCTGGCGGAAGGAGCCACGCAACTGAGTGCCAGCTTGCAGGTGTTTAACGATCAGGTACGGGTGATTCGCTTCGATGGCAGCAAGGAGCACGATCAGGTGCGTAATACCGACACCCTGAATCTGGGTTGGACGCAAAGCCTGACGCCAACCCGCGTGCTGAATCTGGGCTGGTCGAACAGCCAGCAACGCGGAATGCTCGCCACGTCCTTTAATGCCGTCAAGGTAGACGACCACTTTGAGTTTGAACAACTCCCCGAACACCGTATTCGCAACGCCGGTTCCATCCGTTACAAACAGGCAAACGGAGAAGACTCCTGGCAGCTCGGTTTCAGCCGCTATCAGGACAGCTGGGATGTCAAAGGCAATACCCTGGAGCTGCGATATTATGCCCATTTCAATCGTGGCCAACTGGTGCTGGAGCCGGTCTATCGCTATTACCAGCAACAACAGTCCCGTTATTTTGCCTGGCAGTTTGATGGCTTGCCGCCCTTTCGCAGCTCGGATTCTGACCTCGGCGATTTCGACGGCCATACCCTGGGGCTGAATGTTTCCTGGCTCGGTTCTGCCCCCTGGCTGCAGCGACAGGCCTGGTATGATATGGGTTTTCAGGTCTACGATCGCAGCGACAACATCCGCTTTTACTGGCTGACCGTCGGCTGGCGCTATCCCCAATAACGTCTGCGTCTGGCGCTATTTATAACCCTTCAAGACTGGAGCCACCATGCTAAAACTTTTACTGATGTTGATGTTAACGCTGGCCTCAGCAACACACGCCCTGCAATCACCTGCCCATGCCCCCGAATTCAGTGGCACCAGTTTGGTTGGCACAGCGATCCGTTATCAGCCAGGCGCACCGACCCTGCTGGTATTCTGGGCTTCCTGGTGCCCGACCTGTATGAAAGAACTGCCAGATATGATCACCCTCACCAATAGCAATCCCTGGCTAACGGTCGTCGGTGTCAACCTCGACCGCACTGCCGCCAATGGTCTGGCGGTGGTCGAACAACGCGGTATTCCCTACGCCTCGGTCAAGGATGGCGAGTTGACCATCGCCGACCAGTATCAGGTTCGGGGCACCCCCACGCTGGTGGTGATTAACGCCAGTGGCAACATTATCCAGATTACCCATCATTTGAATGATGAGTTGCGTGCTGCCCTGGCGGCTATTCAGCCAGCCGCGCAGCCAGCTATTCCAACACCAGCAAACGCCCAGCAAACCGTGCAACCAACCTCAAAATGATACCGATAGCGCCACAACACCCGCACCGGCGTATCTGCCGACGGTTAGCCATATTACTGACCGCATCGCTAGCAATAACACAACTAGCAATAACACAGATGGCGGCCGCACAGACCCCGGCAACCGTCGGCAACAACACATCACAACGCTGGCCAACCCAGCATCTTCTGCCGGATCAACCCACCGCTGCGGAGTCACGCCAGAGCAGCAGAGTCAGCCGCACCGTCACACTGATGACCACGCCGGTGGAATTTGTGATTCAGTTAGCGCTTGAATCCGCGCCTGAATTAATCGAGCAGACCGCCACTGCCAATCAGGCAATTGACGAGGCCATCGGAGAAATCCAGCGCATTGAACAGGTGATGTCGGAATGGCAACCACACAGTGAGGTGTCTCAGATTAACAGCGCGGCGGGCACAGGGCCGGTGGCGATCAGCGAGGAACTGTATCGGCTGTTGCAAATGGCATTACAGGTGTCTGAACTCAGTGGTGGACGGTTCGATATCACCTTCCGCAGTGCGGGCAAGTTATGGGATTTTCGTCACCAGATCATCCCCACCCAGGCGCAAATAGAGGCCGCCATAACTGCGATTGATTACCACAAAGTGCGGCTGCAACAATCCACCACCAGCCCTACCGGTTATCTGGCAGAAATTACCTCAGCCAACACCAGCATGGGATTGGGTGCCATTGCCAAGGGTTATGCCATCGACCGCGCCGTACAAGTCATTCGACGCGCCGGATTCCAGCAATTTGTTGTCAATGCCGGAGGTGATCTGTACGCCAGCAGTGTGCCAGGACAACCGCTGTGGCAAGTCGGCATTCAGCACCCTCGACAGCGTGAGCAACTGATTGCGCGCCTGCCTGTCGCCAATATGGCGGTGGCTACCTCAGGCGACTACGAACGCTATTTCATTCACAACGGCCAGCGCTATAGTCACCTGATCAACCCGGCAACAGGCTACCCCGCGAATGGCTGCCAGAGTGTCACCATCATGGCCAGCCGTGGCTTCTGGGCCGATGCCCTGGCCACCGCAGTGTTTGTTATGGGGCCGCAAGAAGGTATGGCACTGGTTGAACAGCTGGACGATGTTGAAGCCATGGTGATCGATGCCGCTGGCATCGAACACCTGTCCAGTGGGTTTACCCTGTAACACTCTCCATGGCTGTCCACCGGCGCTACCGACCCGCCCCTTCCGATTGCACTGCTACCCAGCCATTGACGCTGGCAGCGCCAACGGCGCGGATTTGGTCTTTCATTTTTTCCTTCATGTTCCAGGCCATTTCGTGGAAGTAAAAGGCCACGGTATTAATGGCAGGTTCAACAATGGCCACCAGACCTCCGACCAACAAATCCCCCGTCAGAGTGTAGGCAACGGTAAACGCCACACAAAAGTGCATCACAGCAAAGGTCAGTGTCTTGATCATTTTAAGCTCCTCGCCAGCTGCCTTGCTGGCGCTGTCTGGCATTGATTGGAATACACCAACAGAGTAACGCCACCCTTTAAATAGTTTAAATAAAATAAAACTAGAATTCTGATAGCTTTTTAAATTATAACAAATGGAAATTATCCCCATTTTTAGACAGTCAGACAGAAGTTCGCTACAGTTCTGCTCTTCGTTTTCACCGCAGATCACCATGAGCCAGATCGAACGTCCCTCCCGCCTGCTCACTGCCTGTGCCGCTGTACTGCGCCCACTGGTACGTCTGCTACTGAGAAATCAGGTGACCTACACCGCCTTGCTACCCTTGTTGAAACAACTTTATGTTGAAGTGGCTGATCAGGAACTGACGCTGGATGGCAAACGCCAGACCGAGAGCCGCCTCAGCCTGCTGACCGGCATTCACCGCAAGGAGGTCAAACGCCTGCGAGAAGACGTGATTCCGACGCAGCAGGTGCCGGTAAACCTGTCATTGGGAGGGCAACTGGTTGCCAGCTGGCTGGCGACCGCAGGTTATCACCAGGATGGCCAGCCACAACCGATTCCACGCCAGAGCCGCCAGCCCGGAGATGTCAGTTTTGAAACCCTGGTCGAAACCGTCGGCCATCAGGATATTCGCCCACGGGCCGTATTAGACGAATGGCAGCGGCTGGGCATTGCCAGTGTTAATGGTAAAGACGAAGTGGTATTGCAAACCGACGCTTACGTGCCACGCGGCAACGAAGAAGAAAAACTCTACTATTGGCAACGTAATCTGGCCGACCATATCCAGACAGCATCGCAAAACCTTGATGACACCAACCCGCCACGGCTGGAGCGCAGTGTGTATTATGGCCAGTTGTCACCCGCCGCTGTCGACGAATTACACCACCTGTATCGGGAAAAGAGCATGGCGTTGCTGAAGCAGATAAACGAACGGGCACGCCAGCTGAAAACCCGCTCACCCGGGAATTTACGCATGAATGCCGGGGTGTACTTCGCCTGCGACGAACAACCAGCGTCGTCCACCAACCCGAATCCAGCCCCCGCCACGCACCTGCAGGAAACCGATGTATGAACGGACTCACACCCCGGCTGCTCATTCTGCTACTGATGGCCAGCAGCCTGCCCGCCAAGAGCGGCATTGAGAACGACGGCATTGGCGGCACCGGCCAGCAACCGCAACTCCCCGGTGACGAGGAAGGTATTGGCGGCACCGGTCGCAGTATCAATACGCCAGAGCGGCCGGAAGTATTTGAGCGACCAGATATTTTTGAACGCCCGGATGTTGATCTCTATGGCGCAGATAACAGCAGTGACAGTGTTGATCTGGATACCGGCACAGAAGATACCGGCACAGAAGATACCGCAACCCCGCCATAAAACGCGGCTCCTGAAGAGCACTAACAGGCTGTTGAAATTCTTATTCACTTCGCAGACAGAAGCTTTTCAACCCGATAATTCACGCTTATCTGGTTGTTTTCTGAGTGAT